>JAJEEV010000035.1 GCA_022820805.1 Acidimicrobiia bacterium
CTCAACATCCGCATCATCAACCCAACCACCGGCGAACTACTGCGACAGCTCACCCTCAACCCAAACCGCGACTACCAACCCCAAGCCCGAAACACCGCTGCCGCGTGGGTTCGCGATGTTCCTATGTCTTGACACATCACATTGGTGGCGGGGGTAGGAATTGAACCTACGACCTTCGGGTTATGAGCCCGACGAGCTACCAGACTGCTCCACCCCGCAGAGCGATCCTACCGGGCGCGGCGAACTGCCCGCAACGCCGCCCGACCCTCCGGCGAGGCCCCTACTTCGGGGGCAGGCGGACGCCGGCGTCGACCCTTATGGTCTCGCCGTTCATGTAGTCGTTGGTGAGGAGCTCCATCACCATCGAGGCCAGCTCGTCGGCGGTGCCCAGGCGCTTCGGGAACAGCACGCCCTCGGCCAGACGGGCCTTGAACTCCTCGGCCGCCTCTCCGACCCCGTAGATGGGCGTGTCGATCAGCCCGGGCGCGATGGTGTTGATCCGCACCCCGATGGGCACCAGGTCGCGGGCGATCGGCAGGGTCATGCCCACCACCCCGCCCTTGGAGGCCGAGTAGGCGTTCTGGCCGGTCTGGCCGTCGAAGGCCGCCACCGATGCCATGTTCACTATCGCCCCCCGCTGACCGTCGGCGTCCGCCGGCTCGGTGCGGGCCATGGCCGCGGCGGCCAGCCGGATGCAGTTGAACGTGCCGATCAGGTTGGTGGCCACCACCCGCTCGAACCGCTCCAGCGGCATCGGCTGGCCGTGGCGGTCCACGGTGCGCACCGCGGAGGCGATCCCGGCCGAGTTGACCAGAACCCGAAGCGGACCCAGCTCACCGGCAGCCTCCACCGCGGCCTGCACCGGCTCCTCCTCGGCCACATCGCCCTCCACGAACAGCCCGCCGACCTCCCGGGCCGCCTCGGCGCCCCTGTCCGCCTGGATGTCGAGGATCACGCAGTGCGCGCCCAGCCCGGCCAGGCGGTTGGCGCACGCCCGTCCGATGCCCGACGCGCCGCCGGTGACTATGGCCGCAGCCCCTGCCAGTTCCATGTCGATCCCCTTCGGTCGGAGCCGGCCGACCCGCTCAACCTAGAGGCCGAGCGGATGGACGGGACAACGCGGCCCATACGGCGCGAGGCCGGAATCTCGGTGCGATTCGCGCCGGCATACGACACACATCTCTCCCGAGATTCCTCGGAGCATGGCAAGGCCGCCCACCGGCTCGCAAGGGCCCCGATTCTCAGTCGGCCAGGACCCGGGTGACGCCGTCGAGGTCGGGAAGGCTGTCGGGCGGACCCAGCACGGTGATCTGGTCGTCGGCCTCCAGCACCAGGTCCGCCTCGGCCCGCAGCACCCGGCCCTCGCGGCTGACCGCCTCCAGAAAGAAGCCGCTGTCGATGGTGAGCGCGCCCACCCGGCGCCCGATCAGCGCCGAGGTCGACAGCTCCGGCATCAGCGCGTACTGGCCGATCGACAGGTCCGGCAGCAGAGCCTCCTTGACCTCGGCCTCGAAGGCGGCCTCGGCCACCGCCTCCGCCCGGTCCGAGTGCAGGTAGGCGGCCAGCTCTCCGGCCAGGCGAAGCACCCGGCCCGGCTCGGCGCTGCACCCGGCCAGGAAGAACAGCGCCTTCACCCGTTCGTCGCGGCCTCCCCAGGCCGCCGGGATGCGGATGCCGCCCGCGGCCCGCACGATCACCAGGTAGTCGTCGTCGGTGTCGAAGAAGGCCACCGGTGTGGCCGTGGGGTGCAGCTCCGAGGGCTGGATCCACAGCGAGCCCGACTCCAGGAACCGGTCGGTCACGGTGGCCACGTCCACGTTCGTCTGGCTCGACAGCACCTCCGAGGCTCGCACCGCGGCCTCGTTGATGTCCTCGCCGTCGCCGATGTTGACCACCGCGGCCCGGGCGATCAGACCCGGGTACTCGTCGGCGGACCGCACGCCGTGGCTCTGCACCGCGGCGCTCAGCTCGCGGTCCAGGCCCCGGTCCACCAGCCTCCCCCAGCGCTCGAACACGTGGTAGATCGCCCCGACGTGCAGCGAGCGGGTGCGGCCGTAGAACAGGTACCCGGCCACTCCCAGCACCACCGACGCCCCGGTCAGCAGCAGCGCCACCGCTCCCAGCTCGACGATCAGGTAGACGTCGATGACGATCCCGGCCAGCTGCAGGTACGGGAACAGCGGGGCCGTGAACCCCGGCGCGTAGGAGGCGATGCGCGACGCCCGCAGCACCAGCACCGCCGAGTTCACGAGAGCCAGCGTCAGCAGCACGAAGGCGCTGGCCACCTTGGCGATGGCGGCCACGTCCAGCGCCAGCACCACCACCGCCATCCCCAACCCGGTGAGGGCGACGCCCCAGGCCGGGGTGTTGAACCGGTTGAGCCGCCCGAGCCTCTCGCCCACCAGCCGGTCGCGGCTCATGGCCAGCGGGTAGCGGGCCGCGGCCAGGATCCCGGCGTTGGTGGCCGACGAGAACGCGGCCATTGCAGCCACCACCACCAGCACCGCGCCCGCGGTGGGCATGACCTCCACGGCCGCGGTGTAGATCGGGGCCAGGTCGTCGTGCAGCTGCGACGCCGGCACCACCGCCACCGCCACCAGCACCCCCAGCGTGTAGAGGGCGGTGCTCACCAGCAGCGACAGGCCCATTCCCAGCGGGATGTTGCGGGACGGGTCGTTGATCTCCTCGGCCGCGCTGGCCACCTTGGTGAGGCCCCCGTAGGACACGAACACGAGCCCGATCACGCTCACCAGCCCGCCCGTGCCGTCGGCGAAGAACGGGTCCAGGCTCCCGCCGCCGCCCGAGCCGGTCTGGGGCAGCCCGGCCACCACGAACCAGCCCATCACGGCCAGCACGAAGCCCACCAGCAGCATCTGCACCAGAGCGCTGGCCCGGGTGCCCAAGATGTTGACGACGGTGAACCCGGCGATCAGCACCACCGCCAGCGGCTTGGCCGGCACGTCGAACACGATGTTGAGGTAGGCGCTCATCCCGACCAGCGCGAAGGCGTCCTTGAGCACCAGCGACAGCCACGTGGCCATGCCCGAGACGGTTCCCACTGCCGGTCCGTAGGCCCGCATCAGGAAGTAGTAGGCGCCCCCGGCGCGGGGCATGGCCGTGGACAGCTCGGCCACGCTCAGCATGGCGGGCACCGCCACCACGCCGGCTAGGAGGTAGGCCAGCACCGCGCTCGGCCCGGCCTCGGCCGCGGCCAGCCCGGGCAGCAGGAACAGGCCTGAGCTGAGCATCGCCCCGGTGCTCAGCACGAACACATGACGCAGGCCCAGCGAGCGGGTCAGGCCGCCGAACGGTCCACCCCCTCCTCCACCGGTGCCGCGCTCGTTCATGTACCTCTCGCGGGCCGGGCCATCCCCAAACCTAACCCGGCGCTCGGGCGGCACTCAACACAGCGCTCGACCGGCCACCAGGATCGATGCCTTCGGCTGCGTCTGTCGTTGCGGCGGCGGCATTCGACGCCGGCCACCCGCCGGCCGCCGGCGGCGCAGCGGCTAGTTCTCGAGCTGTTCCAGCAGGCGGGCCAGGATCTCGTCCTGGCGGCGCCGCAACTCGGCCAGCTCGTCGATCAGCTGCTGGGTCTCGGTCGGGGTCAGCTCGCCGAGGTCGACGGAGGGCGTGTCGGTGACGGAGGGCGCGTCGTCGGGCGCCTCCGCGCCGGTGTCGTCGAACAGCGGGATGTCGCCGTCGGTGACGATGGGCGACATCGCCACGCCGCTGACGTCGGTGCCCGCGTAGAGCTTGTCGAGGGCCTCGCCCAGCGTCTTGCCCAGCGCGGTGCGGTTGCCGACCGAGGCGATGACTCCCGCCAGCAGCGGGATCTGGGTTCCCTGTGCCCGCACGTACATGGGACGCACGTACAGCACCGAGTCCTCGATGGGCAGCAGCAGCATGTCGCCGAAGTCGACGAGGGAGCCCTGGTCGTTGAGCAGGGTCAGCTCGCGGCTGATGTCGGGGTTGGTGGAGACGTTCGACGCCACGATGGCCGGACCGGGCGCCAGGAGGTTGGACATCTCATAGGACACCAGGCGCGACGTCCCGTCGGGGCGGGTCTCGCCCACCATGAACGCGGTCAGCTCCTTGCGGCTGTCGTCGTCGGAGGTGGGAACGAACGAGCGCAGGGCCACGAACGAGGCATCCTCCTCACCGGGGAGCTGGATCAGCGAGTAGTAGGCCGGCACCCTGCGCTCCCGGCTGGTCAGCAGCCCGCTCTCCCCGACCACGGCCTCGGCGGTGCCGCCGGCCAGCACGCTGCGGCCCGGGTCCTGGGCCACCGCCCAGCGCTCGGTGCCGATGATCAGCGCCTCGGGGTACGACACCTGGTACGCCGCCCACATGTTGGTCTGCACGGTGAACAGGTCGGTCGGGAAGCGCAGATGGTCGCGCAGATCCTCGGGCATCTCCGAGAAGTCGGTGAAGAGGTCGGGGAAGGCCGACTGCCATGCCTCGATGATCGGATCCTGCACCGGCATCACGTACAGGGTCACATCGCCGTCGTAGGAGTCGACGACGGCCTTGACCGAGTTTCGGATGTAGTTGACGCCGGAGGTGGCCAGCTCGGAGGTGGGGTCGAGGCCGCTGCTGTCGGCGCCCTGGGAGTACGGGTAGCGGTTGGTGGTGGTGTAGGCGTCGAGCACGTAGTGGATGCGGCCGTCGAACACCACCGGATAGGCGTCGGAGTCGAACTCCAGGAACGGGGCGACGCTGTTCACCCGGTCCTGCGCGTCGCGGATGTAGATGATGCGGGTGTCGCTGGAGACGAAGTCCGAGATCAGCGGGTCGAGCTGGCCGAAGCGCAGAGCGAAGGCGGTCTGGCGCAGGAACGACCCCATGTTGACGCCGCCGTCGCCGGTGTAGCGGAAGCTGGCCTCGTTGCCCTGGCCGTCGACGTAGTCGACCTCGTCGCGGGTGGCCCCGACCAGCGAGTAGCCCTCCAGCTCCTCGCCGACATAGATCTGGGGCTCGTCGAGTCCCACATCGATCGACGGATCCACGTCGACGGGCAGCCCGCCGGCGATGAACACCGGGCTGCCCCGCACGTCGGTGACGTTGGCCCGGGCGATGGCCACCCCGTAGCCGTGGGTGATGGCCACGTGCTGGCGCTCCCACGAGCCCAGCTCGCTCAGGTTGAGCTCCCGGGCGGCCAGCACCACCTGGGTGAGCTCGCCGTCCACCTCGTAGCGATCGACGTCGAGCACCGGCGAGAAGCGGTAGAAGTCGCGCTCGCCCTGGTCCTTGTCGAAGGTGTCGGTGAGGGTCAGCGGGTCGAGGATCCGGGCGTTGCGAACTGTCTGGGCCGCGGCGCGCAGCTGGTCCGGCGACGGGTTCTCGGTGTAGTCGAAGATCTCGAGCGCGACGTCGCTGTCGGGCACGAGCGAGTAGGCGGCCCTGGTGGCCGAGATGTTGTCGGCCGTGTAGACGGACTCGCGGTCGGTGGTGTTGGGATCCACCTGGAAGCGCTGCACGAAAGCGGGGTACATGTTCCCCGCCACCAGCGCGGTGAAGGCCCACAGGACCACGGCCAGCACCGGCAGCACCCAGCCCCGGCGGCGCAGGTTCACCACCAGCAGGATCGCCGCGGCCAGCGAGATCAGCAGCAGCAGGTTGAGCGCGGGCAGCTTGGCGTTCACGTCGGTGTAGAGGGCGCCGTCGACCACGCCCCGGTCCGACACGGTCAGCTCGTAGCGCGACAGCCAGTAGTCGGCCGCCTTGACCAGGGCCAGACCGGCCAGGATGGCCGACAGGTGCACCTTCACCGACGGCTGCACCCGCGGCGAGCCCGGCGTGACCTGGAGGCGGATGCCGCCGTTGAGGTAGTGGGCGATGCCGACCACCACCAGCAGGATCATCAGGGCGGCGAAGCCCCAGTTCACCAGGAACGACAGGAACGGGAGCCGGAAGACGTAGAACCCGATGTCGGTGTTGAACAGCGGGTCGGTGATCCCGAAGTCCTTGCGGTTGACGAAGAGCAGCCACTCCTCCCACTGGCTCGACACGCCCGACGCGGCCAGCAGCGAGAACAGCACCGACACCGCCAGGCGGACGAGCCGGGTGCGCCCCGACACCAGCGCGTGGTAGCGGCTGAGCAGCTCCTCCTCGGGCCCGGGCGGTCGCACCTTGGGCGCGAGCCGCTCCACGATCATCAGGTTGACCCAGAGGACGATGAAGAACGCGACCGCGAAGATCAGGAACAGCGCGACCTTGGCCAGCAGGACCCGCCCCCACACGTCGGTGCGGTCGAGCGAGTCGAACCACAGGTAGTCGGTGTAGAAGCGGGCGATCCCCCGCAGCGACAGCAGCAGGACCAGGAGGCCGGCCGCTACCAGCAGGGCGATGAATCGGGCTTTTCTACTGCCGAAACGCGGTCGGCCGCCGGAGGGAATGGAAGAAACGGTGCGCACCGCCGATCACGATACCGCCTCCGGCCAGCCAGCAGAGACGGCGGCTTGGGCTGCCGCCTCCGCCCGGCGTGAGCGCGACTCCCGGTAGATCGACCGCACCGCCCGGGCGAACTCGTCGGAATCGTCGGTGTCGTCGACCAACTCGCTGAGGCGGGACCGCACCGGCTCGACCAGAATCGAGACGATGGCGGCGCTGGCCGCCTTCAGGTCGATGTCGTCGATGCTGACGTCGATATCGGACGCGAAGTCCTGCAGCGGCTCCACGACGGCGCGTGTGTACGGGCCGGCGTCGCCCGAGATGATGTTGCGCACGGCGCGGGGCCCGCTGCGGCGGAGGGCGTCGAGCACCTCGCCCTGCTCGTCCACCACCAGCCGCTTGAGCCGCCGCGCGATGCCGCCCACGGCGACGGCTCGGGCCGCGCCCACCAGGTCGTCGGGGCCCGACGCCCCGGCCGCGGCCGCTTCGGGCGGGCCTGCCGCCTCCGGTGCCTCGTCGGCGGGCGCGCCGGGTGCCGGCCCGGCGACGGGCTGGCTCGTGATCGACCGCAGCCGGGCGAAGATCGCGGCGGCGTCCGGCGAGCCCGCCGCGAGGGCGCGGTCGAAGGCTTCGTCAGTCCCGGCGGCCGGGAGTGCTTCTCGATCGGCCTCGTGCTCATATCCCGCTCCGGGTGCGGCGTCGGGCTCGTATGCGGGTTCGGCCTCCACGTCGTAGAGGCCGACCGCGGCCCGCCGGGACGGCGGCTCGCTCTTGTAGCCGACGATCTCCACGTAGTCGCTGGTTCCGAAGTCGAGGACCTCGTCGGGCCTGTCGTGATCCTCCTCATCCAGCTCGTCCAGCTCCTCGAACTCGACCAGCGCGGCGACCTCATCGTCTCCGGCGCCGGCGGGCTGGACTCCAGCCTCGGGAGCCTCGGATGGTTCGGGGGCGTCGACGGCAGCCTCGGCCTCGTCGCCGTCGGGGGCGGCCTCCTCGGGCTCGTCGTCCAGGGGCACTCCGGCGACGCGACCGGCCCGGATCTCCGCCTCCATCTCGCTGACGGTGAGCTCGGGCTCGGCCGCGACCAGCAGACCGGCCCTTGCCGCGGCGGCCTCGGCCTGGGGGCCCGCCTGGGCGAAGTCCGCGATCCAGCCGTCCAGCCCTTCCCGGCAGATCGACACCGCTTCCAGCAGGCGGTCGCGGGTGACTCTGAGCTGCTCCACCTCGACCCGGTGGGTGTGGCGCTTGAAGGCCAGATCCGACAGGATCCGCTCTCTCACCTTGCGGGCCTCGATGACGAGCTCGCGGCCCTGCTCGCGGCTCTCCTCCACGATGGCGGCGGCCGCCGCGCGGGCTTCGACGGTGATCTCCTCGCTCTGCGACTCGGCGCGGGCCAGCCGCTCCCGGGCCGCGTCCCGGGCCGCCTGCAGCACGCGGGCCGCCTCGTCGCCGAGGGCCTCCACCACCTGCGCGGTCTCGATCCTCGCCTGGGGGGCAGCCTCGATCTCGATCAGACGCTGCTGGAGCGACTCGACGAGGGTGTTGAGACGGCGGACCTCGGAGGCCGCCTCCCGGAGCCGTCTGCGGACCGGCTCCGGCTCGTAGCCGCGCCGGACCGTGTCGAAGTCGGGGCGCTCGAGCTCCTCGGGGGCGAGCCCCGCTCCGGGGTCTAGTCCATCGCCGTTTGCCATGGCTCCTCCGACGCGGTCATCCGCCAGCCGGGTCGCGGGCGGGACCGGTCCTGTTGATCGTACGCCGGGCAACCATGCTGGTCGGGCATACCCGCAGCAGCCAAAACGGCGGCACCAGCCCCGGCCGGGACCATCCCGCCCGCAGCCGGACTCCTCGGCGCGAAGTCAGCCATACAACCGTCCCACGGGATCGCCTCCGTTGGCAGCCAGCACCTCCAGCGCGTCGTCGAGGTTCTCCACCCCCGCCACCGGGACTTCGCCGGCGGTCGAGCGGGCCTCCTCCACCAGGGCTGCGGGCACGATGATGATCTCGGCGCCCGCATCCCGGGCCGCCACCGACTTCTGCGCGACACCGCCGACGTCCCCCACCGAGCCGTCCAGGCGGATCGACCCGGTGACCGCGACCCGCTTGCCGCCCGTCAACTCGCCCGGCGTGAGGACGTCGAGCACCACCAGCGTGAAGGCGAGGCCGGCGGAGGGGCCGCCCACGTTGCCTGAGCTGATGTCGATGTCGAAGGGAAGGGGGCTCCTCTCGACGCGCTCGGTCACCCCGCTGACCCCGATGTACGCCCCGCCGCTGTCGGGGTGGGCGCCGAGGGTGATGTCCACGTCGCGGCGCTCGTCGGTCTCGGTGTTGTGCACGGTGACGGTCGCGGTCGTGCCCGGGTCCAGGTCGGCCAGCACCGCTCGCAGCGACTCGACGGTGGTCACCGGAAGGCCGTTGATGGACAGGATCACATCGGTGCCCCTCAGCAGGCCGTCGGCCGGGCCGCCCGGCACCACCTGCACGAACAGCACGCCGGTGAAGTCCGCGGCCTGCACGCCGAGGCGGTCCAGCGCCACGATCGTGGCCGTGTCCTTGGCGCTGCTCATCAGGTGCCGGTTGTAGTCGCGCTGCTCCTGGTTGGAGCGCTCGCCGAATACCGACTCCCGGCTGCGCAACTCGATCGAGTCGTCCACGGAGGATCTGATCCAGTCGACGACGGTCAGGTCGCTGTCGATCGACACGGTGAGCACCAGGATCTCGCCCGCGGGATCGAACACCTCGATGCCGTCGGCATCGATCCGGTCCGATGTGGTGAGGGCGGCGCCGGGCATGAAGGCCACCGCCTCGGAGTCGACCAGGGAGTCACCCGGGATCAGGCGCCCGGCCCACTGCGCCGGCGCGAAGAAGGCCGCGGCCGAGAGCCCTGCCGCCAACACGGCGACAATGCCCAGGAACCACCACGGTCCGCGCCGGGGCCGGCGCCGGCCGGGCCCGCGTGTGGACCCCATGTGCCGCGATGGAGGCGCCGGAACGCCCGGGTGGGTCGCATCAGGCGCCGGGGAAGTCGGCGGTGGGGAAGCTAGCGTGGCCAACCGTCCAGTCGTCTTCGCTCAGGCGCCCGGGCGCGGCGCCGGACACCAAGGTATCCCCATGGCGACAGCCCCGACCACCGGACAGGCTCCCCAGGAAGCACCGGCAGGAAGCGACCGGCGGGCGCGGATCGCCCGAGCGGCCCGCAGCTCGGCTCGAACCGTCCTGCAGTCGGCGCGGGCGGCCCTTCGATCGGCGTGGCAAGCCCGCCCCAGACGCATCCGGCTGATCGACGTGCTGCGGGTTCTGGGCCTGGCCAGGCGGGCCGTGCCCAGAGCAGTGGTCGGACCGAAGGCCTACCCCCAGTGGTGGCAGCGCCTGCTGGCCCTCGTCGCGCTGATCGGGCTGGTGGTGGTCATCGGCTTCGCGTTGGCCGCGTTCGTGGGCATCATGGTGGTGGTGGCCGGATTCCTCCTCGAGAACGCCATCTCTTGAAGGGCCGCGATACAGACGCGGGGAGGGCCCCATGGCTGGGGTAGCCGAGCCGTCTGAGAGCGGGGACGCCGTGGCGCGGCGCCGGGAGGCGGCCGTGGCCGGCCATCGCGGTGACGTCGCCACCGCCGGCTCGCACCTCGACGACGGCGATCCGGCGGTGCGGGCCGGCGCGCTGCGAGCCTTGCAGCGCGCCGGCGGGCTGGACGCCCACCTTGTGGTGGCCGCCCTGGAGGATCCTGCGGCCACGGTGCGCATGACCGCGCTGGAGCTGGCCGCGAGCCGCCGCGACGTGCCGGTGGGCGCGGTCACGGCCCGGCTCGACGACCATGATCCTCGGGTGGTGGAGGCTGCCGCCTGGAGCTGCGGCGAGAGTGTCTCGGCCGCCGGCGAGACGCCTGCGGACCCGGGCTCGTCCGACCCCGCCGCGGTGGTGGAGGCCCTGGCCCGGGTGGCCCGCACCCATGCCGATCCGCTGTGCCGGGAGTCGGCCGTCGCGGCTCTGGGCGCGATCGCCCACCCCGACGGGCTGCCCGCCGTCCTCGCAGGGTTGGACGACAGGCCCGAAGTCCGCCGCCGGGCGGTGATCGCCCTGGCCCCCTTCGACGGCCCCGACGTGGAGGCCGCGCTGGACAGGGCCGGCCGCGACCGCGACAAGCAGGTGAGGACGGCCGCCGCCGAACTGCGCGGCGCTTAGAGCGCCCGCAAATAGGTGAGAGCCCGTCGCGTCGCAGCGGGGTCATTCCCGCTCTTGTTCGCTGCGCTCACGGGCCGCTCGGGCCACGGCCTCGCGCCTTATGAGCCGCGTTGCTCCGCCTATTCGCTCGGCCTCTTAGGTCCAATCCCTGCACCGGTATCTCTAGGCCTAGTTCCCAGGGAAGCGCCAAATCAGCATCCGGGAGTGCGCGAGAGCGACATCGACAGGTGCGCGAAATCAGCATCCAAGGGGTGGCGGACGCCATGGTCGTCCGCGATCTTCGGTTTCAGGGACGGTCGCCGAACTCGGGGCGTTCGGTGCGGGTGCGCTTCAACTCCCAGAAGCCGGCCACGTTCATCATGGCCACCAGGGCGTCCCACATGGCCAGGGAGTCCTCGGTGGGCGGCACCCGGGTGATGACCGGGCCGAAGTAGCCCTGCTTGACCCCGTTGCGGTCCTTGAGGGCGATCATCGGGGTTCCCACCTGGTCGCCGCACAGGGCCAGGCCCTCGTCCATCCGCTTGCGGATCTCCGGATCCCAGGAGTCGTCGTCGAATGCGGCTGCGTGGGAGGTGTCGTAGCCGACGGCCTCCAGGGCGTCGGTCACCGTGAACTCGCGCACACCGTCGTGGTGCAGGCGCCGGCCATACTCCCAGTACAGGGGCCCGACCGCGTCGTCGCCCTCGGCTTCACGGACAGACTCGAGCACCCTCATCAGCCGCAGGCTGAAGTAGGAGTGCGTGTAGTAGTCCGAGTCGGGATCGGGATCGTTCTTGAAGAACAGGCTGATCGGCTGCCACGTGATGTTCAGATCCTTGGCCGGCTGCACCTCGTCGACGACCCAACGGGCCGTCACCCAGCACCACGGTCAAAGCGGGTCGATCCAGAACTCGATGTCCATGTCAGGGGCTCCTTGAATGGGGAGGGGTCAGGCGGTCCGGGTCAGGCCGGCTTGCGTTCGGGCAGCCCCAGGCGGGCCGCGCCGTCGGCCCAGTCGGGCCAGCGCTGCCGGCTCTTGGCCGACAGCCGGTGCATCAGGGCGATGGCACCGGGGTCGTCGTCGCCGGGACGGGTCTCGATCACACCGTCGCGCACCATGGCGTCGACCACGGCCCGGCCCAGCTCGGTGCGCACGATGGTGAGGGTCCAGTCGGTCAGGTCCCCGATTCCGCCGGTCGAAATGTCGGCGTGCTCGGCCGCGAAGTCCGGGCACAGCTCGCAGCCCTCACGGGTCCAGGCATGGCACTCCTTGAGGTTGATCTCGTGGTAGCCGCCGTCCTTGGTCCAGATCTGGAAGACGCCCTTGATGTTCATCTTCGAGATCTGCTCCTTGGGGAGCCCGTACTTCACCTCGAACAGCTCCTCGAACAGCGAGTCGTCGAACGACTTGGAGCACAGCAGGCCGATGTTGAGCTTGATCGGCTTGCTGACCTTGCCCACCTTGCGGTGCCACATCACCGGGCCCACCGACGTCTGGCAGCTCATCCCCACCAGCGCCAGGCGCTCCAGACCCCGCTCCTTGGCCTCCTCGAAGGCGATGGTGTTGGCCGAGTAGGTGTAGCGGCTGCCCGCGCCCCGCAGCACCTCGTCGCGGTTGGTGGCCACCATCGGGAACGCCTTCCATCCCGGCTCGCCGTTCGGCAGCGACTCCACGCCGCTGGTGAGGGCCCCGTCGATGATGTCGTTCTCCATGCACCAGATCAGGATGGCCGACACCAGCCCGCCGTCCTGGCCGACCTCGTAGACGAAGTCGTCTGAGGCCCGCGTCAGCAGGATGTCGGAGTAGATGCCCGACATCTCGTCGGGGTCGCGCTCCCGGCCGAACAGGTGCATGTCGGCCTCGGGCTCCCACATGCGGAACCGGGGGCACGCCCGGGTGCAGGACGTGCAGCCCTTCACGCCGTGGACGCAGTCGTCAGCCCCGAGCTCCTCCTCGAGGTGGAACGGCTTGTAGGCGCCGGGCTCGTGGGTGTAGCCGATCACGTGGTGGGGGCAGGCGATCACGCACCCGGCGCAGCCGGTGCACAGGCCCGAGGTGATGACCTCGTCGTGGAGTTCCTTCCACTGGTAGGTCCAGCGGGGCTTCTTGGCCGGCGCAGGAGCCGCGTCGGTGACGGTCATGCACCCCCGGCAGGATTCGAACCTGCGCACACGGCTCCGGAGGCCGTTGCTCTATCCCCTGAGCTACGGGGGCTGGGTCGGCCATGCTATCGGCGGAGCCTCCGGCCGTGCCTCCACCGGGGGTTCGTGCCAGATCTTGGGAGTTCTTGGGGATAGTCACTAGAAAAGGCCAAGATTCCGTGGTGGGGCGGGCCGGTAGGATCGGCCGATGCCGGATGTGCGCGACGGCTTAAGGGACGGGCTGCAGGCGGCTCTGGCAGGAGCCGGCGTAGTTCCCGCGCCAGCCGAGATCGCCCTCGAGCGGCCCCGGGACCTCTCCCACGGCGAGTGGTCGTCGAATGTGGCGCTGACCGCGGCCAAGGCCGCGAGACGCCCACCCCGTCAGCTCGCCGAGGAGATCGTCGCCCACCTCAGCGCTGAGCCGCCCCCGCATGTGGTGGCGGTCGAGGCCGCCGGCCCCGGCTTCGTGAACTTCCGCCTCGCCCCCAGCTGGTTGCACGCGGTGCTGGCAGAGGTGGTCGCCGCGGGCGCCGAAGGCTATGCCCGCAACGAGACGGGCGCGGGCCGCTCGGTGAGCGTGGAGTTCGTGTCGGCCAACCCGACCGGACCGCTGCACGCCGGCCACGGGCGGTGGGCCGCCTACGGCGATTCGCTGTGCCGGCTGCTCGAGCGCTGCGGCTACCGGGTGACCCGGGAGTTCTACGTGAACGACCGGGGCCGCCAGATCGATCTGTTCGCGGATTCGCTGGCCGCCCGCCGCCGCGGCGACGAACCGCCCGAGGACGGCTACCACGGCGCGTACGTGGCCGAGTGGGCTGCGGAGATGCCCGGCGGTGCCGATGCCCGCCAGTGGGGGCTGGAGCGGGCCCGGCGCGACCAGACCGACACCCTGGTCGCCATGAATGTCGCCTTCGACCTCTACACCAGCGAGACCGACCTGGTCGCCCGGGGCGCGATGGGTGAGGCTCTGCATGAGCTGGACAGCCGGGGCATGGTCTACGAGCACGACGGCGCGGTGTGGCTCCGCACCGGCGAGTTCGGCGACAGCGCCGACCGGGTGCTGGTCAAGAGCGACTCCGAGCCCACCTACTTCCTCCCCGACATCGCGTACCACCACGAGAAGTTCTCGCGGGGCGAGCTGGTGATCGACGTCCTCGGCGCCGACCATCACGGTTACGTCCCCCGGATGCGGGCCGCGCTCGCCGCGCTGGGCCACAGCGCCGAGTCCTACGAGGCCTTGATCGGCCAGAACGTCACCCTGCGGCGGGGCGGGGTCGAGGTCCGCCTCTCGAAGAGGGCCGGAAACATGGTGCTGGTGTCGGAGTTGCTGGACGAGGTGGGCCCCGACGTGACCCGGCTGGTGTACCTGCTGCAGTCCATCGACACCACCCAGACGATCGACATCGACGTGGTGTCGGCCCAGTCGGCCGAGAACCCCGTCTACTACCTGCAGTACGCGCACGCCCGCATCCACTCGCTGAGCCGGCAGGCCGCAGCCCGCGGCGTGCGGCGGTACCCGCTGGCCGACGTGGACCTGTCGGTGCTGGTGCACGAGCGCGAGCTGGATGTGCTGCGGGCCCTCGCCGGGCTGCCCGACACCGTGCTGGCCGCGACGCGGGCCCGGGCACCGCACCAGGTGACGGCCTGGGCCCGCGAGCTGGCTGCCGCCTTCCACCGGTTCTGGCACGACTGCCCGATCCTGCACGACGACGTGGGCGACGAGCTCCGCCAGGCCCGTCTATGGCTGGTGGAGGCGACCCGGGTGGGCCTGGCAGTGGCGTTGACCATCCTCGGGGTGTCGGCCCCGGAGAGGCTGTAGGCGATGAGTGCCGCGCCCTCCTCTCCTTCATCGCCGTCGTCGCCATCGTCGCCGTTGCCGCTGCCTCCTCACCTGCTGCCGGATAGCCACGCGGTGTCGCACGGTCGGCTCAGCATCGGGGGATGCGACCTCGTCGAGTTGGCCGCAGTCCACGGAACACCCCTGTTCGTCTACGACGAGCAGCATCTGCGCAACCGCTGCCGCGAAGCGGTGGCCGCGTTCGGTCCCGATGTCGCCTACGCATCCAAGGCGTTCCTGTGCATCGCGATGGCCCGCCTCGTGCACGCCGAGGGCCTGTGCCTCGACGTGTCCACCGGCGGCGAACTGCATGTGGCGCTGGCCGCGGGCGTACCCGCGGACCGCCTGGTGCTGCACGGCAACAACAAGTCGATGGACGAACTGCGCCGAGCCGTCGCAGCCGGGGTGGGCCGCATCGTTGTCGACAGCTTCGACGAGTTGGACCGCCTCGACGCTCTTAATGCCGAGACCGGGGCGCGGCCCCGGGTGCTGCTGCGCTTCACGCCCGGGGTAGAGGCCCACACCCACACCTACCTGGTAACCGGGGCCGACGACTCGAAGTTCGGTTTCACCGTGTCCACCGGGGCGGCTGCAGCTGCCATGGAACGGGCCCGAGCCTCCGCGTCGGTGGAGGTGGTCGGCGTCCACTCCCACATCGGCAGCCAGGTGTTCGAGGCCTCGTCCTTCGCCAAGGCAGCAGCGGTCATCGCCGAGGCGGCCGCACCCTTCGAGGTGCAGGAGATCTCCATGGGTGGGGGCCTCGGAGTGCCCTACCTGTCGACCGAGTCGGCCCCGACGATCACCGAATGGGGCGCAGCGGTGCAACAGGCGTGCCGGTCGGCCGGCGTGACGGCTCGGGTCACGGCCGAACCGGGCCGCTCCATCGCGGCGACCGCGGCGGTGACCCTCTACGCGGTGGGGACCATCAAGCCCATCGAGGGGGTTCGGACCTACGTGGCCGTCGACGGCGGCATGAGCGACAACCCGCGACCGATCCTCTACGGCAGCGGCTACGAGGCTTTCTTGGCCCGTTCGGCCGACGCGCCCCGCACCATGGCGGTGACGGTGGTGGGCAAGCACTGCGAGTCGGGGGACACCCTGGTGCGTGACGCCATGGTCCCGCCTGACATTACGGTGGGAGACATCCTGGCCATGCCGGTGACCGGGGCCTACGGGCACTCCATGGGCTCCAACTACAACAAGGTCCCGCGGCCTGCGGTGGTGTTCGCCGCCGGCGGTGAGGCACGCGTGGTGGTCAGGCGCGAGACCTACGACGACCTGCTGGCCTGCGAGCTGCCCGACGCCTGAGACCGCGCTCGGAGCGAGTCTGCGGCCGGCCCCGACCCGTCCACGGGCCGCCACGACGCGGCGAGCCGACGCCACCACCGCCGCGGCCCGGCGTGGGTGGCCGATTCCGTCCGGGCTGATGATCCGGGCGGCAACGGTCGCGCCGGCATGAACTCGACGGTCGGTGTCGGATCGACGTGCCGTGCCTCGGCGGCCGGCGCGGGCAGGGTCCCGCTGCCGCCGCGCTCGAACATCTCGGCGGTGCTCTGCGCGCTCAGAGCCGAGCCTGTGCCGCCGGGAACGGCCCCGTCGCCCAGCATGAACGCAATCTCTGCGCTGAGGGCGGGCGGGCATCCCAGGCGGCGCAGGTCGGTCGCCCGCCAGGACGCGCCCGGATCCAGAAGCGAACCGGTGGCCAGCTCGACCAGAGCCAGGGCCAGCGCCGAGATGTCGGCTGCGGGCCGGCTGGGCGCACCGGGCGGGAGCCGGGGCGGACTGAGACGATGCAGGGGCTGCCCGCCCGCGGCTGCGGCTGCGTCGAAGTCCGCCAGCCAGAGGTCGCCGTCGCGGCTCAACAGCAGGTTGGCGGGCTTCACGTCGCCGTGGACGAGCCCGGTCTCGTGCACCCTGGCCAGCGCCGCAGCGGCGGCCGCGCCGATCGCCCTCACCTCGCTCTCGGGCAGAGGACCTCGCTCGTGCAGCACGTCGGCCATCGAGCACGCCGCCATCTCGAGCGCGAGCCCATTGGCACCCGCTCCCTGTAGGGGAACGATCCCGGGGCCGCGCAGTGCCCGGAGGTGCCGAGCCTCCCGTGTCCGCTCCTCCGGGGAGGAGTCCTTCGAGAACAGGTGAACATCAGAATCCATGAGGTTGAAGTGTATGTTCCGGTTCGAGGTTGTCGGTGTCTCATCGGTATTGTACAGTGGATTTCATGCTGATTGCATTGATCTCCGTTCTGGGCTCGGGCCTGATGGGGATCATCGGAGTGCTGGTGCACTACCTGTTGAAGCAGGGAGCCGAGCATCGGGACCGCGCCAACCGGCTTCACGGTGAGGCCATGGCTGCGATCGGTGAGCAGCGCGATCACGCGGACCGGCTTCACGGTGAGGCCATGGCCGCGATCCGCGAGCAGGGGGATCGGGTGGTCGATCTGCACCTGCAAGCCATGGCGGCCGTCGCCGCTCTGGGCGAGCGCACCGCCGCGCTCGAAGCGAAGGCCGACTGGCGCTAGCCCGTCTGGGATGGGCCGACCCTGCGTCGGCGTGGCGATGGGAGTGGAACCGGTCGATCGAGGCCACCGCCGGCATCCCGGTAGCTTGGAGGGGTGAACCGCCTCCGTATCGGACTCCTCGGCTGCGGCAACGTGGGTGCCGCTCTCGTCACCCTGCTCGACGAGCAGCGGGCCGAAGTGGCGGCCCGCACCGGGATCGAACTGGAGATCACCCGGATCGCGGTGCGCTCCACCGCCAAGGACCGGGGACTGCGCATCGACCCGTCGGTGTTCTGCACCGACGCGGCCTCGGTCGTGGCCGATCCCGACGTGGACCTGGTGGTCGAGGTGGTGGGCGGCATCGAGCCGGCCCGCACGCTCGTGAGCGGCGCCATCGCGGCCGGCAAGCCGGTCGTCACCGCCAACAAGGAGCTCCTGGCCAACTACGGCGCCGAGTTGTTCGCCGCGGCCGACGAAGCGGGCCTCGATCTGCTGTTCGAGGCGGCGGTGGCCGGAGCCATCCCGCTCATCCGGCCCCTGCGGGAGTCGCTGGCAGCCGAGCCGGTGGAGCGGATCATGGGCATCGTCAACGGCACCACCAACTACATCCTCACCCAGATGGCCGAGCGAGGCGCCAGCTATGCCGAGGCGCTCAGCGAGGCCCAGAGCCTGGGCTACGCCGAGCGCGACCCCACCGCCGATGTGGAGGGCTTCGACGCCGGGGCCAAGGCAGCCATCATCGCCACCGTCGCGTTCGGAGCCGAGGTTGTGGCCGGCGACGTCTACCACGAGGGGATCTCCCGCCTGACGCTCCACGACATCGAGATGGCCCGCCGCCTCGGCTACGCGGTCAAGGCGATCGCTGTGGCCGAGCGCACCGGCAACGGAGAGGCCGAGCAGCCGGAACTGGCCGTCCGGGTCCATCCGGCCATGGTGCCGTTCCAGCACCCCCTGGCCAGCGTGCGCGACAGCTTCAACGCGGTGTTCATCCAGGGAGACGCCGTGGGCGAGCTCATGTTCTACGGCCGGGGCGCGGGCGGACGGCCCACGGCCAGCGCAGTGCTGGGTGATCTGGTGGACGCCGCGGTGAACCTCACCTCCGGCGGGCGCGGCCGCATCGGCCGTCTGGTCCGGGCCCGGATCCGGTCCATCGACGACCTGCGGTCCGCTTACTACATCGGCCTCGAGGTGGCCGACCGGCCCGGCGTCCTGGCCACGGTGGCCGACGTGTTCGGCCGTCACGGTGTGTCCATCCGATCCATGGAGCAGCACGGCCTGGGCGACGACGCCAGCCTCGTGTTCATCACCCACGAATGCCGCGAGCGCGATGTGCAGTCGACCCTTCGAGAGCTCCGGGAGCTGGAACCGGTGCACGAACTCGGCACCGTCATCCGCGTGGTCGGCGACGCAGACCCCCAGCACTGACGATGCGCTACCTCAGCACCCGGTCCGCGCCCGGGCACACCCAGGGCCTCGCATTCGACGACGTGCTGCTGGCTGGGCTCGCACCCGACGGGGGCCTCTATATCCCCGAGCACGTGCCGAAGCTGCCCACCGGCTTGGTCTCCGAAGCGAGCACCCTCAGCTACGCCGAGCTGGCCGCCCGGCTGATGGCTCCGTATGTGGGCACCGCCGTGGACGACGACGCGCTCGAGGCGATGGTCGCCGACGCCTACGGCACCTTCGCCCATCCCGACGTGTGCCCCCTGGTGGCCCTCGACGACGACCACTGGCTGCTCGAGCTCTTCCACGGACCCACCTTCGCCTTCAAGGACATCGCCCTGCAGGTGGTGGCCCGGCTCTTCGACCACGAGCTCGAGCGGCGCGACGACCGGGTGATGATCGTGGCGGCCACCTCGGGCGACACCGGTTCCGCGGCCATGGAGGCCGTGGCCGGCCGGGAGCGCATCGACATCGTGGTGCTGCACCCCGCCGGCCGCACCAGCGAGATCCAGCGGCGCCAGATGACGACGCTGGGCGCACCCAATGTCCATGCCGTGGCCGTTGACGGCACCTTCGACGACTGCCAGGACCTGGTGAAGGCCATGTTCGGTGACGAGGCCTTCCGCACCGAGTCGAAGCTGGCTGCGGTGAACTCGATCAACTGGGCCCGGGTGGCGGCCCAGATCGTCTACTACGTCTGGGCGGCAGGGCGCCTGGCCGACGAGCGGCCGGTCACGTTCTGCGTCCCCACCGGCAACTTCGGCAACGTGCTCGCGGGCCATTACGCCCGTCGCATGGGACTTCCCACCGAGCGCCTCCTGATCGCCTCCAACACCAACGACATCCTCAGCCGGCTCATCGACACCGGCGAGCTGTCCGCCCATGAGGTGGTGCCCACCCTCTCACCGAGCATGGACATCCAGATCTCGTCCAACCTCGAGCGCCTGCTGTTCGAGCTGTTCGACGGCGACGGCAGGGCCACGGCGGGCCTGCTCCGGCAGTTCCGGGCCGACGGGCGGGCCCGGCTGACCGCGGAGCAGCACCAGCAGTTGAGGTCCGAGTTCTCCGGCGACCGGCTCGATGACCTCGAGACGCTCGAGGTGATGGGCCGGGTCCACGCCGACTCGCAGATGTTCGTCGACCCCCATACCGCGGTGGGGATCGGCGTGGCCGAGCGCTGCCGCCGGCCGGGCGAGCTGGTCGTGACGCTGGCCACCGCCCATCCGGCCAAGTTCGGCGACGCGGTGCAGCGCGCCACCGGGCGGATGCCCGACTCGCCGCCGGCGCTCGCGGCGGTTGCCGACCGGCCCGAACGGTACGCCTCGCTGCCGACCGACGTCACGTCGATCAAGGAGTTCGTCCGCTCGGTTCGCCGAGGCTGACCTCCCCGGCGTCACCGGCCTACACCCCCCAACACCCCGCCAACACCCCGCTAACCAACTTCAAGTGCCCGCGGATGGGTGCGAGACCCTTGAACCGCAAGGGGTCACTCCCGCTTGTTCGCTGCGCTCACGGGCCGCTCGGGCCACGGCCTCGCCCGTATGGGCCGGACTCGCGCACGTACGCGCTCGGCCTCCGAAACGACTGGGATGGTTGCAGTCCCGGGTGTTTGGTGCCTACCCTTCGCGGCATCGCCTCGCGCCTTCGGCGTGACGGCTTGTCCCCGGCTCTTCATGCGTCGCTTCGCAGAGCCGGGATGCCTGAGTCCGACAACCGGGGAATTCATCCGTGGAAGCGACCGAGATGCGGCGCTCGACGCTGCAACGCAAAGATCGTGGCGAACTGAATCAGATCGCCGCCGCTCTGGGGGCCAAGCCGCCCAGCCGGGCCCGCAAGGACGAGATCATCCAGTTGATCATCGACCTGACTGCCGACGGGGCCAGGATCTCGCCGCCGGGCGAGACCGCAACCCCGGAGAATGCGGGCGCCGCTGCCGAGCCCGAGAGCCGCACGGCCCGGAGCACGGGCGCGGCCGGCAGCGACCGTGATCAGGACGGCGGCAACGGCCAGAACGGCGGCAACGGCGATGCCGCAGCCGCCGAGGCCCGTGAGGACAACCGTGCCGCCGAACGCAGTGATGACGACATCGAGGTGGGAAACCGGCGCCGGCGCCGCCGGGGCCGCGACCGCGACCGCGACCGCGAGGACAGCTGGGACGGCGACCCCGTCGCGGTCTCGGGCCGGCTCGACCTCCGGGACGAGGGCTACGGCTTCCTCAGAGTCGAGGGCTGCCTCCCGAACCGAAACGACGCCTACGTCCCGGTCAAGACGATCCGCCAGTACGGCCTGCGCCGCGGCGACCAGCTGACGGGCACGTCCCGGCCTGCGAACCGGGCCGAGAAGAACCCGGCCCTGCTGACCCTGGAGTCGATCAACGGCGGCCCTGCCGAGCAGACCGACCGCCCGATCTTCGAGAGGCTCACCCCGATCCACGCGGTGCGCCGCCTGGCACTGGAGCAGCCCGAGGACCCCGACGCCGTCGCCGCCCGTCTCATCGACCTGATCGCACCCATCGGCGTGGGCCAGCGCGTCCTGGTCAAGGGACCCAGGAAGTCCGGGGCCACCGAGTTGCTGGTGTCGGTCATCTCCTCGATCGAGATGAACGAGCCCGACATCCACGTGGTCGGGCTCTTCCTGGACCAGCGGCCCGAGGAGATCACCGAAGTACGGCGGTGCATTCGCAACGGCGAGATGGCGGCCACGTCGTTCGACCAGACCCCCGAGGAGCATGTCCAGACGGCCGAGATGACCGTCGAGCGGGCCAAGCGCCTCGTGGAGTCCGGCCGCAGCGTGGCCGTGGTGCTGGACAGCCTCACCGCATTGGCCCAGGCGTACAACGCGACGCTGTCGAACGCGGGCCGGGCGTACAGCGGCAACGTCGAGAGCGGTGCCGTCCACATGCCCAAGAAGCTGTTCGGCGCGGGCCGCAACGTCTCCGAGGGCGGCTCGTTGACCATGATCGCGTCGATCGTCTCGGACGGAGCGAGTGCTCTGCCCGGGATCCTGTGCGACGAGTTCGTGGGCGTGGCCAACACCGAGATCCACCTGGACCGGTGGGCCGCGCGGCTCGGGCTGTTCCCCGCGGTCGATCTGGATGCGTCGGTGTCGCGCGACGAGGAGCGCTTCCTCGACGCCGACGAGGTCCAGTCTCTGCAGCAGCTGAGGCGCAGCCTCACCGAAGGCGCCGGCGACGGTCCGGGAGCAACCGTCAAGGCCCTCGAGGCGGCCCTGTCGAGGCTGCGCGACACTTCTTCCAACGCCGACCTGCTGCGCTGAGAGCCTCCACCGCATCCCTCGGGCGAAAGTTCGTCGGCGCGGGTTGTGACCGGCCCTTCCGACTTACAGACTGGTGCCCCGATGAAGGCCGACATACACCCCGAGTACCGGCTGGTCGTGTTCTCCGACCAGTCCGCAGGCACCTCGTTCCTGACCAGGTCCACCATTGCCACCGATGACACCATCGAGTGGTCCGACGGCAACACCTACCCGCTGGCCAAGGTCGAGATCTCCAGTGCCAGCCACCCGTTCTTCACCGGGACGATGAAGATCGTCGACACCGCGGGCCGCGTGGAGCGCTTCGAGCGCCGCTACGGCCGCCGCAAGGGCCGCGAGTAGCGACGGCCGGGTTCCGCGGGCGCTGTCGGTGATGGATCAGGCCGCCGAGCCGCAGCGCGCCGCCGTGGCGGAAGACGCCATGGCGAAGGCGTTCGAGATGATCGCCACACCCGCCGTGTTCGGCTTCGGCGGCTGGCTCGTGGACGGCCGGCTCGGGACCTTCCCGCTGGTAACACTGGCGGGGGCCTCGGTCGTGCTTGCCTACCAGGTCTGGCGCTTCGCTCGCGCCTACTCCACCAGCATGGACGAGGCTCTGGACAGCCGGCGGGCCAGCTATAGCGGCCCCGGCCCTGAGGCGGGTGGTCAGAGGTGAGCGCCACCGGAGGAGCCATCGACGTGTCCGGGGCACCAGGCGCCTCGCCGGCGGCGCCGGAGGCACCCGAGCGCGAGGTGGCCTTCGACATGGTGCGCCGATCGGTGTTCTTCGCCGTCCCCCTGCTGGCGGCGGGCGCGGTGGGCTGGCAGTGGTCGGGCGTGTGGTCAGTCGGCCTGGCGCTAGGGCTGGTGCTGCTCAACCTGGTGCTCGGCGCCGCCTGCATCGGATGGGGCGCCCGCATCGGCCCCAACGCCCTCGTCGCGGCGGTGCTCGGTGGGTATGTGCTGCGACTCGGTATCGTTGCCGCCGCTGTGCTTCCCGTGGTCCGCTTCGACTGGTTCGAGATGCTGCCGTTCGCAGTGGCGCTGCTCGTGACCCACCTCGGCCTTCTGGTGGTTGAGTCGCGCCACGTGGCCGTTTCGGCGGCATTCCCGGGATTGAAGCCCGGCCGTGGATTCGGTTCGGGCCGGCACTCGGCGGGGCGGCGCGAACCGCAGTCGCCGCCGTCTCTGGAGCCGTCGTCATGAGTGTGCTGGCCCTCGAGTACCCGCCTATCAACCATCTGTTCGACTGGCCGGCCTTCTTGTTCGAGGGGACGCCGCTGGCGGTCAACAAGACGGTGCTGATCTACCTGGCGGCGACGGCGGCGACGATGCTGCTGTTCGGGCTGGCCGGCCGTCCCCGCCAGACCCTGGTGCCCTCGGGCGTCCAGCACGTGGCCGAGTCCGGGCTGAACTTCATCGAGGACTCGGTCGTGATGCAGACCATCGGCCCTGAGGGCCGCAAGTTCATGCCCTTCCTCACGTCGCTGTTCTTCTTCGTGCTCTTCTCCAACATCACCGAGGTGATTCCGGGGATCCAGTTCCCCGCCACCAGCCGGATGGCGGTGCCGATGCTGCTCGCTCTGCTCGTGTGGGTGATCTTCAACGTCGTCGGCATACGCAGCCAGGGCTTCTTCGGCTACTTGAAGAACTCGCTGTTCCCTCCGGGCGTGCCCAAGGCGCTCTACGTCCTCGTCACGCCCATCGAGCTCGTGTCCACCTTCGTGGTGCGGCCCTTCTCGCTGGCCATCCGGCTCTGGGCCAACATGGTCGCCGGGCACCTGCTGCTGGTCACCTTCGCGGTGCTGTCGGCTGCGCTGTGGGGCGCCACCTACATCGGCGCAGCCCTGACCTTCCCGATGCTGATTGCCATGACCGGCTTCGAGATCCTGGTCTCGGTCCTGCAGGCGTTCATCTTCACGATCCTCACTGCCGTCTACATCGGCGGCTCCATGCACCCCGAGCATTAGGAGCTGGCGCGGCCGTCAGGCCGGGTTCGCACCTCTCGCATAAGTCTCGACAACCCCTCATCAAACAACAGGAGAAACAACAGTGCTCGACATACTCGCACAAACTGCGCCGGGCGAGTTCCTCGACGGCTTCAAGGCGATCGGCGCCGGCCTCGGATACGGCCTGGCCGCGGTGGGCCCCGGCGTGGGCATCGGCATCGTGGTCGGCAACGCCATCACGGCGATGGCTCGCCAGCCGGAGTCCGCGGGAATGGTCCGCACCACGATGTTCCTGGGCATCGCCTTCACCGAGGCGCTCGCGCTCATCGGGTTCGTGGTCTTCGTCCTGCTGTACTTCATCTAGTCCGGAGCGGCCATGAGACCAACGATCCTGTCGCCCGGTGCCCGGCCGGGTGGTCATCGCAATAGGGCGACCGTCCGACGGTTGGCCGCGGCCGCGGGCCTCGTCGTCGCCGTGACCCTGGCGTCGACCTCGTCGGCATGGGCCGCGGGCGAGACCGTCGGCGGCTGCGTGCTCGAGAAGGTCGCCGAGGCCAAGACTGAGCACGGCAGCCTCGACGCCGTCAAGGCCCTCCCGTCCGAGGAGCTCGGCGAGCTTGAGGACGAACTGGAGGGGTGCATCGAGTCGCCCAATCCGATCTTTCCGGCACTGGACGAGATCATCTGGGGCGGTCTGGCCTTCTTGATCCTGTTCGCGTTCATGTGGTGGAAGGGGTTCCCGGCGGTGAAGCGGGCCATGGACGCCCGCTCCGAGAAGATCCGGGCCGACCTCGACGCAGCCGACACGGCCAAGGCCGACGCGATGCGTACCAAGACCGAGTACGAGGCTCAACTGGCCGATGCCAAGGCAGCCGCGGCCGCCATCGTCGACGAGGCCCGCGCTCAGGCCGACCAGCTGCGTCAGGACCTGCAGGCCCGGGCCGAGGCCGACATCGCCGAGCAGCGGGCCCGGGCGGCGGCCGACGTCGAGTCCAGCCGCCGCCAGGCCATCGACGACCTGCGCACCGAGGTGGCTGCCATCGCGGTGGGCGCGGCTGAGCGGGTGGTGGGCGCCAGCCTCGACGCCGACGTGCATCGCTCCCTCATCGACGGCTACATCGACGAGGTTGCCGGGGCCGGCAGCAACGGCGACGGGAGCTGAGTGTGACTGCGGCAGCCGCCTCGACGGTCCCCGCCCGGACCCCCGGGGCCTGAGCGATGGCCGACCTAGCCGCCTCCGACCGCATCAGCGGCTACGCCGACGCCGTGCTGGCGGTGGCACGAGCCGAGGGCGCCCAGGCCGAGGTCGAGGACGAGCTGGCCCGCTTCGCCGATGCGCTGCGTTCCAGCGACGAGCTGCAATCGACCCTCGCCGACTCCGACATCGACGTGGAGCGGCGACTCCAGATCACCGAGGACCTCCTCGGAGGCCGGGCCCTGCCGGCCACTGCGGCCCTGGTGTCGCTGGTGGTGGGCGCGGGCCGGGGCGGCGAGCTCGTCGACATCATCGACGCCACCATCGACCGCGCCGCGGCAGGCCGCAACCGGCGGGTGGCCCGGGTGCGCAGCGCGGTGGAACTCACCGCGGAGCAGCGGGCCCGGCTGGCCAAGGCCATCAAGGCGTCGGCGGGGCTCGATGTGGAGATCCAGGCCATCGTCGACCCGACCGTTGTCGGCGGGGTGGTCACCGAGATCGGCGACGACGTGATCGACGGCAGCGTGCGCAGCCGCCTGCAGCAGATGCGAGCCGGGCTCGGCTAGCGCGCCGGCCCCGGACATGAGTCACCAGAACTGAACGACCACAAGTGAGCGACCAGACATGAGCGAGACTCCAACACTCACGATCGACACGGCCGACATCGCGGCCGCCATCCGAGCGAACCTCGAGGGGTTCACCCCCGCCCTGGAGCAGTCCACGGTCGGACGGGTGCTCGAGGTCGGCGACGGCATCGCCCGCGTCTCGGGCCTGCCCGATGCGGCTGTCAACGAGATGCTGCGCTTCGCCAACGGCGCCGTCGGATTGGCGCTGAACCTCGACGAGACCTCCATCGGCGCGGTGGTTCTCGGCGATGTGGAGGGCATCGAGGAGGGCCAGCCCGTCCAGGCCACCGGCGACATCCTGTCGATCCCGGTGGGTGACGGCCTGCTCGGCCGGGTGGTCAACCCGCTGGGAGAGCCCGTCGACGGCAAGGGCCCGCTGTCCAACCCCATCCCGAGGCGCATGGAGATCCAGGCGCCGGGAATCACCGGGCGCAAGCCGGTGCACGAGCCGATGCAGACCGGCATCAAGTCCATCGACTCGCTCATCCCCATCGGCAGGGGCCAGCGCGAGCTCATCATCGGCGACCGCAAGACGGGCAAGACCACCATCGCCCTCGACACCATCCTGAACCAGCGCGGCCTCGACGTTAAGTGCATCTATGTGGCCATCGGCCAGAAGGCCTCCACCGTGGCCCAGGCGGTGGCCACCCTCGAAGAGCTCGGGGCCATGGACTACACCGTGGTGGTGGTGGCGCCCGCGTCGGACCCGGCGCCCTACAAGTACCTGGCGCCGTACGCGGGCTGTGCCATGGGCCAGCACTGGATGGAGAACGGCGAGCACGCCCTGGTCATCTACGACGACCTCTCCAAGCAGGCCGAGGCCTACCGCCAGGTTTCGCTGCTGCTGCGGCGCCCGCCGGGCCGCGAGGCCTATCCGGGCGACGTCTTCTACCTGCACAGCCGCCTTCTGGAGCGGGCCGCCAAGCTCAGCGACGACCGGGGCGCCGGATCGCTGACCGCCCTGCCGATCATCGAGACCAAGGCCGGCGACGTCTCGGCCTACATCCCCACCAACGTGATCTCCATCACCGACGGCCAGATCTTCCTGCAGGACGACCTGTTCAAGTCGGGCATCCGCCCGGCGGTGGATGTCGGCATCTCCGTGAGCCGGGTCGGCGGCGCCGCCCAGGTGAAGGCCATGAAGACCGCGGTGGGCACCCTCAAGGGCGACCTGCAGCAGTTCCGCGAGCTGGAGGCCTTCGCGGCCTTCGGATCCGACCTCGACGCGGTGTCCAAGGCCCAGCTCGAGCGGGGCTACCGCCTCACCGAGCTTCTCAAGCAGGGCGTCAACAGCCCGCTCCCGGTCGAGGAGCAGGTGGTGTCGATCTACGCCGGCACCCACGGGTACCTCGACGACGTGCCCATCGGCGACGTGCGGCGCTTCGAGAACGACCTGCTCGACTGGTTCCGCGGCCGCGAGGCCGCCACATTGGCCGAGATCCGCGACAGCGGGGCCATCTCCGACACCGACGACTTCGACGGCCGGGTCAAGGCCTTCGCCGAGCAGTTCGAGACCTCCAGCACCGGCGGGCAGGAGCCCGAGGCCACCGAGCAGGGCGACGAGCAGGCCACCATGGTCGACGCCGACACCACCCTGCCCGAAGAGGACCTCAGCCGGGACGGGGACTGAGGAGCCCCGGCGGTAGGGGAGCAGGGGTCGAGCTGTGCCCGGAGGCAAGGAACGGGAGCTGCGCCGGCGGATCGGCAGCATCCAGTCCACCAAGAAGATCACCCGCGCCATGGAACTGATCGCGGCCACCCGGGTGGTGAAGGCCATGCAGCGGGCCAACGCGGCCCGGCCCTACGCCCGGCTGATCACCAGCGTGATCGAGGATCTGGCCGCGGGCGGCGCCGAGGTCGACCATCCGCTGCTGCGCCAGGCCGACGAGATCCGCAACGTCGGGTTCATCATCATCACCGGCGACCGCGGCCTGGCCGGGGCCTACAACACCTCGGTCATCCGCACTGCCGAGCGCCAGGTCATGGCCCATGTGGCCGAGGGCAAGGGCTATTCGCTGTGCTGCGTGGGCAGGAAGTCGGCCAGCTACTTCCGCTTCCGGAACTACCGCATCGACCACGCCATGTCGGGGTTCAGCGACAACTCGTCATACGACGACGCCCGCCGCATCGCCGAGACGGTCAGCGAGTCGTTCCTGTCCGAGGCTGTCGACCAGGTGGAGCTCATATACACCGAGTTCGTGTCGATGGGCACCCAGCGGGTGGTGGTGCGGCGCTTCCTGCCGCTGGTCGACACCGAGATGATGGCCCAGGAGGGCTCGGGATCGGGTCGGGAGGGGAGTTTCGAGTTCGAGCCGTCCCCCGAGGCGGTGCTTGAGGCGCTGCTTCCCCGCTACACCGAGGCCCGCCTGTACGGCGCGCTGCTCGATGCGGCCGCGTCGGAGCACGCCAACCGGCAGCGGGCCATGAAGGCGGCCACCGACAACGCTGAGGAGCTCATCACCAAGCTGTCCCGGGCCATGAACCAGGCCCGCCAGGACGCCATCACCACCGAGATCATGGAGATCGTCGGCGGAGCGGAGGCCCTCAGCGGCAGCGACGCCACCGATGCCGGCGACGTGGAGACCGCGCTGGCATCGATGCTGGCCGGCACCGACGCCTCGCAGGCCGCCTAGGACCAGCCGCAGAGAACGACACCGAACCCAGAACCCAGCTTAGAACACCAGCTCAGGACACCAAGAAGCGAAGGACATCCAGAAATGACCGTCACAGAGTCCCGCCCCGCCGGGGGCGACACCGCTCTCCGCACCGGCCGCATCGTCGGCATCGCCGGCCCGGTCGTCGATGTGGAGTTCCCGCCCGGGCATCTGCCCGAGATCAACACCGAGCTCGAGTTCACCGTCACCGTGGACGGCACCGACGTGCGGGTGCCCGCCGAGGTGGCCCAGCAGATCGGCGAGCACCGGGTGCGGGCCATCGCCATGCGGCCCACCGATGGTCTCACCAGAGGCACCGAGGTGCGCAACACCGGCCACGGCATCCAGGTGCCGGTGGGCGACGGCACTCTCGGCCACGTGTGGAACGTGATGGGTGAATGCCTCGACTCGCCCGGACACGACACGCCCGAGCACTGGGACATCCACCGCCCGGCCCCCGACTTCGACACGCTGGAGCCGTCGGCGCAGATGTTCGAGACCGGTGTGAAGGTGATCGACCTGCTCACCCCCTACAAGCAGGGCGGCAAGATCGGCCTGTTCGGCGGCGCCGGCGTGGGCAAGACCGTTCTGATCACCGAGATGATCACCCGGGTGGCCACCAACCACGGCGGTGTGTCGGTGTTCGCCGGGGTGGGGGAGCGCACCCGCGAGGGAACCGACCTCTTCCTCGAGATGGGCGAGACCGTCATGGGCGACGGCACGACCCGCGTCCTCGACAAGGCCGCCCTGGTGTTCGGCCAGATGGACGAGCCCCCCGGCGTGCGCCTGCGGGTGGCGCTGGCCGGCGTGACCGTGGCCGAGTACTTCCGCGACGTGCAGAACCAGGACGTGCTGCTGTTCATCGACAACATCTTCCGGTTCGTGCAGGCCGGCTCGGAGGTGTCCACCCTGCTGGGCCGCATGCCCTCCGCGGTGGGCTACCAGCCGACCCTGGCCGACGAGATGGGTGAGCTCCAGGAGCGGATCACCTCCACGAGGGGCAAGTCGATCACGTCCCTTCAGGCGGTGTATGTGCCCGCCGACGACTACACCGACCCGGCTCCGTTCACGTCGTTCACCCACTTCGACGGCACCACCGAGTTGAGCCGCGACATCGCGGCGCTGGGCATCTACCCGGCGGTGGACCCGCTGGCGTCCACGTCCACGATCCTGGACCCGCTGGTGGTGGGGGAGCGCCACTACGCGGTGGCCCGCCGGGTGCAGGAGGTGCTCCAGCGCTACAAGGAGCTCCAGGACATCATCGCCATCCTCGGTCTCGACGAGCTCTCCGAGGAGGACCGGGTGACGGTGGACCGGGCCCGCAAGGTGCAGCGGTTCCTGTCACAGCCCATGTTCGTCGCCAAGAACTTCACCGGCCAGGACGGCATCTTCACCCCGGTGGACGAGACCATCGACTCGTTCGAGGCCCTGGTCAACGGCGATCTGGACCACCTGCCCGAGCAGGCCTTCTACATGGTGGGCGGGGCCTCCGACGCCGAGCGCAAGGCCGCGGAGCTGCAGGCCTGACATGCGTGAGGGCCTGGCATGGCTGTAGAACTCGACGTCGAGCTGGTGTCGCCCGAGGAGGTGACCTACTCGGGCTCCGCCGAGATGGTGATCGTGCGCACGGTGGAGGAGGGCGACATCGCCTTCCAGGCCGGGCATGTGCCGTTCCTGGGTGTGCTGGCCCCGTGGTCGGTGGACGTGCTGCGTGCCGGCGGCGAGCGCGACACCTTCGCGGTGCACCGCGGGTTCGTCGAGGTCAGCCACAACAAGGTGACCATCCTCTCAGACGTCTCCGAGGCCGCCGGCGAGATCGACCTCACCCGGGCCGAGGCTGCCCGGCAGCGGGCCTCGGAGGCTCTGGCCGCGGACGCTGAGGACGCTGCCGCAGCCGCCGCGCTGGAGCGGGCCGAGCTGCGTCTGAGGGTCGCTTCGGCCTAGCGCTGCACGCCGTCTTCGCGCTGCACGCCGTCTTCGACGGTGCCGTGCTCAGGATCTAGATGTCTCGGGCCTTGCGCAGGTGGTGCCGGCCCTCGATGAAGCGCACGGTGCCCGACCGGCTGCGCATCACCAGTGACTGGGTGTGGCAGAAGGAGGCGTCGAAATGGACGCCCTGGAGCAGGTCCCCGTCGGTCACGCCGGTAGCCGCGAAGAAGCAGTTGTCGGTGTTGACCAGGTCGTCCTGGGTCAGCACCTTCTCCACGTCGTAGCCCATCTTCACCAGCGCCTTGCGCTCGTACTCGTTGCGGGGCCACAGGCGCCCCTGGAGGGCGCCGCCCATGCACTTGATGGCGGCCGCGGTGATGACCCCCTCGGGGGTGCCGCCGATGCCGAACAGGATGTCGGCGCCCGTGTTGGGCCACGCCGTGGAGATGGCTCCGGCCACGTCGCCGTCCGGGATCAGCCGGATGCGGGCCCCGGCCTCACGGACCTCCCCGATCAGGTCGTCGTGGCGGTCGCGGTCGAGGATCACGGCCGTGATCTCGCGCACCGACTTGCCCTTGGCCTCGGCCACCGCCTTGAGGTTCTCGGTGGGTGACTTGGTGATGTCGATCAGATGGGCCGCGGCGGGGCCGGTGGCGATCTTCTGCATGTACACGCACGGGCCGGGATCGAACATCGTTCCCCGGTCGGCCACCGCGATCACCGACAGCGCGTTGGCCCGCCCCAGCGACGTGAGGGTGGTGCCGTCGATCGGGTCGACGGCCACATCGGTCTGCGGGAGCTGGCCGTTGCCGACCCGCTCGCCGTTGTAGAGCATCGGCGCCTCGTCCTTCTCGCCCTCGCCGATGACCACGATGCCGTCCATGGAGATGTCGCTGAGGACCCGCCGCATGGCGTCGACAGCGGCTCCGTCGGCACCGTCCTTGTCGCCCCGGCCCATCCAGCGCGAGGC
>JAJEEV010000037.1 GCA_022820805.1 Acidimicrobiia bacterium
TCAACATCCGCATCATCAACCCAACCACCGGCGAACTACTGCGACAGCTCACCCTCAACCCAAACCGCGACTACCAACCCCAAGCCCGAAACACCGCTGCCGCGTGGGTTCGCGATGTTCCTATGTCTTGACACATCACAATTGTCGGGCAGGCGGGATTTGAACCCACGACCTCCTCGTCCCGAACGAGGCGCGCTACCAAGCTGCGCCACTGCCCGTGTTGCAGCGCGGAAGAGGTTAGCCGAGCCCAGGGCCCGAGCGGCCCGTGAGCGCAGCGAACAGGAGCGGGGAACCGATGCGGGCCACGCCCTCAGGCGGTGGCGGAGGCTTCGGTCAGGGTGGCCGACACCAGGCGGGCGAGGCCCATCGGGTCGATCGGCTTGACCAGCCAGGCGTCCGCGGTGCTGCGGCGGGCCAGGAACTCGTCGGCGTCGCGGTCCAGCAGCATCACCACCGGCCGTCGCGGCAGCCGGCCCATGTCCTCCTCCTGGCGCAGGGCCAGGCAGGCGGCCATCCCGCCCATGTTGCCCACCTGCAGGTCGAGCACCACCAGCGCGGGGTCGACCAGTTCGACCGCCTCGAGGGTGTCAGCGCCCCGCCGCACCCGGTGCAGGGCGTGCTCGCCGCTCAGTGCGGCCTCGCACTGCGCCGCGATCCAGTCGGCGTCGGTCACCAGCAGCACATCGGGCACGACGGAGATCGTACCGGCTCCCGCTACCCCGATCCCAGCGGTGGCCGGATATCCTCCAGCCCGTGCTGGACATCGAGTCTTTCCACAACGAGGACGAGTCCTACCACCTGCTCCGTCCCACCGGTGAGCTCGACGCCTACACCGTGGCCCACTTCCGGGAGGCGCTGGCGGACCATGCCGCCGCGGGCCGTCTCGTGGTGGATCTCTGCGGGGTGCCGTTCATCGACTCGGCCGGACTCGGAGCCCTCATCGGCGGGATCCGCCGCATCCGCGAGAACGAGGGCCGGGTCGTGGTGTTCTGCGACGGTGCGACGCTGATCCGGCTGCTGCACACCACCGGCTTCGACCGCATCGTGCCGGTCGAGGAGACCCTCGAGGCCGCGGTCGGCGCCCTCGACCGAGACCCCGACGCCTGACCGCTCAAGACACGGAGGTGCCCCGCACCGCCGACCAGGGGCGCCTGCGACCATGCGACCAACCCGACGCCTGATCCGCCTGACCGGCCTGAGCGCCCTGATCCTCGGTGCAGTGCTGGTCTTGGGCTCGCCCGCCGTCGCCGGCGCCTCCGACGCCTCCGACGGTTCGACCGACGGTTCCGACGTTCTCGACGTGGTCGAGGTGTCGGGCTTCCTCGACGGGATCATGGCCAACTTCATCGAGCAGTCCATGGACCAGGCCGCCGCGAGCGGCTCGCTGGGACTCGTGCTCCAGGTGAACAGCTCGCGGGCCGTCATCGACGACGAGCGCCTGGTGGAGCTCGCCGCCCGCATCCGCGCCTCCAGCGTGCCGGTGTACATGTGGGTCGGGCCCTCGGGGTCGGTGGCCTCCGGAGCGGTCGGCCAGCTGGCCGGGGTGGTGAGCGACCTGGCTCTGGCGCCCGGCTCCGAGCTGGGCGACCTCGGCTCGTTGATCGTGCCGCCGGAGCATCTGACCGGGCCCTTCGCCGACGCCTATCCCATCATGCGGGACCGGATGGTCTCGTCGGACGAGGCCATCGAACTCGGTCTGGCCCGGCCGGGCCCGACCCTGGGGCTCTTCGTGATCGACCTGCCCGGCTTCGAGACCGAGGTCGACACCAGCGGCGACGAGCCGGTGAGGGTCCCGGTCACGCCGGTGCGGTTCGCCAAGCTGTCGCTGGTCGACCAGTTCATGCACACCGCGGCCAGCCCCGCGCTCGCCTACCTGCTGTTCCTGGCCGGTGCCGGGCTGCTGGTCTTCGAGCTCTACACCGCGGGCGTGGGCCTCGCCGGGGGGCTGGGCGCGCTGTCCTTCCTGCTCGGCTGCTACGGGCTGGCCGCGCTGCCGGCCAACGGCTGGGCCGTCGGGCTGCTGCTGCTGTCGATGTTCGGGTACGCAGTGGACATCCAGACCGGTGTGCCCCGGGTCTGGACCGTGATCGCCACCGTGTGCCTCACCGCGGGATCGCTGACCCTGTTCGACGGCGTGTCGTTGTCGTGGGTCACGCTGCTGGCCGGGATCGTCGGGGTCACCGCGGGGATGGTGACCGGCATGCCGGCGATGGTCCGCACCCGGTTCGGCACCCCGACGATCGGGCGGGAATGGATGATCGGCGCCCTCGGGGTCGCCCGGGACGCGGTGGACCCCGAAGGGGTGGTGATCATCGACGGCGCCCCCTGGCGGGCCCGCACCCAGCGAGCCACCCCCGTCGAGCAGGGCGACCCCATCCGGGTGATGGCCCTGGAGGGCCTGGTCCTCACGGTCGAGCCCGCCGACGACGACGGTGACGCTGACGAGGCTGCCGGCGCGGTCGGGGGGACCGGCGACGGCGATGACGCTGGCGAGGCTGCCGGCGCCGCAGGGGGAACCGGCGACGGCGACACCGCCGGCTGATCCGCCTCCCGTCCGGCCCGGAGGCTGAGCGGGCTAGGTGGCCGGCCGCAGCGTTGCCGGCGATGTCACAGGCCTGCCCGATACTGGCTCCGAGATGCGGGTGTGGACGCCGGGACCGGATTGGCGCTGTTCGAAAGAAAGCGCTCAGCGGCTTGGCTTCGGTGCACCTCGTGTGGTAGTCGTCACAGTCGAGGAGGGCGTTGGTAATGGGGTTTCCATCGGCCGAGAGGGTTGAGTGGCAGATGCGGGCGGCCTGCCGCGGCCCCCATGCTTCGGTGTTCTTCCCACCCCCCTACGTCGAGAAGCGCGACGAGAAGCGCCGCCGCGAGCTCCGGGCCAAGGACATCTGCGCCACCTGCTCGGTGCAGTCCGACTGCCTCCAGTACGCCCTGGACATCGGCGAGCAGCACGGCATCTGGGGCGGCCTCAACGAGGTGGAGCGGCGCGACCTCCTGCTGCGGACCGCCCGAGCCTGAACTAGGGCTGAACTAGAGCTCCGGCAGCCGGGGGCCGGCGATGCGCACGTCGTCGCGCCGGCGGGTGACGCCGGTGCTGTCCAGCCGGGCCAGCAGGGCCAGGGCGTACTTGCGGGTGGTGCCCCACGCGTCGCGCGCCTCGGCCACCGTCACCCCTTCGGGCTGATCGGCCAGCAGCCGGGCCACCACCACCGCGGCCTCCTCGACCGCGGACGCCGCGAAGTGGATCCCGCCGCTCTCGACGAGGCGGCCCTGCCTCACCAGCAGGCGCAGCTCGTCGCCGCCGACCCCGCTCGCCGCGGGGGGCGCGAACGGCTCGGCCTCGGCTGCGGCCACGAACGGATGGTCCGCCAGCGGATCGGCGCCCCCCGCGACGAGGGCCCGGCCCTCGCCGGTGGCGATGCCGTCGATGGTGCCGATCACGGCCCGCTCGAAGTCGTCGAGCCCGGCCAGGTCGAGCCCGAGCGGCCCGGCGCCGTCCACCGCGTCCGCGAGCCGCCGCCTGGTCTGCTCCAGGTGCTCGGGGTCGACCGCCCACCGGTCCAGATCGGGCGGGCGGGCGGTGCCGGTGAGCCGCTGCAGCGCGGCCGCGTCTATGCGGCCCCGCTCGGCGATGATCCGGTCCACCGACCGGTCGGGCCGGGCCCGTGAGGCGGGCAGCACCGGGTCGACGTCGAGCACCTCGCCACCGCCGACCGTCTCGGAGCGTCCCGACTCGCGCAGGATGAAGCGATCCCCCATGCACAGCGGCAGCGGCACCGGCAGGTGCAGCCGCACCAGTCCCGTCCGGCCCGGCTCGATGGCCGACGGCCCGAGCACCCGCAGCTTCACGGGGTGCTCGCCCGACCCGATGTAGGCCACGTAGGCCCCCCGGCGGGTGACGGGGTGGTCGATGGAGGCCAGCACCGACAGCTCCGAGTCGATGGTCGTGGCGGCGTGCCACTGCCCGGCCCTCACCACCGCGTCGCCCCGGGCCACGTCCCGGTGACCGGCGCCGACGAGGTTGACCGCCACCCGGTTGCCGGGGCCCAGCTCGTCGCACTGCTGGTGCAGGCTCTGAAGGGCCCGCACCCGCACGCTGTGGCCGGCGGGCAGCAACGCGAGGGTGTCGTCGGTGCTGAGGCGGCCCCCGGTGAGGGTGCCGGTCACCACCGTGCCCGAGCCCTTGATGGCGAAGGCCCGGTCCACCCACAGCCGGGGCCGGTCGCGGTCGGCGGCGGTCGGGGTGACGGCCAGCAGATCGTCGAGCGTGGCGACCAGCGTGTCCATTCCGGTGCCGTCCACCGCGTCGGTGGCCACGATCGGCGCCTCGGCCAGGAACGTGCCGGCGACGTGCTCGGCCACATCGAGACGGGCCAGTTCCACCAGGTCCTCGTCCGCGTCGCCGGCCTTGGTCAGGGCGACCAGCCCGTGGCGCAGGCCCAGGAGCTGGAGGATGCGCAGATGCTCCTCGGACTGAGGCTTCCATCCCTCGGTCACGTCCACCACGAACACGCAGGCGTCCACCCCGCTCACCCCGGCCAGCATGTTCTTGAGGAACCGGACATGGCCGGGCACGTCGATGAACGCGATCTGGCGTCCCGACTCCAGCGGCATCGACGCGAAGCCCAGGTCGATGGTCAGGCCCCGTTCCTTCTCCTCGTCCCACCGGTCGGGGTCGGTGCCGGTGAGGGCCCGCACCAGGGTGCTCTTGCCGTGGTCGACATGGCCGGCCGTGGCGACTACATGCATTCCGGCGGACGGTCTCTAGCGAGTCAGGCCGGCGACTTCGCGCAGCGCGGTCGCCACTTCGGCGTCGTCGTCGGGGTGGACTGTGCGCAGGTCTGCGACGGTGGCCCCTTCGAGCACCCGGGCGATGATCGGCCGGGGCCGCGACCGCAATGCGGCGGCGTGGTCGCCGGGCACGGACACGCCGACCGACTCGATCTCCACGCCGGGCAGCGTGCCGCCGCCGGGCGTGGCTGCGGTGGCGACCTCGGCGAGGCCCTCGTACCGGCCCAGCCGGCCCCTCAGCTCCGCCGGGGTGAGGGCGGCCATCCGCCAGAACTCGATGGCGTTGCCGTCGCCTCGCAGGTAGGCCAGCGCAGTGTCCTGCAGCGCGGCCAGCACCAGCGACCCCGGCCGCAGCGCCCGGGCAAGCCGGTGGCGGCGGCAGGCGTCGACCAGCTCGGCCCGGCCCGCGATGATGCCGGCCTGGGGTCCGCCCAGGAGCTTGTCGCCGGAGAAGGTCACCAGCGCGGCGCCGGCCTCGAGGGTCTGGCGGGCGGCCGGCTCGGAGTCCAGCCACGGCGGGGGGCCGCCCTCCAGCCAGCCGCAGCGGCTGTCGAGCAGGCCCGATCCGATGTCGGCCACCAGCGGCGGGCCCAGGTCGGCCAGCTCAGCCGTGCGGGGCGCCTCGGTGAAGCCCACCACCCGGAAGTTCGACTGGTGGACCTGCATCACCACCGCGACGTCGTTGGCGGCGTCGGCCACCGCGGCGGCGTAGTCGGCCCGGCGGGTGCGGTTGGTGGTGCCGACCTCCACCAGCCGGGCGCCCGACCATGCCATCACGTCGGGAACCCGGAAGCCGCCGCCGATCTCCACCAGCTCGCCCCTCGACACCACCGCGTCGCGGCCTTCGGCCAGGGCGGCCAGCACCAGCATCACCGCGGCCGCGCAGTTGTTGACGGCCATGGCCGCCTCGGCTCCGCAGGCCCGGGCCAGCAGGCCGGGCGCGCCCCGCTGGCGGTCGCCCCGCTCTCCGGTGTCGATGTCGAGCTCCAGGTTGGAGTACTGGGCGCTCTGGTTGCGAGCCAGCGGCGCCCGGCCCAGGTTGGTGTGCAGCAGCACTCCCGTGGCGTTGATCACCGGCGTGAGCATCCTGCGGCCCAGGGCGCGGGCCCGCGCCTCCGCGGAATCGGGATCCCCGGCCGCGATGGCGGCCCGGGCCGCGTCCACCAGCAATCGATGGGGCAGGCCGGTGCCGGCCAGCGAGCGGGCCAGCCGGTCTACGGAGGGCGGTCGATCCTGGGGCGCCACGTCGGCGACAAGGCTACGCATCCGGCTGCCGCGCGGCGGGGTCCATTCCCGAGAGGCCGGGCGGGCCCCGTATGAGCTTTGCTCGCCCGCCTGCTCGCTCGGCTCCTAGAGGCCGAGCGGATAGGCACGCGAATCCGGCGCATACGGCGCGAGGCCGTGGCCCGAGCGGCTCGTGAGCGCAGCGAGCAAGAGCGGGAATGACACCGCAGCACCGCGACCGGCTCCCACCTATCCGCGTGGCCCCTTACGCTGGGGGCCGTGTTCATAGTGCTGCTCCTGGCCCTGCTGTGCGTGCCGCTGCTGGAGCTGTACGTGATCATCCGGGTTGCCGGCGGCATGGGCACCGGCTCAACCATCCTGCTGCTGATCGCGGTGTCCGTGATAGGGGCGTGGATGGTGCGCCGGTCCGGGCTGGGGGTGCTCAACCAGATCCGGGTTCGTCTCGACCGGGGCGAGCTGCCCACCAATGAACTGGTCGACGGGCTGCTGATCCTGGTCGCGGGCGCGTTGATGCTCACACCCGGGTTCATCACCGACGCGGTGGGCCTGCTGCTGCTGTTCTTCCCCACCAGGCTCGTGGTGCGGTCGTTGCTGGTGCGCCACTTCGCCAAGAAGATCAACCTCCACGGATGGACGGCGGCACCGGGCGGTCCGGGCGGTCCGGGCGGATTCGGCTTCGGCTACACATCGGGCGGCGGCCGGCGCCGGCCCAGCAGACCCGACATCCGTGACGTCGACGACGTGCGGGAGGTCCGCGAGAGCCGGGAGCCCGACCAGGATCAGGAGAGAGACTGACCATGGAGACTGACCGTGCAGATTGACCCCGCCGTCACGGCGGCAGTGGACGGGGTGCTCACCACCACCCGGGCGGTGCGCCGGCGTTTGGACCTCGAGCGCGACGTCGACGACGAGATCATCCTCGACTGCATAGACATCGCCGAGCAGGCCCCCACCGGGGGCAACCAGGGCAGTCGCCGCTGGCTCATCGTGCGCGACCCCGAACTCAAGCAGCGCCTCGCCGAGCTGTACCGCGGCGTGATCGGCAACCGCATGATCACCGCCCGCGACCGCCTGGCCGGCACTGGAGACCCCCGCGAGCGCTCCATGCGGTCCTCGGCCCATCTGGCCGAGCACCTGGGCGAGGTGCCCGCCATCGTCATCCCGGTGATCCTCGGTCGTCATGACGGCAGCGGTCGCCCCGGCCTGTTCGACTCGGTGATCCAGAGCGGCTGGAGCTTCTGCCTGGCCCTGCGGGCCCGGGGCCTGGGCACGGCCTGGACCACCGCCGGCCTGGCGAACGCGCCGGACATCAAGGAACTGCTCGACATCCCCGAGGACGTGACCGAGATCGCCATGTTCCCGGTGGCGTGGACGGTGGGAACCGACTTCAAGCCGGCCCGGCGCCACCCGGCCCGGGAGATCGCCTACTTCGACGGCTACGCCAGGACCTTCGAGCGGGGGCCCAGCCATCCGGTGTGCATGGCCGACGGCCCCGGCACCGTCGCCGAGGCCGACATCCGGGCAGATCCGGCCGCGGTATGGGCGCGCGTCACCGACATCAACCTGCCCGCGGAGTTCTCCGAGGAGTTTCAGGGCGCCGTGTGGCAGGACGGACATGACGGCCCGGCGCTGGGCGCCCGCTTCGTCGGCCGCAACCACCATCCGGGGCGGGGCGACTGGGAGGCGACCTGCTTCGTCGACGTGTTCGAGGAGGGGGCCGCGTTCGGGTGGTGCACCAGCGACGTCGACAATCCCGGCGCCCGGTGGCGGTTCGAGCTGGAGCCCGTCGTGGGCGGCACCCGCCTGCGCTTCAGGGGCATCCTGGGACCCGGCCCGTCCGGGCTGGACGCCATCATCGAGTCCCGGCCCGACTTGGAGCCTCGCATCATCGCTCGCCGCATCAGCGAGCACCGGGCCAACATGCAGCGGGTGGTGGACGGGATCAAGACCCTGCTCGAGCAGGTGCCGGCCGGTTCCTGATGGTGGCTCGCGGCGGCCTATGAGGACGTCGGTCCAGCTCACCGCCGACGCCGGGCCGCGGCCGGAGCTGGTCGACTTCGTGGTCGGGGCCGAAGCGCTCGGCGTCGACGCGGTATGGGTGGCCGAGGCCTGGGGGGCCGACGCGGTGTCGCCGCTGGGCTACCTGGCTGCCCGTACCGACCGGGTGATGCTGGGCGCGTCGGTGTTCCAGGTGGGCGTCCGCTCCGCGGTGATGACCGCTCAGACCGCGCTGACCCTCAACGAGCTGTCGCAGGGGCGCTTCGTGCTGGGTCTGGGGGTGTCGGGACCGCAGGTGATGGAGGGCCTGCACGGGGTGCGCTTCGCCGGCCCGGTGGGCCGCATGGCCGAGACCCTCGACGTGATCGCGCAGGCCTTCGCGGGCGAGCGCGTCCGTTACTCGGGCCGCCATCTGCAGCTTCCCCTGGCCGGCGGGGAGGGCAAGTCGCTGCGCCTGTCGATCCGCTCGGAGTCGCCCCCGCCGGTGTATCTGGCCTCGATGCTGCCGAGGATGCTGGAGTTGACCGGCGAGCGAGCCGATGGCTGGCTGGGGACCAGTTTCGTGCCTGAGGGCGCTGAGGACGCCTACTTCCGGCACCTGCGGGCCGGCGCGGCCCGGTCCGGGCGGACTCTGGCCGACATCGATGTCTGCCAGGGCGCCGAGGTCGCCTTCGCGGCTGACGAGGCTGAGCTGGCTGCCATGATCGACGCCCGCCGGGGTGGGCTGGCCTTCAGTCTGGGCGGCATGGGCTCAGCCATCTCCAACTTCTACAACTCGGCCTACGCCCGCCAGGGCTTCGCCGAGGTGGCCGCTGAGTCCCAGCGCCTGTGGCTGGCCGGCGATCGCGCCGCCGCGGCCGCGGCGATCCCCGACGAGATGGTGCTGGGGACCACCCTCATCGGCACCGCCGGAATGGTGCAGGCACGGTTGGCGGTGTGGGCTGCCGCCGGGGTGGACACGGTGCGGCTGTATCCCGCGGGCGACACCGTCGGCGAACGCCTGGACACTCTCGGCCGGGCCCTGGACCTGGTCCCGTCCTGAGGGCCGCGCCTCCGGGCATGCGGCGTGCCTGACCGCTCGACCTCTCCGGCGAGCCGCCTGGTGCCGGGGGATCGATGAGCGGTCGCGACGGTCACCGGTCGGGGACCCCGGTCCTGTCATACTCGCGTCCTATGAGCGTTGAGCGATGACCGAACAGAGGACGCCCATGCGGCGACCGGTCCCTGCCGCGTTGATCGTGGCCCGGCGGGCGATGGTGGTCGCGGCCGCCTCCATGGTGATCGCCGCGCTGGCGGTGGTGGTCGCTCTGCTGGGCGAGCCCGGCACCGACCCGGCCGACACCGCGGCCCTCGAACAGGCCCGGGACGACGCGGCCGCGGCCCAGTCACAGGCCGGCGCGGCCACCGACATGGCCGACGCGGCCGTCGTCCTCGCCGAGGAGGCCGCCGCCAAGGCCTCGCTCCTCGAGGATGCGGTGGCCGAATCCTTCGCGGAGGCTGAGGGTGCGGTCGATCCCGAGACTGTGGCCGAGTTGCAGGCACAGTTGGCCGAGGTCCGGAACCTGGCGGCCGAGGCTCTGGTGGCTGCCGGCGCGACTGCCGGCGCCGAGGAGGCTGCCGCCGAGGAGACGACTCCTGAGGATGAGGCCGCGGCCGAGGACCCCGCGTCCGAAGACGCCGAGGCTGAGGAGGCGCCCGCGCCCGACGCCGAGGCTGAGGACCCTTCCGAGCCCGATGACGGCACCGCCGGGGAGGCGCCCGTTCCCGAGACCGATGACGAGGACGGGGTCGAGGACGACCCGGCCGCAGCCGTCGACCTGCCCGGCGAGGCCTTCGAGCTCGCCCCGGCCGCAGGCGCCGGGCTGACGGTCGTCGGGGTGAGGCACGACAGCGCGCTCAACCTTAGAGACGTCCCCAGCGGCGATGTCACCGCCAGGCTCGACAACGTGATGGACGGGGTGCGCGATCCGGCCGTCTATGTGCGCCAGCCGGGCTCCGACGACATCATCGACACGGTCGACCTGCAGAACGGGATCGTCGCGACCGGAAACAGCCGCCAGCTGCCCACGACCATCTGGCACGAGCTGCGGGTCGGGAGCCTGCGAGGCTGGGCCAGCGCCGCATATCTCGCCCAGGCCGGAGGCACCGAAGACGCCACGTCCGAGGTGGTTGACACGCTGGGCGAACTCCCGGTAGCCGAGACCATGGTCGAGCTGGGTCTCGCGGTCGCCCAGACCATGGCAAGCCAGGAGCCCCAATCCAGTGTCGTGGTGTCGGGGGCGCCCGGCCTCTCCGGCGATCTCGGGCAGGTGACGATCGACATCGTCGGCATCGGCGACGACTCGCTCCGGGGGTTCCGCCTGGTGGTGTTCGCCCACCCGGCCGAGAACTGGACCCAGGACGACCCCGGTCCGTTCACCCTCAAGAGTGTCGAGCGCACGGTCCTCTGCCACAGCCACCGAGGCGTAAGCGAAGAAGGCCTCTGCAACTAGCTCCGCGTTGACGGCCCTACACCGGCGGCTTGACCTCGTAACCCATCTCGCGCAGTTGCTCCACCGCCACGTCGGTGTGGTCCCGGACCGTGGCGCTCGCTTGCTTCTGTTCCCAGTCGCCGAGGGTTCGGTCTACGACAGCTTGCCAACCGGGGTTCCATTCGGTGTAGAGGCGCTCACGGTCAAGGAACTGTAGAAGATCCTCCACGGTCGGGCGGAAGCGTCGTCCGCCGACGGGAAAGTGGAACTCGGCCAAGCGTGGTGGCGCAAGCCCTGCCGTTCCGTAGATCCATCCGATCTCCAGTGACTCGGCATGCAGAATGCACATGTGCAGAGGGCTTGCTGCGAGCGTTCCCAACATACTCAACGCGGAAGACTGGGCGCTCTCTCCGTCGCGGATCGGGCCGAACCCACAAGCCGTAGTCCGAGGTCTGGACTACGAGGAATCCGGAGTGCGGGGTGACGGACACCCGTAGTTCGATCTTGAGCATGAGCGTCGCGGGACCGGCACCATCGCACTCGCGCGGAAGCGGAACCAGACTGAACCCCCACCTTCTCGGGATTCAATGGCATCGGTCCGATCCGGCGCTGGTCGTCGCCTGCCTCGACCACCCCGAACTCACGAGCTCCGACTACACATCCTTGGATGAGCTCGGTCAGTTGCGCTGCGAACTCATTCGACGCTTCATCGAGGGCACTGGTCACGCCGTGTCGGGAAGGTCTTCCTCAGTGAGGATGTCACCCCAGATCAGCCAGAGATCGCGCAGCGAAGGGTCGTCCAGGCGGTCCTCAACGCCGAGTTCGTAGAACCCACGCAGACCGAGCCCGACCTCGTCAGCAGCTCTCGCAAGCATGCTCACGACTTCTTCCCTGGGGACGGTGATGGTCATGGACTGTTCCTCCTCGGGTAGCGATGAGCGTAGTAGGGCCGTGGGACATCGGTGACAACCTCCTGATCGGTTAGGCGGTCTTGTGTCAATGCGCCGTGGGTAGTGCGATGTCCTTGTGGAGTAGGCGAGAGTCAGCAGTGGGTGCGGGTGGCGCTGCAGACGCTGGTCGTTGTGGCTTACCCTGGCTGTGGCCTGCGTGGGTGAGGCAGGCAAGGGCCTGTGGTGCGGTGTGTGCCGGTGCCTGCCTGGACTCATCTGTGTGACCTGCTAGGCGAGGGTGATCAGTCGGGTACCGTTCACCGGCGAGGTTGTTTCGCTGGCCGGGCTGAGGCCTGACCCCGGAGGGTCGGGGACGCTGTTGGGGCGGCGCGCTCGTACCGAGTTGGTGTCTGGTCCGGGCGGGTCGGGGGCGTGTGCGGGGCCGTGGTTGATCGCATCTGGGGGGTGGAGCGTGCGTCTGCCGGGTGGTCCGTGGATTTGCCAGTTGAAGTGGTGGATCTTGTTGTGGCAGTGCCAGCATGCGGGTACGAGGTTGTCGATGTCGGTGGGTCCGCCTTGGGACACGGGTCTGACGTGGTGGGCTTGGCATGCGTCGAAGTCGAACCCGCAGGCGAAGCAGCCTCCGTAGATCGCTTTCAGTGCCTTGAGCTGGGTGGCGGTGGCGGTGCGTTTGGTGTGTCCTTGCCACAACAGCACGCCGCGGCGGTCATAGATGGCCGGTGTGATGGCGGAGTTGCAGGCCAATTCGTCGAGCACCACATTCGGTAGCCGGTCCCCTGTGGGGGTTTCGGCGATGAGTTCGCCGGTGGTGTCATCGACGTGCGCGACCACGCAGATGTCCGCGAAGGGCTTGCTGGTACCGGTGGCGGTGTTGGCGGTGAGGGCATCAAGGGCGTCGGCCATGCACTGGTCGAAGCTTCGTCGCTGGGTCAGGTCTTCGGCGCTCTTCTTGTCGGCGTCATGGAGGCGGGCGGCTTCGGTGCGCAGCCGGTTGTTGATGCGAGCGCCGGTGACTGCGTCGAACTCGCCGTGAAGGCGGACCATCCCGTCGTCGGTCTCGAAGATGCGCACGCAGCGCCGGACGCGCTGGCGAGCATGCTCAGAGGCTCCGCCGTCGCCTCGACGTTCGACGGTCCAGCGGCGTGCCTCGCGGGCGAACTGATCGGGATGCATGGATTCGGCCTTGGCCAACAGTTCAGCGTCGGACTCGACATCGGCGACGCTGGTGTTGGCGGCTGCCTTGGCTAGACGCTTGGCGTTGGCCAACGACACCCGACCCTCAGCCACCGCGTCGCTCAGTCTCTGTGCCTCGCCCAGCGCCTCAGCTACTTTGACCCGGCTACGAGCCTCCTGCCGGGACAGCCCCGCACTCACAGCCAGCACCTCAGCACCGCCGTCACCATGACGCTCCCGGCCCGCCACCGCAGCCGCAGCCGAGACCTGGAACGCTGAGTTCACACCGGCGATCACCTTCGACGCCACCAACCCCTCACGCAGCTCCGAACACGATGCCGAGCCCTCGTTGGCGCAAGCCAGCATCTCCTTCACCGCGGCCTCGGCCCGTCGAGCAGCTTCGATCAACATAGACACAGCATCCCATATGGGTGTGACATCTCATATTCTAATTTGGAATATAACAAAAATAGTTGACAATTTAGAACTTGCGACTATGGCTGCGTGCAGGCTTGGGCCAGGTTTCTCCGAACGCCGCTCACGGCAGACTGGTCGCGATGCCCGATAGCCGTTGCTTCGTCCAGTTCCATCATCCCGGTAGAGAGCAGCGACCCGGTCCCGGCGGTGGGCAGGAATGGAACCGGCGAGCCGCGGACGACGGCTGTGCCCCCACAGAGACCTGCGGTCCTGGCCACGCCCGGAAGTTCATTCAGCTATGCGGCGACTGGATCGACGAGGACGGCATCAGCGGAACCGGTGACTTGTGGGCCTGGGGCGAATGGGAGGCTGAGTCTGAGTTGTTGCGCGAACTCGATCAGATGGGTGATCCAGGATTCCCCCGGCACCTCTGGCTCCCGTACTACGTCCGACGGCAACACGGCTACCGGGGCTTGCACAACACCGACCCGTTCATCTTCGGTGGGCGCTTCCTCTACTCGAATTGCCATCAGCGATGGAAGAGCAGACTCCGACACCTTTCAAGAGGCTCGGTAATCGCCTTTGGAAGCAAGAAGGGCGACTGGGTGCTCGACACCGTGCTGGTAGTCGCTGGTTCTGTCGAGTATGTGGCAGAAGCGGCTGGCGACTCCCTGCCCGACTGGGTGCCAGGGGCATTCCTGGACGTTACGGCTGGACCGCTAGCTGATAACGACGCTGGAGTGAGTTTCAGGCTCTACTGGGGAGCAACGCCGACCGATCCGGTCGATGAGATGTTCAGCTTCTTCCCTGCGGTGGAGGCGGGTGGAGACATGGGGTTCAAGCGGCCGAGCATCGAGCTCCCTGACGAGTGCTTCACGAGGACGCTGCAAATGGGTGCCAAGTCGACACCCGGGTTGGCCCCCGACACCGCGCGGCAGTTATGGGACTCCCTTGTTCAGCAAGTGCGGGATGCCAATCTTCTGCTGGGCACCCACGCAGCCGTGCCGCCGCGGCGCGAGGCCTAAGGACAGGGGTCGTCGCCGCCCGAGTGCGAGCGTGCGGTCGGCTAGCTGAAGCTCTGGCCGCAGCCGCAGGTGCGTTGGGCGTTGGGGTTGTCGATCGAGAACCCGGCCGACTGCAGGCTGTCGGAGTAGTCGAGCGTGGCCCCCTCCAGCAGCATGGCCGACGACGGGTCCACGACCACCCGCACGTCGCCGAACGTCGCGGTGGTGTCGCTCTCGGCCACATCGGTGTCGAAGTACATCTCGTAGGAGAAGCCCGAGCAGCCGCCTGGCCGCACGGCCACCCGCAGCGCCAGCCCCTCCTCGTTCTCGGCATCGATGAGTTCCGACACCTTGCTGGATGCCTGGTCGGTGAGTGTGATCACGATGGCTCTCCGTGGATGGTTGCCGCCGACTGGTGCCAACAAAGGTAGCGCCAAGCGCGAGGCGAGGCTACTGATCCCGCGGCAACGGCCGCGGAGGCCTGATCGGCCGGGCACGCCCCGCCGGTAGCATCAGAGGGGTGACCACGACCGTGCCGACGGCCGAGGCCGTCATGGAGTTGATGCGGGGCGTGGTCGATCCCGAGCTGGGCAGCAACCTGGTGGAGCTGGGCATGGCCCGGGGCGCGCAGGTGTCCGGCGACGGCGAGGTGCGGATCGAGATCGCCCTCACCACGTCCGGTTGCCCCCTGCGGGCCCAGATCCAGCGCGACGTGAAGGCCCGGCTGGAGTCGCTGCCCGGAGTCACCAAGGTGCGAATCGTCTGGGCCGAATTGACCGCGGAGGAGAAGACCGCGGCCATGGCCAAGGCCCGCTTCAACGTGTCGCAGCGGGCGCCGGACACGGCCATTCCGCCGACCACCAAAGTGCTGATGGTGGCCAGCGGGAAGGGCGGCGTGGGCAAGTCGACCGTGACGACCAACCTGGCCGCTGCTCTCGCCGAGGAAGGCTTCAAGGTCGGGGTGATGGACGCCGACATCTGGGGGTACTCGGTGCCCCGGATGCTGGGCGTGGACGGGGACTTGCGCTCCCTCGAAGGCAAGATCGTGCCCATCAGCCGGACCGTCGGCGAGGGCCGCCTCGACGTGGTGTCGATGGGCTTTTTGGTGGATCGGGAGGACTCGGCGCTGATGTGGCGGGGCCTGATGCTCAACCGGGCGGTGCAGCACTTCTGCGAGGACGTCCGCTGGAACGACGACCTCGACTACCTGCTGATCGACATGCCGCCGGGAACCGGCGACGTGCAGATGGGCCTGGCCAAGATGCTGCCCAGAGCCGAGATGATCATCGTCACCACCCCGACGGTGGCCGCCCAGAAGGTGGCCGCCCGGGTGGCCGACATGGGCCGCAAGAACTACCTGAGAGTCGTGGGCGTGGTCGAGAACATGAGCTACCTGGTGACCCCCGACGGCGAGCACCAGGCCGTGTTCGGCGCGGGTGGGGGCGAGGCGCTGGCCTCCGAGATCGGAGCGCCGTTGCTGGGCTGCATCCCGCTCGACCCTGCCGTGGCTGAAGGCTCCGACCTCGGCGAGCCGGCCGTGCTCGGCTCCGGCGTCGCGGCGAAGGAACTGAAGTCGGTGGCCCTGGCCCTGTCGGAGGAGCACGTCCCACCGGTGGAGATGGCGGGCTGCAGCGCCCGGATGCTCGACGCGGCCGTGGCCGCCCTCGACGCCCTTGACGCCCTTGACGCCCTTGACGCCCTCGACGCCCTCGACACCGAGGACGACGAGGACAACGAGGACGACGAGGCCTGACGGGCTGCCCCGCACGAACTTCTGTCAGTCATCCACCTCACAGGTGGCTAGGTGACAGAAGTCCGGGGGTCGTCCAGCTCAACGGTCAGACCGGGGCCCAGCTCGGCGTCGACGCGGCTCTGCAGGATGGGGACCAGCATCGACGAGGGCAGGACGCACTCGGCGCAGGCCTCGTCGGGTATGTGGAGCCGGAAGACGATCGTGGTGCCCGTCCGTTCAGCCGTCAGGTCGGCGCGGTCGGCCCGGAGGGCCTCGGCAAGGGACTCCACGACGTCCTCCAGCCCGGCGAGCCCGCCATCGCTGCCCGCTGCGGTGACCGGCTCGCCGGCGGCCTGAGGCGGCGCGGCAGCCACGCCGCTGAGCAGCAGGCTCTCGACTGCGGGGGTGACCGCGTCGGCGGCCGCTCTCACCTGCTCGTCAGTGAGGCTGGCCACCGGGTGGGGGATGGTGGCGAACGGGTAGTCGGAGAATCCTTGGAGTTCGGCCATGACCCGGCCGGTGGTCCGGAACGGCTCGGTCAGGATGGCGGCCGCGGGCAGGCCCAGCTCCTCGAAGCGGACGGCGTCGAGCACACTGCCCGACGAGCAGCTGCCTCAATCGCCGATGGCGGCGATGACCGCGGTGGCGTCGCTGGCCAGCATCTCGACATCGGTGGGATCGGCGGGGAAGCTGGAGTCGGGCTTGGTGACCAGGATCGTGCCGCCGAGGCGGTGGGCGGCCGCCAGGTTCTCGGCGACCCGCTGGAGGATCTCGCGCCCGCGGGCCTTGCCGTTGTTGACCAGCCCGAGCACCGCGCCGTCGAGCGAGGCGGGCCGGGCCGCCGGGGTTCGGCCGCCTGCGCCGGCGGGACCGAGGGTCGGGTCGATGAGTGTGACCGTCATGGCGTGACTATCTCCTGAGTGATGAGCGGGACGCTGCGGTCCCGGCTCCATGTGGGAAAGAAGGCCGAGTGCCCGCCGGCATCGCCGCCGCCGACCATGAGGGCGATGTCGGAGGGTCCGGTCCCCCGCCGCACCGCGATGTCCTCATCACCGGGACGGACCGCCGGATCCGACGCCATCCACCACACCGGGTCGTACCCGTCGACGAGGCCGGCCGGTTCGACCTTGCCGCCCCGCTTGACGTCCGCGAACGAGCGGGCCGAGTGCTCGTACAGGTACTCCTGCACCTGGGCCCGGGTCCACCCCGACGCCGCGATCTTGCGGGCATGCTCGGGCGCGAACACGATCAGCGACCGCCCCGAACTCAGCGACCCGAACGCGGCCATCGAGTCGGCGAATGTTCCCAGCAGTTCGGCCACGTCCGAGGATGCGTGGTTCAACACGTTGTGGCCGGACTCGGCAGCCATGATCGTGACCGTGCTCTGTGACGGCTGGTAGCCCCGGGAGACGTGGAACGGCTCCCACGGGCATGACGCCTCGTCCTCGCCGAAGCACAGCGCGAACTTGCCCGCCCATCCCTGGGTGCTCTTGTCCAGCGCACCCGGTATGGCCATCAGGCAGTTGCGCAGCACCAGCCGGACGGTGCGGCCGATGGTGGCGTTGGCCCGGAAGCCCGGGCCGAACAGGTTCTCCTTGCAGTGGATGCCGATCTGGTCGCGGACGGGGCCGTTGACCGCCACGAGGATGGCGGCCCCGCCGGTGCTGGCGGCCACCGCATGCAGCCCGAAGTCCGGCGCGCCCATCGCCTGCAGGGCCGCGCCCACGACCGGGAAGTACTCGGGGCGGCAGCCGGCCATGACTGCGTTGACCGCGGCCTTGCCGGCGGTGACGGTGAGGCCCCGCCACGGGTCGTCGAGCAGCACGTCGTCCGCTGCCCACACGCCGCCGGCCACCATCGCCTCGACCAGCGGCCCGGTGGGCGGCACGACGGGCAGCCCGTCGGTCCAGCCGGCCGTGTAGCAGGCCTCGATGGCCTCCCACGGATCGTCCACCCGCCGGTCGCCGTGAGCAGGAATCACCGAGTCCCCTCGCAGCCGACGGTCGTCATTGCGCGAATCCTACGGCCGGGGTGCGCTCGGCGGGGCTTCGAAGGTCGCCTCGACCTCGGCCGACAGGAGCCGGGCCACCTCGGCATGGCCCGCGTTGTTCAGGTGGAAGCTCCGGTACCAGCCGCTCAGCGGGTTGAGGCCCACGTGGGTGATACCGTGGATGAAGTCGGAGCCCCGCCCGCACACCTCGTGACCGCCCTCGCGGAACGGCGTGTAGGTGTCCACGTAGTGGACCCGCTCGGCGCCGAGCGCCTCGTTGGCCCGCTGCACCGCCCCGGCCAGCTGCCGGTTGAGGTGCTCGGCGAGCCGGCCCAGCCGGTCGACGGTGCCGGGCTTGTACAGCGCCCGGCACGGGTCGAACAGCCTCCACTCGCTCGAGGGCGCCAGCAGGCTGGGGTAGCCGATCACGTACAGGCGGCCCCGCTCGGTGAGCCGCTCGGTGACGATCTCGCGGTAGAAGTCGGACATCGACCCGTACTGCTGGCCGTCGATGCGCAGCGCGCAGCCGTAGTCGGGCCTCGACCCGCTGCGGGTGCTGCCCGGACAGGTCCTCGCGGGATCGATGAGATGGTCGATCCGTGCCTGCAGGGACGCCTCCGACGGGCACCCGAGGACGAGTTCGCTGATGCGGGTGAACGGGACACAGGCCAGGACCACGTCCTCGAAGCCGACATCGTTGCCGCCCAGCGACAGCGTGATCACGTCCAGTCGTCGGGGCCCGTCGAGAGACTCGACGTGCTCCTGGAACATCGACATCCGCCCCGATGTGGGCGAGCGGCGGTTGAACATGTCCTCCACGAGCGCGCCCTCGCAGGCGGTGTGGGTGTGGCTGATCGTCCAACCCTGTTGCCGGAGCAGCTCGGCTGCCGCGGGGCCGGCCGCCCGGGGACTCCGCCGGCAGGATCCCTCGGCGTGCGGGTCGGTTCCCACGCCCGACGAGTAGGAGTCGCCCGCCGACAGCCACGTGACGGTGGCATTGAACCGCAGGGCCCGGAGCAGCAGCGACGCCATCTGGGCCCTGGTCACGGCCACGTCCGGGCAGTACCGGGCCGGGTCACGGGCGCATCCCAGCGTGATGCCGGCCTCGGCCAGCGCGTCGACGGCGGACTCGTGGGTGTTGCCGCCGGTGTCGGTGAACCCCGCTGACGGGCCCGGGCTGAGCCGGAACGCCCTCTGCAGGAAGCTGGCCGTCTGGGCCCGGGAGACGGGCCGGTGCGGGCAGAAGCGGGCCGGACCGGTCCTGCACCCCCTGGTGATGCCCAGATCGGCGAGGTGCTCGACATGGGGTGACCACCACCGCCACGACTCGACGTCCGCGAAGCGGGAGCTTCCCGAGCGCGGGGGGTCGCGGCCGTCGAGGGTCCGCACCAGCCACACCGCCATCGCCCAGCGGGGCAGCGGTTCCTGCGGGCAGAGCCGGCTGGGAGTGCAGCCGGTGCCCTGCAGAATCCCGGCCGCATCGAGCGCCTCCACGGCGCTCTGGTGGACGCCGGCGTCCGCGGAGTCCGAGAAGTCGGCCCAGGCCGCAGCCGGTGCCGCCCCGAACGCCCCCGATGCGGCTGCCAGCCCGACGATCAACACGGTCAGTATCCGCCGCCTTGGGCGACCGTTGCGTCTCTGCCGAGTCACTACCCCATCACCGGCCTTCCAGGAGGCACGATATTGTCGAAGACGTCGGCATTGTCGAAGACGTCGGCGGCGTTCTCACGGGCGTCCGACACACCGTCGTAGCCTGCTGTTCCATGGCTTCTGCGCCGGCCGAGAGCTTCGAGATCGTCGTCGACGGTGCTCCGGTGACCGTGGACGACGAACGGCTGACGCTGCTGGACGTGCTGCGCGAGCAGCTCGGGGTGCGGTCGGTCAAGGACGGGTGCAGCCCGCAGGGCCAGTGTGGCTGCTGCACGGTGCTGGTGGACGGCCAGCCCCGGGTGGCCTGCGTCACCCCGGCCCGCCGGGTGGCGGGCCGCACCATCACCACCCTCGAAGGGCTCGACGCCGGGGTCCGTGACGGATGGACCCGGGCGTTCGCAGCCACCGGCGCCAGCCAGTGCGGGTTCTGCACTCCGGGCATCATCTGCCGCTTCGCCGGTCTCAACGCCAAGGGCGCCGACCACGGCGACCGGGGCGCGGCGGCCCGGGCCCTGGCCGCCCACCTCTGCCGGTGCACCGGCTGGCAGCCCATCCTCGACGCCTGGGAGGCGTACCCCCGCTTGCTGGGCCCAGCCGGTGAGGCCGGGGTTGAGGACGCGGGCCGGCGGGCCGAGGCCGACCTCCGGGCCGCCATCGAGGGGGGCTCGCCCCAGTCGACGGGACCCCATGTGGCCCTCGGAGACGGTGGGTTCGCCGACGACACCGCCCCGGACGGCGCCCTGGTGGCGGTGCGGGCCGGCGACGACTGCGAGTCTGCGGACGAGCACGGCTGGGTGGTGGCCGACACCGCGGTCGAGGCGCGGCGGCTCGCGGCCCGGGTGCCTGGACGCCGGACCACGGCGAGCTGGGAGCCGCCCCTGCAGGTGCCACCGGGGGACTGGGCCGTGACCCTGCGGACGAGCTGGACCGAGCCCGGCTACCTGGAGACCGACGCCGCCTGGTGCGAACCCGGTGGCCGGCCGGCCTCCCCGCTGGGCAACGGCGGTGCCTTCGGCGGCAAGCTCCACTCTCCGGTGGCCGATGCCGCCCGCCGTCTGGCCGACCGCCACGGTCGGCCGGTGAGGGTCCTGTGGTCCCGGCCCGACACGGTCGAGCTGGGCCCCAAGCGACCCCCGCTGGCCGCGGGCATGCGCTCGGACGGTCGCGGCGAGATGGTCGTGGCTCGCACACCGGGCATCGCCGAAGCGGTCCGGGCCTACGGCCCCGGGCTGGCCGTGACCGAGGTGGACGTGCCCGGACCGTCGACGTCGTCGCAGGTGAGGGGGGCGGGCTGGGCTGAGGCCGCGGTGCTGCTGGCCGCAGTACGGGGGGAGGCCGGCTGGATCGCCGGACCGGGCGGGGGATCGGCCGCTGCGACCGTCGAGGGCGACGGCTCGATCAGCGTGCAGGTGCGAGCCGGCCGGGCTCTCGACGAGACCGTGCTGCGCTCCTACTGCACCGGCGCGGCCCACATGGCCTACTCGTGGGTGACCAGCGAGTCGCTCGGCGTCGACGGTGAAGGCACCGTCCACGACCTGACCGTGCGGTCCTTCGGCATCGTCGGGGCGGCCGGCATGCCACCGGTGGCCGTCGAAGTCGCCGACGACGGCTCCGAGCCCGTCAACGGCAGCGACGCAGTGTTCGCCGCGGTGGCCGCCGCGGTGTGGATCAGCCGCGGGTGCCCGCCGGTCTGGCCCACCGACCGCTGACCAGCAGGCGCCGGCGGGCAGCTCCGGGTCAGCGGCGGCGGCCTATAGGAAGGTTGATCCGCGGGCGCCGCCGGCGCCCGTCGAAGGGCTGGGGGTAGCCGGTCTCGGCTTCCTTGCGGGCCAGCTCCAGGTACTCGTTGGGGCCGTCGTCGGTGCGGTTCCCGGCGTCGGAGTCGGCCTTGAGGAAGCTCCCGAGGGCCGCGGCCAGGATCCCGCTGCCCACCAGCACCACCACGGGGAACAGCACCACCAGCACGATCACCATCGCTACCGCTCCGGCCACGCCGCCAGCATACGCGCCGGGCCGGCACCGGGCAGCAAGAGGCCGAACGAGTGCTCGGCGGTCGCTCCGAGAGCCTCGCCGGATGGCGGCTCAGCGCACCCGGGCGATGTAGGTGTGCTGTGGCAGCGCGACCGCGTGCCAGCCGGCGGCTGGTCCGGCGTGGGGACCGGGAGCCCCGTCGACGGGGGTGCCCAGGCGGTAGCCGTGGTCGGACACCTCGGCGACGACCAAGTCGTTGCCGACGGCCATCCTGACCGAGACCCTCCGGCGAGGATCGACGCCGAAGGCCTCGGAGGCCGGCTGCCACCCCCAGGCCTCGCCGTCAGGGGACCAGCCCACCCAGACCTCGTCGGCCCGGTAGTCGCCGTGGCCGGTCTGGGTGTAGGTGCGTCCCGCTCTGCGCACCTTCGTCGGCATGAGCCCCGGCTCCTTACGTGCGCTGTCGCCGGTCAAGGCGGCCACGACCACCCCCGCGGGCCCGGCCGCGAAGTTGCAGAGGTTCGAGGCGTCCTCCAGGAATTCGGCCGTCGTTCGACCGTCGTGGGCGACGCGATCGATCCTCGTTCCGTTGTGGGAGCGGGCCGCGGCCCACAGCGCCACGTCCCCGCCGGTCGCCCACAGTTCCACGGTGCCCAACGGTTGCTGGGCCCATTCGATCCCGTCCGTCGAGGTGAGCAGAGCCTCCCATTCACCCTGGGCTGCCAGCACGATCCCCTCGGCCGAGGCCACTCCGGTGACCTTGTAGGCCCACCGTTCGTACCCGGCTCTCAGCGGCAGCGAGGGTCCGTCTCCCGAGTAGATCCTGACGACGGTGTCCCTCCGCTTGCGCAGCAACTCCGCCTGCGGGGCCGACAGCGCCAGGTCCTGGTGCGACACGTCCTGCTTGTCCTGGCGCCAGCGGCCGCGACCGCGCCGTCCGGGCTCGCCGTCCGCCGGGAACTCCTCGACGAACGTCAGCGTGAAGCCGCGGCGTGACGGCTCCCAGAAGTTCAGCAGCTGCCCGGCGGGCATCAGGCCCCGGTCGGTGAGCAGCGCCTCCAGGTCCAGTCTCGTGGAGGTCCGCACCACCACGACGAGACGGTCGTCCCAGGCCAGCGCCTCGAGCACCGCAGACTCCTCGACCGCGTACGGCGGAAGCGGCTCGGACCTGTCCGGCACATCGAGGGTCGCCTGGGTCCAGCTGGAGCCCTCATCGTCGGAGAACCAGACCTCGCGCCCGACGTTCTCGTGCGGTGCGCGGTCGACGTCCCAGCCGAAGGCCACCCAGCGGTCGCCGGAGACGTCGATACTGGCGTCAGCGTCGGAGCTGAGATCGGCGACATGGAAGCCGTCCGGCAGCCGCAGTTCGGACCAGTCGGCGCCGTCGGTGGTCATGGCCAGCCGGATCGGCACGTCGGGCCCGCGGTAGAGCCTCCGCAGGATCTGACCGCTCCCGGTCGTCTCGAAGTGCTGGAAGTCCCTGAACTCGCCGAAGTCCGGGACGAACTCGGTCCAGGCCAGAAGGCGACTGGAGTCCGATCGCCTCACGACACCGAGCGTAGGCAGGCTCTAGATCGCTCGACCCTTCAGGCCCGAGGGGGAGCGAGGGTGTCGGTGATCAGCGCGTCGACGACGGCCTTGAGGGCCTCGTCGGTGGTGGCCCCCTCCGCGATCGCCCCGTGGTACACCGCCAGCTGGCGGTCCGCGGAGGTGCCCCGCCGGCAGATCGTGCGGGTGTGCTCGATCTCCTCCACGCAGTCGAGGGCCTCGGCGTCGGGCTGGACCAGCTCGATCAGCTCCTCCAACAGGTCGCCGAACGGCACCAGCACGCCCTTGCCGAAGTCCATCAGCTCGCCGTTGACCCCGTAGCGCTCCGCCCGCCAGAGGTTCTCCGACAGCAGGAAGTTGGCGTAGCTGCGCCAGCGGCGGTTCTCCAGCTTGAGCCGCCACAGCATCCTCAGCAGGCAGACGTACATGCAGGCCAGCGCGATCGTGTCCTCCATCCGGGTGGGCAGGTCGGTGACCCGCATCTCCAGGGTGGGGTAGCGCTCCGACGGGCGGATGTGCCACCAGATCATGGTGGAGTCCTCGATGATCCCGGCCTTCACCAGCACGTCCACATGGCGTTTGAAGTCGGACCACGATTCGAACTTCTCCGGGAACCCGGTTCGGGGCAGGGCCTCGCCCACCGTCAGGCGGTAGCTCTTGAGGCCGGTGTCGCGGCCCTCCCAGAACGGCGACGAGGTCGACAGGGCCAGCAGATGGGGCAGGAAGTACGCGACCTGGTCCATCAGATCGATCCGCAGGTCGGGGTCCTCGATGCCGACGTGGACGTGCATCCCGGAGATGACCATCCGACGGGACACGCCCTGCAGGGCCGCGGTGAGGGCCTGGTAGCGCTCCGCGTCGGTGTACTCCTGCTCGAGCCACCGCGCGAACGGGTGCGCCGAAGCCGCGATGGGCACCATCCCGTACTCGGCCGCGGCCTCGGTCACCGCCAGGCGCAGCAGCCCGATGTCGGCCCGCAGCTCCCTCGCGTTGGTGCACACGCCCGTGCCGATCTCGATCTGCGAGCTGAACAGCTCCCTGGCCACCAGACCGTGGCGCAGGTTGGCCACCTTCTCCAGCAGGCCGGGAGGCTGCTTGGTGATTAGGTTCCCGCTGTCGCGCTCGACGAGCAGGTACTCCTCCTCGATGCCCATCGTCCAGGCCGGCTCTTCCTGCACTGCTTCTCCCGTTCCGAATACTGCCGCGAGGCTAGTGCCGCGCCAGACGCTGATGCCCCAGCCACATGCCGCGCCTCAGTCGGTGAGCTCGAGCATGCGAAGAGCGTTGCCCCGAACGATCTTGTAGACGGTGTCGTCGTCGAGGCCGGCGAACATCTCGGTGGCTACCTGCAGCGTGTTGGGCCACGTCGAGTCGGTGTGGGGGTAGTCGGTCTCGAAGGTGACGTTGTCCACGCCCACCTCGTCGAGGCTGGCCAGGCCGTGGCGGTCGCTGAAGAAGCACCCGAACCCGTGGCGGTACCAGTACGTCGACGGGGGCTCGGGCACCAGCCGCTTGGTGTCGGCCCAGGCCCGGTGCTCCTCCCAGACGGTGTCGGCCCGCTCGAGGATGTAGGGCAGCCAGCCGATCTGGCCCTCGCTGTAGGCGATCTTCAGGTTCGGGTGTCGGGGCAGGATGCCCGAGAACAGCCAGTCCGACAGCGAGGCCATGGCGTTGTTGAAGCTGAGCGTGGCCGCCACCCCGGTTGGTGCGTCGGCCGAGGTGATCGGCATCTGCGAGCTCGACCCGATGTGCATGCAGATCACGGTGCCGGTCTCCTCGCAGGCGACGATGAACGGCTCGTAGAAGCCGCTGTGGATCGACGGCAGGCCCAGCTTGGGCGGGATCTCGCTGAAGCACACCGCCCGGCAGCCCCGCTCGGCGTTGCGGCGCACCTCGGCCGCGGCCAGCTCGGCGTCCCACAGCGGGATGATGATGAGCGGCACCAGGACCCCCTCGCTCTGGGCGCACCACTCCTCGACCATCCAGTCGTTGTAGGCGTGGATGCAGGCCAGGGCGAGCTCGCGGTCCTTGGCCTCGTAGAACGTCTGGCCGCAGAAGCGGGGGAAGGTCGGGAAGCTGAGGGACAGGTCCACGTGGTTGGCCAGCATGTCGGCCGCCCGGGCCTTGGGCTCGTAGCAGCCGGGGCGCATCTCGTCGTAGGTGATCGGCGAGAGCGTCATGTCGTCGCGGTCGAAGCCGACCGCGGCCACGTGACGCTTGTGGGGGTACATGCCGTCCTCGTAGAACCAGATGTCGCACCAGTCGCCCGAGCCGTCGGCCGGGTCGAGGTCGTAGCTGTAGGTGGTGCCGGCCGAGTAGTTCAGCCCGCCGAGGCGCCGACGCTCGATCCTCGGGCCGGCGTCGCGGTGCTTGGCCGGCAGCCACCGCTGCCAGACGTGGGGCGGCTCCACCACATGGTCGTCGACGCTGACGATCATCGGGATCCGGGACACGGCGGAGTCCGGGACCTGGGTCTCGCCGGCCGCCATCAGCCCGCGAACACCGTCTCGGTGGTGAAAGTGAGTCCCCGCTCCAGGGTCTTGTGCACCGGGCAGCGGCGGGCGATGTCGCCGAGCCGGGCCCGCTGCTCGTCGTCGAAGGCGCCCTCGATGAAGATCTGGCTGCGGACCCGGTCGATGTAGCCCGACGACTCGGACTCGCAGTCGTCGCAGTCGTTGGAGTGCACCCGGTCGTGGGTGTAGCTGGCCGAGACCGAATGCAGCTCCCAGCCCTTGCGCCGGCAGTACATCGACACCGTGATGCAGGTGCATGCGGCCACCGACGACAGCAGCAGCTCGTAGGGGTTGGGGCCGGTGTCGGCCCCGCCCACCTCGGTCGGCTCGTCGGCGTGCCAGAGGTGAGAACCGGACCTGAGTTCCACCGAGAACTCCGCACCCGGCTCGATCTTGACATCCGCGGTGATGGTGGTCATGGCATCAGGCTAAAGGGCCATGCGCAGGGCCATACTGAGCGAATGCCGGCGGCAACATACGAGCGCGACGGGCACGTCGCCACCATCACCTACAACCGCCCCGAGGCCCTCAACGCGGTCAACGGGGACATGCGCCGGGCCCTCGACGAGGCCTGGGCGGCGTTCCGGTCCGACACCGATGCCTGGGTGGCGATCGTCACCGGCGCGGGCCGGGCCTTCTGCGCGGGCGCCGACCTGAAGGACTCCGAGGGCTCGACGGGGGACTGGCCCGGTTCGTTCTGGGAGTGGCCCACCATCACCACCTTCGAGTCGGGCATGGAGATCTGGAAGCCGACCATCGCCGCGGTCAACGGTCCGTGCATCGGCTACGGCCTGACCGCGGTGCTGGCCTGCGACTTCGTGCTGGCCAGCGAGCGGGCCACCTTCGCGTACCCGGAGGTACGCATCGGCGTGCCCACGATCGTCGGTGCGCTGCGCCTGCCCGACCGGGTCGCCTGGCCCGACGCTCTCGAGCTGCTCCTGACCGGGGAGACCATCGACGCCGCCCGGGCCTCCGAGACCGGTCTGGCCTGGAAGGTCATCCCCCACGACGATCTCATAGCCGAGGCCCGCACCCTCGCCGGCCGCCTGTGCGCGGGAGCGCCCCTGGCCGTGAGAGCCACCAACGAGATGGCCCGCCGGGGCCGCACCATGGGATGGACCGAGGCGGTGCGGATGGGGGAGACGATGCGCCGCGTCGCGTCCAACACTGCCGACGCGGCCGAGGGAATAGCCGCCTGGCAGGAAGGCCGCCCCCCGGACTGGCAAGCCCGCTGAGTCGCTGCGAGGGGTCAACGAGCGCGATCCGCGAGGCCGGCGGGTGGCGGCGAGGGGTCAACGAGCGCAACCCACCAGGCCGGCGGGTGGCGGCGAGTCAGATGACCGACGAATAGGGCGAAGCCCGTGTCGGTCATCTCGGCTCGACGACCGGACCCGCCGGCCGGGGGAAAAGGACCGCTGGGCGGTCCAGCGCCCGCGACTGCTAGCTCTTGGCCTGGGTGTGCATGTCCTGGATGAGCAGGGCCATGTCGCCCGCATGCGGGATCAGCTCGAGCCGAGCGTCGACCTCCGGCGGCGGGTAGATGCCGGGATCCTCCAGGATCTCGTCGAGGATGTAGGGCGTGGAGGCTGCGTTCGGGCTGCCGTAGTAGGTCCAGTTGGTCAGCGTGGCCCCGTTCTCGGCGTCGGTCAGGAAGTTGATCATGGCGTGCGCCGAGCAGATGTTGTCGGCGTTGTGGGGGATGGCCATGTTGTCGACCCAGCGGACCCCTCCCTCGACGGGGATGGTGTAGGTGTAGTCGTCGTAGGCGTCGGCCTCGAAGAACGACAGGAAGAACCCGCCGCTCCAGCCGTGGGCCACGTCCACCTCTCCGTTGACCAGGTCGTCGCCGAAGGTGACCGAGTCGTACTTGAGCAACCGGTCGTTGGTGGCCCTCAGCAGCTCGCCGGCCTCGCGGACGGCGTCCTCGTTCTGGTTGTTGATCACGTCCTCGATGCTGTAGCCCAGGTACTTGAGCGCGGCCGACACCGTCTCGGGGGCGTCGTCGAGCATCGAGATGCTGCCGGGGACCAGCGCGGCGGTGCCCGGATCGAAGATCACCGCCCAGGTGGACTCGCCGCCCAGCAGGTCGAGCACCTCGTAGGACATGCCGATGCCGGTGGTGCCCCACTGGTAGGCGACGCTGTACTTGTGCTCGGGGTCGAACGGCGGGTTGTCGAACTCGGAGCCGATGTTGGCCGAGTTGGGTATGGCGTCGAAGTTCAGCTCGAGCAGCAGCCCGTCCCGGCGCATCGTGTCGACCATGTAGTCCGAGGGCACCACCAGGTCGTAGATGGCTGCGCCCGACTCGACCTTGCTGAGCATCTCCTCGTTGGACTCGTAGGTCGTGTACTCGACGTTGATGCCGGTCTCGGCCTCGAACGCGGTGAGCAGCTCCTCGTCGATGTACTCGGCCCAGTTGTAGAAGGCCAGGTCGCCGTCGGTCTGGCCCGGCTCGCAGTCGGCGGCCGACGCGGCGTCTCCGTCCCCGCCGCTGCAGGCCGCGGCCAGCAGGCCGGCGGCACCGACGAGCGCCGCGGCCAGCAGGAGCCTGCCGCGGCCGTTGCCGGGGCGCCGGTCCGGCAGCTTAGGTACAAGTGCAGTCATGGTCTGGTCCCTCCTTGCGTTCGTTCAACGAACCACAGAACTATAGGACTTGGGTCTGCTGCGATGCGCTGGCTCGGCGCCGCTGCAGCGCCAGCGAGCCGAGTACCAGCGCAATCGACGCGGCGAGCATCAGCGTGGAGATGGCGTTCAGCTCGGGTGTGACGCCCCGGCGGATGCTGCTGAACACGTAGACCGGCAGGGTCGTGGAGCCCGGCCCGGACACGAAGGCGGATATCACGACATCGTCGAGCGACAGGGTCAGCGCCAGCAGCCCCCCGGCCGCGATGCCGGGCATGATCAGTGGCAGGGTGACCCTCCTGAAGGTCTCCCACGCCGACGCGTACAGGTCGCGTGCTGCCTCCTCCAGCGTCCGGTCGAACTGGTCGAGCCTGGCCCGCACCACCACGCACACGAACGAGATGTTGAACGCGATGTGGGAGAGGGCGACGGTGGAGATGCCGAGAGTGAGGCGCGGACCGAACGAGTCGATCAGCTTGAACGCCTCCGCGAAGAACACCAGCAGCATCACCGCCATGGTGATGTCGGGGATCACGATGGGCAGGTACACCGTGCCGTCGAGGGTGCGGCGGCCCCGGAACCGGTAGCGGTCCAGCGCCAGCGCCACCGCCGTGCCCAGCACCACCGAGACCACGGTGGAGACGAAGGCCACGATGAGCGACACCCGCACCGCCGAGATGATCACCTCGTTGCTGAGCGCCTCGCCGTACCACCCCAGCGAGAAGCCCCCCCAGATGTTCACCCGGGACGACGAGTTGAACGAGAACACCACCAGCACGACGATGGGCACGTACAGGAAGGCGAAGACCACCCACGCCCAGGCGGCCAGCCAGCGGCGGGTTCGCCGTCCCAGCCCGACTTCCACGACACCGGCCATCACACGGCCGCCGTCACGGGCTCGGCCTCATCGGCGGCGCGACCCCGTCTTCGAGCCCGGCGCCGGTCACCGCCCTCCGCGCCGCTGCCGGAGCGCTGGTTTAGCGCCACCGCGATCAGCATGGCCGCGATGAGCAGCACGCTCAGCGCCGCTCCCAGCGGCCAGTTGCGGGCGTCGCGGAACTGGCGCGCGATGTAGGAGCCGATGAGCAGCGTCTTGGCGCCGCCCAGGATGTCGGGGACCACATAGGACCCGAAGCTGGGCACGAACACCAGCACCGATCCGGCCACGATCCCCGACTTGGTGAGGGGCAGCGTGACCTTCCAGAACGCCTTCGAGCCGCCGGCGTACAGGTCACGGGCCGCCTCGGTGAGGCTCCAGTCCATCCTCTCGAGCGCCACGTACAGGGGCAGCACCATGAGGGTGAGGAAGCTGTAGACCATCCCGATCGTGACCGCGGTCGGGGTGAACAGGATCCGGAAGGTTCCGAATCCCAGGCTCTCGCTGAGCGCCGAGGCGGGGCCGTTGGACCCGAGCAGGAAGCGGATGGCGAAGACCCGCACCAGCCCGTTGGTCCAGAACGGGATCATCACCAGGACCAGCAGGATGGCCCGCACGTGGCGGGGCCGGGTCGCCAGGTAGTAGGCGAAGGGGTAGCCGACCGCGAGGCACAGCGCGGTGGTGAGCGTGGCCAGCCACGCCGACCGCCCGATGATTCCCAGGATGATGTCGTCACCGATGGCCTCGTAGGACTCGACGTTCCAGCCGCTCAGCGACGTCCGGCCGGTGGAGGTGCGGGTGGCGAAGGAATAGACCGAGATCAGGGCGAGCGGGACGACGAAGAAGATCAGAAGGTAGAGGGCTCCCGGTGAGGCCAGCAGCATCCCCTGGCGCCGCTTCGCCTGGGCGGCCGCCGCCTCCCCGGACGACCCGGTGCCGGCTCGGGGCCGGCGGGCCGGCTGCATCGTCAGTCCGCGACCACGGTCGCGGCGCCCCGGTCCCAGCTGACGGTCACCGCGTCGCCGGCTGCGAACGGCTGGCCGACCTCGCCCTCGCTGCGCACCTCGACCGACATCGAGCCGACCGCCACCTCGTACACCACCGCATGGCCGAGGTAGGTGATGTCGCGCACCTCGCCGTCGAGGCTGTGACCGTCGGCGGAGGCCGTGCCCCGCGGTTGCAGGCGGGTCCGCTCCGGGCGAAGGCTGACCGCCACCTCGGATCCGGCCGGCACCGACGTCTCGGCCTCGATGCGGGCTCCGCTGCTGAGACGAACCGCCCCTGACGAGTCCACGGTGGCCTCCAGGAGGTTGGTCCGGCCGATGAAGTCGGCCACGAAGCGGCTGGCCGGCCGCTCGTAGATCTCCCGGGGGGTACCGACCTGCAGGAGGCGACCCTCCGACATCACCCCGATCCGCTCGCTCATGGCGAGGGCCTCCTCCTGGTCGTGGGTGACGAACACGAAGGTGATGCCGACGGTGCGCTGAAGCGCCTTGAGTTCCTGCTGCATCTCCTGGCGCAGCTTCAGGTCGAGCGCCCCCAGCGGCTCGTCGAGCAGCAGCACCTTAGGCTGGTTGACCAGGGCCCGGGCCAGCGCCACCCGCTGCTGCTGGCCGCCCGAGAGCTGGTCGGGCCTGCGCTCCTCCATGCCGGCCAGGCGCACCATCGCAATGGCCTCGGCCACCCGCTGCGACAGCTCGGGATCCTTGACCCTGCGCATCCGCAGCCCGAACTCGATGTTCTGGCGGACGGTCATGTGGGGGAACAGGGCGTACGCCTGGAACACGGTGTTGACCGGTCTGCGGTCGGGAGGCGCCATCCCGACCTCCTCGCCGAAGATCCGCAGGCTCCCGGTGGTGGGCAGGTCCAGGCCGGCGATCATGCGCAGCGTGGTGGTCTTGCCGCAGCCCGAGGGCCCCAGCAGGGCGAAGAACTCCCCGTCGTCGATGGCGAGGTCGACGTTGTCCACCGCGACCACGTCGTCGAAGCGCTTGGTGACACCATCGATCTCGACGGCCGCTACCGGTTCGGTCATGGCGCCCTCCCAGTGAGCGAATTATGCCGCATGGCGCCGGGCTCAGCAGGCGACGAGTCGGGCGATCACGTCTCCCAGCAGGCTGGAGGCGCCGAAGCGGAGTCTCTCCGGTGCCAGCCACTCAGTGCCCAGAACCGAGCGCACGATGTCGACGTATTCGAGGGCGTCGGCCGCGGTGCGCACCCCGCCGGCCACCTTGATCCCAACCGGGCGGCCTCCGGCGGCGTGATGCTCGGCCACGGCGCCGGCCATGGCGGCCACGGCTAGCGGCGAGGCGCCCGCGGAGCCCTTGCCGGTCGAGGTCTTGACCATGTCGGCTCCGGCGTCGATGGCCAGCCTGGTGGCCTCGGCGATCGCCGCGGCCGAGCCGAGCTCGCAGACCTCCAGGATCACCTTGAAGTGGGCCGCGCCCGCGGCCTGCCGCAGCGCTCGCAGCTCCTCGGCGGCCACGTCGTGACAGCCCGAGAGGAACGCGGCGCGGTTGAGCACGGTGTCGATCTCGGTGGCGCCGGCAGCCACCGCGGCAGAGACCTCGGCCAACTTGACCTCCAGCGGTGACAGGCCGCTGGGAAAGGCCCCGGCCACGCTGGCCACCGCCACCGGCGTGCCTGCCAGCAGCTCGGCGGCCAGGCCCGCCAGCGACGGGTAGACGCACACCGCGGCCACCGGGCCGACGGTCGGGTCGGCGGGGTCGGGGCGCAGCGCCGCCGAGCACAGCGCCCGGACACGTCCCGGCGTGTCGTCGCCCTCGAGGGTGGTCAGGTCGGTGCAGCGCACCACCAGGCGCAGGTCGTCGGCACGGGTCTCGCCGTCTCGGTCGTCGGTCCGGCCCATGTCCGCAGGATCGTCCGGTCCCGTGCCGGCCGCCATGGCCCGTTCCGACTCGTGCCGCTCGGGATCGGCCACATGCCGGACGGCCGCGTCCAGAACCGACGCCATCGTGCTGCGGGCTCCGGACCGGGCCGAGCGCAGCCACTCGCCGTCGCCTTCGCTGTCGCCGGGCGGGGCCACGACCGCCTCTCCGTAGACCTTCATCTTCGGCTCGGTGCCGCTCGGCCGGACGATCACCCTCGCCCCGCTCCCGTCGAGCTCGAGCACCACAGCATCCGCGGGCGGCAGCCCGGAACCGGCGGCTGCGAGGTCATGGACCGCGGTCACCGCCGCGCCGGCCAGCGCGTTCGGCGGAGCGGCCCGCAGCGCCTCCATCGCGCTCCTCATCGGCTGCTGGCGGCCGGATGCCGACTCGAAGCGGATCGACCGCTGGCCGCTGGCGTGGGCCCCGTGGCGGCGGTGGAGGTCGTCGAGGAGGTCGCCCAGACCCAGTCCCCGGCTCTTGAGGCCGGCGACGAGTTCGGCCATCACCAGCGCCGCGCCGATGCCGTCCTTGTCCCTCACCACCTCGCCCACCGCGTAGCCGAGGGCCTCCTCGTACCCGAGCAACAGCTCGTGGCTGGCCGCCCGCTGCGAATGGGACTGCATGATCCACTTGAAGCCGGTGAGCGTCTCGGCCCAATCAGCACCGTGATGGGTCGCGATGCGCCGCAGCAGGCGCGAGGACACCACGGTGTTGACCACGAGCCGACGCCGGGTGCCGTCTTCAGCCCGGTGTCGGCTGAGCAGGTGCTCGGCCAGCAGGCAGCCGGTCTCGTCGCCGGTCAGCAGCCGCCACCGCCCGCCGGCGGGCACCGCCACCGCCAGCCGGTCGGCGTCGGGGTCGTTGGCCAGAGCCACGTCCGCTCCGGTCCTGGCCGCCAGCTCCAGCAGCGGATCGAGGACGCCGGTCTCCTCGGGGTTGGGGAACGGGGCGGTGGGGAAGTCGGGGTCGGGCTCGGCCTGGCCTGCCACCACTGCGGGCGGGTCGAAGCCGGCGCGCGACAGGGCCTGCAGGAACGTGGCCCCGCCCACGCCGTGAAGCGGTGTGTAGGCCAGTCGCAGGGCTCTCGGGCCCTGCGACTCCAGCAGTCCCACCACGGCTTCCAGGTACTCCTCCATCAGGTCGTGGCCCGCGATCGTGACGAGCGGGTCGTCCTCGGATGCCAGATCGGATGGGGCCAGCGGCGCGGTGTGGTCGATGATCTCGCCGATCTCCGCGTCGACCGGGGCGGCCAGCTGCTGGCCACCCCGCCAGTAGACCTTGTAGCCGTTGTCGGAGCGCGGGTTGTGGCTGGCGGTGACCATCACGCCCGCTGACGCGTCGAGGTGCCTCACCGCGAAGGCCAGCACAGGGGTGGGAACCGGTCCGGGCAGCACTGTCACCGGTATCCGGCGAGCGGCCAGCACCCGCGCGGTGTCGGTGGCGAAGAGGTCGCTCCTATGGCGGGCGTCGTATCCGACCACCACCCGGGGCTGCTCGTCGCGCTCGGAGAGCACCCGCTCGGCCAGCGCGGCGGCCACCATCCGCACCAGCACCCGGTTCATGCGGAGCGGCCCCGCACCCATCGGGCCCCGCATGCCCGCGGTCCCGAAGGTGAGCCGTCCCGCGAACCGGTGCTCGAGATCGACTGCATCGCCGCACAGCAGTGCCTCCAGCTCTGCTGCGGTGTCGGGGTCGGGGTCGGCGGTCAGCCACTGCTCGGCCCGCCGCCGAGTCCGGGCCACGGCCCCGCTCGGCTCCCCGCGTGTCCCTGGCACTTGCGCCGCCTGCTCGCTCGGCCTGTCGGGCCGGGCGCTCGATGTCACCCCTCGGCGGCGACTGCGGTCGTTTCCAGCGCCTGCTCGAAGGACTCCAGAGCGTTGACGATGTGCTCGCGGATCAGTTCCTTGGCGCCCTCTGCGTTGCCCGAGGCCACCGCGTCGTAGATCGCCTCGTGCTCCTCCCAGGTGATGTCGCCCCGGCTGTCGGTCACCACCGAGAAGACGAGTTCGGTCTGCTGCCGGAGCGGGTCGAGCACCTGGTGCAGGAAGGGGATACCGGCCGCCTCCTCCACCGCGATGTGGAAGTCCCGGTGGCAGAGGGCGGCGGTGACCGCGTCCCCCCGTTCGGTGGCGGCCCGACCGTCCTCGAGGCAACGCAGGATCCGACCGATGCTCTCGGGATCCTGGCGCCGAGCGGCCTGCTCGACCGCGTAACCCTCGACCAGCGTCCTGATCCGCTGGATGTGATGTACCTCGCACTTGTCGATGGCGCACACATGGGCGCCCCGGCGCGGCACGACCTCGATCAGGCCGGTCGCCTCCAGCGACCGCATGGCCTCCCGCACTGGGTTGCGGCTCACTCCCAGTCGTTCTGCCAGCTGGCCCTCAACCAGCCGCTGGCCGGGCTTGAGTTCCCCGCCGAGGATCATGGAGCGAAGCTGGCCGGCGACGACCTCCCGCAGGGGCTGTTCGCTGTTGTTGTCGCTCAAGGTTCTGGTCCTCCATCCCCCGTTCGGCGATGTTACATCGGCGGCTCGCCCGATAGGAAGCCAGGCGATCCGGCCGTGTAGAAAGTCGGGCGCGCTCGGCCGGCCACTGTCCTGTCGGGGCGGTACCGGTCGCGCCGATCCCCTGACACCGGTGCGATGCCGGGTGTCACAGGCAGCCGAAGGGACACCCCAATGACCACCCTCATCACCGGCGCAGGAATGATCGGATCGCTGGCCGCGGCCCGAATCGTCAACGAGCGCGGTGAGCGTCCAGTCCTCTACGACGTCGCCTTCAGTGAGCCCAACCTCGCTGAGCGGCTCGACCTCGGCACGGTGGAACTGGTCAAGGGCGACATCGGCGACATCGGCGACCTGCTGCGGGCCATAGAGGCCCACGGCGTGGACCGCATCATCCACACCGCGTCCCTGCTGACCCGAGACCTCATCCCCCGGCCCGTGGCGGGAGTGCGGGTGAATGTCATGGGCACCATGAACGTGCTGGAGGCGGCCCGCATGGCCGGTCTGGCCCGGGTCGTGTTCTGCAGCTCAACCGTCGTGACCATGGGCCGGCGCAGCGTCGCCGCCACCGACGACACCGTCGAGGACTTCAACCTCAAGGTGGTCAGCGAGTACCCGCCGTCGCTGTACGCGTCGATGAAGCTGGCGTCTGAGTGGCTCTGCCACAACTACGCCGACTCCTACGGGCTGGATACCGCAGTGGTCCGTTTCGGGGGCGTTTTCGGACCCTGGCACGGGGTTCCCGGCGGCGGGCCCAGCAAGCTGCTCAAGCAGCTCATCGAGTGCGCCCACTACGGGCGCACCTACCGCATCGCCGAGGCTGACCTGCACCGCCAGGGCATGGACTACACGTACTCCGTCGACGGGGCCCAGGGGCTGGTGCGGGCCGCCTTCGCTCCCGAGGTCCCCAACCGCGTCTACAACGCCACCATGGGCGAGCTCCTGACCATCGCGGCCATCATCGAGCGGATCGAGCAGGCCGCAGGCCGCTCGATCGACCTGGAGATCACCCAGGAGGACTCGATGACCAAGTACGGCAACCCGACCAGCCCCATGGACCTCACCGCGTCCCGCCGCGACCTCGGCTACAAGGTCGAGTACCCGATGGACGTCGCTGTGGCCGACTATCTCGAGTGGCTGGCGGGATGAAGGTCATCGACGCCGACGGCCACGTCCAGGAGGACTCCACCGAGATACTCGAGTACCTGCCCGAGACTTACCGGGAGATGGCCCTGGAGACGCCCCGCAGCGTGGGCCTAGTCCCTCCGGTGGTCGGCCTGTTCCCGCCGCTGGACCACGTTCACACCAGCTTCCGGCACTCGGCCGCCAGCTTCAACCGGGCCGGCCGGGTCCGGGCCCCGCAGTGGCGGGAGTTCCTGGACGCGGTCGGCATCTCCGGCGCGGTGCTGTACCCGACCGCGGGCCTGTCCATCGGCAGGGTCAACTACCCGGAGGTGGCGGTCGCGCTGGCCCGGGCCTACAACGACTGGCTGAGCGACACCCATGTGCAGGCCGACGACCGGCTCAGCGGGATGGCGCTGCTGCCGATGCAGGTGCCCGAGGCCGCGGTGGAGGAACTGCGGCGGGCGGTAACCGAGCTCGGACTGGTGGGCGCCATGCTGCCCTCCAACGGCCTCCGCGGCCACCTCGGCTCCCAGGAGTACTGGCCGGTGTACGCCGAGGCCGAACGGCTCGGCTGCGCCCTGTCCGTCCACGGCGGCTGCCACGCCAACTTCGGCATAGACCACCTCGACGTCTGGCCCTTCGTGCATGCGCTGGGACACCCCTGGGGCCAGATGATCGCGCTGGCCGGGATCGTCTCCAACGGCATCCTCGACCGCCATCGGGGGCTGCGCATCGCCTTCCTGGAGGGCGGCGTCAACTGGTTCGTCACCTGCCTGGAGCGCTTCGACAACTCGTGGGCCGCGTTCAGCCAGCACGACCCCGGCGGGCGCTTCTGCGCGGTGGAGCCCGGCGGGCGGGTGAGCGACTACGTGATCCACCACGCCGACGCCGGGCGAATCTACGTGGGCTGCGAGGGAGACGAGCTCGGGCTGGCCCGCTTCGTGGAACTGGTCGGCAGCTCGCCGCTGGTGTTCTCCTCGGACTTCCCCCACGAGGTCACCGCCACCACCTGCCGTCACGAGATCGACGAACTGCTGGAGAATCCGGCTCTGGCCGCCTCCGACAAGGAGGCCATCCTCGCCGGCAACGCCGAACGCCTCTACGGCCTCTGACGCAGGTGTGAGCTAGCGGGTCCGGCTCTGCTCGATGAGCCGGCCGACCACGGCCATCACCGCGGCGGCCGCGCCCGACGTGACCGCGGTGAACATCCAGGCCCAGCTGTAGCCGGCCGCCTCGACCAGCAGGCCGAACAGCAGCGGCCCGGTCACCGCACCGGTGAAGCCGCCCGTCATGGCGATGCCTGTGGCCGCGCCGGGCGCCGACGGGTTCGACCGCACCACGGCCAGGTGGAACAGCCCGGGCCAGGCGAAAGAGGTGGCGAAGGCGAACGGCATGGCTGCGAACAGCATCGGTTTGGACCCGATCGAGAGTCCGACGAAGGCCAGCCCGGCCACCGCGAATATGGCGGTGAGCATGCTCCACGGGCTCAGCGCGCTGCGGTCCGCGCCGGCCCCCATCGCCAGCCGGGCCACGATCCCGACCACGCTCCCGACCATCAACAGGATGCCGGCGAAGGCCTCCTCCACGCCGATCTCCACGCTCGACAGCACGAAGAACGAGCCGAGCCCCATCGAGCCCATGGCGGCCAGGGAGGTCGAGCAGGCCACCGCCACCAGCAGCCGTACCGGGACATCGGGCCTGGGACGCGACGAGCGGCCCTCGGTGGTCGACCCCGGCCCGCTCGCGGCCGACGGGGCGCCGCCGACGGCCGGCACGCCGAGCGACACCATCAGGGCCAGCAGGCCTCCCAGAGCGAAGGCCCAACTCCATCCGATGGTCAGTCCGACTGTCGGCACCGCCAGGCCCGCCAGCAACGACGCCGTCGGGATGCCCGCCTTCTGGATGCCGAGAGCCAGGCCCTGGCGCCGGTTCGGCACGCCCCGGGCCACGTAGAGGTTGGCTGCGGGCTGGGCCAGCGAGTTGGCCAGCCCGGCCGCGCCGACGAAGGCCACCAGCGCCGGCCATGAACGCGCCGTCGCTCCGGCGGCCATCAGCATCAGCCCACCCGTGGCCGCGGCCAGACGCAGCGACGCGACCGGCCCGATCCGTTCCGTCAGCCTGCCGGCCAGGGTCGAGGTGGCGACGCCCACAAGGAAGAACACGCTGACGGTCATCCCGATCTCGGCCTCGCCGATGCTGAGTTCCCTCTGGATCTGCACGGCCAGGGCGCTCACCAGCGGCGGCGAGAGGTTGGCGGCGGTGGTCACCAGCAGTGAGGCCGTCACCAGCGCCGGGAATCCGGCGCTCCGCCCCGAGTTCCCCACGAGGTTCGCCCGGCCCGGTCCGAAGCGGTCGTGCACTCGGCGCTGTCCTCTCGTTGGCATGGCTCGAACCGGTCGGCCTAGGGTATACACCGACCTGTATACAAGATGCGGTCGTGCGCGGCGCGCTCGCCTCGCGGGTGATGCGCACACTCCCTGAAGAGGCAGTCCATGACGCTGATACCAGCTCGCATCACCGTTGACGGCGGCAGCGGCACCGACGAGGTCGGCATCCTGATCGACGGTGCCATCAGGCCGGGGTCGGGACCCGAGCAGAAGCTGGTCAGCCGCAGCGACGGCCGCGTTCTGGCAGTCGTGCGCTCCGCCGGCCCCTCAGATGTGCGGATCGCCTACGAGGTGGCCGCAGGGGCGGCGCCGTCCTGGGCCGCCACCGGCCCTGCGGCCCGGGCCGAGGTGCTCCACCGGGCCGCCGAGCTGTTCCGGGAGCGAGCCGGGGAGCTGGCCCCCATCATCTCCGCAGACATGGGCAAGCCGGCCTCTGAGGCCACCGTCGAGGTGGCCAAGGGAGCGGCCGTGCTCGACTACTACGCCGAGCTCGGCTACCGGCGCCTCGGCACCACCTACCGGACCGACTTCGACGAGGACATATTCACGATCGTCGAGCCGCTGGGCGTGGTGGCTCTGATCACGCCCTGGAACTTCCCGTTCACGATCCCGATCCGCAAGCTGTCGGCCGCGCTGGCTGCCGGCAACGCCGTCGTGTTCAAGCCGTCCACCAACGCCGGCATCACCGGGTTGATGATCGCGGTCACCCTGCTCGATGCCGGCCTGCCGCCGGGCTTGATCCAGGCCACCATCGGAAGCAGCTCGGTCATCGAGAAGGCCCTCCTGGAAGCGCCCGAGCTCGACGGGGTGAGCCTGACGGGGTCCTATGAGGCCGCGGTGGCGATCCGCAGCCGGCTGCGCATGGAGGTTCCCTTCCAGGCTGAGCTGGGCGGCAAGAACACCATCGTGGTCTGGTCCGACGCCGACCTCGCCAAGGCCGTCGACATCATCGTGGCCTCCAGCTTCCGCAACAACGGCCAGATCTGCACATCGGCGGGCCGGCTGCTGGTCCACACCGACGTGTACGACCAGCTGCTGGAGCGGCTGTCGGCCAAGGTGAGGTCCATGACCGACACCGCGGGCCCCGACGAGCTCGGGATCCTGGTCAGCGACCGCGAGGCCGAGCGCGTCGAGGAGTACGTGTCGCTGGCCGGCACCGACGCTCGCGACGTGGTCCGCCCCGAGCCCGACGCCTGGCGCCAGGGCCGGGTGTCGCCGGCGGTTCTGGTGGACCCCGACACGGGCCCGCTCACCACCGAGGAGATCTTCGGCCCGGTGGTGACCTTCGAGGCGGTGAGCGACATCGACGAGTAGGTGGCCATGGCCAACGCCACCTCCTACGGGCTCACCTCCGGCATCGTCACCGGCGACGTCGCGGTGGCCCGCCGCTTCTGGAAGGGCTCCCACGCCGGCACCGTCAAGGTCAACTCGCCGCTGACGGGGGTCCCCTTCCACGTGCCCTTCGAGGGGTACGGGCATTCCGGCGCGGGCTGGGCCGAGGGCGGAGAGTCGTCGCTCGAGTTCTTCACCCGCACCAAGACCGTGTACCTGCGCTCCTAGCCGAACCCCTACTCACCACAACAGAAAGAGGCATCCAATGCTTGGACCAGCCGAATACCGCAGCGCTCTGGAAGCCGCCCGCAACGAGTGGCATTCCAAGAACCATCCCTTCTTCAAGACCTGGGCCCAGGGCGAGCTGTCCAATGCGGCCATGAGGGCCTACTGCCAGCAGCACTACAACTTCGTGAGCAACGCCTCCCGCTACTCCGGGATCATGTACGGCCTGTGCGACTGGCATGACGCCCGGACGCTGCTGCTCGAGAACCTCAACGAGGAGGAGGACCCCGACGAGCGCCACGTCGACATGCTGTCGCGCTTCGGCATGGCCCTGGGCATGACCTTCGAGGAGGGCCGCTCCGCCCCCGACCTGCCCACCACCGCCGCCCTCAAGGACTTCATCATCAACACGCTGATGATGAAGAGCGTGCTGGAGGGCATCGCCACGCTGACCATCGGGCTGGAGTCGCAGGTGCCGGAGCTGTACGCGCCGCTGATCGACCCGCTGCGCAACGTCTACGGGTTCAGCGACAGCGACATCGAGTTCTTCACCCTGCACGTCGTCGCCGACGTGGAGCACGGCGACGCCGGCTTCGAGATCATCATCAACCACTCCGTCGACGGGCGCGAGCAGCAGATGGTGATCGAGCAGGTGCGCCAGGCCGCCATGAAGCGCTGGTTCTACATGGACGGGCTCTGGCTGCAGTACGTGGAGGGCCGCCAGTGGTATCCCGCCGACGCCCAGGCCGCCGCCTGAGCCCAGTCTGAGCCAGAGGCCGAGCGGGTGCGCGGCGCCAGCGCTGGAAACGGGCGAGGCCGTGGCCCGAGCGGCCCGTGAGCGAAGCGAACAAGAGCGGGAATGACACCCTCATGACGCCACAGGCTCTCGCCGTCTCGCGCCCACTCTTACTCCTGTACGAGCGGGTGCGCCCGGCATGACAGCCCACACCGACCTGCTCGACCTGCCCTCGGGCGGGGCCGGCGTCAACGTCCCGATGTGGATCGACGGCCGCGCCGTCGCGTCCTGCGACGGGGCCGGAGCCCTGCGCGACGACGTCAACCCGTCGACAGGCTCGGTGCTGGCTCGCGTCCACCAGGCCTCGGCGGCCGACGTCGACCGGGCCGTGGCCGCAGCCTCCCGGGCCCAGCCGGCATGGGCCGCACTGGGCGTCCACGAGAGGGCGGCCCGGCTGGCCGAGTGGGGCCGGCGGGTCACTGAGGCCGCGCCCCGCCTCGGTCTGCTCGACGCCCGGGACAGCGGCACCGCGGTGGCCTCCATGGCAGCCAGCGCAGCCAAGGGCGGCAAGTTCCTCCAGGCCATCGCCGGGGTGGCGCCCGAACTCCACGGGCGCACCATCCCGGCCACCCCCGGCGGGCTGCACTTCACCGAGCCCGCCCCCTGGGGCGTGGTCGCCGCGCTGTGCGCCTACAACCATCCCACCCTGTTCACCTGCATGAAGGCCGGCCCCGCTCTCGCCGCCGGCAACTCGGTGGTGCTCAAACCGGCCGAGCAGACCCCGCTGTCACCGCTGGTGATCGCCTCGCTGGCCGAGGACCTGCTGCCCGCAGGCGTGCTCAACGTGGTGCCCGGCGGCGCGGCCGCGGGCGAAGCCCTGGTTGTGCACCCCGACGTGCCCAGGGTGTCGTTCACCGGTTCGCTGCGCACCGGCCTGGCCGTGCAGGCCAGCGCCGGCGCCTCGGGGGTGCTCAAGAGCCTCACCCTGGAGCTGGGCGGCAAGAACCCCATCCTGATCTTCGACGACGTGGATCCCGACACCGCCGCGACCGCAGTCGTGAAGGGCTCGAACTTCGCCCGCGTCGGTGGCCAGAGCTGCGGCGCCACCAGCCGGCTGCTGATCCACGCCGACTTGCGCGAGGCCGTGCTGGAGCGGGTGGTGGAATCGACCGAGCGGATCCGCATCGGCATGCCCGACGACCCGGACTCGGACATGGGCTGCATGGTCTCTCACGCCCACCGGGACCGCATTCTCGGCTTCGTCGAGGCAGGCACCGCCGACGGCGGGCGGCTCCTGACGGGAGGCACGGCACCCGACGATCCCGAACTCGCCTCCGGGGCGTTCATCCGTCCCGCGGTGTTCGACGGCGTGGACCATGGCGCCACCATCGCCGCCACCGAGATATTCGGACCGGTCCTGGCCGTCACCTCCTTCACCGACGCGGCCTCCGCCGTCGCCATGGCCAACGACACCCCCTACGGGCTGACGGCGAGCATCTGGAGCAACGATGTCAACCGCGCGCTGGGCGCGGCCCGGGCCATCGACGCAGGCTACGTGTGGGTGAACGATGTGGAAGTGCGCTACCCGGGGCTGCCCTTCGGCGGCTGGAAGCAGTCCGGCATCGGCAAGGAACTGGGCCTGGTCGACGACATCTTGAGCCACACCCGGTCCAAAGCCATAAGCGTCGCCATCGCGCCCGCCCGCTCGTCTTGACGGCTGAGTGACCGGCGGCGCAGCTCCGAGCGGCGCTGTCCCGGAGCCGTCCGAGCGCCGGGAGGCCTCCGCCCAGTACGCGGGCGTGCTGTTCTTCTCGGTGAGCCTTGGCATAACGCTGGTGGCCTTCCCGCTGTTCGTGGTGGGCGAGGGTCGCTCCAAGACGATGGCCGGGGTTCTCATCGGGCTGTCGGCCGCGGTCCAGGTGCTCACCCGGTGGCAGCTCGGGTCGCTGATGCGGGTCGTCTCCAACGCCAACGTGATCAGCGCCGCGGCCGTGTTGAAGTGTCTGGCCGTCGGGCTGCTGGTCCTGTCGCCGAGCCTGACCGCGCTGGCGATGTCGGCCGCGTTGCAGGGCATGGCCCGGGCCTTCTTCTGGACGGGCAACCAGGTGCAGATCGTCCGCTCCCCCCGGCCCACACCCAAAGCGATCGCCACCCTCAACATGACGGCCACCGTCGGCATGCTGATCGGCCCGCCGCTGGGAGGCTTCATCGCCGAACGGTCCTTCGAGGCGGCGTTCGCGGTGGCGGCCGCGGTTGCCCTGGCGAGCATCGTCCCCACGCTGATGCTGCACCGGCCGCCCCCCTTCGCCCGGGTCGGCGGGCACAGCTACCTGCATCTCCTGCGGAACCCGGGCGTGCGGGTCGGGGTGTGGGCCAGCATCGCAGTGGGTGCCTGGCGGGGGCTGCTCGGGTCGTATGTGCCCATCGGGCTCGACGCGGCGGGCAGCACCGAGACCGTGATCGGCGTGGTGGTGGCCGTCGCCAACGGAGCGGCCGCGGTGAGCGGCTACTTCGCGGTCAATGTGGAGGGGCCGCGGGTCGCGCCGGGCGTTGCCCGCTGGGGCGCGGTCACGCTGCTGTCCACGGTCCTGGTCGGGTTCGACCTTCCCGTGTGGCTGATCATGGGCGCCCTGGTCGTGGGAGGCGTGGCCAACGGCCTGATACAGGTCCTGGCCATCACCGCGATCAGCGAGGCGGTGCAGCCCGAGTTGACCGGCGACGCCGTGACGCTCGTGGGCGTGGCCCGCGGGATGACCCTCTCGGGCGCTCCCCTCGGCGTGGCCGCCCTGCTGGTGCTGGGACTCGGTCCGGCCGTGCTGGTGGTTACCACCGCCCTCGTCGGTTCCGCGGTGGTGTTCAGCGACCGCCGGGGCTGGCACCGGCAGCAGTAGTCGACATGAGCGCCGGGCGCGCCGGCGGGTCTGTATACAACAATTTGCGGGCCGTCGGTGCGCGGTATACCGTTGCCGGGATCGGCTGCAAAAAGTGTCTTGCAGCCGTCGAATATCCACGGAACCACTGGAGGGGACGCCACCAGATGTTCAAGAAGTTCACTTTCATGCAGCGGCTCATTGCCGCCCTGTTCGTCTTCACCCTTGTCGCCGCCGCGTGCGGCGACGATGACGAACCGGCCGCTCCGGACACCAGCGCGGCCGATGCTGCGGCACTGCAAGCCGCCCAGGATGAAGCGGCTGCGGCTGATGCCGCTGCAGCTGCCGCGCAGGCCGATGCCGACGCGGCTGCGGCTGAGGCCGAGGCGGCTGCGGCGGCTGCGGCTGAGGCCGAGGCGGCCCTGGCTGATGCCATGGCGGCGGCCGAGGGAACCGTAGATTCCGCGGTCGTCTCCGAGCTCGAGGCTGAGTTGGCCGCGGCTCAGGCTGCCGAGGAGGAGGCTGCGGCTGCGGCTGCGGCGGCTGCGGCTGAGGCCGAGGAGGCGGCTGCGGCTGCGGCGGCTGCCGAGGAAGCGGCCATGATGGCCGCCGAGGCACCCGAGTCGATCACCATCGCCATCCTCGAGGGTCCCGGCCGGATCGACCCCCACTACCAGGACGGCGAGATGCGCCGCACCATGGAGAACGTCTACGAGCGCCTCATCGAGCGCGACCTCGTCGACCCGTCGATCTTCGTGCCGAGGCTGGCCGCGTCGCTGCCGAGGCTCGTCGACGAGACCACCTGGGAGCTCAAGCTGCGGCGGGGCATCACGTTCCACAACGGCGCCCCGTTCAACGCTGCTGCGGCCAAGTACTCGATCGAGCGAGTGCTCAGCGACGAGCTCGACTCCGACCTCAGGGAGCAGATCGAGAAGATCACCGGCGTGGACGTGGTCGACGACTACACCATCCGCATCAACACCGCCGGACCCGATCCGGTGCTGCCGGCCCGGCTCTACATGGTGCAGATGGTGGAGCCTGGCGCGGCCGCCGACGGCCTCGAGGACGAGGCAGTGGGCACCGGCCCGTACAAGTTCGTCGAGTGGGTGCCGGGCGATTCGCTCACCCTCACCCGCAACACCGACTACTGGGGTCCCGAGCCGCAGATCGATGACGTGAAGTTCGTGTTCCTGCCCGACGAGCAGTCCCGGGTGGCGGCCGTCCAGGCCGGCGACGTGCACCTCGCGGTGGGCCTGTCGGCCGACTCGGCCGGTCAGATGCCCAAGCTGTTCGTGCGCGACGAGGGCATCGAGTACCCGTACCTGCGGATGAAGAACTACGAGGGCCCGCTGGGTGACTATCCCGATCTGCGGGTGGCCATCGCCCACGCCCTCAACGTCGATGACTACATCGAGTTCATCTACCAGGGCCAGGCCGGCCGGGCCAACTGCCACATCTTCGGCTCGGGCGTGTTCGGCCACAATCCGAACATCACCGACCGGGCCTACGACCCGGACATGGCCCGCCAGATCATCGCCGACTCCGGCTATGCGGACGAGCCGATCTCGTTCCTGGCCAACGGCACCCGCTGGACCAAGTTCGACGAGCTCTCCGAGGCCATCACCGCCGACATGCAGGCCGTGGGCCTGACCGTCGACTTCCAGTTGCTGGCCTGGGAGGTCTGGCTCTTCGACGAGTTCCTCCTGCCGATCGGCGAGGTCGGCGGCGACATCTTCCTGTCGTCCTCGTCCAACGAGTTGCAGGACGGCGCCCGGCTCGGCTCCTACATCGGTCGCGACAACGTGACATCGTCCTATGACGATGCCGTCCTGGTCGGCATGCTCGAGGCAGCTGCCAGCGAGCTCGACTCGGTCGCCCGCGAGCAGATGTACCACGAGATCATGCAGTACAACTGCGACAACGTCGGCATCCTGCCGCTCCTCACCTACCTGAGCGTGAACGGCGGCGCCGAGAATCTCAGTTGGATCCCGCGTTACGACGACACGGCTCGCGTGGAGGACATGACGCTTAGCTGATCCCCACGGAGCTGACAGATCCCCTCCACCTGCGAGGGAGCACGACTCGACAACGATCGGTCGTGCTCCCTCGTGGGCTTCTCCGGGGGCCTGTCAGCGGGGACCATGCCATCGAGGGGTCATCACGCCATGTATCCCTGGAACGACGCAATACCCCCTGACGACATAGGCCGCTACCTCGCGGCCGGCTATGGGGACACCTTCAGCGGCGACGAGTTCCGCGCCATCAGCGCGGGCTCCTCGCCCGCGCTGATCGTGGTGGACATGACGCTGGCCTTCATCGACGGACGCTGGCCCACCGGCTGCCCGGAGACGGGCTGGCCCGCGGTCGAGGCCAACGCCCGGCTGCTGGACGAGGTGCGCCGTCACGGCTTCGCCGTGTACTTCACGAAGCTGTACGCCGACCCGAGCCACACCCCCTTCCCGGGCCAGAAGGGGCGCTGGAAGACGGTGGGTCGCCGGCTGCCGGACCCGGACCTGCCCCCCGGCGATGTCATCGTGGACGAGCTGGCCCCCAAGCCCGACGAGCTGGTGATCTGCAAGAGCCACAAGCCGAGCGGGTTCTTCGGCACCGAACTGGCCTCGCTGCTGGTCTACGACAAGGTCGACACCGTGATAGTCACCGGGTTGACCACCAGCGGGTGCGTGCGGGCCACTGCGGTGGACGCCTTCCAGTACAACTTCGACGTGATCATCCCGTTCGAGTGCGTGGCCGACCGCAGCCAGATCTCCCACAAGGTCAACCTGCTCGATCTGCACATGAAGTACGTGGACGTCGCCCCCCTCGACCACGTCATCGCCTGGCTCGACAACCTCCAGAGCTAGCTCATAGACAGGGCCGTTCCGGCCGGCGGAGGGCGCTGTTAGCGAGCTCCGACTGGCCTCACCGGGCTTCGCCCTAAGATTCGGCCAGGTCGGACTCGCTGCGCCCCCTCCGCCGGCCTGTGGGGTCGCGTTGTTCCGGCTGGTGGAGGGCGCTGTTAGCGAGCTCCGACTGGCCTCACCGGGCTTCGCCCTAAGATTCGGCCAGGTCGGACTCGCTGCGCCCCCTCCACCCGCCTGTCGGGACGCCCGCGTAGGTGCCGCCTCACCGGACTAGGCCGGGGGGTGGCGGCGAGGCAGATGACCGACGAATAGGGCGAACCCCGTGTAGGGAAGCTGTCGCGGCGACAGGACCCGCCGGCCGGGAGGAATCAGTCAGGCAGCGTGATGACGGTGGACGTGCCGTCGCGGCGGGGATCGGCGGCCGCGGTGAGGGTGTCGGCGGCCCGCAGGACGGCTTGGGCGCCGCCGAAGCCGCCGATGACGTCGGCTGAGTCCAGCAGTTCGTAGCCGGCGGCGCCGATGGCGTCCCGCCAGGCGGGTTCGAGGGTGGCCTCGGTGGTCACCTGGCCGTCGTCGATCAGGCGGAACCGGCCCGCTTCCACGGCCGCGCCCAGACTGGCGCCGCCGAGCAGCCGGTGCAGGATCTGCAGCTGGCCCTGGGGCTGCATGATGCCGCCCACAACTCCCATGCCCAGCACCGGTCGTCCCGCTTCCAAGACCAGGGTGGGCACGATCGTGTGGTAGGGGCGCTTGCTTGGCGCCACCGCGTTCGGATGGCGCAGGTCGGTGGTGAAGCCCCGGCCCCGGCTCTGCAGCACGAAGCCGCCCTCGGCCACGGTCACGCCCGAGCCGAACCGGTCGCACACGCTGGAGGTGAGCACCACGGCCTGCTCCGGTGTGAACACGACGGTGAACACGGTGCCCGGTCCCAGCGGCATGGGGCCGTGCGTCGGTGCCGCACCGAGCCGGGCTCGCATCTCGTCGTAGCCGGGGACGGGCGCCGCGTCCGGGTCGGCCACACAGTCGAGCACCACCGCGAAGGCCCGGTCGAGCGCTTCGACCATGGCCGCGGCCGCTGCCGGCCCTGCATCGTCGCCGGTGGCGCCGAGCAGTCCCCGGTCGTGCACCCATTGGGCGGCCAGGGCTGTCGCCACGCCCTGGCAGGGAGGCGGGACCGTGAGCAGTTCGTGGCCGCCCAGGCTGGCCCTCAGCGGCTTCACCCACTGGCTGGCGTGGTCGGCGAGGTCGTCGACATGCACGCTGCCGCCTGCGGCTGTGGCCGCGCCGGCGACGGCTCGGGCCAGGGGGCCGCGGTAGAGCGCTTCGGGGCCGTCGGCGGCGATCCGGGTCAGAACCTCGGCGAGGGCGGGGTTGCGCCAGCGCTCGCCCGCTGCCGGGGCCGTGCCGTGAGGGAGGTAGAGCGCCTCGCCCGCGGCGTCGAGCCGGCCTCGGGCGCCCTCCCACAACCGGCTCCCGGTCGCGCCGACCTCGGCGCCTTCGGCCGCGGCTTCGATGGCCGGCTCGAACAGGGCCGGCCAGCTGAGGCGTCCGAACCGGCGGTGCAGGTCCTCCCAGGCGGCCACCGTCCCAGGCACGGTCACCGCGGCGCCTCCCACCGAGGGCACGAAACCGTGGCCGTTGTCGGGCACCGACTCCGGGTCGGTTCGCCGACCGGAGCGGCCGCTGCCGTTGAGCACCGCGATGCTCTCGCCGGTCGCCACCACAGCCGTCAGATCGCCGCCGACGCCGGTTCCGGTGGGCTCCACCACCCCCATGACCGCATCCGCGCCGATGGCGGCGTCAACGGCCGATCCCCCGGCCCGCAGCAGGGCCACCGCCGCTGTGGCGGCCCGCCCATGGCCGGCCGACACCGCCGCTCGTGCGACGGTCGGGGAATGGTCTTGCGGGTTCACAGGATGAGCATCACGGACCCCGGCTTCGGGCACCGTGGGGGTCAGCGTCTGGGGGCGCTACACCCGCGCGTAGGGTATGGGCACGAGAGTCTCTTCGACCGGATCGACCGACAGGCGGAGCCCTTCGAGGGTGTAGGCCCCCAGCAGAGGATCGACGCCGTCCTCGCCGAAGACCACGAGAGTCGTCACCCTGCGGTCGTCGATCGTGGCCCGGGCCTCGCCCATGTCCCAGAGGACGCGCCTTCCGTCCGCGAGTTCGAGCCCGACCTTCTCGGCCGGCTCGACCCCCAACTCTCCCAACAGGTCAGCGGGCACGACCGTGTAGAAGCTGCCGGTGTCAACCAGCGCGTCGAGTTGCAGGGATCGCTCACCGTCCATGCTCTCCAGCCGGATCGGCCAGTTGAATGTGCCCACCTGTCCCTCCCGAGTCCTTGAAGGGCAGCCACACCCGCCCTCCGGTCTCTGTCGTTGCATTTCATGATATTGAATGTCTGACTGGTTCGCAACCGTGCCGATCGGTGCAACAGAGACCACCGGACCCCTCGCATCCGCAGGCACCTTGGGCGTACCCTGGCCGATGACATGTGATCCGCGGCGGTTGTATACAGTCGGTCGCCGTGGCTGCCCGGCTTCGACACCTCGCCATCTCGGTGCCCGACGTGGCCGCGGCCCAGGCCTTCTTCGAGCGGGCCTTCGGTATGACCAAGGCCGGTGACGCCGGTCGGGGCGTGTACATGACCGACGGGGTGATGAACGTGGCCCTGCTGCACTTCGGCGACGATCCCGTCGTCGGAGTCACCGCCGAAGGCGACGGCTCGGACCCCTTCTACGGGCTCTACCACTTCGGGATGTGGGTGGACGACCTCGAGGAGGCGTCGGCCCAGGTGGAGGAGGCCGGGGCCGAGCACCTGAGGGGCCGCCGGCCCGACGAGCCCAACCGCTACTACGAGGTCAAGTACCGATCGCCCGACGGTCTGGTGTTCGATCTCACCACCTCGGGCTGGATCGGCGCGCTGCGGGACCCCGAGGGAGCCGAGTCCGACCCGGCAGATCCCGGTGGCACCGGCTGACGATCGGGTCCTGATCGCCGGCGCCGGGCCCGTGGGGCTGGTGCTGGCCCTGTGCCTGGCCGGCCGCGGCCACCGGGTCCTGGTGGTGGAGAAGCTGGTGGGCCTGCTCGACCAGGTCCGGCGGGCCGGCACCATCCACGCGGCCACCCTCGAGATGCTCGACGACATAGGGCTCTACGAACGCCTCGAGCCCCGCGGCATCGTCGCCCCCCTCGTCCACTACTGGGATCGCGGCGATGCCGAGCCCATCGCGGTGTTCGACCACGGTGTGCTGGCCGGCGACGCCCGCTTCCCCCACGCGCTGCAGTGCGACCGCCTCAAGGTGGTGGAGGAGGCCCTCAAGACGGCCTCCGGCAGCGACCTGATCGAGATCCGCACCGGCACCGAGCTCGTCGGGTTCCGCCAGGACCACGATTCGGTGGTTGCAGTGGCGGAGACCGCCGCGGGCGAGCGCGAGGAGCTCCGAGGCACCCACTTGGTCGGCTGCGAGGGCGCCCACAGCGTGGTGCGCAAGCAGTTGGGCATCGAGTTCGAGGGGTTCGCCTTCCCTGATCGCACCATGACGCTGAGCGTGCTGTTCGACTTCGACTCGATCCAGCCCTACGGCTACCGCAACTACATCCTCGATCCCGTCGAGTGGGCCAACCTCTTCAAGTGGACCGACCTGTGGCGGGTGGTGCTGCCGGCCGACGTGAACGCCGACGAGGACGCCCTCCTCGACGATGATGTCATCGAGGCCGGGCTGCAGCGGTTCCACCCCACCGGCCAGCGGTACGAGGTGGTGTCGAAGTCGCTCTACACCGTGCATCAGCGGGTGGCCGAGACGTTCCGGGCCGGGCGGGTGCTGCTGGCCGGGGATGCGGCCCATGTCAACAGCCCCATCGGGGCCATGGGCATGAACAGCGGCATACACGACGCGGTGAACCTCGCCTCCAAGCTGTCGCCGGTGCTGCGGCGCGAGGCCGGCGACGCGGTCCTCGACCGCTATGTCCGCCAGCGCCGCCATGTGGCCGTGGCCCATGTGCAGGCCATCACCATCCGCAACAAGAAGCTGATGGCCGAGGCCGACCCGGAGGTGCGGCGCCGCAACCGCGACGAGCTGCGCCGCGCCGCCGACGACCCCGTTCTGGCCCGGGAGTTCCTGCTCCGGGCCTCGCTGATCTCCAGTGTCCGCGAAGCCGCGGGGATCGATTGACATGGCCGGGGGCCGGATCGAGGCGCAGCTGGCTGCGATGGGGCTGACCCTGCCCGAGCCCCGCCAGTTCCCCAGCCCGAACCGCCGCGGCTGCGTGCGGGTCGGCGACGTGATGTTCGTTTCCGGTCACGGTCCGCACCACCCGGGCATGGACATCGTGCGCCGGGGCAAGCTCGGTGCCGAGCTGACCGTCGAGCAGGGCTACGAGGTGGCCAGGGCCTGCGGTCTGTCCATCCTGGCCACCCTGCGGGCCGAGCTGGGAGACCTCGACCGGGTCCGCACGGTGGTGCGGTTGCTGGGCATGGTGAACTGCACCCCCGACTTCGAGCTGATGCCCAAGGTCGTTGACGGTGCCTCCGACCTGTTCTTCGAGCTGTTCGGCCCCGAGCGGGGCTCGCACGCCCGGGCTGCGGTCGGCATGGCCAGCCTGCCCCGCCAGCAGCCGGTCGAGATCAGCGGAGAGTTCGAGGTGTCAGACCCATGACCACACTGGTGACCGGTATCGGGCTGGTGGGCACGGCCTTCGCCCGCTGCGCCCTGCAGCGGGGCGAGGAGCTCGTCTTCCTGGACCTGCGTGAGCGACCCGACTACCTGCAGGAGCGCCTCGGACCGGTAGCGGCGGGCATACCCACCGTGACCGCCGACATCCGCGACTCCTCTGCGGTCCTGTCGGCCGTGCGCGACCACAAGGTGGACACGGTGGTGCACACCGCCGGACTGATCGGCGACAGCGTGTCGCGGCAGCTCTACACCGGCCTGGAGGTCAACGTCACCGGCACCATCAACGTGCTGGAGGCGGTGCGGCTGGCCCGGGTGCGCCGGCTGGTCCACATCAGCAGCTTCGCGGTGTACGACCGGCGCCGGGCCAGGGGCGCTCCCCTCGGTGAGGACTCGCCCCGGGGGCCGGGACGGGCCTACGGCAACTCCAAGGTCATGAAGGAGCTGGCTGCGGAGAGCTACCAGAAGGAGTTCGGCTTCGAGCTGGCCGTCCTGCGGCCGGCCAACGCCTACGGGTACGGGCACTTCGAGGGCGGCTCCTTCGGCTCCAAGATCCAGGCCCTGCTCAAGGCCGGCATCGAGGGCCAGACCGCCTTCGTCGACCAGAAGCACACCATGGATTTCGAGTACGTGTACGACCTCGACGTCGGCCGGGCGGTCGACCTGGCGGCCACCGTGGACCTGCCCGAGCGGGCGGTGTTCAACATCGGCACCGGCACGGTCACCTCCTTCGACGACCTGGTGGCCGCGGCCCGGCGGATCTTCGGCGACCTGAAGGTGCAGGTCATCCCGGGGCAGCCGCCCGCGGTGTCGGCCGGCGACCCGCTCGACCTGTCGCACACCGAGGCCGCGCTGGGCTGGAGCCCCACCTTCGACATTGAGGCCGGCCTGAGCCATTACGCCTACGAGCTGAAGAGGCTCTCGGGCGGATGAGTCCGGCACGAGGAGGCTGAGCAGATGATCGACATGCTGGTGCGCAACGCCGACTGGCTGATCACCGTTGATCCCGAGCGCCGGATGGTGCGCGACGGCGCGATGGCCATCGACGGCGGCGAGATCAAAGCGGTGGGCACCACCGCCGACGTAGAGGCCGCCGGCCACCGGGATGCGGCCCGCACCATCGACGCACGGGGCCGGCTGATCACGCCCGGCTTCATCGACAACCACCAGCACCTGGCCCCGTTCTTCGTGCGGGGCCTCGGTGACGACGTGCCCCTCAAGGTGTTCCTCCACGACCGCTGCTACCCGATGGAGGCCGGCGTCAACGACGAGGAGGCCTACCTGGCCGCCATGTGCGCGCTGCTGGAGTCGGTCCGCCACGGCACCACCACGCTGTGCGATCCCGGCTCCCAGAACCCCGAGAACTCGGCCCGGGCCGTCGACGAGATCGGCTGCCGGGCCGTGCTGGCCCGCTCGCTCACCGACATGGTCGGCGGCCGTTCCATGCCGGGCACGTTCGACTCCACCACCGACGACGCCATCGCGGCCGGGCTGGACTTCGTCGAGTCGCATGCGGGTGCGGCCGGCGGGCGGGTGCGGCCCTGGTTCTCGCTGCGCACCGAGCGCATGGTGTCGGACCGCCTGTGCGGCGCCGTCTCCGAACTCGCCGCCGAGCACGGCACCGGCATCGTGTCGCACATGATCTCCAACCGCGACTCCGTGGAGCACCACCAGCGGGTGTTCGACGGCGAGCTCCCCATCGCCCGCTACGAGCGCAACGGCGTGCTCGGCCCCAACGTGCAGCTCGTGCACTGCCACTTCCTCACCGAGGACGAGTGCGACCTGCTGGCCGAGCGGGATGTGAAGGTGTCGATGTGCCCCACGGCCAGCGCGGTCTTCGGCTGGGGCGGCCTCCAGAGGGCCACCCACCTCAAGCTGCTGGACCGGGGGGTGACGGTGGGGGTGGGCACCGACATCGGCGCCTGCTCGCACACCACCGACATCCTGCGCATCGCCCAGTACTTCCGGGTGTACCGCGACATCTTCGAGGACGCCTCGCTGATGCCGGCCGAGACAATCCTGGAGCACCTCACCATCGACGGCGCCCGCTCGGTCCTGTGGGACGACGAGGTCGGGTCGCTGGAGGTGGGCAAGCGGGCCGACTTCCTGCTGTTCGACCTCGACCGACCCGAGTGGGTGCCTCTGCACAACCCGCTGTCGAACCTCTGCCACGGCGTGAGCGGGGACTCGGTCGACACCGTCGTCATCGACGGCAAGGTGATCGTCGAGGCCGGCGAGTTCGTGGACCTAGACGCCCGGTCCATCATGGCCCGGGGACGCGAAGCGGCCACCGCCGCCGCGGCCCGAACCGGCCTAACCCAGTTCGCCACCCCCCGCTGGCCCATCATCTAAGCGACGCCCCGGTCGACCTTCCCGGCCGGCGGGTCCTGCCGCCGAGCCAGATGACCGACACGGGCTTCGCCCTATTCGTCGGTCATCTGACTCGCCGTCACCCCCCGGCCTAACAAGTAGCGGCAGCCCCCAAGCAGCGCGACCCGACAGGCGGGCAGAGGGGGCGCACCGAGTCCGACCCCCGCGACCCGACAGGCGGGCAGAGGGGGCGCACCGAGTCCGATCTGGCCGAATCTTAGGGCGAAGCCCGGTGAGGCCAGTCGGAGCTTGGCGGTAGTCCCCCGCCGCCCGCCGGAACGGCCTTCTCGCGGAGTTCTTACCGACACATGCGAACCTAGGTCACTCCAGCCCCACTGGCGCCGAGGTCTCTCCCCCCAAGGCCTCGGCGCCACCGCGTCCGGGGCTCAGACCATGACCCGGATGAGAATGCCGATGGCTGAGACCACTGCGAACACCAGCACCGCCGGTCGTACCACCGCCGGCTTGATGCGGGGCGCCACCCACCCCGAGACCGCGAAGCCGATCACCATGCCGGGGGCCAGGAGCAGCCCCCGGCCCATGTCGGTCCACCCGAACTCCCCGACCACAGCCAGCGCACCGATCGACGTGGCCGCCCCGAAGGACTGGATGGGGGCCAGCGTCCCGCGGATCTCGTCGCCGGAGCTGCGCTGGTAGACGAGGGTCAGGGGTGGGCCGCCCACGCCGATGGCCGTGCCCATCAGCCCCGACAGGGCCCCCGCCCCGAACAGCGCCGGCGTGGTCCGGGGCAGCGACACGCCGGCCACGCTGACGGCCACCAGCGCGAAGATTGCGCAGGCGAACACGATGGCCAGCCCGGTCGTGGAGAGCCAGGCCACCGCCAGCGCCCCCAGCACCATTCCGGGCGTGCGTCCCAGCAGCAGCCACTTCACTCCCCGGAAGTCGGCCGAGGATCGGTCTCGCACCGTGATCATGAGCGTCAGGATCACGCCCGCGCACAGCATCGGTCCCGGGATCAGCTCGGGATCGATCAGCACCAGCAGGGGAGCGGCGACGAGGCCCATCCCGAAGCCCATCGAGCCGTGCAGCGCACCGCCTATTGCCAGGGCCGCGAGGCCGAAAGCCAACTCCGCCCCGGTCATCGCCTGTATACCGTACGGCGGGATTCTCCTGGCACACTGTCGCCGTGCGGATTTGTGTCGTGGGTGCCGGAGCCATCGGCGGGATGCTGGCCGCCCGCCTGTCGGCGGATGGCCACGACGTGAGCGTCATCGCCCGGGGCGAGCACCTGGAGGCCATCCGCACCGGCGGGCTGAGGCTGGTGGAGTCGGACGGCTCCACGATGGTGGCGACCGGAATCGAGGCCTCTGACGACTTCAGGGCCCTGGGAACCCACGACACCGTGATCCTGGCCCTCAAGGCGCATCAGATCGCAGCGGTCGCCCACGAGCTCGACGGCCTGTTCGACGAGCACACCACGGTCGTGCCGGTGCAGAACGGGATCGGGTGGTGGTACTTCGAGCGCCACGGCGGGCCCCATGACGGGCACCGGCTCGACGCCCTGGACCCCGACGGCACCATCGCCGCCGCGGTCCCGCCGGAGCGCATCGTGGCCTGCATCGCCTACCCGGCCGCGGAGAAGACCGGGCCCGGTGTGATCACCCACGTCGAGGGTGACCGCTTCCCGGTGGGCGAGCTCGACGGCACCAAGTCCAGCAGGGCCAAGGCGCTGGCCGACGCGTTGTCGGCCGCCGGCTTCAAGTCCCGGGTGCTGACCGACATCCGCTCGCACCTGTGGGTCAAGGCCTGGGGGAACCTCGCCTTCAACCCGATCAGCGCCCTGACCGGCGCCACCCTCGCCGGCATCTGCCGCACGCCGGCCACCCGGGACCTGGCCGCGCAGATGATGACGGAGGCCGGCCAGATCGCGGAGGCGCTCGGGGTGAGCATCCGCATCAGCGTGGAGCGTCGCATCGCCGGCGCCGAGGCCGTCGGCGAGCACAAGACCTCCATGCTCCAGGACGCCGAGGCCGGCCGCCCGCTGGAGCTCGACCCGCTGGTCGGCGTGTTCGTCGAGCTGGGCGAGCTGACCGGCGTTCCCACCCCGGCGATCAGCACCGTCTACGGCCTCGCCACCCTGCTCAACCGCCGTCTGGCGAGCGCATGAGCCGTCCGGCAACGCTGCGAGCCCTGCTCGACGCCGGCGCCGATCACACGCCGGCGATCGTCGCGCCTGACGGAGCGGTGCTCACCCACGCCGAGTTGCGGGCCGAGGTGGACCGGCTCACGGACCGGCTGCGGCTCCTGGGACTGCAGGCCGGCGACCGGATCGCCATCGTCGTTCCCAATGGCCCGGAGATGGCCATCGCCTTCCTGGCCGCGGCCTTTACCGGCTGCGCCGCCCCGCTCAACCCCAAGTACCGCACCGAGGAGCTGCGCTTCTACCTCGACGACCTCGGTGCCAAGGCCCTGATAACCCGTCCCGACGAGTCAGGCTCCGACGCCCGCGACGCGGCCCGTGCCGCCGATGCCGCGGTGCTGCCGGTGGCGCTGACCGGATCAGCCTCCGACGGCGCGGGCTCGATCGATCTGATCGCATCCTCGCCAGCGGCCGAGCCGCCGGGACCCAGCGGGCCCTCCCCCGACGATGTGGCCCTGGTCCTGCACACCTCCGGGACCACGTCGAGGCCCAAGATCGTTCCTCTTCGCCAGCGGAACCTGGCCCGCTCGGCTGCGGGCATCGCCGAGTCCCTGGCCTTGACCCCGGCCGACCGGTCGCTGCAGGTGATGCCGCTGTTCCACATCCACGGCCTGCTCGCCGGGCTCCTGGCCCCGCTGTCGGCCGGCGGGTCGGTGGCCTGCACCGAGGGGTTCGACGCCTTCCGGTTCTTCGCCCAGCTCAAGGAGCTGCGGCCCACCTACTACACCGCGGTGCCGACCATGCACCAGATGGTGATCGCCCGGTCGTCCCGCCATCGCGGCGCGGCCCTCGAGGCGGGCCTGCGGTTCGTGCGCTCCTCGTCGGCGTCGCTGCCCGAGCCGGTCCTGCAGGAGCTGGGCGGGCTGTTCGGAGCGCCGGTGATAGAGGCCTACGGCATGACCGAGGCCACCCACCAGATGTGCGCCAACCCGCTGCCGCCTGCCGTGGCCAAGCCCCGGTCGGTGGGGATCGCCACCGGCATCGAGGTGGCCGTGCTCGACGGCGAGAACCGTGCCCTGGCGGCGGGCGAGCGCGGCGAGGTGTCCATCAAGGGCTCGACGGTGATCGACGGCTACGAGAACAACCCCGAGGCCAACCGGGCCGCCTTCACCGACGGCTGGTTCCGCACCGGCGACGAGGGCTACCTCGACGGCGACGGCTACCTGTTCCTCACCGGCCGTCTCAAGGAGCAGATCAACCGGGGCGGCGAGAAGGTCTCCCCGCTGGAGGTCGACGAGGCTCTGCTGCGCCACCCGTCGGTGGCTCAGGCGGTGACGTTCGCGATGCCTCACCCGAAGCTCGGTGAGGAGGTGGCTGCCGCGGTGGTGGCATCCGACGGGGTCGAGGTGGACGAGCGGGAGCTGCGCCGGTTCCTGTCGAAGTCGCTGGCCGCGTTCAAGGTGCCCCGCCGGGTCCTGGTCCTCGACGAGCTGCCCAAGGGCCCCACCGGCAAGCTCCAGCGCATCGGCCTTGCCGAACGCCTGGGCCTCACTCCAGCCGACGACCAGTAGTCGACCTCCCGGCCGGCGGGTCCTGCCGCCGAGCCAGATGACCGACACGGGCTTCGCCCTATTCGTCGGTCATCTGACTCGCCGCCACCCCCCGGCCTAGCAAGTCGCCGCGCCGCCCAAGCAGCGCGACCAAACAGGCGGGCAGAGGGGGCGCACCGAGTCCGACTGGCCGAATCTTAGGGCGAAGCCCGGTGAGGCCAGTCGGAGCTCGGTGACAGCCCCCGCCGCCCGCCGGGAGAGCTCCCTTCTGCGGCGATTAGCGGCATGTGCCGCCCGCGTAGACTGCCGCTCGTGCCTCAGATCGAGATGCTGACCCTGGCCAACCACGCCGAGGTGCAGAACGGCCTGCTGTACTTGAGCGGCGCCGGATGGGACCGGGTGACCCGGGCCTACAAGGAGGGCAACAAGCCCCGGCCCCAGCACTTCTCCATCGCGCTGTCGGTGCTGGTCCCGTGGTCGGAGACCAACCAGCGCCACGAGATGGTGATCCGCGTCGAGGACGAGGACGGCCTCCACAAGCTGATGGAGGCCAAGGCCAACATCGAGGTCGGGCGCCCTCCCGGCAAGGTGCCGGGCACCGACAGCCGCTCGCCGTTGGTGGTGACCGGCATCGTCCAGTTCCCCAAGGCCGGCGGCTACCGGGTGCGCGCCACCCTCGGCGACGAGCAGCGCGACTACGCCTTCCGCGTCATCGACAAGGTCAGCTGAGCGCCCATGATCCAGGATCTGCTGGAGCTGCCGAGGTCGACCTGGCCGAGGGCCGTGCTGTTCGCCGGGATCGCGGCGGTGCTGATCGCGGTGCCGTCGGATCTGATCGACACCCCGATCTTCGGCCGGCCGGTGGAGGTTCGCTGGATCGACTACGTGATCCTGGCCATCACCTCGGCGCTGATCGGGCTGATCCTCGCCATCCGCCCCGAGCCGGCGGACCCGGCCGCGTCGGAAGAGCTGGCCGTGACCGTCGACCGCCAGGGCACCCGCACCGTCTGGGGCGGGTTCGTGTCTTTCCTGGCGGTGGGCTGCCCGGTGTGCAACCAGGCTGTGGTCGCTCTCATCGGCGTGTCCGGCGCGCTGTCGTGGTGGGCGCCGGTCCAGCCCTTCGTCGGCCTCCTCGCGGTGGGGCTGCTGCTCTACACCCTTCGTAAGCGCCTCAACACCTACAAGCTCGCCGCCTGCCCCATCCCCGCGTAACGGTCACAGACCCAGGACGGCTCGCAGTCCGTCATCGATGGCATCGCCCAGAGCATGGGGCAGTCGGCCCACGCGTTCGGTCAGCCATGAGCGATCGACAAGCTCCAATCCGAGCGGCACCGCTACAGAGTCAGTGGGCAGGCCGGTCACCGCAGCACCGAGCAGGACATTGCCGGCCAGACCAGCCCGATCGAGATTCGAGGTCAGGGGCACGACATGTGTCTGCCAGACGTCGACATCGAGAACGTCGTCCGAGGACACGACGACACAGGGCCGACGCTTGTCGAGGTCGATCCAGTACACCTCGCCGCGCGCTACCACGGCGCTGATCGCTCCATCCGCTCACCAACCGCCGAGGCGTCCTCGGGGGTCAGGCGCCGGGGTGCGGTCAGCGCTGCGTCCGCCAACAGTTGATCGGGGAAGGACCTCGTCGACTGGGCCGCGTGGCGCCGGAGCTGGTCGGTCACCCACCTTGAGAAAGGCACGCGCAGGCTCTCGATGATCGGCACTACGTCGTCGGGCACGCTGATCGTCTTGTTGGGCACGTACGTATTATACGTACTCAGGAAGCCCGGACGCCCCCGGGAGGTAGGGGCCTCGGCCGTGGGCGTTGGACGGGCTGGTCGCCATCAGCGCAGAGACCGCCGCTGCGAGGGCGGCTGATTCGGACCAGCCGCCGTAGTGTGGCTACGGTATACAGGCGGCCCCACTCGCGGGCCAGTGATGGCCCGAGGGGAGGCAGCGCGTTGCTTCGATGGCTCGCCAGACGCATTATCGCCGCCGCGCTGGTGGTGTTCGTGGTCACCTCCCTGGTGTTCGTCGTCACCCACATCTTCACCGACCCGGCCACGGTGTCGCTGCCGCTGGAGGCCACCGAGGAGCACCGGGCGAACCGGCGGGCCGTGCTCGGGCTCGACCGGCCCCTCAGCGTCCAGTACTGGGACTTCGTGTCGGGCCTGGTGGTGGGCGACCTCGGCGAGTCGTTCTGGCAGAGCCAGCCGGCCTCGAAGCTCGTCTTCGAGCGGCTGCCGGCCACGCTGAAGCTGGTGGGCGGGGCCATCGCGGTGACCGTGCTGCTGGCCGCGCCCATGGGCATGCTGGCCGCCTGGTGGGAGCGCCGCTTCGCCGACCACGCGGTGCTCGGCTTCTCGATGGTGTCGATCAGCGCGCCGCCGTTCTGGATCGGCTACCTGCTCATCATCGTGTTCGCGGTGCAGCTCGGCTGGGTGCCGACCTTCGGCTCCAGCGGGTTCGTGTCGCTGATCCTGCCGTCGTTCGCCATCGGGCTGGCCAGCGCGGGCCGGCTGGCCCAGATGACCCGGAGAGGCATCGTGGAGGAGCTGCGAAAACCGTATGCAGTCACCGCGCTGTCGAGGGGCTTCTCGCGGTCCTACACGATCGTGCACCACACCTTCCGCAACGTGGCCTCGGGCTTCGTGACCATGACCGGGTGGGAGCTGACCCGCATGTTCACCGGCTACACGGTGGTGATCGAGGTGGTGTTCGCCTGGCCCGGCGTGGGCCGCCTCGCCATCCACGCCATCGAGAACCGCGACCTCATCCTGGTGCAGGCCGCGGTGGTGGTGCTGGCCACGCTGGTGGTGGTGACCAACCTGCTGGTGGACATCGCCCGCCGGCTGATCGACCCGCGGGTGGAGCTGGCATGACGGCCACGGAGAACCCGGTGGGACCGGCGCCAGACACCGGCACCGACGCCGCCGCGACGGGCGAGAGCGTCACCGTCATGGGGGACCTGCGGTCGCACCTGCTCAAGTCCAAGGCGGGCATCGCCGGCATCATCATCTGCTTCCTGTTCGCCCTGGTTGCGATCATCGGCCCATGGCTGCCGTTCATCAAGGATCCGGCCCAGCAGAGCCTGCCCGACAAGCTCACCCCCCCAGTGGGATGGGGGGGCACCTGGTCGCACCCCCTGGGCACCGACCAGCTCGGCCGCGACATCCTGGCCCGGCTGATCGACGGCGCCCGCATCTCGCTGCTGGTCAGCCTGGTCGCAGTGATCATCGCGGCCATCCTCGGCACCGCCCTCGGCCTCATCGCGGGCTACATCGGCGGCAAGATCGACACCCTCATCATCTCGGCCGCCGACGTGCAGATGGCCTTCCCGGGCGTGCTGGCAGGCCTGATCCTGGTGGCCGCGTTCGGGCCCAGCGTGTGGCTGGTCATCATCGTCATCGCCATCTCCAGCTGGATGGTGTTCACCAGAGTGGGGCGCGGCCTCGTGTTCACCCTCAAGACCTCGCTGTACGTGGAGGCGTCGGAGTTGGCGGGTGCGTCGTCGAGACGGATCATGTGGCGACACCTGCTGCCCAACCTGGTCAGCTCGCTCATCACCCTGAGCGTGCTCGAGCTGGCCGCGGCCATCCTCTCGGAGTCGGCCTTCGCGTTCCTGGGCTTCGGGGTGCAGCCGCCCCGCTCGTCGTGGGGGCTGATGATCCAGCAGGGCCGCAACTACATCACCGACGGATGGTGGATCGTGACCTTCGCAGGCATGGCCATCGCCATCGTGGTGCTGGGCGTGAACCTGCTGTCGCTGTGGCTGCAGTCGTTCAACGACGTGGCCGAGCGCGAGCAGATCATCCTCGAGAGGCCCGGCGGGTGAGTGTGAGCACGACCGGCGGCGACGGCCGTACCGAGCGCCTGCTCGAAGTCAAGGACCTCACCGTCGGCTTCCCCACCCGCGACGGCACCGTGCTGGGTGTGGACGGCCTGACCCTCAACGTCGGCTCCCACGAGCGCCTCGGCGTGGTGGGCGAGTCGGGCTCGGGCAAGAGCGTCATGGGTCTGGCCATCCTGGGCATGGTCCTGCCGCCGGGCCGCATCATGGGGGGCTCGGTGCGCTGGAAGGGCGAGGACGTGCTCGACGAGGCCGTCGCCAACCGGGTTCGGGGCCGGGAGATCGCCATGATCTTCCAGGACCCGATGGTGTCGCTCAACCCCCTCAAGACGGTGGGGGCCCAGCTGCGGGAGCTGCTGCAGCGCAGGGTCGGCCTGCAGGGCTCGGCGGTCCGGAAGCGCTCGCTGGAGCTGCTCGACATGGTGGGCATCGCCAACGCGCCCGAGCGCATGAAGGCCTACGCCTACGAGCTCTCGGGAGGCATGCGCCAGCGGGTGATGATCGCCGCCGCGCTGGCCTGCGAGCCCACGCTGCTGATCGCGGACGAGCCCACCACCGGGCTCGACGTCACCATCCAGGACCAGATTCTCACGCTGCTGCGAAACCTGTCCACCGAGCTCGGCGTGTCGGTGCTGATGATCACTCACGACCTGGGCGTGGTGGCCCAGTTCTGCGACCGGGTGCAGGTCATGTACGCCGGGCGCATCGTGGAGCGGGCCCCCATCGCCGAGATGTTCGCCGATCCCCAGCACCCCTACTCGCTCGGCCTGCTGCAGTCGGTGCCGCGAGTGGACCGCGACGACCGCGAGCTGACCGGCATACCGGGCGAGCCCCTCGACCGGGCCAAGTTCCCTCCGGGATGCGCCTTCGATCCCCGCTGCGCCGAGGCCCGCGAAGGCTGCCAGGTGGCACCGCCGCCGCTGGTCAAGACCGCAGACCGGCGCTGGGTGGCCTGCTACAACCGGCCCGGAGAGGGGGCGACGTGAGCGAGCCGGTGACGCCTCTCGTCGAGAGCCGCGACGTCAGCGTGCACTTCAGCCGCTGGGTGGGCAGCCGCCGTCGGACGGTGTACGCGCTGGACGACTTCAGCATCGCGGTGGCGCCCGGCGAGACCGTCGGACTGGTGGGCGAGTCGGGCTGCGGCAAGTCCACCGCGGGCCGTGCGCTGCTCGGAGCGGTGAAGCCCGTCAAGGGCCAGGTGCTCTTCGAGGGCAGGGACGTGACCGACCTCAGCCGGCGCAACTGGCGGGCCATGCGCAAGCAGGTCCAGATGATCTTCCAGGACCCCTACTCGGCGCTCAATCCCAAGATCAAGGTGGGCGAGAGCGTCGCCGAGCCCTTCCTGGTGCACACCCGCAAGCGGGGCGCCGAACTCGACGCGGCGGTGGCCGAGCTGCTGGAGACGGTGGGGATGACCGCCAGTGCGGCCGACAAGTACCCGCACGCCTTCTCCGGCGGCCAGCGCCAGCGCATCGTGATCGCCCGGGCCCTCGCCCTCCATCCGGGGTTCGTGGTGGCCGACGAGGCCACCGCCGCCCTCGACGTCTCCATCCAGGCCCAGATCGTCAACCTGCTGGTCGAGCTCAAGGAGAGCGTCGGCCTGTCGTACCTGTTCATCTCCCACAACCTCGCGGTGGTGCGCCACGTGTCGGACCGGGTGGCCATCATGTACCTGGGCCACCTGATGGAGATTGGCAGCCACCACGACATCTACGAGAACCCGACCCATCCGTACTCCCAGGCCCTGCTCTCGGCGGTGCCGGTGCCGGACCCGACCACCCGGGGCGACCACGAGCCGCTCAAGGGAGACCTGCCCAGCCCGATGGACCCGCCCAAGGGCTGCCGGTTCAACACCCGCTGCCCGCTGGCGGAGGAGCAGTGCTTCGAGGAGCGCCCGCCGCTGGAGGAGCGCTCTCCGGGCCACTACGTGGCCTGCTGGGTGAATTGAGCGATCCCGCGGCCGGCGGCAGGCTCACGCCGCGTCAGGCGACCTTCACCTACCTGTTCACGCTGTACTTCATCCTCGGTGGCGCCGAGACGATGATGTCTCCGCTGTTCCCCCTGGTGAGCCCCGATCTCGGCATCACCGAGAGCAACCTGGCCGCCATCCTGGCCGCGGTTTCGGCCGGCATCGCCTCGTTCAACATCCTGGGCGGGATGAGCAGCCGCCGGCTCAGCGACCGGGCGCTGGTCCGGGCCTCGGCCGTGGCGCTCGCGGCGGGCATGCTGGCGTCGGCGGCAGCCCCCAACTTCTGGGTGCTCCTGGCCGGCCAGACCCTGCTGGGGGTGGCCTTCGGGCTCTACTTCCCGCCGGGGCTGGCCAGCGTGGCCCGCCTGTACCCGGGCTCTGAGGGCAAGGCCATCGCGGTGTGGGGCCAGGCCTACTCGTTCGGGCTGGCCGCGGCCGCCCTGAGCGTCTTCGCGGGCGGGGGATGGCGCTGGGTGTACCTGGGCTGCGCGGTGCCTCCGCTGCTGGCCATCGCCTGGGTGCCCCGCTGGGTCCAGCCCGACCGGGACCGGGCACCGATGCCACTGCTGGCGCAGCTGGTCCAGTACGCCCGCAAGCACACCTACCGGCTGGCGTTCTGGGCCAGCTTCGGCGGGGTGTCCATGCACTTCGTGGTGATCGGCTTCTCGCCCGCGTTCTTCGAGTCCCGGGGCGTGAACCTCTGGCTGGTCGGCATCCTGCTGGCCGCGGGCCGGATCCTGTCGGCTCCGGTGAAGCTGGTGGGCGGGGCGCTCTACGACCGGCACGGAGGGCCGTGGACGGCCCGGCTGATGACGGCCACGACCTTCGCCTTCGGCCTGCCGCTGCTGCTGCCGCCGGCCCGGGTGGGCGTGTGGATGCTGGTGCCCTTCGTGGGGATGGCGGTGTCGGTGCTGCCGGTGGCCAACGCCATGCTGGTGGCGGCCCTGCCGCCCCAGTCGGGCTGGGGGATCGGCACCTTCCGGGCCGCCCTGCTGGGCTCGGCCGCAGTCCTGTCGGCATTCGTGAGCGGACTGCTGGAGCTGGGAGCACCCCTCAGGACCCTGATGCTGATCTCGCTGGCCCTGCCCGCCCTGGTGTCCCTAGCCATGCACCGCGCCGTGGGCGAGCCACTCGCCTGAAGCGAGCCGGAGTGGGTGCAGGTGCAAAGATGGCGGCGATGGCATCAGGGGGCAGTGCGCAGGAGGCGCGGTACTCGGCGAGCGGGGACCACGCCTACAAGCGGTGGCCCCGCTACCGGGACGCATCGGAGGGCTTGCGGAACTACTGGTATCCGGTGGCCTTCTCCAAGAGCGTCGGCCGCAAGCCGGTGCCGGTCACCATCTGCGGCGAGCAGCTCTTCCTGATCCGCCACGAGGGCCGGGCGCACGCCCTGAACGACCGGTGCCTGCACCGAGGGGTGCCCCTGTCGATGGGCAAGTGCTGGTTCCCGGGCACGATCTCGTGCCCCTACCACGGATGGACCTACGACCTGGCCGACGGCAACCTGAGGGCCGCCCTGGTCGACGGCCGGGACTCTCCCATTGTCGGCAACAAGAGCGTGCGGGTGCGGACCTATCCGGTGGAGGAGCACGGCGGCGTGGTCTTCGTCTATGTCGGCGACGGCGAGCCGCCGCCCATCGAGGCGGACGTGCCCGAGGACTTCCTCCGGCCGGGCGTCAAGGTGCGAGGCTGGCTCCGCAAACGGAGGGGCGACTGGCGCTACGCGGTCGAGAACGGGTTCGACGAGGGCCACTCCACCTACCTGCATCGCGGCGTCGTGTGGACGTGGATCCGGCGCAAGCCCGCCTACCGGGTCGTCCACGTCGAGCAGGAGGGCGACTGGCTGGTCCGCACCGTCGACGATGTCGTGGAGCAGGTCGACTATCCCGGGCTGGGCCGGTGGCCGCACGGCTTCCGCCCATGGCAGCGCAACGTCGTCGTGCGCGGCTCTGTCCGCCTCCCCGGCTGGGTGCGCATCCAGTGGCCCGACTGGACCGCCTACGAGGTGTTCATGGGCACCACCGACGGCGCCCACCTCTCGTTCATGTTCGCCGTCTCCCACGCCAAGGGTCTCAAGGCTGTGCTGTTCGGGCTGCGGTTCTGGCTGTACATCCGGTGGGCGTACATGTGGCAGTTCAACCGCCAGGACCAGCAGATGATCGAGCAGGTCCGCATCCCGCCGGAGCGGTTGTTCCGCCCCGACAAGTCCATCACCGTGTGGCGGTCCCACTGCGAGCGCAACGCCCGGGGCCTCCAGGGGTCAGAGCGGGAGACTGCCGTACGCCTGTCCGACGGCGGCGACCCGGCCTGGGACGACTCCGACGTCGTGGACGACTCCGACGTGGGTGTGGCCGGTCCGCGAGACGCTCTGCGCTAGCCCGGTGACGGGGCGCGGCTGCTGTCGAGACGGACCCGGCTCGCCAGGCTGAGCACGGCTGCTCCCAGAACCCAGGCCGCGGCCACCGCCAGAGCGACCGTCGACGACGCTGCGTCGCTGATCGCACCGAAGGCCACCGGACCGACCACCGCACCCAGGTTGAGGCCCCCGATCACGAACGACGAGGCCAGCCCGGGTGCCTGGGGGTATATCCGCACGAGCGCCAGCACCATCAGCCCCGGCCATGACCATCCCAGGATGATGGCTACCTGCCCGCCGAGCGCGTAGAGCCACGGCGTGTTGGCGGCCATCAGCGCGTAGCCGGCCGCGCTGGCGGTCAGCAGTACCGCGACGGTGCTGACCGCGCCCGTGCGGACCCGGTCGGCGAGGGCGCCCAGCGCGATGCGAACCGTGATCACCCCGGCGCTGGCTGCCGAGAGCAGCAGTCCGGCCGCGCTCTCGGATATTCCGGCGCTCTCGCTGTTGACCACGAAGAACGCGGCCGCGGCCACCACCGAGCAGGAGGCCAGCATGGCGGCCGCTGCGAACACGAACAGGGGTCCCATCCGAACGTGCGCGAATCGGCCCGCAGCCGGATCCTTGGCGGTCCGGGTCGCCCGTGGCGCCGTCGAGCGCTCGCGGGGCACCAGCACCATCCCGATCCCGGCCAGGGCCGCCCCGCCCAGGAACGGCCATCGCCATCCGTCGGTGCCGCCCACCACCGGAACGGTGAGCCCGGCCAGCAGCGGCCCCAGCGGGATGGCCGACATGTGCACCCCGAAGGCCAGCCCCTGGCGCTGCGGCGACACATGGTCGGCTACCAGCACCTTGGAGGCCGGTCCGGCCAGCGTCAGACCGGCTCCGGCCACCGTCAGCCCCACCAGCAGCGTCACGAACGATCGGGCCGCGAAGGCCACCACCAGGTAGCCGGCCATCGTGACCACCATCGAGATCATCAGGCTGCGGTGGGAGCCGATCCGGTCGGAGAGCTCGCCGGCATGGACTATGGCCACCGCCGCGAAGATGTAGGTCAGTGCCAGCGCCAGACCGAGCCCGGTGTCGCCGACGCCGAACTCCGCCTTGATGTCGCTGCCCAGCGCGCCGGCCAGGAAGCCGGGCATGACGCTCGCGGTGACGCAGGCCACCGAGGCCGCCACCGCCTGGACGGGAGCTGCGCCCGGACCCGGCGCGGGCGCCGTGTCGGCGTCGGCCATCGGCGGGAAGGGCGTTAGCGGGCCGGCTTGGCGGTGAGCGCCACCGGCTGGGTGTCTCCGCCGAGGATGGCTCGCACCTCTGCCCGGAAGCGGTCCACGCCGGCCAGCTTGACGTCCTCGTAGCCGCGGATCACGTCGGGAAGCTCGGCCAGCTCCAGCGCCCTGTCGTAGGTGTTCGGTGTCAGGGCGTCCAGCTCGGCTTCCATGAGCGCCCGGTACTCGGCGATCAGCTCCCGCTCCACTCGGCGGACCCCGGCGTAGCCGAACAGGTCGAGGGGCGTGCCCCGCAGCCGGCGCAGCCCCTTCAGCACTGCCAGCGCCGGCCGCTGGAACGGCCCCAGCGAGATCTTGCGCTTGAGCCCCATGGCCCGCAGCACCGGGGGGTGCAGCAGGATGCGGTAGCCCGCGAAGTCGCCCACCGCGTCGCGCATGGCGTCGTTCACGCCGGGCCGCAGGTGCAGCCGGGCCACCTCGTACTCGTCCTTGTAGGCCGTCAGCTTGTACAGGTAGCGGGCCACCGCCTCGGCCAGGTCCGTGCGGTCGCCCATCACCTCGCGCTCGCGGGCCGATGCCGCGTCCACGAAGTCCACGTACTGCGACGCCAGCTCCCGCGACTGGTAGTCGACCAGGTCGGCGGCCCGCCGCTCCACGGTCTCCACCAGAGCGGTCCCGCCGTCGCCGCCGATCGCAGCCAGGCCCGAGCGCTCCACCAGCGACCGGGCGGCTGCCTTGGCCCTGGCGCCGACGGAGTCCAGCCCCAGGGCACCGTCGCCTGTCCCGGTCTCGGCCGGAACGGCCGCGGCGCCCACCCCGGCCAGGCTGACCAGGCCGTCGATGCCGTCGCGCACGTACACCCGCCCCCACCGGAAGGCGGCGATGTTGGCGGGGACCGCCACCCCGTTGAGCTCGATGGCCCTCTCGATGGAGGCTGCCGACACCGGTATCCCGCCCGCCTGGTAGGCGGCTCCCAGCATCAGCACGTTGGCCGGCATGGCCGTGCCCAGCAGGGCGTCGGCCATGCGGTCGGCGTCGAGACGGACGTTGTCGCCGGCCCGGGTGGCGCCGTCGATGGTCGACAGCATGGCCTCGATGTCGGGGTAGGTCTCGGAGGTGTGGGCCACCATGTCCCCGGTGGGCAGCTTGCTGGTCGACACCACCGCCAGCGTGCGGCCGCCCTCGGCTCTGGTCAGGTTCTTCGGGTCGGCGGCCACCAGCAGGTCCAGGCCCAGGTAGCAGTCGGTGCCGCCCGCGCCGATCAGATTGGCGCCGGAGGCCTCGCCGTCGAAGAAGCGCAGGTGCGACACCACCGGCCCGCCCTTCTGGCTGAGCCCGGTCTGGTCGAGGCCGAGCACGTCGAGGCCGTCGAGCAGCGCCGCGGTTGCCAGCACCTGGCTGACGGTCACCACGCCGGTGCCGCCCACGCCCGCCATGAACACCGCATAGCCGTCGGGACCGGGCACGGGCCGGTCCGGCTCGGCGATCTCGGCCGGCGGCGCGCTGCGGGCACCCCGACCCGCGCCGGAGGCCGCGGCCGAGGCTCGAGCCCTGGCCGGCCGGGTCTTGACCCGGATGAACGACGGGCAGTCGCCCTCGATGCACGTGTAGTCGAAGTTGCACGACGACTGGTGAATGCGGGTCTTGGTTCCCAGCTCGGTGTCGACCGGCTGCACCGACAGGCAGTGGCTCTTGGCGCCGCAGTCGCCGCAGCCCTCGCACACGGCCTCGTTTATGAAGATGCGCTTGGTGGGGGTGGGGCGCAGGCCCCGCTTGCGCTCCCGGCGCTTCTCGGCCGCGCACTGCTGGTCGTAGATCAGCACGGTCACGCCCGGCGTGTCCCGCAGAGCGAGCTGGGCCTCGTCGAGGCGGTCCCGCCCCCAGACGTCGGTGCCCTCGGCCAGCGGGGCGCCGCTGGTGTGGCGGTCCGGGTCGTCGCTGCACACGATGATGCGGCTCACGCCCTCGGCGGCCATCGCCTGGGTCAGTTCGGGCACGCCGATGGCGCCGGCCACGTCCTGGCCGCCGGTCATGGCGACCGCGCCGTTGTAGAGGATCTTGTAGGTGATGTCGACGCCGGCGGCCACCGCGGCCCGCACCGCCAGGCTGGCGGAGTGGAAGAACGTGCCGTCACCCACGTTCTGGAAGATGTGGTTCCGGTCCGTGAAAGGGGCCCGGCCGATCCAGGTGACGCCCTCGCCGCCCATCTGGTGAACGATCTGGGCCCGGTCGTCGATCCACAGGGCCATGGCGTGGCAGCCCACCCCGGCGCCCACGAACGAGTCGTCGGGTGCCACCGTCGAGCGGTTGTGGGGGCAGCCGCTGCACCAGTACGGCGTCCGGGCCACCTCCGCCATTCCCGCTCCGGCGGCTTCCTCGATGAGGGCCAGGCGGGCCTCGACCGCCACCGGCAGGGCTCCCACGTCGCCTCCGAGCACCCCGGATCGGAGCCGGTCGGCGATGACGGCCGCGATCCGGTCGGCGGTCAGCTCGCCGTCGGCGGGCACCAGCCGGCGTCCCCGCTCGTCGGTCTTGCCCACCACCCGGGGCGCTCCGGCCCGGCCGTAGAGGATGTCGCGCACGAACAGCTCGATGAAGGCCCGCTTCTCGTCCACTACCAGGATCTCGTCGAGCCCCGCGGCGAAGCGGCGCACGATCTCGGGCTCCACCGGCCATACCATGCCCAGTCTCAGCAGCCGGATCCCGAAATGGCGCAGCGCCTCATCGTCGAGGCCGAGGTCTCCGAGGGCCTGGCGCAGCTCCTGGAATGTGCGGCCCCCGGCCACGATCCCGAGGCGGGCCGTCCCGGTGGCGCCGCTGATCTCGTTGAGGCCGTTGGCGGCGGCGTAAGCCATCGCCGCCTCCATGCGTCCGTAGGCGATGTCCTTCTCCTGCTCGAGGCTCAAGGGGGTGACCAGGCCGGGACGCTGGACGTGGCGCCACGGCTGGCCGTCGACCTCCAGTGCGGGATCGACGGGCACTATCCGGTCGGGGGCCACCTCGGCCAGGCCGAACCCGTCGGCGATGGTCGTGACCACCTTGAACGCCACCCACAGCCCCGAGTACCGAGACAGCGCGATGCCGTGGAGTCCGAGATCGAGGACCTCCTGCATCGTGCCGGGGTACAGCACCGGGATCTGGGCGTCGTAGAAGGCGGGCTCCACCTGGGTGGGCAGCGTCGACGACTTGGCCATGGGGTCGTCGCCGGCCAGCACCAGCACCCCGCCGTTGGGGGCGGTGCCCTTGAAGTTGGCGTGCTTGAACACGTCGCCGCAGCGGTCGACGCCGGGCCCCTTGCCGTACCACATGCCCACCACGCCGTCGTGGCGGGCCAGCGGGCCGAGCAGCGGCTCCTGGCTGCCCCAGACCGCGGTGGCGGCCAGCTCCTCGTTCACGCCCGGCACCCACACCACGTCGTGGGCCGTCAGCAGGTCCATGTTGCGCTCGATGGTGAGGTCGACGGTGCCCAGCGGCGATCCCTGGTAACCGGAGATGAACGTGCCCGTGCGCAGCCCCCGGGCCGCGTCGGCCCGGTGCTGGTCGATGGGCAGACGTACCAGCGCCTGAACCCCGGTCAGCAGTACCCGCCCCCGTTCCAGCGTGAACTTCTGATCAAGATCGAAGTCCTGCTGCAACTGGAATCCTCCTGGTTGTGGGACGGGGTCAGCCGATGATGGCGCAGTACTCGGGGACTATGTCCTCGGTGAGCATGTCCATCCACTCTGGGCGCTGCTCGATGAGCCGGGCCACCACATTGCGGTGGTTGTCGCGGTTGTTCCAGGTGCCGATGAGGTAGAACCGCTCGGGGTCGTCCTCGCTCTGGTACAGCACGCCCTCGTGCACGATGCCCGGCGTGGTGTGGACGATGTTCGCGTCGCTGTGGTCCCAGGCCTCGAAGGAGTCGATGAAGTCCTGGGCCCGGCCCGGCTTGGCCTGCAGCGTGTAGTGGAAGGCGAACGACCCCTCGGGCAGGTCCTTGAGGATCGGGTTGGCGTGCTCGTCGTGGTCGTGGTCGTGATGGTCGTCTGCCATCGGTGCCCCTCCTTGTTGTGTCGGCCTCTAGGTGGCGGCGGTGAAGGCCTCGGCCGCGGCCTTGGAGCACACCACGTCCTCGGCGTGCTTGGCCCCGGAGATGCCCAGCGCGCCCACGACGGTGCCGCCGGAGGTCGTCAGCGGCTCGCCGCCCTCCACGGCCAGGATGTGGTGGCGCGCCGTCATGGGCGGGCCGAGCGAGTTGTCCTGCTGGAAGTAGTCCGACAGCGTCCCGGTGTCGCGCTTGAACGTCAGCGCGGCCACGGCCTTGGCGATGGCGTTCTCTAGGGCGATCTCCACCACGTTGTCCATGCGGTGCACCAGCACCAGGTTGCCGGTGGCGTTCACCACGGCCACGCACACGGCCAGGCCCTCGTCGTCGGCGGTGGACAGGGCCACGTCGGCGGCGAGCTTGGCTCCCTCGAGGGTGAGGGTCTCGACGTTCATGGTGTTCATGGATCTGCTCCTGGGGTTGGTTGGGGGTCGATCGATGGATCCGGCAGGACCGGTGGATGGACGGGGTCAGTTCTTGATCTGGAAGATGGCCTCAACCTCGACGGAGGCGCCGAGGGGCAGTTCGGCCACGCCGATGGCGGAACGGGCGTGGCGTCCGGCGTCGCCGAACACCTCGATCATCAGGTCGCTGGCCCCGTTGATGACCGCGGGCTGCGCGTTGAAGCCCGGATCGCTGGCCACGTAGCCGGTCAGGCGCACCACCCGCAGAACCTCGTCGAGGCTGCCCAGGTGCTGGTGCACGGACGCCAGGATGGCCTCGGCCGCGCCCCGTGCGCTGGCCTGGCCGGTCTCGATGTCCATGTCGCCCCCGAGGCGGCCGACGTAGTCGATGCCGCCCCCGCCGGGAGCCAGTGCGATGGAGCCCGACACGAACAGCACGTCGTGGACCTGGGCCACGGTGTCGAAGTTGCCCGCCCTGAGCAGGGTCATGTCGAGGTCGACGCCGGCGTCTCTGGCTGCCTGCTCGTAGGACATGTGGGTTCCTCCCGGAGCCGCCCGTAATCCTGTATACCGACCCTACAGCGCCCACCCCGTAACCCGCCGACTCGGGCCGCCTGAAGCGACGCCGCTAGCGTCGCTGTGTATGGATCTGGGTCTTTCGGGCCGAAGGGCGCTGGTGTTCGGCTCGACTGCGGGGCTGGGGCGGGCCACCGCGGAGACGCTGGCGTCCGAGGGCGCACGGGTGGCGATCTCGGGACGGCGGGCGGAACTGGCGGCTGAGATCGCGGCGGCGCTCCCCGGCGCGGTGGCCGTGGCCGGCGACATCACCGTCGCCGGCGAGCCCGCCCGCATTGTGGACGAGGTCGCGGCCGGCCTCGGTGGTCTCGACATCTGCGTGGTCAACACCTCCGGCGGCACGCCGGGAGGCATGATCGAGGTGTCGGCCGAGGACGAGGTGGCCGCCTATGAGCGGATGCTGCTGCCCGCGCTGGCCGCGACCCGGGCGGCCATTCCCCATCTGCGGGCCGGTGGCGACGGGCGGCTGCTGTACATCACGGCCCGGTCGGTGGTGGAGGCCTCCCCGGAGCTGGCCCTTTCTGGGGTGTTCCGCAGCGGTGTGGCCGCCGCGGCCCGCTCGCTGGCCATCGAACTAGCGCCCGACGTGCTGGTCAACGTGGTGGTCCCCGGCCAGTTCGACACCGGTGCTCTCGCTCGGGCCCAAGCGGCCCGGGCCGCCGCCGAGGGCACCACCCCGGAAGCGGTGCGGGACCGCCATCGGGCGTCCATACCGATGGGGCGGTTCGGGCACGCCTCGGAGTTGGCCGACGTGATCGTGTTCCTGTGCAGCGCCCGGGCCAGCTTCGTGACCGGCTCGGTGGTGCGGGTCGACGGAGGCGCGGTAATCGGCTACTAGCGGGACGGCTGACCCATCCGCATGGCCCCTTGAGCGGCTCAGACGGTATACAGGACGCCGTGAGAATCGCAGTTCTGGTCAAGCAGATACCCGCTCCGGTCGAGTTCCGGATGCAGGACGGGCGCTTGGTGCGGGACGGCGTGCCCCTGGAGGTCAACGCCTACTGCCGCCGGGCCAACGCCAAGGCCGTCGAGTTGGCCGGCTCCGGCGGCGAGGTCGTGGTGTTCACCATGGGCCCGCCCGCGGCCGCCGATGCCCTGCGCGAGATGATCGCCTGCGGCGCCCACCGGGGGGTGCACCTGTGCGACCCCGCGCTCGCCGGCGCCGACACCCTCGCCACCGCGGTGGCGCTGGCGGCCGCCGTCCGGCGCGAGGGACCGTTCGACCTGGTGCTGGCCGGACTCAACTCGCTCGACTCCGACACCGGCCAGGTGCCCGTCGAGGTCGCCGAGCTGCTGGACCTGCCCTTCGCGGCCGGGGTCCGCGAGCTCGATGTGGACGGAAGTGCCTTCACCGCCCGGTTGGAGACCGACGACGGCTACTGCACCGTCACCGGCGAGCTGCCGGTGGCGCTGTCCACCGCGGAGCGGCTCTGCGCGCCCTCCAAGGCACCGCCCGAGGAGTACGCCGCGGTGGCCGACGCTCGCATCACGCGGCTGACCGCAGCCGACCTCGACGTAGCCCCCGGGCAGCTCGGCGCTCCGGGCTCGCCCACTTCGGTCGGCCCGATCCGGGTGCTGACGGCCAGCCGGAGGGCCTTGCGGGCCGCCTCGGTCGCCCATGCGGTGGACCTGCTCGAGGAGTTCGGCGCCTTCTCGGACCCTGAAGAGTCCGACGACGCCGCTGAGGACGACGCCTCGCGGGCCAGCGCGGCCCTGCTGAGCACCGGCAGCGACGGCGAGCACCTCGCGGGCGAGCGGTCGGTGTGGTGCTTCTTCACCGAGCCGGGGGTTGGCGCCGAGCTGCTGGGCGAGGCGGCCGAGCTGGCTGCCTGGATCTCCGGGACGGTGACCGCGGTCACCACCGACGCCAACGCCGACACCGCGGGGCTGGGCGCGGCCGGCGCCGACCGGCTGCTGGTGATCGAGTCGGCATCGGAGCCCTCCGAGCAGGCCGACGCCCTGGCCGCGGCCGCGTCCCGCAGCCTGCCCTGGGCGCTGCTGGTGGAGGGAACCCGCTCCGGCCGGGTGGTGGCCTCCATCGTGGCGGCTCGCTGCGGCTGGGGGCTCACCGGCGACGCGGTGGGACTCGAGGTCAGCCCCGACGGTCGTCTGGTGGCCTGGAAGCCTGCGTTCGGCGGCCGTCTCCAGGTGCCGATCCTGTCGCGCTCGCCGGTGCAGATGGCCACGGTCCGGCCCGGCGTTCTGGCCACGCGCCCACCCCGGGCCGACGCCGTCGATCCCACCGCCGAGATTCTCCCGGCCCCCGCGCCGTCCCGGATCCGCACGGTGGAGGTCGAGCGCGACGACGACGACACCGGCGAGCTGCGCCGGGCCCGCACCGTGGTGGCCGTGGGCGTGGGTGTCGACCCCGACGGCTACCCCGTGATCGACGACTTGCGGGCCGCGCTCGGGAACGCCGCGCTGGGCGCCACCCGCAGGGTCACCGACCAGGGCTGGGTGCCCCGCGGCCGCCAGATCGGGGTCACCGGTCATGCGGTGTCGCCCCGGCTGCTGGTGGCGGTCGGTTCCAGCGGCCGGTTCAACCACACCGTCGGCATCCGCAACGCCGGGGTGCTCATGGCCGTCAACTCCAACCCCGACGCCGAGATCTTCGACCAGGTCGACATCGGCCTGGTCGGCGACTGGCAGACGGTCGTGCCCGAGCTGACCGCCGAGCTTCAGGCCCGGGGCGTCGCCGACCGCATGCGCCACGAGGAGTCGGCCGCCGTCGCCGGAGTCGGCGCCTGAGCAGCTGCACGACCCCGAACGGCACAACGACACCCACCGATCAGATCAGGAGGCACCGGAATGAGAGTCGGCATCGGGCTGCCGGTCACTACCAAGGGCACCAGCGGCGAGCTGCTGCTGGCCTGGGCCCGCCGGGCCGAGGAGGCCGGGTTCGACGCCCTCACCTCCATCGACCGGATCGTGTACCCCGGGTTCGAGTCGATGACGGCCATGGCCGCGGCTGCGGCCGTCACCAGCCGCATCGGTCTGCGCACCAACGTGCTGCTGGCCCCGGCCCGCAGCGCGCCGATGGTCGCCAAGCAGGCCGCGGCCGTCGATCAGATCAGCGGCGGCCGTTTCATGCTGGGCATCGGCGTGGGCCGCCGCGCCGACGACTACGAGGCCACCGGCCGCGACTTCGGTACCCGGGGCCGCCGCCTCGACGCCGACCTGGAGGCCATGCACGCCGAATGGCGGGGCCGCCCCGCCGGCGACCGATCCCGGCCGTCGACCCTGCCGCCGGTGCGCGACGGCGCGGTGCCGGTCTTCTTCGGCGGCAGCCTGGATGCGGCCATCGGACGCATCGTGCGCTGGGGCGTCGGGTGGAGCGTCTCATCGAGGGGCCCCGGCGAGACTCACGACAGCGCCGAGCGGGTGCGGGCCGCGTGGAGGGAGGCGGGCCGCGAGGGCTCGCCCACCATCATGGTGATGCACTACTTCGCCCTCGGTGAGGACTCCAACGTCGACTACCTGCTGGACTACTACGGCTACCAGGGCGACCGGGCCCGCATGTTCGCCGACGGCGCCTACCGCCGCGCCGCCGACGTGACCGCGGCGGTGCGGGACTTCGCGGCCGTCGGCGTGGACGAGTACGTCTTCATCCCGACCATGGCCGACCTCTCCCAGGTGGAGCTGCTGGCCGACGCCGTAGCTGCGGCCGATGTCTGACTCCCAGGCTCCCGGCGCAGCGGGCCCGCCCCCGGGCGGGCGAGCCGACCTGATCATCGAGGGCGCCTATGTCGTGACCCTCGATCCCCGCCGCCCGGTGATCGACAACGGATCGGTGGCGGTGGTGGGCACCAAGATCGCCGCCGCGGGCCCCGCAGGCGAGATCAGGGCGTCGTTCCCGGAGGCAGCCGAGCGGATCGACGCCTCGGGGTGCCTGGTGATGCCCGGGCTGATCGACACCCACACCCACCTGTTCCAGGTCCTGGGCCGGGGGCTGGGCGACGGGCTGGAGCTGATGGCCTGGCTGGCTGACTTCATGCTCCCGATGGCGGTGCACATGACCACCGACGACGTCGTGGCCGCGGTGAGGTTGAGCTCCCTTATGTCGGTCCTGGCGGGGACCACCGCGGTCGTCGACAACCACTACGCCCCCACCGACACGGCCACCACGCTGGCCGTGGCCGAGTCGGTGGAGAGCGTCGGGCTGAGGGGCGCCATCGCCCGCGGGGTGTTCGGCAGCCGCGTCGAGGGCAGCGACCGCATGGGCGTGCCCGACGAGCTGCACGCCTTTACCGCCGCCGAGGAACTGCAGATTCTCGACGAGTGCCTCGAGCAGCGCCCTCCCGGCTCCCGCGTCGAGGTCTGGCCCATGCCCGAGAACGTCGTCTACGTCGACCTGGACCTGATCGCGGCGTGCGCCGACCTGGCCGAGCGGCGCGACCTGCGCTGGCAGGCGCACTGCAGCGAGGCCCAGGAGGAGGTCGTGATCTTCGGCGAGGTGCACGGCGAGCGGCCGGTCGAGTGGCTCAGCCGGGCCGGTCTGCTCGGGCCGCGGGCCACCCTGGCCCACGCCATCTGGCTCGACGACGACGAGGTGGCCGCCATGGGCGCCTCCCGGGCGTGCGCGTTGCACCAGCCGGTGTGCAACCAGGTGATCTCATCGGGGGTGATGCGGCTGCGCGAGCTCGTCGACGCGGGCGCCACCGTGGGGTTGGGCACCGACGGCCTGGCCGTCAGCGGTCAGAGCATGTTCGAGGCCATGAAGTCGGCCTATGGCCTTCATCGACTGGCCCGCATGGATCCCACATGGCCTCCCGTAGAGCAGCTGCTCGAGCTGGTGTGCCGGCACGGGGCCCGGGTGCTGGGCAGGCCCGCGGGGGTCGTCTCCGAGGGTGCGCTGGCCGATCTGGTGGTGATCGACCTCCAATCGCCGAGGTTCCAGCCGGCGCACCGGCCGGTGGCCATGCTCGCCCTCGTGGGCCACGGCTCCGACGTGCGCGACGTGGTCGTGGACGGCGCTGTGGTTGTGCGCCGGGGCCGGCCCACCCTCGTCGATCAGGACGAGGTGATGGCCAAGGCGCGGGAGGCCGCCGAGCGTGTGGCCGGTGCTGCGGGCCTGGAGCCCTTGAGGGCTGCCTGGATCGACCGGTAGCCGACCCGGCGTCCCGCGGTCGTATCGGCGGCGAAAATGCGGTTGAATAGGGGCATGAGGCTCCCGGTGTGGGCACGTGTCGCACCGCTGGTGCTGGCGGCGGCCGTGATGGTCGCGGGTTGCGGCCGGTCGGGTTACCAGTACGTCGAGAACACCGACGACACCGTCTTCATCAAGATCCCCGACGACTGGAGCGTCGTGTCCGAGGGGACCGTCAACTTCGTCCTCACCCCCGACGACGACATACAGCCGATACCCGGCGAGTTCGTCCTGCCCTGGAGGGCCGAGTTCGACGCCGCCCCGGGCGGCCTGCAGAGCTCGTCCGAATACGTTCGAGGATCGGTGGAGATCCAGCCCGTCGATCGGCGCATCCAGGAGAAGCTGCCGCTCACGTTCTTCTTCCCGGAGGTCTCCGGCGAGCAGGAGGGAGTGGAGCAGGTGCTTCACCACCTCGTCACCATCGGCGACGTCTCAGGCCACCGCTTCATCTGGACGGAGGCCACCGCGGACGGCCAGGTGCTGATGGGCGACCGGCTGGTCCTGACCGACAGCATCAACAGCGTGGTGTACAGCGTCGACGTCCAGTGCAGCGTCGGCTGCTACCAGGCCAACGCCGCCTCGATCGAGGAGATCATGAGCACCTTCACGGTGGAGGGCTGAGACGGTGCGGTTGTGGCCTAGACGTTCCCGGTCCTCGGCCCGGCCGGCCGAGCACGAGATGACTCTCGGCTCGACCACGTCGCGTCCCCGCGACGCCGACCGCAGGACCCGCCGGAAGCTCGATCCGTGGGACCGCTCCAAGTACCTGATCCTGGGGTCGATCCTGTTCGCCTTCTTCTGGTGGCAGAAGCTGAACGGCAACCCCATCAAGTCGGTGGCCGACGGGTTCTGGGAGACCATCGAGAAGCAGTCCTGGGTGTGGGTGCTGCTGGGACTGGAGGTTCTGCGCCAGCTGCACTTCGTGGTGGCCGAGCACTGGTCGGGCTACTACCGGTTCTGGAAGTTCAAGGTCTTCGCCCGGGTCGAGAACCGCCAGTCCCGCATGGACCCGTGGATCCGGTTCCGGATCGGCCGGGTTCTGCGGATCCTGTTCTGGGTGCTGCTGTTCGGGGTGATCGTCGGCCAGTTCACCGACCAGAACCCCGTGGCCGCCCTCATCGGCCTGCCCGGCCTGCTCCACAGCTGGCTGCCGTGGGCGGGCCGGCTGATCATCTACCCGCTGCTGTTGATCAGCCAGTTCGTGCTGCTGTTCTGGTTCCTGTCCCGGGGCGGGGTGGAGACCTACTTCCCCGACGACATCGACACCCGCTTCGAGGACGTGTGGGGCCAGGACCCGGTGAAGGAGCGGGTACGGGAGAACCTGATCTTCCTGGAGAACCCCGAGGCCATCGAGGAGGTCGGGGGTTACGCCCCCGGCGGGATCCTGCTGTACGGCCCGCCCGGCACCGGCAAGACGCTGCTGGCCGAGGCCGCCGCGGGCGAGACCGGCAAGCCGTTCGTGTTCGTGGAGCCCGGCGCGTTCATGAACATGTTCTTCGGGGTGGGCATCCTCAAGGTGAAGGGGCTGTTCCGCAAGCTGCGCAAGCTGGCGTTGCGCTACGGGGGCGTGGTGGCCTTCTTCGACGAGGCCGACGCGCTCGGCAACCGGGGCGCCGCGGTGGGCGGCGACGGCGGGTTCGGCTCGGAGCGGTTCGCAGCGTTCCTGCGCGACGCCACCGAGGCCGGTTCGTCGTACCCGTACCTGTCTCCGGGAGCGCAGCGGGCCCTTCAGGAGGTCGCGCTGGGCGGCTACGACCGGGCCGGCTCGATGGGCGCCTACGGCGGCGACGGGTGGGGCGGCCCGCGGCGCGAGTCGATCATGATGATGGGCGGAGGCGGCGGCATGGGCACCCTGCAGGCGCTGCTGGCCGAGCTGTCGGGCCTCAAGAAGCCCCGTGGCTTCTTCAACCGGATCATTCGCAAGATGCTGGGCATGCGGCCCAAGCCGCCCCCGAAGTACCGCATCCTGGTGATGATGGCCTCCAACCTGCCCGAGGCCCTGGATCCGGCCATGCTGCGGCCGGGCCGCATCGACCGGATCTACAAGGTGGGCTATCCCACCCAGGAGGGCCGCAAGCGCACCTACGAGGGCTACCTCGAGAAGGTCGAGCACGTCCTCACCGACGACGACATCGAGAAGCTGGCCACCATCACCCCCTACGCGACGGGGGCCACCATCAAGGACATGGTCAACGAGGCTCTCATCACCTCCATCCGCGACGGCCGGCGGGTCATCACCTGGGCCGACATGATCAAGGCCAAGCAGCTCAAGGAGCACGGCCTGGCCGACGACTTCGACTACGTGGAGCACGAGCGCCACGCTCTCGCCATCCACGAGGCCTGCCATGCGGTCGCCCTGCACCGGGTGAGCCGCCACCGGATGATCGACCTGGCCACCATCGAGCGCCGGGGCAATGTCGGCGGTTTCGTGTCGCACATCCCGCCGGAGGACCGGTTCACCCATTGGCGTTCGGAGTACGAGGCCGATCTGGAGGTCTCGCTGGCGTCGCTAGCCGGGGAGCGCATGTTCTTCGGCGACGACAACTCCTCGGGCGTGGGCGGCGACCTGCGCAACGCCACCCAGCTGGCCACGATGATGGCCGGCTACTGGGGGATGGGCGACACGTTCGCCAGCCACGCGGTGCAGCGCCAGTTCGGCATCGGCGGCGGCCAGCGCAAGGGCGACGAGGACGACCCTGAGCGCGAGCTGCTGCGTTCCGGGCTCGGCGACCAGATCGAGCAGCGTCTGGCCGACCGCTACGACGCGGCCAGGGCCTTGCTGGAGGCCAACCGCGTCGAGGTCCTGGCCGTGGCCCACGCGCTGGAGACCCACAAGACCATCACCGGCGAGGACGTGAGCGCCATCGTCGAGCGCAAGGTCGGCCCCTTCCTGGACGGCCGGGGCTACTACACCCCCGACGCGGTCAGGGCTCTGGAGGAGTACCACGCCGCGGTGCTGGAGCTGCGCCGCACCGGCGGGATGGAGCTCCCGCCGCTGCCCAGGATCGCGGGCATCACCGGCCGCCTCGTCGAGGCCGTCGCCGTCCCCGTAGGAGCCGGCGCAGCAGCCGGCGCCGACTCCTCCACCACCAACGGCTCCCCCGACCAACCCGACTGACCCTCCCGGGTCACCGGGAGTAGGTTGGGGGTTGGTGCTTTCGTCGGCGGGTTCGGTCCATGTGGACGCCTCGCCGCGGGAGGTGCTGGAGTTCGTCTGCGATCTGCGGGCCTACATGCTGCTCGACCACAAGATCGTCAACGTCTACGAGTGCTCGCCGCCCGACGCCGCCGGCGACGGACACATCGTGATGCGGGGATCGATGCGAGGGATCCGCAGCCCCAAACAGCGGATGTCGCTCAGGCTCGACCGGTGGAGATCGGTGGTCTTCGAGAGCGACGGACCCTGGTTGACGGATCGGGTCTTCTGGATGCGGGGTGAGGTTGACGCCGACCAGTACGGCGGCGGGTCGTTCGTCAGGCACAGCTATCGCTTCCGGTTCAAGGGCCCCTCCGGTCCCCTGATCGAGCGCTACCTGCGGGCCTGGTTGCAGCGCGACCTCGGCGACGAGCTCCAGCGGATCAAGACCCACTTCGACCGCCGGGCCGCTGGATTACCGCCGCTCGAGGTCGCACCCCGCCGGCCCGACCCCAGCGAGGAGCAGCGGACGCGGGCCAGGATCGGCCGCTGGAAGGACTACCGCCCGCCCACCGTGTAGCGCAGGCAATCACCCAGGCGGGCGGCGCGCCCTCAGGGGTTCGCGCCGATACGGATGAGGCGGCGCCTGCTGGCGTCGATGGCGATGGCGGCCAGCAGGGCGCAGCCCGCCATGGCCAGAAACCCCGCCGCGTAGGAGACCTGGTCCACCAGCAGGCCGACCGCGAAGGGGCCGGCAACCCCGCCGACGTTGAGTCCGCCGAAGGTCATGCCGGAGGCCGCGCCGGGGGAGTCCCGGTAGGCCCGGATCACGGAGTGCAGCATCAGGCCGCTCCAGCCCCATCCGACCCCGAGTGCGAAGATCGCGCCCACCGGCACCAGCACCGTCGCGCCGGTGGCCGCGGCCACGTATCCTGCGGTGCTGGTGCCGAGCAGCACCGAGACGACCCGCAGATGGCCGGATTCGAAACGGTCCGCCAGGTATCCCGCCGCGATCCTCGAAGCGACCGGCGCACCGCTTGCCACTGCGAGCAGGTTCCCGGCCAGGCCCTCGGCCAGACCGGCCTCGATCGCGGCGGACACGAAGAACGCGGCCATGGCTGTCGTCGCCGCGGAGCCGAGCCCCGCCGCCAGCCCGATCAGGTTCAACGGCCCGTAGTCGATCTCGCTGAGGCCCCGGGCCGCGCCCGCGGTCTTGACATTGGGAGCGGGCCGGGTCTCGTATGCCGGTGCCAGCACGAATCCTGCAAGCGGCATGGCGATTGCGATCCCGAAGGCCCAACGCCATCCGAGTGTGAGCCCGATCGTGGGAACGGCCAGGCCGGCCAGCAGCACCGACAACGGCGCCGCAGCCGCCAGCACCCCGAACCCGGCGCCGTGACGGCGGACTGGGACGCCCTGGGCCACCATGGTGGAACACCCGGGGCCGGTGATGGCCAACCCGATCGCGCCGACCGCCAACGCCGCCAGCAGACCCCAGTACGAGTGCACGACGGTGGCAACGGCCAGCAGTGCCGCGCCGGAGAGGATGTTCGCGGCTCGCAGCGACCGCTGGGGACCGAGGCGGTCGGCCAGAGTTCCGGCGTGTGGCGACGCCACCGCGGCCAGCAGGAACATGAAGGCGACCGCTGAGCCCAGGCCGGCCGCGCCGAAGCCCAGATTCTCGCCCATCAGCGGCGCCAGCGCGCCCACAGCGAACGCGGGAAACAGCGCGGCCGTCTGCGACGATGCCGACGACACGAGTGCGAGGGTCGGTCGGGCGCCGCCGCTGCGGGATGGGCTCGGCATCAATTGGCGCTTGTCCTCAGGCGGCGCCGGCCGGCGTCCGCGGCAATGGCGGCCAGCAGGGCGCAGGCCGCGATCGTGAGGAACCCGGCGGTGTATGAGACCCGCTCCGCCAGCAGCCCGAACGCGAACGGTCCGACCACCCCGCCGACGTTGAGCCCTCCCGAGGTCATGCCGGTGGCCGCGCCGGGGGAGTCCCGGTAGGCCTTCACCACGGCGTGGACCATCAGCCCGCTCCAGGCCCACCCGACCCCGAGCGCGAACATCGCTCCCGCCGGGACCAGGACCTTGGAGCCGGTGGCCGCGGCCAGATACCCCAGCGTGCTGGTGCCCAGCAGCAGCGACACGATCCGCAGATGCCCGGACTCGAAGCGGTCGGCGAGGAATCCCGCCGCGATCCGGGTGGCGATGGGCAGCCCGCTGGCCACCGCCAGCAGGCCCCCGGCCAAGCCCTCGGCCAGGCCGGCGTCGGTGGCGGCCGACACGAAGAACGCGGCCATGGTGGTGGCCGCGGCCGAGCCCAGCGCGGCGGCCAGCCCGATCAGGTTCAGTGGCCCGTAGTCGATCTTGCTCAGGCCCCGGGACGCGCCCCCGGTCCGGACCGTATGGCCGGGCCGGGCCTGGTATCCGGGGGCGAGCAGCAGGCCGGTCAGGGGCACCGCCACCGCGAACCCGAACGCCCACCGCCATCCCAGCGTTCGCCCGATGGCGGGCACGGCCAGGCCGGCCAGCAGAACCGACAGGGGCACCGCTGCGGCCTGGATGCCGAAGAACAGGCCGTGCCGTCTGGCGTCGGTGCCTCGGGCCACCATGGTCTTGGTCCCCGGTCCGGCGATGGTCAGCCCTATCGCTCCGACGCCCAGCGCGGCCAGCAGCATCCAGTAGGACTGCACCACCAGCGCCATCCCCAGCAGCGCGGCGGCGCTGCAGGTGTTGGCCACCCGCAGCGACCGCTGCGGTCCGAGGCGGTCCGTGAGCGTCCCGGCGTGGGGGGACGTCACCGCGGCCAGCAGGAAGTAGAAGGCCACCGCCGAGCCCAGGCCGGCCTCGGTGAATCCCAGGTCGTCGCCCATCTGCAATGCCAGCGCGCCCGCCCCGAACGCCGGGAACATGGCCGCGGTCTGCGACGACACCGACGATACGAGTGATGTGACCGGCCGCGTCGGCTCGCCGGCCAGCCCGCTGCCTGTCAGGGTCACCGGGGAGATCTTGTTCCCTGGCGGCCGGGGACGCGGTAGTGGGCGACCCTCATTCGGAGGGGTCGCGGTCGCCGAAGTTCTCCTGCAGCACTGTGCCGATCTCGGCGATGGCGCCGAGGTCGGTGGCGTCGTGCACGTTGAAGATCAGGCCGTCGAGTCCTGCCTCGAACAGGGCGGCCACCTGCTCGCACACGCTGTCGCGGTCGCCCTCCAGCGCGTACCCGCTGTACTTGTCCATGCTCATGTTGCGGGTGGCTCGCAGCTCCGCGCCGAGGCGGGCGGCGTCGTCGGCGGTGTCGGCCATGACTATCGCGCCGAGGCGGGTCTTGGAGATCTCGGCCGGGTCGCGGCCGGCCTTCTCGCAGTGGGCCTCGAGCACGTCGAGTTTGTGGCGCACGCCGGCCGGGTCGCCGAAGATGTTGCAGGCGTCGGCGTGGCGGGCCGCGATCTGCAGGGTTCGCCGCTCGCCGCCCCCGCCCACCAGGATGGGAGGCCCACCGTCGGAGATGGGCCGGGGACGGTTCAGGGCTCCGGCCACCCGGTGGTGCGGGCCCGACACGGTTGCCGGGCCGCCGTCGAACATGGCCCGGCAGATCCGCACCGCGTCCTCCAGCCGGTTCATGCGCTCGCCCACGGGCGGGAAGTCGAAGCCGTAGGCGATGTGTTCGGCCTCGAACCAGGCCGCGCCGATGCCGAGCACCGCTCTGCCCCCGGACACGACGTCGAGGGTGGTGACCGTCTTGGCCAGCAGGGCGGGGTTGCGGTAGGTGACGCCGGTGACCAGTGCGCCCAGCCGGGCGGTCCGGGTCCACGGCGCGAGGGCGGCCAGCAGGGTGTAGGGCTCGAGCATCGGTTCGTGGTCCGAGCCCATCGCCGGTATCTGGTGGAAGTGGTCCATCACCCACAGCGAGTCGAATCCGCTGTTCTCGGCCGTGGCCGCGGCCGCGCACACCGCGTTGAACAGGTCGGCGTCGTCGATGCCGAGGTACGTGAAGCTGGGAATGTTGAACCCGAACCGAGTAAGCGTCATGATGCCTGTATACAGCATTCGGATCGACGCCTGAACCGTTACGGCCCATGAGGACGGATCCGCGGACCCTTGATGAGCTCCCGACGCCGAGCCTGGTCGTGGAGCGCAGCCTGTTCGACGCCAACGTCGCGGCCATGGCCGCGGCCTGGCCCGGGTCGTCGCTGCGGCCCCATGTGAAGGCGTTCAAGTCCAGCGCCATCGCCCGGATCCTGGCGGCCGCAGGCCACGAGGGCTTCTGCGCGGCCACCGTCCGGGAGATGGAGGGCCTGGCCGCGGCCGGGCTCGGGCACGACCTGCTGCTGGCCAACGAGGTTCTGGACGCGTCGCGGCTCGGTCGTCTGGTCGATGCCGGTCACCGGGTGACGGTGGCTGTCGACTCCGACGCCACCGTCGCGGCTGCGGCTGCCGGGGGCGTGCGAGAGGTGCTGGTCGACGTGAACGTCGGTCTGGCGCGCTGCGGATGCGACCCGAGCGACGCCGGACGCCTTGCCGACACGGCCCGGGCCGCGGGGCTCGAGGTCCGCGGCGTGATGGGCTACGAGGGCCATCTGATGATGGTCGACGCCGACGCCAAGGCGGCCGGCGTGAAGGCTTCGATGGAGCTGCTGATCCAGGCCCACTCTGAGGTGGGGGGCGACGTGGTGTCGGGCGGCGGCACCGGCACCTTCGCGGTGAACCGGTGGGTGACCGAGCTCCAGGCCGGCTCCTACTGCCTGCTCGACACCGACTACGCCCGCCTCGACAGCCCCTTCGAGATTGCGGTGTCGGTGCTGGCCACCGTGATCTCGGTGACCGGCGGCCGGTGGGCTGTCGCCGATGCCGGCCTCAAGGCGTTCGGCATGGACCACGGCCCCCCGTCCTGGCCCGGCGGCGAGGTGATGTTCGTGTCGGACGAGCACACCACCCTGCTCGACCCCGACCGCACCCTGGCCGTCGGCGACCGGGTGAGGCTGCTGCCCGGGCACCTCGACCCGACCGTGGCCCGCCACCAGTGCTTCTGGGTGGTGGACGGAGACGACGTGATCGACCGCTGGCCCATCGACCTGCGCCACTGGTGACCGCCCTCAAGTTCTCTGACAGCTACACCGATAGGGTCCTCGGGCCGATCGCCTGAGGGCGCGAGTCAACCCAGGAGCCCACCATGAACACCGCAGCCGCCGAGGGCCTGAACGCCGATCAGCAGTCCCTCAAGGAGTGGGTGGACCGGTTCTCGGGTCATGTGGCCGATCTCCGCTACGAGGACGCCGCGGCCATGATGGACGCTGAGGTGAACAGCTTCAGCACCTGGACCGATGTGGTGGTGGGGGTGGAGCATTTCGTCAACGCCCAGTGGCGCAACGTCTGGCCCACCATGACCGACTTCGTGCTGCTGACCGACAAGATGCGGTCCCGCGTCTCACCGGACCGGCTTATGGCCGCGGTGATGGTCACCTGGACCTCGACCGGCTACGCGCAGGACGGCACACCGTTCGACCGCCCGGGCCGCTGCTCGTTCGTGCTGGTCCGGGACTCGCTCGACGGTCCGTGGCGGGGCGTCCAGGGCCATTTCTCGCTGATGCGAGGCGTCCCCCAACAGTCCTTCGGCCCCCGCGACTGATCCGATTGATCATCACGATACGGGCACCTCTGGGGTCCACCGGTGCCGGTAGCCTCGCTGCGTGCGTAGTGGTCTTGCCGGTGTTCGGCCGGATTGGGTGTCTGAGGAGTTGTTCCCCCTTCGAGAGTCGCTTCTCCACAACGCCCCGCGGCCAGGTCATGCACTATGTCGATGAGGGCTCGGGGGAGCCGATCGTCTTCGTGCACGGCAATCCGGCATGGTCTTTCGAGTTCCGGCACCTGATCGAGGGACTGCGGTCGGAGTTCCGTTGCGTCGCGCCCGATCACATCGGCTTCGGCCTCTCGTCCCGCAGTGACCGCAGGGACGACCACCATCCGGCGGCACACGCGGAGGCGTTCGCGGCGCTGCTGGACAACCTGGACCTGCGGGATGTGACGCTGTTGCTGACGGATTGGGGCGGGCCGATCGGGCTCGACTTCGCCCGCCGGAACCGGCACCGCGTCAAGCGACTGGTCCTCACCAACACCTGGTGCTGGCCTGTGAATCGCGACGCCCACTTCTGGTTCTTCAGCAGGATGATGGCCAGCCCGCTCGGGCAGTACCTCATCAAGCGGCGCAACTTCTTCGTCAACGGCGTCATGCCCAGAGCGGTCGGCAACAAGCAGGTGCTCACGTCGGAGGTGATGGAGCACTATCGCAACGCTCAGCCCAGCGCGGCGGCCCGCGCCGCCAACGCCGCCTTGCCGGGTCACATTGTCGGCGCCACCGGATGGCTGCAGGAGATCTGGCAGGATCGCGCCGCCTTCTGCGACAAGCCGGCGCTCATCTTCTGGGGCTCCAAGGACATCGCCTTCCGCACGAAGGAACTCGACCGCTGGCGCTCAGAGCTTGCCGACGTTGAGGTGCACGAGTTCGCCGACTGTGGCCATTTCCTCGCCGAGGAGGCCCCAGAGCGGATGCTGCCGGCCCTGCGGGCGTTCTTGGGATAGGAACGCGGTGGTGGAGTCACATTTCACTCCCGAATTGTTCGAGTTCCTCCTCGACCTGCGGGCCAACAACAACCGTGAGTGGTTCGGTGCGAACAAGGGGCGTTACGAGCGGCACCTGAAGGAGCCGCTGCTGGCGTTCATCGAGGACTTCGAGCCCCATCTGCACTCGATCAGTGAGCACTTCGTGGCCGATACCCGGGCCAACGGTGGCTCCATGTTCCGGATCTACCGGGACGTACGCTTCTCCAAGGACAAGACGCCATACAAGACCCAGGCTGCTGTCCAGTTCCGTCACGAGGCCGGGAAGTCGGTCCACGCACCGGGCTTCTATCTGCATCTGGCTCCCGACGAGGTCTTCGCCGGGGTCGGTCTGTGGCGGCCCGACTCGGCGGCGCTGGGACGGATACGCGAGCGCATCGTCGCCGATCCGCCGGGCTGGGAGGCGGCGGTCACCGATTTCGGGTTCGTCGAGGAGTTCGACCTGGAGGGTGACTCGCTGAAGCGCCCGCCCAAGGGGTTCGATGCCGAGCACCCCCGCATCGAGGACCTCAAGCGCAAGGACCACGTGGCCACATGCTTCTTCGACGAGGAGGAGGTCACCCAGCCGGGATTCATCGACTACTTCGCCGACGCCTGCCGCACGGCCTCGCCCTACATGGAGTTCCTGACACAGGCGGTAGACCTGCCGTTCTGAGCCTTGCGAATCGGCCGGCCCAACGTCGGGCGGCCGATCCTTACCACATTTTGTGATCAAAAAAGACAGAATAAGTGGCAAACAGTGATTCTTGCTGAGTTATTGACAGCAAATATGTGGAGACGGGACGGCCGTGCATATGGCGAATGGGATCCAGAGTGTTCGCAGGACCTGTGAAGGGCCCTCGTTCAGGCGAGGGCGGCTTGAAGGCCGGCGGCGTACTTCTTGCGCTGGGCCTTGACCATCATCGGCACGAACGGCCGCATGACGATCCACGGACCGGACGGCGTCATCTCGAGGTCCATGGTGATACGGGTGCCGCCGTCGCCGGTGTCGCTGAGCCGGTAGGTGCCCGCCACGGGCCACGATGTTTCCTCGGCGCACACCCAGGTGATCGACGAACCGGCCTCCACGGCGGTGATGCGGAACTCGACCTCCTGGCCGCGGTTGGTCTGGCGGTAGACGGCTCCCACCGTGCCGGCGGTGCCCGACGTCAGCTCGCAGGTGCCGATGTCGTGGCGCCACTCGGCCTGGTTGGCTGCCTCGGCCAGGTAGGCGAACGTCCGCTCCCGGTCGGCGGCCACATCGATCTCGACAGTGCAGGTGCTCATGCGGTGGAACCGTACCGGCCTTCGGCCCGCTGGTGGGCGAGAGTGGCGATCACCACGTCCTGGAGCGCCACCCCCTGCGACTCGAACAGCACGATGCCGCTGCCGGGTTGCGGCGGGGTGACCGTGCCTGCGATCACGTCGGCCAGGTCGGCCAGATCGTCCCAGTCGAAGATCCCGTCGGCCGCGGCGTGTGTCAGGTCTCCGGCTTCGGTGCGGGCCCCCTCGGCGCTGTCGCTCACCACGAAGGAGGCCCGCTCCACGGTGGCGCCGTCCACCTCGCGGCGGTCCGCCTTGGTGGATCCCACCGCGCACACCAGCGCGCCGTCGTGCAGCTTGGTGCCGTCGAAGACGGGGGTGTAGCTGGCGGTCACGGTGGCCACCACCGCGGCGCCGGCGACGGCCTCGTCGGCGTCGCCGACAGCTCGGGCCGGGATGCCGCGGTCCCGACCCCAGGACGCCACATCCTCGGCCTTGTCGGGATTGCGGCCCCACACCCGCAGGTCGCGCAGCGGCAGCTCCTGGGCCAGGGCCTCCAGGTGCGGCCTGCTCTGGATGCCGGTTCCGAACACGGCCGCAGTGCCGGCGCCGGGCGGCGCCATGTGCCTCACGGCCAGCGCGGAGGCCGCCGCGGTGCGGATGGCGGTGAGGCCCAGCCCGTCGAAGGTGGCCACCAGGCCTGCATCGGGGCTGAACAGGCCCACCAGGAAGGCGAACCCGTCGGGATGGGTGAGGTAGAGCTTGCCGCCCACCACCCGGTGCCGGGGCCACGACGCGGCCATGGCGCTGCCCATCAGCCCGCCGGCTGCGGCCCGCACCCGCAGGGTGGTGGCCGCCTCGCCCGAGCCGAGGTCCCGCCAGGCCTGCTCCAGCCAGTCGGTGACGGTGGCCAGGTCGCACAGCTCGGCGATCCGCTCCTCGGTGTAGTGGGGCACAGCGCTCATGTCTGCTCCTTGGCGATCAGTTCGGCGGTGAAGAGGGGCTCGGCGCTCACAGCAGCTCCTCCAGGCGGGGGAGGGCCCGGGCGTTGACGGCGGCCGCGAACGACTCGGTGGTGGCCGGATCGGTGCCCGCGGGCGCCAGGTCGTAGGTGAGCGGACCGGCCTGGAGCGCCTCCGAGAGCGCCCCGGTGACCACGGGACCGAGCTCTGCGGTCTCGTTGAACCATTCCAGCAGCGCGGCCAGCGCCAGGTAGGCCCCCGACGGGTTGACCCGCCCCTGACCGGCGTGGCGGGGCGCGGAGCCGTGCACCGGCTCGAACAGACCCACGCAGCGGCCCTGCACCGGCTCGCCCGGGTTGACGCTGGCCGATCCGCACAGCGCGATCGAGCCGGCCCGGCCTGCGGCCAGGTCGCTGAGCATGTCGCCGAAGATGCCCTCGGTGAGCACGACCGTGTCGGCCACCACGTCGTCGTGGGCCAGCTCGAAGGCCATGCGGTCGACGTAGGTGTGGCGCAGCGGCACCCCCCGGTCGCCGGCCACCGTGCCGGTGATCGAGCGCCACAGCCGGCTGGTGGCCATCAGGTTGGCCTTGTCGGCCGACACGATGCTCGAGGCCAGACCCCGCTCGACCAGGTCGCAGGCCATCGCGGCCAGCTCGGTGATCTGGTCGGGGGTGAGGATCACCTCGTCGCAGGCGGCTTCGGACCCGTCGCTCTCGGTGCGGGTGGAGGCCGCGCCGTAGGCGCCTCCCAGCAGGTTGCGCAGCACGATCAGCGGGCGGGCCGCCGCGCCGTCGCTGCTGGTGCCGGAGTCGACCCGCACGATGTTGCGGATGCTGACCCGCAGGTCGTAACGCTGGCGCAGCCCGATGATGGAGTGCTCGGGCCGGTAGTCGTCGAGTGACACGCCCGGATGCTCCCCGGCTGCGCCGAAGAACATGGCGTCGCTGTCGTCGCAGGCGGCCAGGGTGGGCTCGGGCAGCCCGGTGCCCAGCTCGCCGAACGCCGAAGCGCCGACGGGCCACGGTCCGGTCAGCTCGATGCGGCCCGCGGCCGCGATGGCCTCCAGCAGCTCGGCCGGCCCGGCCACCACCTCCGCGCCCACGCCGTCGCCGGGCAGCACCGCGATGCGCCGTACTCTCCCGTCGCCGGTCATGCCAGCATCGCCTCGGCGCTGGAGCGGGCGACCATCTCGAGCCCGGTGTCGCCCAGGATCGGGTCGAGCCGCTCCACCCAGTCCTTGATCCCCTGCGAGATGGGCGGGTAGTCGCGGTGCCCGAGATCGCTGCCGAACACCAGCAGCTCGTGGGGGTAGGAGGCCACGAGGTCCTCGGTGCGGGGCCCGGCCTCGCTGGCCAGGATGTCGGCCAGCACCCCGATCTCGAGGTGTGCGTCCAGGGCCCGGAACTGCTCCAGGTGCTCGTCGCGCCAGTTGAGGAACGCCATGCCCGGGTGGTTGACCATCAGCCGTTGCACGCCCCGCCGCCGGGCGGTGTCCAGGGCCACCACCGCCTCGTCCATGGTGACATGGCCCGATGCCAGCACCATGTCGTTGCGGGCGATCTCGTCGAACACCTCCAGCCACTCGGCACGCACCTCGCCGTCCTCCACCACCGGGACCTCACGGAACGAGATGCCCTTGTGCGGGCTCAGCTCGGGGTTGCTGCTGGCCGCGATGTGAGCCGGCGACGAGATGGTGGGCAGCCACACCACCCGGGCCCCGAGGGCGGCGGCCACCGCCACCGCGTCGGGGTTGGCTCCCCCGACCGGTGAGTTGAGCACCACACCGCCGATGGCCTCGTCGCCGAGCAGCGCGGCTCGCTCGGCCGAGGACCCCTCATGGGCCTTGAGCACGAACTTGGCGACTCCCGCAGCCCGGGCCTCGTCCAGGGTGACGGGGTCGTGGCTGTGGCGCGGCGCCAGGCTCGGCGCCGAGTGCACGTGGAAGTCGATGATCCCGTCGATGACCGTCACGAGCGGGCTGCCTCCAGGTCGATCCACTCCACCACGGCCACGTCGTTGAGCAGCCGCCGCCGGACCTTGCCCACGCCCGAGTCGCGGGGGATCTCGACGACCCGCGCCGCCGCCGACGGCTGCATGAACCGCGGCAGGCCGTCGCTCACCGCCATTATCGCCTCGGTCGGGATGGCGTCGCCGGTGAGGTAGAGCACGATCTCGTCGTCGACCAGCTCGTTGCTGCGGCGCCAGACGGCCACGTCGCGGATGCCGTCCACGGTCCCGAAGCGCTGTTCCACGTAGCCGATGGGCACGAACTCGCCCTTGACCCTGATCGACTCGCTGGCCCGCTCGATGAACACCAGGTTGCCGTTGTCGTCCACCCGGCCCAGGTCGCCGGTGGCGAACCAGCCCTGGTCGTCGAAGGGCCGCACCAGCCCGTCCGGCCGCCGGTAGCCCGAGAACAGCACGCCGTCGCGGTCGGCTCGCACGTGGATCTCGCCGCCGGCGTCGACCCGCCACTGGACCTCGTGGCGGGGCCGGCCGCCGTAGCGCGACATGCCCTCGGCCAGGTCGGGACGCTCGCCCCGCCGCCAGTTCCAGATGTGGCACAGCCCGCCTGCCTCGGTGGAGCCGTAGGCCGAGAACCCCAGCGGCACGCCGAAGGTCTCCAGGAAGTCGGCGTCGGCGAAGAACACCCGGCTCACCCGGTGGCCGGCCGCGTCGGCCGCGGTGGTGGCCCGCTTGAGGATCTCCACCGGAGGAGCGTGGAGGATCAGCACCGTCGCTCCGGTCTCGCGCACCAGCGGCCAGAAGCCGCTGGCCGAGAAGCGTTCCAGGCCGAGCACGTCGACCCCACCGGTGAGCCCGCCGATCACCCCGTAGCCGAGGGGGTTGATGTGGAACATCGGCAGCGGCGCCAGCACCGTGTCGGCCTCCGAGAAGCACATCGAGTCGGCGATGAACCGGCCGAGGCGCAGGAAGTACTCGTGGGTCTGCTCGCAGAACTTGGGCAGGCCGGTGGTTCCCGACGTGTGCATCCAGCCGGCCACGTCGAACCGGTCACGGGCCAGTCCCGGCGCGCCGGCCAGGTCCTCGAACCCGTCCGTCAGCTGGATCTCGGACCCCGGCCCGTCGCCAAGTCCCAGCAGGCTCCGGTCGAGGCGGCCGGCGTCGATGTGGGCCGCGCCCGGGGCCACCGCCGTCGAGACCTCCCGGCCCACCCACACCACCGCTTCGGGTGCGAGCTGGGCCAGCATCTCGGCCAGCAGCTCGTCGGGGTAGTCGGGGTTGACCATGGCCACCTCGGCGCCGGCCAGCACCAGCGCCATCCAGGCCGTCAGGTAGGAGTCCGAGGTGGTCCCTATCAGCGCCACCCGCCGGCCGAGGCCGGCGCCGGCGGACTCCAGCGCGCCGGTCGCCCCCATCGCCCGGCCGGCGGCCTGCTCCAGCGTGGGGGTGGTGCCGCCGGCGATGCCGAAACGGGCCCCGGGACGGCGCCGCACCCGGTCACAGACCAGCTCGGCCAGGTTCCTCATGCGACTACCGCGGCCTTGGGCTCAACCGAGGCCCTCGTAGTCGTCGGCTCTCAACACCCGGCGGGCCACATAGTTGCGCAGCACCTCCAGCGAGCCGCCGGCCACCCGCAGCACCTTCATGTCGTGCAGGATCTGGCCGTAGTCGGTGTCGGTGTACAGGCCGTGGCCCCCGGTGAGGGCGAACGCCTCGTTCACGGCGTGCTCCGACGCCCTGATGGCCATCTTCTTGGCCAGCGTGGTGGCCAGGGCGACGTCGGTGCCGGCGTCGTGCAGGTTGGCTGCGTGGTCGCGGGCCAGCGACGCCCCGTAGAGGTCGCTGTAGCAGTCGGCCACCGTCCACTGGATGCCCTGGAAGTCGGTGACCACCGAGTCGCCGACCTCCCGGCCGGACCCGTAGGCGATGGCGTCGGCCAGGGCCCTCCGCCCGAAGCCGATCAGCTCGGAGGCGTTGCCCAGCCGGCTCATGTTGAAGGTGGAGAAGAACGTGTCCATACCCCTTCCGGCCTCTCCCAGCAGGGCCGAGTCGGGCACCCGCACGTCGTCCAGCCACACATCGGCGGTGGGGATGAGGCGCAGCCCGATCGGGTCGGTGTGGCGGGTGGACACGCCGGGCAGGTCGGTGTCCACCAGGAAGGCTGTGATTCCCTCCGGTGCGATGGCGTACACCAGGGTCACCTGGCTCTCGGCCCCCAGGTTCACGTGGGTCTTGGCGCCGTTGATGATCCAGTCGTCGCCGTCAGGGGTAGCGGTGGTGCGCATCAGCTTCATGGACGAGCCCACACCCGGCTCCGAGATCGACTCCGAGAAGATCAGCGTGCCCTGGGCCATGCCGGGGAGGTAGCGCTCCCGCTGCTCCGGTGTGGCCCAGTCGATCAGCCACCGCTGGCCCTGGATCGAGATCTGGGGGGACACCAGTCCCAGCCGTCCCACCTCCTCCTCGATCAGGCAGTATTCGGCCACGCCGAGCCCGCTGCCGCCCTCGGTGACCGGCGTGAACGGGCCGACCCAGCCCCGGGTGCCCATCGCCGCGTAGATCTCGGCCGGGAAGCGGGCCTCGCGCTGGCAGGACCGCAACTCCTCCCGGTGCTCCTCCGCGAAGCCGGCCATGGCCGCGATCGTGGACTGGGGCCAATCCGGGTCCTTGAAGGTCAGGTTCACGTACATCGGTCGTCCTGCGGGGCGGGTTCGACCCATGTTGTATACCAACCCGCGAGCCGACAGCGAAGCGCGGTCCGTCCGCGGTCGCGGTGCCGCAGGAGTGCCGTGGTTCTCTCGGATCGTGCGGATTCATGCCTCGGAAAAGCCCGACAGCATGGTCATGCGATCGGCGAGACGCTTGCGGGCCCGGTGGACCCGGATGGCCACCGCGTTGGGCGAGATGCCCATGGCCTCTCCGATCTCGGCGTGCGACATCTCCTCCCACGCCACCAGCATCAGGATCTCGCGGTCCGTCTCGCGCAGGCTCTGCAGCGCCGGCAGCAGGGCGCTGGCCCGGTCGGAGATCTCCGATGCGCAGGCAGCCCAGGGCGGCAGGATGGTGCTGCGCATCTTGTCCCTGAGCCTGGTGAGACGGCGCGCGGACCGCGCTGCGGTCAGGATGGTGTTGCGGGCCACTCCGAACAGCCAGGCACGCTCGAACCCCTCGGGTACCTCGTCGCGCCGGCGCCAGGCAACCAGAAGGGTGTCGGCGACGACCTCGTCGGCCGTCTGTTCATCGACGCGCCTTCTGGCGTAGGCGAGCAGCGTCCGGTAGTTGTCGTGATACAGGTCGGTGAACCAGTCCTTGTCTCGACCGTCGGTCGTTCCGACGCCCATCACTTCTGCTCTGTCCACTCTTCTTCCCTACCTTTCTCCTCCGACCGTCGAGCCGGCGCGGCGCGCCGACTCGCTGGCATCCCCCTCTCCAGGCTCCGTGAGGGTTCCGACCGGGTTCACTGCCGCGGCTGCCGCCTTCTGGCCGCGGTGTCCGCCCGGCTCTCGGAAGCAACATCGAGAGAGGCGGTGTTCGGTCGTGGCCTCAGTCTTTCTGATGCCCCGCCTGACGTAAACGTGTCATTCGTCACACGGCCTTGTCACAGGGCCTAGAGGCCGAGCGGATAGGCGGGACACGCAGCCCATACGCCGCGAGGCCGTGGCCCGAGCGGCCCGTGAGCGCAGCGAACAAGAGCGGGAATGACACCGCTGCGGCGCGACAGGCTCACACCCAGCCGCGTGGCCCAGTAGGCGTCACAGGGCTAGGGCGGCGCCTCCCGAGCGGGGGTCGCTGGCCAGCTCGACCTCGGTCCGGCTTCCGTGGCCGGCGGTGCTCGAACCGGTGACCACCTGCAGACCGCCGCCGACGTTTGCGCTGGCGCGCACCTCGTAGCCGGACAGGCGGGCGTCGTCGCGCCATTCGATGCCGGGTTCCGCGAAGGCGTACCACGGCTGGCCGATCCCGGCGGGCACGCCGAAGCGGTCGCCGGTGGGGCAGACGAACCAGCGGGACCCGGACGCGATCTCGGCTGTGTCCGCCCCCCTCCGGAAGCGCTGGATGGCCTGGGCCAGCCACTGCACCTGCCGGTCGCCGCCCGGCGTGGCCAGTGTCATCCAGCCCGGTCCGGAGCGGCGCCGCACGTGAGCCGCGCTGAGCGTGTGGGGCAGGACCGCACCGGGTCGGGGGTTGCAGGCGGGCAGGTCGGCACGGTCCGACAGCGCGGTGCCCACCCGGTTGCTGAACGCCACGCCGGTGTCGCCCGCCACCCAGCCGGTACCGAACTGCACCCCGGCGAGGCTGTGGACCACCGTCGCGGAGAGCCCGTGCCGGTCCAGCGCGGTGGCCACTGCGGTGCCGGAAGCCAGTGCCGGACCCTGCCGGCAGAACTCGGTGAGCTCGTTCTGGGCGAGCGGCGCGGTCGCCTCGGCGTACTCCCGCGATGCCGGGTCGGCGCCCGGTGGCGCCGTGGCCAGCAGCGCCGCAGTGATGGCGGCCTGGCTCGGTGCCGGCGTCAGCCATCCCTCTATGTCTTCGAGTTCGAAGTGCCGGGCCGGCTCGACGGCCGCTTCCACCGCCTGCAGGTCGTCGTGGGTCAGAGCCGCACCCTCCCGGCTGGCCGCGGCCACCAGCCGGTCGGCCAGCTCGCCGCGGTAGAAGGCGTCGGGTCCTCGCTGCGCCACGGTCTCGAGGGTGGCCGCCAGGTCCGGCATGCGGATGGTCGCGCCCTGCTGAGGCGCTTCGTCGGCCCCCAGCATCCTTTGCAGAGCCTGGACGTGGCCCCGGCTCTCCACCCGCCGGTACACGTCGGCCATGCGGGCCGTCACGATGTGGCCTGCGGCCGCGGCTCGGGCGCCGGTGAACAGCTCAGCCCAGTCGAGGCGCCCGTGGGCCTGCCAGGCCGCTTCCGCGCCCCGCAACGAGCCGGGTACCACCGCGTTGCGGGGACCGCTGGTCGGCGGCCACGGACCGCTGTCTCCGTCGCCTGCCGCCGCCGGGGCCCGCCCGTCGCGGTCTGCTGGAGCCGCCCGGCCCAGCGGCGTCCGCGACCAGCCGCCGTAGGCCTGCACACCGGAGTCGGTCCGGTCGTCCCCGGGGGCCACCAGGGCCACCATCTCCCCGCCGGGGCCGCTCTGGGGGGCGTTCACAACCCACTGGGTGAACGCTGCGGCCAGCACGGCATCGACCGCCGAGCCGCCGCTGCGCAACGCCTCGATCCCGGCCTGGGTGGCCAGCCGGTGCCCGCTGGCGACCCCAGCCGCCCCGCTCACCGACCGGGCGGGCTGCATGGTGTCGCTAGAGCCTCGTGATGGTCGGCAGGGCGTCGACCAGGTCGCCGAAGCCCATGGGTCGGTCCGCGAGGGCCGCCCGGCTGCTCGCTTCGCCCACCAGCATCACGACGTCGGCTGCGCTCCAACCCGCGGTGCTGTCGGCCAGTTCGGAGGCCAGGTCCGCGTCGAGCTCCAGCCCGGCCGCGCCCGACAGTGCGGCCAGCAACTCGGCCCGGCGGCCGCTGTCGGGGTTGTCCACCTCCAGATGGATGCCGAGCCTCCCCGAACGCAGCACGGCCGGATCGATCAGCTCGGGCCGGTTCGAGACGCCCACCACGAACACCTCGCCGGTGGCCAGCACGTCGTCGAGCGACGCCAGCAGGGCTGAGACCACCCGCTCGTCGGTGCGCTCGCCGCTCTCGCCGGCTCTCACCGGGGCCAGGGCGTCGAGGTGGTCGAGCATCACCAGCGCCGGTCGAGCCTCGGCGGCCCGGCGGAACAGGGCCCGCACCGCCTCCTCGGACTCGCCCAGCCATTGGTTGTAGACCTTGCTTCCCTCGATGGCCACGAAGTTGACGCCCAGCTCGGACGCCAGGGCGTGCGCCAGCGCGCTCTTGCCCGAGCCCGCCGGGCCGTGCAACAGCACCCCCTGGTCGGTGCCGGAGGTGCTGGACTCCACCGCGCGCCGTCCCAGCTCCCGCAGGCGTGCCTTCAGTTCGCCCAGACCCACGATCTGGTCCCAGGTGATGCGCTCGGTGCGGGTCACCACGTCGCGCAGCACGCTCGGCCTCACCGTCTTGAGCGCGGCCTCCAAGTCCTGAGGCTCCACCGCCAGGTCGGTGCCCTCCAGCGAGTCGGCCAACTCGAAGCCCTCCTGCCCCCGGGCCAGCCGCTCGGCGGCCTCCAGGCCGGCCGAGCGGGCCAGGTGCATCAGATCGGCTCCGGTGAAGCCGCCGGTCTCGCCCGCCACCGCGGCGATGGCGCTCTGGGCCTCGGCTGTCAGCGGCATCTCCCGGGTGTGGATGGACAGGATCTCGGCCCGGGCCGCCTCGACGGGCGGGCCGACGAAGATCTCCTCCTCGAAGCGCCCGGGTCGCCGGAAAGCCGGGTCGATGGCCTGGATGCGGTTGGTGGTGGCCATCAGGATCAGGCCGTCCACCTCCTCGAGCCCGTCCATCAGGGTCAGCAGCTGGCTGGCCGCCCGCACGTCGCTCTGGGAGGCCAGACGCTCCCGGTTGGTGGCGATCACGTCGAACTCGTCGATCATCACCAGCGACGGTGCGTGGGCCAGGGCCCGGGAGAACAGCAGCCGCAGGTTGGCCTCGGTCTCGCCCTGCACGCTGCCCACCAGCTCGGTGGCCGACATGCGGTAGGCGGTCACGCCGAGCTCGTTGGCCAGCGCCTTGCAGATGAGGGTCTTGCCGGTGCCGGGCGGGCCGTGCAGCAGCACCCCCTTCGGGGGGCGCACCCCGAGGCGGCGGTAGAACGCGGGACGCAGCAGCGGCAGCTCGACCAGCTCGCGCAGGCGCCGGATGATGGGGTCGCACCCGCCGACGTCGGCCAGGGTGATGAGCCGCTCCGAGACGCTCACGTCGGCCCGGTGCACCTCCACCTCGGTGCTGTCGCCCATGCGCGACGGCGTCGGCGAGGCCAGGTCGATGCGCACCAGCATCCCGGCGCCGCCCGGGTAGATCTCGGCCAGCACCCGGTTCCCGGGATACAGCGGGGTGCGGTCGTCGCGCAGTCGTTCCAGCAGCCGCTGGTGCAGGTTGAACGTCAGGTTGTAGGGCGGCGTGATGCGGGCACTGGTCGCTTCGGGCAGCTCGCCGGCCGCGGTGGCCTCCAGCGGTTCGCCGGGGCGGACCGCCAGCTGGGGCCACAGCATGCGGCCCAGTCGCACCAGCGTGTCGTCGTGGTCATGGACCCGGGCCACGGCCCAAGCGGCGTGGTCGTCGTTGCGCAGCGCGACGGCCTCGCCCTCGGTCAGTCCCAGCTGTTCGAGCCCCGCCACCGACAGGCTGGCCTCCGACGGGCCGAGCTTCGATCCCGGCGCGGGCCGGGCCGCCCAACGGGTCGAGCCCGCGGCTGTGCCGGCGCTCACCGCTCCGTCGCCTTCCGGTCTGCCGGGGCCGCGGAGCCCGCTAGCCGTGCTGGGCCTGCCACTCCGGGCACGGCTCGAGCACGTCCATGGCGACGCCGCCCTCCGGGCTGATGGCCGAGTCGAGGTTGGCCCAGCACACCAGCATCCGGGTGGGCCCCACCCCCGTGTTGAAGTGCTGGTAGGTCACGCCCGACTCCCTGATCGGGATGGCGATCACGTCGCCCTCCTCCCATTCGTGGGCCCGGCCGTCGAGCACGGTGTGGCCGCTGCCGGCCATCACGAAGTGGATGATCCCGCCCTGGCAGTAGAGCTTGCCGCTGTTGGATCCCTGCGGGATCTCGAGCTCGTGGAAGTACAGGGCCCTGGTGCTGGGGGTCTCCAGGTGGGGGTGCAGGTACCACCGCATGGTCCCCATGCGGTTGAGTTCGGGCTCGCAGTCCTCGCGGCCGATCAGGTTCTTGGCCGCGGCCCGGCGGTCGCGCTCGGCCCGCGACTCTGCGAAGGTCTTGTCGTAGAGCGTCTGATCAGCCATCGCCGGCCCTCTCGCCGATGATGCGGGTGACGGCCACGATCGGGTCCTCGGCGGCGTCATCGGAGCCGTCGCCGCCGTCGTCGCTGCCGGTGTCCTTGGCCGCCATCTCCCGCCAGTTCGACTGCTCCTTCACCTGGGCCAGCATCGAGCCGGTCTGGAACAGGAAGGGGATGTAGATGAAGGCGATCCACTGCGAGCTCTGGGAGTCGTCGTAGTTGAAGTGCTGGTGCTCGACGCCGCCGGGCTTCACCGGCAGGATCAGCAGGTCGCCGGGCTTCCAGTGGTACTCGACCCCGTCGAACACGCTGTAGCCCGCGCCCCGGGTCACGTAGATCACCAGCCCGCCCTGGTGGGTGTGGGCCCCGGACTCGGTCTGGATGTCCTTGCGGAACACCATCCAGTCCTGCACGGCCCGGTTCTCGGCCCGCATGTGCAGGTAGTACTTGCTGCGGCCCTGGCGGGACTGCTGCCAGGGCAGGTCCTTGCCCTTGATCACGACCTGGCCGTCGTTGGCCAGGTCGCGCCTCTCCTTGAACGTCGAGAAGAACACCTCGTAGGGGTGGCGGTCCTCCTCGCTGCGGTCACGCTCCCGCAGCCGCGTCTGCTCTCGTTCGACCATCGCTTGCAGTCCTGTCTGTTGGTTTGGTGCTACTGGGCGCACGGCAGCGCCCCGGCCCCGGCGCAGGAAGTCAGGCTGCCATGCGCAGGAATCGGGTGGCGTTGCCTGAGAACAGTTTCTCGCGTTTGGCGCCGTCTTCAATGCCCCATGCCAGCGCGGCTCCCGGTGAGTCGGGGAAACGGCACTGGGCGTGGGGGAAGTCCGACTGGTACATGAGCACGCCGTCGCCGAGCACGCTGTCGACGTAGTCGTAGATCTTGCGGCCCTCGTACAGCTCGATCCCGCAGTAGACGTGGCCGGCCTGCGCGTACTCCGAGGGCAGCATCGACAGTGCCGGGCCCTTGCTCTTGAGGTGGCGGGACTGGCCGTCGAGGCGCAGCAGCCACTCCGGCAGCCATCCGCAGCCGGTCTCGGAGAACCCGACCCGGAAGTTCGGGTGCCGGTCGAACACGCCCGACAGCAGCAGGTAGGCCAGGCGCAGTTGCGCGCCCCACGGGTGGGCCGCGGTGCGGGCCACCACGATGTTGTCCCAGACGTCGCGGTATCCGGGGAAGTAGGGGGGCTCGTAGAAGAACGAGTGGTGCAGCAGCGGCAGGTCGGCGGCGGCCATCGCGGCCCAGACGGGCTCCAGGTCGGGATCGTCGATGGGGTAGCCCTCGGCCAGCGCCAGCATGGCCCCGGCCACCGACGGCTGGTCGGCGCACTCCTCGATATGGCGCACCGACCATTCGACGTCCTCGCCGGTGAGTTGCAGCAGGCTCTTGAGCCGGCCGGTGTCGATGGAGCAGAAGTCGTCCATGTAACGGGCGTAGGACTCGTACAGCCCGGTGGCCACGTCGGTGGGGCAGACCGTCACCGACTGGGGCCAGGTGCCGGGGATCAGCAGGTGGACGTCGACGCCCTCGCGGTCCATGTCGGCGATGCGGCCCTCGGCGTTGTCGTGGCCGACGCCGTAGCGGGGGGAGTCCTCGGTCACCACCAGGCCCCGGATCTTGCCCTCGAGGGCGGCCCGGCCACCCGCGCCCAGCTGCTCCTCCAGGTGCGACTTCTCACCGATCTCGCGCAGGTAGCCCCGAGGCTCGATGCTGAGGTTGGTCCACGGGCCCTCGGGGTCGCCGTAGGTGAGCGGCAGCTCCACCCGGCGCTCGTAGTGGGCCAGCTCGTCGTCCCAGCGGTCGAGCAGTCTCCGGTCGGCGTAGCGCTTGAGCACCTCCACCGACGGCCACACATGGGTGTCGGTGTCGATGATGGTCAGCCCGTCGCGCACGAGGCTCCTCCTGGTTTCGCTTTGCGCTCCGGCAGCCCCAGCTCCCGGCCGACCCGCAGCAGCGGATTGTATACCGTTTGCTCCGGCACGCTTAATCGGGACCGGATATCCCCAGCTAACGGGGCCTATGGGCCGGCGTTCGGCTCGACAACGACCGCGTGCGCCGGTGGGCGTGGCAGGCTGATCCGATGCGGGTGGTTGTCATAGGTGCCGGGATTGCCGGCGCGGCCGCGGCCTGGCATCTGGCTGAGCACGCCTCGGTCGTCATGGTCGAGCGGGAGGCACACCCGGGCGCCCACGCCACCGGCCGGTCCGCCGCCCTGCACACCGAGACTTCGGGCGCCCCGGTGGTCAGCGCGCTGGCCGCGGCCAGCCGCCCGTTCCTGGTCGAGCCGCCCGACGGGTTCGCCGACCATGAACTGCTGTCGCCCCGGGGCCTTCTGTGGATCGCCCGGGCCGGCGAGCAGGACCGGCTGGAGGACAAGGCGACCGCCGCCGAGGCTCACGGGGTGGAGGTCCATCGCCTCGACTCGTCCCGATGCTGCGAGCTGGTCGGCGTGCTCCGCCCCGAGGCTGCGGTCGCCGGGGTCTTCGAGCCCGGTGCCATGAACATCGATGTGGACGGGCTCCTGCAGGGGTTCATGCGGGGTGCTCGCCGCCGGGGCGCCGAACTGCATGTGAGCGCCGGGGTCACAGCGCTCACGCCCCGGACCGGCGGTTGGCGGGTTGAGGCGGGCGACCAGCTTTGGGACTGCGACGTGGTGGTGAACGCGGCGGGGGCGTGGTGCGATCCGGTTGCCGAGTTGGCCGGCGTGCCGCCGTTGGGCCTGAGGCCGCTGCGGAGATCGGTGTTCGTGTTCCCCCCGCCGGAGGGCGTCTCCGTTTCGGGCTGGCCGATGGCGTGGGACATCGGCAACCGCTTCTACTTCGAGCCGGAGGGACCGATGCTGCTGGTGTCGCCCGTCGACGAGACCCCGAGCGAGCCCTGCGACGCCCGGCCGGAGATGGAGGACATCGCCCTGGGGGTCGAGGAGCTGGAAGCGGCCACCACCCTCGAGGTCCGTGGAGTGCGCCGCACGTGGGCCGGTCTGCGCACCTTCGCCGCCGACAGCGTTCCCGCGGCCGGCTTCGACCCGGACCATCCGGGCTTCTTCTGGCTGGCCGGCCAGGGCGGTTACGGCATCAAGACGTCACCGGCGCTCGGGCGGCTGTGCGCGGCCCTCATCCTGGGCCAGGAGCCGCCGCTGAGGCCTGATGACGTGAAGGCGCTGGACCCGGCCCGCTTCCGAGCCCGCGCCTAGAGGCGTCGCCCCTCAGAGGCCGAGCGGATAGGCACGCGAATCCGGCCCATACGGGCGAGGCCGTGGCCCGAGCGGCCCGTGAGCGCAGCGAACAAGAGCGGGAATGACCCCGCCACACCGCGACCGGCCCTCACTTATCCGCGTGGCCCCTCAGGCCGCGGGGTCAGTCCTCGTCGTCCGGGTCGGCGAGCGGCAGTCGGGTCACTTCCACCGGGTCGTGCTCCGCCACATCGTGGTGCCGGCTGCTGGTGATGAGCGAGCGGGCCACGGCTCGGGCTGCAAGCTCCTCCAGGTCGTCGCGGCGCGGGTCGGTGAGGTAGGCCTCGACGGCTTCACCGGTGGGGAATGACAGCACCAGCACGGTGTCGGGGGCGCGGCGGCCGGTGGCAACTTCGCTGGCCCTGCGCTCGGTCCTGCCCTCATGCTCGCGCGCCAGCTTCAGCAACCGCCGCACGTACTTCTCGAACTGGCGCTTCGACCCGCTGCGCCAGAGTCGGAGAGTCAGCTCCACTCGCTGGTCGGCGACGGCGTTCACGTACCGATTCTAAGTGCTGGCCGCTGCGGGGAATGGCTAGTGCAGCCGGGCGGCCCGGCGGCTGGCGCCGGCCCGCTCGTGGTCGAAGTGCTCGGGGTCCAGTCGCCGTCCGAGCTCCTCGATGCGCAGGCCCCGGGTCTCGATGGGGGCGACGCCGGAGTCGGCCAGGCCCTGGTAGCGGGCCGCCAGCGCCTCCTTCTTGCGCACCTGGTGGGGCTGGAAGTCGTCGAACTCCCCGGTCGTGATCGGCCCGCCGAGCACCAACTCGCCCGCGGTCACCGCCGAGGCCACCAGTTCCTCGCCGGCCGCGGTGCGCACGATGATCCCGTTGAACCCCTCGTCCTCGCCGGTGGGGGCGCCGCCGGGCCAGATGTCGGCCGCGGCCACGTCGGCGGCCTCGCCCAGGGCGTCGGGGCAGAACTTGCAGCGGGTCTCGACGTCCCAGCCGGCCTCGTCTTCCCACAGCTCCAGATACGTCTTGGAGAACCGGCGCCCGTCGAGGGTCTCCACCGCCGTGGGCCCGGGGTTGCCGTGCCCCCGGTACCGGAACAGGGCCAGATCGTCCTCGTCGAGGTCGAACTCGTCCAGCACGGCCTGTGACTTCGACAGCCGCGACTGGCCGCCGCACACCAGGGCTAGGCGGAGCGTGCACAGCTCGTCCACCCGGGGGTCCGACCTCGACAGCGAGTGCACCGCGCCCAGGTCGCAGGGCTTGGCGATGATGGCGAAGGGCTGGCCCCGGTCCAGGGCGGCGGCCATGCCCGCCAGCGGCGCCGTCGGCCCGTAGCGCGACCCGGTGCTGGCCCTTACCGACTCCGGCGTCTCCGAGATCACCCAGCGGCTGCGCATCGGCTGCTGCGGGTCGGCGCCCACGTGGAGCACGAAATCGACCCGGCCGGTGTCCAGGGCGTGCATGCCCAGCGCGGTGAGCACCCCGCCGGTGGCGGCCTCGTAGCGCACGTCCGGATCGCCGGCCCAGGCTCGGGCCATCGAGCGGAAGGCGCCCCACACCGGGTCGGTGCTGTTGCCGTCCTCGACCCGGGCCTCGGCCACCGCGCCCGGGCAGGCCTCCACCAGCAGGGCCTCCTCGCGGGCCGTGAAACCGTCGGCCGGCGAGGGTCGCAACGATCCGGCGGAGGTCATGGCCATCTTGACCCGGCCCCCGCTGAGCGCCTCGCACAGCCCGCAGCCGATACACATGTCGGTGGCGACGATCTGGGCGATGGTGTGCTTCACGTTCGGCCGGTTCAGAGGTCGCGGGCCGCGATCTCCGCGATGGTGCGGCCGGCGGTCATCCCAGCGTCGACAGGAGGTGCCCGTAGCCGGGCGCGGCGGCCAGCCCGAGATGCTTGAGCATGGCCCAGTAGAGGGCCCCGTCGGAGGCCACCAGGGGCGTGCCGGTGTGGCCCTCGACCATGTCCAGCACCCGCACCATCCGCATGCCGGCTCCGGTCTGCACGATGGCGTCGGCCTGCGGGGCCCGGGCGTGGGCGTCGACCGCGGCCGCGAACATCATGTGGTCGGGGTAGTCCCACAGCGTCTCGTCCTCGAGTCGCAGCATCTCGTCGTGGTCGGCGACGAAGCCCTGGTCGATGATGTTGCCGGCCCACAGCACCCGGAACCCGGCCGCCTCCAGGTAGCCGTTGATGCCTGCGGACCAGTCGGGCCGGAAGTATCCGTTGGCGATGGTGATCGTCTCGGCGCCGAGCTCGCGCAGGCCCTCCACGATGGCCTGGCCGGCCATCACGAACGGCGCGCCCGCCTTGGCCGAGATGTCGGCGCAGATCCGCTCGATGTCGCTGGGGCTGGTGCCGGTGCAGTGCACCCAGTTGGTGCCCACCTGGCCGATGACCTGGCAGTAGGAGCGGCCCAGGCAGACGGCCGACTCCTCCAGCACCCCGAAGTTGCGGGCCCGCTCGTCGAGGGTGTACTCGTAGCTGTCGATGTGGTTGACCCGCTGGATGATCCCGGTGCCCGGCGGGGCGACCTTCACGAACTGGCTGGGCGAGTCGTCGAAGAACTGCGGCGTGGTCACGAACCCCGCAAAGGCCCGGTACTGGCGGCGCGCCGATGAGTCCATGGCCAGGCTCCCCTTCACGATCCGGTAGTCGGGCCGCACCTTATCCGCGGGAGCCGCCGCCCCTGACGAGAGCTAGGCCCGTCAGTCTGGCGTGTCGGGGCCTCGCTTGGCGGGCAGCTCTATGAAGATCTGGCCGTCGCGCACTTCCAGCGAGTAGCGGGGCTGGTAGCGCTCCCGGGCCGCGCAGTAGCCGGTGGTCACCTCGTAGGCCCACTGGTGGCCGGCGCACACGAGCCGGGTGCCCAGCATCACGCCCTCGGTCAGCTTGCGGCCCCGGTGGATGCACACGTTGGACAGCGCCACCGGCTCACCGTCGTTCCAGAGCAGCAGGATCTCGTGGCGGTGCAGGCTCACCACCAGCTTCCCCGCCGAGGCCAGGGCCTCCGCGGTGGCCTCGGTCTCGAACCATCCCCTCGGTGGCGCCATGGCCCGGTCCGTCCCCGCCCGTCAGCCGCTCAGCCGGTGCCGGCCCAGCCCGCCCGCGACCCGCCGCCGCTGCCCGGCTCGTCGTCGAGGCCGACCTGGTCGGGGTCCCAGCTGAAGGTCACGTCGCCGCGGGTGTAGGTCTGGCAGGCCAGGCGGTAGCCGGCATCCACCAGGTCGCCCAGCCGGGCCCGTTCTCTCCGTCGGGGCGGGTCGAGGTTCTCGGCCCCGTCCTCAACCAGCAGCCGGTCGGTGCCGCAGTTGCCGCTGGCGCACTGCCAGGGCACGTCGCAGTGCTCCCGGATGGCCATCCGCAGCACGTTGACCTCTTCGCCCTCGGCGAACTCGACGTAGCGGTCGACGGTCTTGAAGTAGATGCGCGGCACGCCTTCTGGAGCCCCGCGCCCGTGTTCCTGGCTTGATCAGCCGACGAGCGCGGGCTGGCGCTCGTCCTCTTCCACCCACGGGCCGAGGTCGGGCTCGACGTACGTCTGGTACAGCGCCCTGGTGTAGGCGAAGCGCATGTCGGCCGCCTCCCGCACGTAGTGCAGGCACCGCTGCTGCAACTCGGGGGTGTCGGCGTACTTGAGCACGATCTGGTAGCCCCGCTCGCCGTGGATCTCGTCGGAGGTGATGTGCAGGTCGAAGAACTCGGCCTCCCACTCGGAGAACCCGTACTCGTTGATCAGGGTCGGGTACTGGGTGCGGTAGATGGACGGGACCTGCGACTCCAGGCCGACGATCAGCGCGGCCGACGACACCACGAAGTTCTCCCGGCCCGACACGTAGTACATCCAGCCCTGCATGCCCTTGGCGAACGGCATGGCGTTGTTGCGGTCCTGCACGTAGGCCCGGGTGCCGCCGCACGCCTCGGCGAAGCGGATCAGCAGGTCGGTGTGGCGGTCGTCGCTCAGCTCCTCCTCGTACATGTTCTGCAGCAGGAAGTCCTTGGCGTCGCGGGCGTGGTCGGGGGTGTTGGCGTACATGAGGCCGAGGTAGTCGCCGAACGGGCCGATGTAGTGGTAGTGGTTGGTGGCCCAGTGCACGAAGTGCTGCTTGTGCAGCTTGCCGGCGGCCCAGGCGCGGCTGAAGGAGGCGTCCTTGGCCATCGTGCCGGCGAAGGCCTGCTCGAGAGCCACTCGAAAATCGCTGTGGGACATCAGTTCAGCCATGGCACTGCTCCTGGTTCGGCTGGTTCGGCTGCTAGGTGGGGGTTGCTGGAACGGAAGGGGCGCCGGGGAGAGGTCGGAATCCCCGGCGCCCGCCATTGTATACAATACTGAGCGTTCGGATCGGGCTCAAATCGGGCGGGCTCGGGAGACGGAGACGGCCGTGCACGAGACCCAGGTTGCCTTCTTCAGCGAGGGTGTCAAGCTGAGCGGGCTGCTCCGCTCCCCGGACCGGGTCGCCGGCCCGGCGCCGGCCATTGTGCAGGGACCGGGATGGCTCGGGCTCAAGGACGCCAAGCTCTACCTGCCGTACCACGAGGCCCTCACCGCGGCCGGCTTCCACGTGCTGATCTTCGACTACCGGGGCTTCGGCGACTCCGGGGGCGACCGGGGGATCCTGCTTCCCCAGTACCAGCTCGAGGACCTGGTCAACGCGGTCACCTACCTGTGCACCCGCGACGACGTCGACTCCGACAACATCGGGGCCTTCGGCAGCGGCGGCACCGGCGGCGGCAACGCGGTGCTGCTGGCCGCGGCCGACCGCCGGGTGCGGGCCGCGGTGTCGCAGGTGCCGGTGGCCGACGGCAGGGACTGGCTGCGGCGGATGCGCCGCGAGTACGAGTGGTACGAGTTCCTGGACCGCCTCGAGGCCGACCGCAACCGGCGGGTGCTCACCGGCACCGGCGAGATGGTCCATCCCCGCGAGGACATCATGGTCCCCACCCCCGAGCGCAGGGCCTCGAAGGTGAAGGCCGACGTCGACGACCGGATCCCGTCGTCGGTGCCGCTGCGCTGCGCCGAGGCGATCATGGACTACCGGCCCATCGACGTGGTCCACCAGGTGGCCCCGGCCGCGCTGATGATCATCGCGGTGGCCGACGACGCCACCACCCCCACCGACCACGCCGAGCGCCTCTACGAGCGGGCCAACGCCCCCAAGAAGCTGGTCATGCAGCGCCACACCACCCACTATGCGGCCTACAAGCAGTACGGCGACGCGGTGATCCCCCAGATGGTCGACTGGTACCGCACCCACTTCTGTGGCGGCGCGGTCGAGGTGCACGCCAGCACACCCGCCGAGCCGGCCGAGCTGCTGGTCAAGGACCCCGACGGCGCCTCCGGCTAGCTGAACGGAGGCTTTGCCTGTGACTTCTTCCTTGCCCACTGTCGACCGGGTCGTGGCCGGCGGCACTGTCGTGTCGGGGACGGGCACCCAGGTAGCCGACGTGCTGATCGCCGGCGAGCAGATCGCGGCCATCGCCGCCCCCGGGGTGGTCCCGCTTCCCGATTCGGTCGAGCGCATCGACGCTGCCGGCAAGTGGGTTTTGCCCGGCATGGTCGACGTGCACGTGCATCTGCGTGAGCCCGGCTACGTCCACAAGGAGGACATCTCCACCTGCACCGCCGCGGCCGCGGCCGGGGGAGTGACCACCGTGTTCGGGATGCCCAACCTGAACCCGGTCACCAAGAACCTGCAGGTGCTCGAGGAGCTGTTCGACCTCTACGACTCCAAGAGCATCGTGGACTGGAACCACAACCCGGTGCCCAGCGTGCTGCACGAGGTGGAGCCCATGGCCGGCGCCGGGGTGGCCGCCTTCAAGATCTACATGGTGGTCGACACCGGCCGCGACTACCCCCATCCCAGCGGCACCGGCATCCACGACCACGGCCACCTGCTGCGCATGTTCGAGGCCATCGGCCCCACCGGGCTGCCGTTCATGATCCACCCCCACGACCAGGCCATCATGGACGTCACCGAGCAGACCCACTGGGACCGGGGCGACCGCAGCCCGGCCGCCTACGCCCAGACCCTGGCCACCCACAACGGGCTGATCTGGGACGCCGCCATCGCGGTGATCCTCCAGATGGCCGAGGCCACCGGCACCAAGCTCCACATCGTGCACATGCAGACCGAGGGCTCGGTCGAGCTGGTGCGCCGGGCCAAGGAGCGGGGCGTGCCGGTGAGCTGCGAGGTCAACCACTGGGCGCTGTTCCTGTCGCGCTGGCAGGACATCGAGAAGCTCGGCCCCTACGCCCTGTCGTACTGGGTGCCCGACCACCACCGCGAGGCTGTGTGGGGCGCCCTCAACGACGGCACTATCGACATGCTGTCGTCGGACCATGCCCCCCATACCCGGGCCGAGAAGGAGGTCGGGTGGGAGGACTGCTGGGCCTGCCACACCGGCACTCCCGGCATCCAGGAGCAGTACCCGATGCTGCTGGACTGCCACATGGACGGGATGATCTCGCTGCCGAGGGTGGCCGAGGTGGTGGCCGAGGAGCCGGCCACCGAGTTCAGGCTGCCGTCCAAGGGCTTCCTGCGGCCCGGCTACGACGCCGACATCGTGATCTTCGACCCGAACGACCAGACCCGCCACTCGGCCGACACCGTGCTGTCGAAGTGCGGCTGGACTCCTTATGACGGCCGGGTCACCAAGGGCCGGATCCATCGCACGATCGTGCGGGGCCGCGACGTGTACGTCGACCGCAAGGTGGTCGGCGAGCCCGGCTGGGGCCGCCTGGCCCGCCCCTCACTGTGACCCGGGCCGTGACCCGCGCTGTGACCCGGGCCGTGACCCGGGCTAGACCGTGACTCTGCTCAGGAGGACACCACTGCCATGACTGACACTTCTGCCATGAAGTTCGGCCTGCTGATGCCCCATTTCGGCGGCCATGCCAGCCGCCGGGCCGTGCTCGACGGGGCCGTGCTGGCCGAGAGCTTCGGCTTCGACTCGCTGTGGGTGCGCGACCACCTGGTGTTCGAGCCCCACTCCGAGATGGAGGCGGCCAACATCACCTTCTACGAGGCTCTCACCACCCTCACCGCCATCGGGGCGGTCACCGAGAGCATCACCCTGGGCACCGGTTCGCTGATCCCGTTCCGGCACCCGGTCCACACCGCCATCAGCATCGGCACCCTGTGCAACCTGGTCGGCGACCGGGTGGTGCTCGGCTTCGGGGCCGGCACCTTCGACCACGAGTTCGACGTGATCGACATGGCGGGCATCGACCGGGTGGGGCTGGTGCGGTCCAACGCCGAGATCCTGCGCCGCCTGCTGGCTGAGGACGGCGTCACCTACCACGACGACGTGTACTCCTTCGAGAACATCTCCATCGAGCCCAAGCCGGGGGCGCCGGTGCCGTTCTGGTACTGCGGGGCCACCCCCCGCTCGGCCCGCCTGGCCGCCGAGTACTGCGACGGCTGGATGCCGGGGCGCACCACCCTGCTCACCATCGCCGAGCGGGTGGCCACCATGCAGCGGATGACGGCGGACAACGGCCGGCCCATGCCGACGGTGGCGGTGATCCCGCCCACGTCGATCGCGGCCACCCATGACCTCGCTCTGGAGGGCGTGAACCTGGAGGGCCTGCTGGCGTGGGCCAACCTGCGGGGCAAGTGGTGGGCCAAGCCCCCGTCGGGCAGTTTCGCCACCGCCACCGACATCGAGGGCTCGCTCATCGCGGGCACCCCCGACGAGGTTGTCGAGCAGGTGGGGCGCTTCGCCGATGTGGGCGTGGAGCACCTGGTGTTCGACCTGCGCATGAACTTCGACCGCTGGTTCGCCTCCGTCGAGCTGCTCGGCCGGGAGGTCCTCCCCGCCCTGCGAGCCTGACCCGGCTGGCTGCCGGCACGTGTGCAGCTTGCATTGAAACTCAGCGGCGAGCCTTGTCTTAGGGTTGCACTACAATAAATCTGAAGCTATTTTAGCTGAGGAGCTTCGCCACCGGGCCATACAGCGGTGCGCCACCGTCCTTCGTTAGCGTACGACATGCATCGCATCCGTACCGCTTGGCCCCGGGGAGAAGCCCCATGACAGCAACCGCCCCCGCCCACCGGGTAGCGCCGCAAGTGACCCAAACCCCCGATCCGGACACACCCCCGCAATCGCAGGCCGCGGGCTCGGCCGTGGAGGCCGGGACCGCCAGGCCCAGGCTGCGAGACCAGATCGCAGAGAACCCCCTGCTGAGCCTCGTCGGTGCATTGCTGACGCTCGGCGGCACTGCGATAGTCGCGCTGCTTCTCTTCACACTGACCAGCATCAACACCCGCATCGACGGTGTTGAGGTGAGCCTCGGTGACCGCATTGATCGTCTGGACGCGAGGCTCAGTGACCGTATCGATGGTGTTGTGGTGAGCCTCGGTGACCGCATTGACGGTGTTGAGGTGAGCCTCGGTGAACGTATCGATCGCGTCGAGATGAGGCTCAGCGCACGCATGGACCGCCTTGAGGACAAGATGGACGCCGGCTTCGCGGCCCAGGGCGCCGCGATCGCCGAGAACGACCGGAAGTTGACCGCGCTGGTCGCCATGCTGAACGTGACTGCTGAAGTCGACGCCGCGCTCGAAGGCAGGCTGCTGATCCCCGGCGGGAGCTGATCGAGCCTGCTCCCGGTTGTGTGCCAATGCGTACAATCGTGAGGTGAAGGAAGCAGTTGACCGGGAGTTCGTGGTAGCGGCCGCCCGTGACGAGGTGTGGCCCCGCCTGCTGGACGTGCAGGCGGTGGCGTCGTGGCTGCCGATCATGCACTCGGTGACCGAGATGTCGTCGAGCCCCGCCGGGATCGACGGCTCCAGCTTCCAGGCCGCTTTCGAGGACAAGGTCGGCCCGTTCTCGCTGCGAGCCGACCTGCACATCGAGGTTGCCGGTGTGAGCGAGCCCGAGGAGGTGGCCATCCGTGCCCGGGGCGAGGACCGCCAGATCCGCTCCCGCATCATGATCGACGCCGCCTGCCGCCTGTCCGACGCCGGTCCCAAACAGACCCGGGTCCGACTCAGCGGCTCCTACGAGATCACCGGTCGGGTCGCCACCCTCGGCGCCGGCGTCATCCGCTCCAAGGCCAACAAGCTAATAGACACCTTCTGCACCAACGCCGCCTCGGGCCTCGCCACTGGGGGCTGACTCCCTGAGCTGAGAGGCCGAGCCGCGCAGGCACGCGAATCCGGCCTGCTCCGACTCCGCTCTCGCAGGAATACGCCATTCGGGCCGTTCTCGACAAAGATCGGGCCTGTGACGGTGTTGCCTGAGTTGGGGCTGGTCCGGTCTGACGACCTGGACGGGGTGCTGGCTGCGGTCGACTACGACCATGCCCCCTACGCCGGCGGGACCGAGTTGGTGCCGGCCATGGGGCTGGGTCTGCGCCGTCCGGCGGCCGTTGTGGACCTCAAGCGGGTCGAGGCCCTGAGGGGGATCGACGTCGACGCCGGGGCCGCCACGGTGACTATCGGGGCGGCGGTGACCCATCGCCGGCTGTCGGACCATCCGGCTGTCCGCGAGCACCTGCCCACGCTGGCCGCCGCGGCGTCCCGGGTGGGCAACGCCCGGGTGCGCTCCACCGGAACCGTGGGCGGCAACCTCTGCTTCGCCGAGCCCCGCTCCGACCTGGGCTGCGTGCTGGTCGCGCTGGGTGCCACCGCCGAGGTTCGCTCCGCCCGGGTCACCCGCACCCTCAGCATCGACGAGCTGATCGTGGGCGCATTCGAGACCTCGCTAGAGCCGGACGAGATCCTCACCACCATTGCTGTGCCGTTCGAGCCGCCCGGCATGTCGTACTGGAAGCTCCAGAGCTACGAGCGGCCCACCCTCGGCGTCGCCCTGGTGGTCTCCGAGTCCCGGTGGGAGGTCACTGTGGGCGCGGCCACCGAGCGGCCCACCCGGGCCGTGCTCGCTGCGGGCGACACTGCCGGGCTGGCCGCCTTCGTCGACGGGTTGGAGCTCAGCGACGACATGACCGGCCCGCCCGAGTACAAGCGTTCGGTGTTGCGGTCCCACCTCGGACGGAACCTGGGGGCGACGGCATGACCGCCCTCGCGGCTACAAGCGATCGGTGCTGTGGGTTTGTCTCGAACGGAACCTGGGGGCGACGGCATGACCGCCCGCCCGAGTACAAGCGCTCAGTGTTGCGGACCCACCTCGAGCGCGCATTAGGGGCGACCCGATGACCGCCGCATCTCACGTGCGTGGGGTTGGTGCCGGCCCAACAGGCAGCCAGTGGCCGAACCACGGACCCAGCAGCCCCGGAGCGGTTCGGTGACCGGTTCCCCGGCCGCGACCTCGACTGTGGTCCGGGTGCGGGTCAACGGCCGCGCCATCGAGATGTTGGTGCCGGTGCGGCTCACCGTGGCCGAACTGCTGCGGGACCGGCTCGGGCTCACCGGTACCAAGGTCAGCTGCGAGATGCAGGTGTGCGGCGTGTGCACGGTGCTGGTGGACGGCAACCCGGTCAGTTCATGCGCCACCCTGGCCTGCGACCTCCACGGCTCCGAAGTGCTCACCGTCGAGGGCCTGGCCCGGGGCCGGGACCTGCACCCGGTGCAGGAGGCCTTCATGGCCGCCAACGCCCTGCAGTGCGGCTTCTGCACGCCCGGTCTCATCATGATGGCCGTCGCCCTACTCGAGGATCATCCCGGCGCCGAGCCCGACGAGATCCGCGAGTGGATGGACGGGAACCTGTGCCGCTGCACCGGCTACGCGCCCATCGAGACCGCAGTAACCGTCGCCGCGGCGCGCATGGCCGCCACTACCGCTCCGCCGGAGGGCGACCAGTGATCGCGGCGGTCGGCGCGGCGTGTTGGGACGGCGACCGGTGAGGGTACGGCTCCGGCTCCGGTGGCGGCTCGCACCGGCGCGGTGGTCGACTGGGTGCCCGATGGGCGCGGCGTGTTGGGAGGGCGACCAGTGAGCGTCCCCACTGGCAGCGTGCCTCGCAGCGACGGCTGGGAGAAGGTCACCGGCCGGGCCCGTTACGCCGTCGACATGGCCTTGCCCAACATGGCCCACGCAGCGGTGGTGCGCTCCGAGCGGGCCCACGCCCGCATCACCGGCATCGACCGGGCCGAGGCCCAAGCCGCCCCGGGTGTGATCGCGGTGGTCACCGCCGACGACCTCGGCTACCTCGGCCGCCGCTTCGGCCACATCGTCTGTGACCACCCGATCCTGGCCGTCGACAAGGTCCGCTACTACGGCGAACCGGTAGCGGTGGTGGTGGCCGAGACCCCCCAACAGGCCGCCGACGCGGCCGAGCTGGTGTGGGTCGACTACGACGACCTGCCCGCCCTCACCGGCGCGGCCGGCGCCCTCGCCTCCGATGCCCTCATCCACGAGCAGTCTTATCCCCCGCCCGGCGAGGCGTTCCTGGGCGTGGCTCCGGCCGCCTCCACCGACAACGTCGCCCACCATGACGAGCTGGCCTGGGGCGACGCCGGGGCCGCCCTGGCCGCGGCCGCCACCGTGGTCGAGACCACCGCCAGCTTCCCGCTGGTCTACGGCTACGCCATGGAGACCTACAACGCGGTGGCCGACTGGCAGCACGGCTCCCTGCACGTGATCTCCACCGCCCAGCACCCGCTGATGGTCCGCAAGGAGCTGGCCCGCATCTTCTCGCTGCCGCTGGCCGCGGTGCGCGTCGAGGTGCCCTACATCGGCGGCGGCTACGGCTCCAAGTCCTACACCAAGCTCGAGCCCCTGGCGTCGGTGGTGTCGTGGGCCGCGGGACGGCCCATCAAGGTCACCACTGACATCGAGGGGGCCATGAACACCACCCGGGCCGACGGCGCCGTCGTCACCGTGCGCACCGGCTTCGACGCCGGCGCCCGCATCTGCGCCCGCGACATCGAGATCCGTTTCGACACCGGCGCCTACGCCGACAACAGCCCTCTAGTGCTCACCAAGAGCATCAACCGCAGTTTCGGCCCCTACCGGGTGCCCAACCTGCGGGTGCGGGGGACCGCGGTGTACACCAACACCTCCCCGGCGTCCTCGTACCGGGGTTTCGGCGCGCCCCAGGGTGCGCTGGCCGGCGAGCTGAACATGGACATGGCTGCCGAGCGGCTCGGCATCGACCCCGTCGAGCTGCGCCGCCGCAACCTGCTTGCCCCCGGCGACACGATCATCGACGGCAAGCGCCCCCTCGACGCCGACCTGGTCGCCGACCTCGACGCCATCGTCGCCGCGCTCGAACGCCCCGCCCCCAGCGGTGCGCACGCACCCGCTGATGTGGCCGGCAGGGTCCGTGCCGCTGATTCCGCTTCGGCCCCGGCCACAGATGGCGGCCACGACGCTGGCAGCGGCCCTCTCCGGGGTTGGGGGGTGGCCGTGTCCGCCAGCGACGCCGGCGCGTCGCCGATCTCCACCGCCCAGGTCCGCATGCACGCCGACGGGTCGGTCACGCTGCTGGTGAGCAGCACCGAGATGGGTCAGGGCAGCCGCACCGCGCTGGCCCAGATCGCGGCCCGGGAGCTGGGCGTGCCGATGGAGGCGGTGGCCGTCGGCCAGAGCGACACCCGGTTCACGCCCTTCGAGTGGACCACCGGCGCCAGCCGCACCACCACCGTGGTCGGCCTGGCCGTGCAGGCCGCCTGCACCGACCTGTGGAACAACCTGCGAGCCAAGGCCGCCGAATCCGCCGGCGTCTCCCTCGACCGCACCGAGGTCCACGACGGCCGGGTCTATGTCGACGGCGAGGCGCTGACCCCGGCTGAGGTGATCCGGCAGTGGTTCGGCGCCGACGCCGGCGAGGTCGTGGGCGTGGGGGTGATCCGCCGTGACGGCGCCACCGAGATGCTGCCCCCGTTCTGGGAGATCGGCGCCGTCGGGGTGGAGGTGTCGGTCGATACCGCCACCGGCGAGGTCACCGTCGAGCACCTGGTGACCGTGGGCGACGTCGGCCATGCCGTGAACCCCGACCTGGTCAAGGGCCAGGATTTGGGCGCGGCCACCCAAGGTCTGGGCATCGCCCTGTGGGAGGAGATGGTCTACGACGGCGAGCAGCTCACCAACCCCAACCTGATCGAGTACCGGGTGCCCCGCCTGCGCGACACTCCCCGCCGGATCACGTCGGTGCTGGCCGAGCGGGGCGACGGGGCCGGACCCTACGGCGTGAAGGGCGCCGGCGAGGGCGCCCTCAACCCGGTCCCGGCCGCTGTGGCCGCCGCCGTCGGCCGGGCCGTCGGCGTATGGCCCACCGAGGTGCCCCTGACCCCGCCGAGGGTCTGGTCCCTCCTCCAGGAAGCCGCCAACGAGGTCTGACCCGCCCCGAGATTGGGTCCCTCAGATCTCGGGTGCGCAACCTGTCGTATACCCGGACAACTCGCCCCGAGATTGCGTCCCCCCAGATCTCGGGTGCGCAACGTGTCGTATACCTGTGCTGCTCGCCCCGAGATTGCGTCCCCCCAGATCTCGGGTGCGCAACGTGTCGTATACCCGTACTGCTCGCCCCGAGATTCTGTCCCCCAGATCTCGGGTGCGAAACGTGTCGTATGCCCGCATTACTCGCCCCGAGATTGCGTCCCCCAGATCTCGGGCGCGAAACGTGTCGTATGCCCGCATTACTCGCCCCGAGATTGGGTCCCTCAGATCTCGGGCGCGATACCGGTTGTATGCCTGTGCTGTTCGCCCCGAGATTCTGCGGGGGACGGTTACGGGTCGCTCTCCAGCAGGGCCAGCGCGGCTCCCAGGTACTGCTCGGCGGCCTGGGTCATGCGGATCAGCCCGTACGTGTCGAGCACGGCCCGCTTGAGCCGGTCGGGGCTGGCCCGGCGCAGCGCGGCCTGCTGGATCACGCCGGCCACCGCATGGGCCGGCTGCTCACCGCTACCGGCCCGCCCCAGCAACTCCTGGCGCTTGTGGCCCATGAGCTCGGCGATCTCGTTGAGGGGCACCTCGTACAGCGACCGCTCGCCCAGTTCCCGGACCACCACCGCAGCGGTGCCGGTCATCCGCAGCACCTGCTGGACCTCGCCCGCGTTGTCGAGTTCGTCGACCTCCACCTGCCCTCGCAGCTTGAGCCGGCCGAGGGCCTGCTCCATCGGGGCCCGGGCCCTCTGCGTGACCTTCGAGGACCCGGACGCCCGGATGTACAGCCGGTAGGCCCGGTCGGCGGTGACCGGTCCCTCCGTGCCCACGATCTCGAGCAGGAACGAGGCCACCTGAGCCACCGCCGCGGTGCGAGGGTCGGGGAGTTCGCTGCCCTGCCACGCCACATGAGCCCGCGGCGCGCCATCAGCGGCCGGGTCCGGGGTCCCCGGGCCGGTTGCCGCCGGTTGGGCTGCAGTCCCGGGGCCGATCGCCTCTCCGAGTGCAGCGTCACCACCGGATCGGGCCTCCGAGTCGGGCACTCGCTCCATGAACCGCCCGGGCTGGGGCAGTTCGGAGAACCCCGCAGGCCGGTACAGCTCGTGGGCGTCGGCGGTGATGAGCATCAGCCGCCTGATCCCGGCAACGGACGGGTGCTCGCAGGCCGCCGCCACCAGCGCCTTGCCCAGCCCTCGCCCCCGGTGCTCAGCCAGCACGTACACGTCGGCCAGCCATCCGAACGTGGTCCGGTCGGTCACGATCCGGGCCCCGCCCACCATCGAACCGTCGGCCCCGTAGATGCCGATTACCACGCTGTTGGCCGCGGCCACCTCGGTCTCCTGCCGGCTGCGGTCCCGGGCCCAGTACGCCTCTCGCACCAGGAAGTCGTGCATGGCACCGGCGTCGAAGCGCGCCGGGTCGTCGGAGATCAGATACTCCCCGCACTGCCGCTGAAACAGACCCGCCGCACTCACGGCGCCAGACGCTACCCGTTGCCGCGGTCCGACCTGGGCCTGGCGCTTGCTCTGTAGCGCGAGATCGGTAGTATCGAAGCGGGTAAGCGGGCCGTTTTGGCCGTAGTCCGGCGCGACCGTCTGCACACCACCCCGACCAGCGGCGCCGATCTTGGTTGATGTGTCGAATGACACGAATGGAATACTAAACAGTACCAATCCATGCTAAATTAGTAGTTACGGTGGCTGGCTAGAGGGTGGGGAGTAGCTCGTCGAAGAGGGCGCTGAAGCGTTCGGAGGCGGCGGCTGCGGTCTCGATGACCTCGGTGTGCGACAGCGGCTGATCGGAGATGCCGGCGGCCAGGTTGGTGCACAGCGAGATGCCCAGCACCTGGGCGCCCATGTGGCGGGCCGCGGTGGCCTCGGGCACCGTCGACATGCCCACCATCGACCCGCCCAACGCCTTGGCCATGCGGATCTCGGCCGGGGTCTCGAACATCGGGCCGTGGAACCAGAAGTACACGCCCTCCCGCAGCGTCTGACCGAGCCGGGCCGCGGCCGCGTGGGCCTTGGCCTGCAGCGCGGGCGTGTACACGTCGGTCATGTCGGTGAAGCGGGGGCCGAGCCGCTCGTCGTTGGGTCCGGCCAGCGGGCTGATCCCGGCCAGGTTCACGTGGTCGGTGATCACGGCCAGGTCGCCTGCGGCCATGCCGTCGCCGCAGGCTCCGGCCGCGTTGGTGAGCACCACCACTCGGCATCCGGCCGTGATCGCGGTCCGCACCGCGAACGTGACGGCGTCGATGTCGTAGCCCTCGTAGGCGTGGGCCCGGCCCGACAGCATCAGCACCCGGTTGCCGCCCATCTGCGTCGAGTAGGCCGTGCCCGCATGGCCCACTGCGGTGGGGATCGGGAATCCGGGCAGGTCCCGGTACGACACCGCCACCTTGTCGCCGATCCGGTCCGGATAGCTGCCCAGCCCCGACCCCAGCACCACGCACACGTCGTGGCCCGCGCACCCGGCCCGCTCGGCCAGCACCCCCGCAGCCGCCTGCAACCGCTCATACAGATCCGTCATCGGTTCCTCCAATCACTTCGGGCTCGCAGCCGTTGTGGTCACGGGGTGGGGTGGGTGAAGCGGGCGATGTCGGTGGCGGCCTCCGGGTAGGTGGCGGTCAGCTCATCGCGGTCGCCCAACTCGAAGCCGTCGTCCTGGTAGGCGGGGGCCAGGGTGGCGCCGGTCAGCGACCAGTCGCCGGTGGTGGTGGCCGCCATCCACACCCCCGCGGGCACGGCCACCATCGGTCGCTGGCCCTGGGCCAGGTCGTCGCCCAGCACGGGCCGGCTCACGGCGCCGTCGGGCGCCAGCAGCAGCATCTCCACGGCCGCGCCCGCGTAGTGGTGCCACAGCTCGGGCCCCGGCAGGCGGTGCAGGGCCGAGAAGTCGCCCGGCCTCATCACGAAGTAGATGGCCGACGAGTGCTCGTCACGCCAGGTCTGGGTCCACATCCCGCCCTCCTGCAGCAGCGGCTCCAGTCCCAGCAGTTCGATCACGTCGTCAGCGTTCATGGTTGTGTCCTTGCCGCGGTTGCTGTGGGGTGAGGGGCGGACGGGGGCTCGATCACGTCGTCAGCGTTCATGGTTGTGTCCTTGCCGCGGTTGCTGTGCGTTGAGCGTTGAGGGAGGTGGACGGCAGTTCGATCACGTAGTCAGCGTTCACGATGCGCTCTGCCGGCCGGTCATCGGGCCAGTCGCCGGGCCCGGGCCTGGGCGTCGGCCACGGCCGCGGCCACGTCCACCGTCAGCACCCGGTCGCCGTCCACCACCTTGCGTCCGGCCACCCACACCCCGCTGACCGCGCCGGGCGAGCCCGACCAAACGATCCTCGAGAGCGGGTCGTCCTCGCCGTCGATCACCGGGTTCAGCGCGGGCTCGGACCCCGACAGTTCCATCATGTCGGCCCAGCATCCCGGCGCCAGCCGGCCCAGCTCGTCGCCCCAGCCCAGCACCTCGGCGGCCCCGGCAGTCGTCATCCGCAGCGCCTCGGCCGGAGGCAGGGTCTGGGCGTCACCGGAGCGGATCCGGGCGGTGCGGATGGCGGTGCGCATCTCCTCGAACAGGTCGAGGCGGTGATGCGACGCCGGCCCGTCGGTGCCGATCGCCACCCGCAGTCCGGCCGCCCGCATCTGGGTCACCGGCGCCACCCCCGAGGCGTGCTTGGCGTTGGAGCACGGGCAGTGGACCACGGCGGTGTCGTTGCGGGCCAGCACCTCGATGTCGTCGGCGGTGAGCCACACGCCGTGGGCCGCGATCACGTCGCCCTCCAGCAGCCCGAGCGACTCCAGGTACTCGGGTGCGGCCAGCCCCCCGGACCGTTCCCGCACGGCGGCGTCCTCCCACTGCTGCTCGGCGAGGTGGATGTGCACCGCCATGCCGGTGTCGGCGGCCCGGGCCGCGATGGCGCTGAGGCACTCCTTCGACACCGAGTAGGCCGCATGGGCCGCGATCCCGGCCCTGATCCGGTCGCTGGCGGACCAGCGGTCCCGCAGCGCCACCATCTCGTCGAGCTGCTCGGGCCACGGTCCGGTCAACGTGAAGTCGGCGTCCTCGATCACGCCCGGGGTGACGAGGCATCGCATCCCGGCCTGATCGACGGCTTCGGCCATGGCCTGCCCGGCGAAGTACATCTCGACGGAGGTGGTGATGCCGTTGGACAGCATCTCGGCCGCTCCCAGCAGCATCCCGGCTCGCACGTCGTCGTCGGTGAGCTTCGACTCGCGGGGCCACATCACCTCGTGCAGCCACCGGTCCACCGGCAGCCCCTCGCCCGCGCCCCGCAGCAGCACCATCGGGGTGTGGCAGTGGGCGTTGATGAGGCTGGGCATGAGGATCCCGGCCCGGTGCACGTTGGTGCCGGGTTCGAGCCGGGGCGCGTCGGCGGCCGGTCCGCACCAGGTGATGCGCCCGTCGTCGTCGACGTCCACGGCCCCGCCCGTTACCGGCGCGGGCACTCCGCCGGCCGGCCCGTCCATGGTGACGAGCACGTCGCACAGGTACCGGTCCATCGCCCCACCCTAGAGAACCGCTAGCCCTCCGGATTCCCTGCGAGCGCGATTGGCAGCGGGTTGCACGCATACGGCGCATATCCTCCCGCGGCCCTCCCCTCAGATCTCGGGTGTGGAACCGGTTGTATGCCGGTGCTGTTCGCCCCGAGATTGCGTCCCTCAGATCTCGGGTGTGGAACCGGTTGTATGCCCGTGCTGTTCGCCCCGAGATTACGTCCCCGGGCTGCCAGTTCGTGTGGGCCGTGGGCGGGCCGTTCCGAGGTCGTCGGCCGGGATTTCGGCGACATCCGGGCGACAACTAGCCTGCCGTGCGCATGAACGAGAGCGGGCTGAGGACGCTGGACTGGGTCGGCGGGGCCGGCGGCGCGGTCGAGATGGTCGACCAGACCCGGCTGCCGGCCGCCTACACCGTGCTGCGCATCGACACCGTGCCCGACATGGTGGCCGCCATCCAGCGGCTGTCGGTGCGGGGCGCTCCCGCCATCGGCGTGGCCGGCGCCTTCGGGGTGGCGCTGGCGGTGCAGGCCCACGGCACCAGCGGTCCGGCCTTCGACACCGCCGTCGCCTCGTTACGCCAGGCCCGCCCCACCGCCGTGAACCTGGCCCGAATGGTGGACCGGGCCGCGGCCCGTGCCCCCGACGGCTTCGACGCAGTCCTGGCCGAGGCCCAAGCCATCCGCGACGAGGAGTTGGCCGCCTCGGTCGCCATGGGCAACCTGGGCGCCGACCTGGTGCTGGACCTGGTGGGCCGCCCCGACGTGCGGGCCATGACCATCTGCAACACCGGCGGGCTGGCCACCGTGGAGCGGGGCACCGCCCTGGCCGTGATCCAGACCCTGCATGAGCGGGGCCGGCTGGCCGAGGCCCTGGCCCTGGAGACGAGGCCGCTGCTCCAGGGCGCCCGGCTCACCGCCTGGGAGCTCGACCGCATGGGCGCCCCCCACCGCCTGCTGGTGGACTCGGCCGGGCCGTTCATGCTGGCCAGGGGCCAGGCCGACGTGGTGCTCACCGGCGCTGACCGGGTGGCCGCCAACGGCGACACCGCCAACAAGATCGGCACGTTCTCGCTGGCGCTGGGAGCCCGCCACGCCGGCGTGCCGTTCATCGTGGTCGCGCCCGAGTCCACCGTCGACGCCGACACCCCCGACGGCGCTGGCATCGCCATCGAGGACCGGGGCACCGACGAGGTGGTGTCCCTGGCCGGCGTGGCCACCGCCCCCGACGGCACCGAGGCCGCCAACCCCGCCTTCGACGTCACCCCGGCCGACCTGATAACCGCGGTCGTCACCGACCAGCGCATAGTCCGCTTGGACCAGAACCAAACCCCCGCCTGACCGCACCGCGCCCGCCCCCCGAGGAGCACCGGATCACCTAGCGCTGAGGCCCTCTCAGTCGCTGGCCTTCGGCCTCGTGTACTCCGCTAGGCCCATGCCCCTCCATAGCAGGCCGCCGATCAGCGTCAACGCCATCAGCGCCGGGATCACCGTCCACACCAGGCCCCGGCCGGAGATGTCGTAGAGCCAGGCCCCCAGTACCGACGCCACCCCGCCCAGCAGCACCTCGGTGGCGCCCATGAGCCCCTGCGACGACGCCTGGCGGTCGTTGCTCACCGTCTGCGAGTAGGCGTAGAGGCCGGCGGTGAAGCCCATGCCCGCGCCGATGCCCATCACCATCGATGCCGCCACCAGGGTCCACATCGAGTCGAACACGCCCAGCAGCACTCCCACCGCGGCCGACGCCAGCAGCCCACCGGCGCACAGCCGCGTCCCGCCGGTGCGCTGGCCCCATACCCCCGCCACCGGGGCCAGGACTCCCATCGGGATGGCGAACAGGGTGAAGCTCACCCCGACCTCCCACGTGGCCGCGCCGAGGTCGACGAGGCTGACCGCCCACACCGCCTCCCACGCCCCGACCATCACGAACTGGCTGGTGACCAGCACCAGCGTGCCGGCCACCACCCGGTCTCGCAGCAGCCGCAGCGAGCTTGTGGTGCGGGTGCCGACGGCGCCCTCGTCGGTCTCGAGGCGGCCCATCATCACTACGGTCGCACCGGCGACGACCGCCAGCACATAGAAGGGCACGTCCAGGTTGAAGGCGTCGGCCAGCAGGGCCGCCGCGGCCGGGGTGAGCGCGAACCCGATGATCTCGACCACGCCGAGCCGGCCGAGGTTGCGGCCGGTGTGGGCCGGGTCGGCCAGGATGACGGTGCGGCGGATGGCGGGCTGGGCCGCCCCGATGGCGATGCCGAGGACCGCTCTCGCCCCGAGCATCGTCCAGAAGCCGGTGCTGGCCGCGAACCCGACCATGCTGACCGCCGCGGCCACCAGCCCGAGCCGTACCATCAGGGGCGCATGCCCCCGGTCGGCTACCCGGGCCAGGGTGATCTGGGTGACGAAGGCGGTGAAGAACCCGGCGCCGACGATCAGCCCGAGCTGGGTCTCGCTCAGCCCGAACTCGTCCCGCAGGTCGCCGAGCAGGGTGACGACCGAGGCCAGCGACCCTATGCACAGGCCCTGGGCCAGGTAATAGGAGAGCAGCCGAGGCTCCCGAGCCCTCTCGGTCAGCATGTCGCGGCGTCAGCGGGACTGCTTGCGGGGCCTCACGGAGCGGATGACGAGAATCGAACTCGCATTCTCAGCTTGGGAAGCTGATGTTCTACCATTGAACTACACCCGCGGAAGGCCCCGATCGTAGCCATCGCAGAGTCCCCTGCACCGTCCTGGGCTGGTTCTCGGGTGTGTTGTGTGTCGTACACCCGCCGCTGCGCTCCCGAGAATTGGTGGGTCCGTCCTCGGCTGGTTCTCGGGTGTGTTGTGTGTCGCACACCCCCTGCTGCGCTCCCGAGAATTGGTGGGTCCGTCCTCGGCTGGTTCTCGGGTGTGTTGTGTGTCGTACGCCCGCCGCTGCGCTCCCGAGAATTGGTGGGTCCGCCCTCGGCTGGTTCTCGGGTGTGTTGTGTGTCGCACGCCCCCTGGTGCGCTCCCGAGAATTCGTCGGCCGGCGGCGAACCGCTAGGTGTAGCGGACGTAGACCGGGCGATCGGTGGACGAGCGGTCGGCGTCGAACCCGTAGCCGAGGCCGTCGAAGTCCCGCAGGCCCCGCACCGACTTCACCCGGTTGCGGATGATCCAGCCCGCCATCGACCCCCGGGCCCGCTTGGCGAAGAACGAGATCATCTTGGGCTCCTTGTCGCCCCGCCCGTCGAGGAACGCCGGCGTCACCAGCCGCCCCTCCAGCCGCCGGGTGTCCACCGAGCGGAAGTACTCGTTGGACGCCAGGTTCACCACCACCGCCGGCCCCGGGCTCTCGGCCAGGTCGGCGTTGAGCATGTCGGTGATGCGCTCGCCCCAGTAGTCGTAGAGGTCGCGGCCCCGGTCGGTGGCCAGCTTCGACCCCATCTCCAGCCGGTAGGGCTGCATCAGGTCCAGTGGGCGCAGCACCCCGTACAGCCCCGACAGGATGCGCAGCACCTTCTGGGCGTGGGTGTAGTCGCGCTCGGTGAAGGTGGCCGCCGCGTCCATGCCCTGGTACACGTCGCCGGCGAAGGCCAGCAGCGCGGGCCGGGCGTCGGCGGTTGTGAAGGGCTCCTGGAAGTCCTGGTATCGCTCGAAGTTGAGCTCGGCCAGCTCGGCGGAGATGTCCATGAGCCTGGCGATCTCGTCGGGAGACTTCTGGCGCATCACGTCCACCAGCGGCGACGCCTCGTCCAGCATCCGGGGCTGGGAGTGCTTGCGGGTGGGCAGCGCCGAGCTGTAGTCGAGCGCCTTGGCCGGTGAGACCACGATCAGCATCGTGCCGTTATACCCCGACCAACGCCCGTCCCCGAAATTGGTGCGGATTGTGGGTGTCCAGTAGCCGTTTCGTCGCCAGTTTCGGGGGGGGGGACCGGTTCGGGCTGGGCTGGTTCGGGCTGGGCTGGTTCGGGCGGGACCGGTTCAGGCGGCGGTGGCCTTCTCCGCGTCGGCCTTGTCGGCGCCCGACTCCCCGGCACCGGCACCGGCCCCGGCGCTCGGCTCTAGCTCTGGCAGGCAGCGGCGCAGGTTGCGGATCCCCTGGCCGATGCGCTGGCGGTTCTCGATCAGCGCGAACCGCACATGACCCTCACCGCCGGGCCCGAACCCCACGCCCGGCGAGACGGCCACATGGGCCTCCCGCACCAGCTTCGACGCGAACTCGATGGAATCCATGTGCTGGTACGGCTCGGGGATCCTGGCCCACACGAACATGGTCCCCTTGGGCGGCTCCACCTCCCAGCCGATGCGGTTGAGGCCCTCGCACAGGGCGTCCCGCCGGCGCTCGTACACCGCGCACGCCTCCAGCGGGTAGTCGGGCTGCTCCAGCAGCGTGACCGCCGCCGCGATCTGGATCGGTTGGAACGACCCGTAGTCGAGGTAGCTCTTGAGCTTGGCCAGCGCGGCCACCACCTCGGCGTTGCCCAGCATGAACGCCATCCGCCACCCGGCCATCGAGAACGACTTGGTGCACGAGTAGAACTCCACCGCGCACTCCTTGGCCCCGTCCACCTGCAGGATCGACGGCGGCTGGTACCCGTCGAAGCCGAGGTCGGCGTAGGCGTTGTCGTGCACGATCAGCATGTCGTGCTCGCGGGCCCAGTCCACCACCTTCTGCATGAAGTCGAGGTCGACGCAGGTGGTGGTGGGGTTGTGCGGGAACGAGATCACCGCCACCCGGGGCTTGGGCCGGCTGTAGTGCCAGGTGAGCTGCATCCGGTGGACGAACTCGTCGCCGCCGGCGAGGGGCACCTCCCGGATCTGGGCGCCCGCGAACAGCGGTCCGTAGATGTGGATCGGGTAGCTGGGGGTGGGCACCAGGCAGGTGTCGCCGGGCTGGAGCAGCACCCACATAAGGTGGCTGAACCCCTCCTTGGCGCCGATGGTGTTGATGACCTCGGTGTCGGGGTCGAGCTCCACCCCGAAGCGGCTCTGGTACAGCGCGGCGATGTTGCGGCGCAGCGCGGGCAGGCCCCGGCTGGACGAGTAGCGGTGGTTGCGGGGGTTGCGGGCCGCCTCGCACAGCTTGTCGACGGCGATGTCGGGCGACGGCAGGTCGGGGTTGCCGAACCCGAGGTCGATGATGTCGGCGCCGTCGTGGCGGAGCTTGATCTTCAGGTCGTTGATGATCGTGAAGACGTATGGGGGCAGGCCGTTGATCCGGCGGAACTCCATCAGCCGAAAACTAACAGCCCGCTTGCGGCGATCAAGTGACATTTGTCACGGCTCGCCGGGCCTGGCGGCGGATCCGGGGGGCCGGCGGCGCCGTGCTGGCCTACGCTCCTCGCATGGACGGCGGATCGATGAGCCCGGCCCGTGCTGGTGATGGCGGTGCTGGTGATGGCGGTGCTGGTGCTGGCGGTGCTGGTGCCGGCGGTGGGCTCCGCTGCACCTCCCCCGGCTGGTTCTCGGGAGTGTTGGGTGTCGTACACCCCCCGGTGCGCTCCCGAGAATCGGTGGCCCCGCCCTCACCTGGTTCTCGGGAGTGTTGGGTGTCGTATAGCCGCCTCCACGCTCCCGAGAAATCTCGGGGCGGTGGAGCGGCCGGTGCCGGCGTCGGCTGCGGGCCGGGAGCGGCTCGGTGATCCTGTCGGACCGCTCGATCCGGGAGGCGCTCGACGCGGGCCGCATCGTCATCGACCCGCTCGGCGAGGGCGCGGTGCAGCCGTCGTCGGTGGACCTGCGCCTCGACGACAGTTTCCGGGTGTTCCGCAACCACTCGCTGGGCCACATCGACGTGAAGCGGGACCTGTCGGAGCTGACGACGCTGGTGGGCGCCGACGACGACAACCCGTTCATCCTGCATCCGGGCGAGTTCGTGCTGGGGGCCACCCTGGAGCGGGTGGCGCTGGCCGACGATCTGGTGGCCCGCCTGGAGGGCAAGTCGTCGCTGGGCCGCCTGGGCCTGCTGATCCACTCGACCGCGGGGTTCGTCGATCCCGGCTTCGAGGGGCAGCTCACCCTGGAGTTGTCGAATGTGGCCAACCTGCCGATCACCCTGTATCCGGGCATGCGCATCGGCCAGATCAGCTTCCAGATGATGACCACTCCGGCCGACACGCCATACGGGTCGGGGGAGTTGGGTTCGAAGTACCACGGCCAGCGGGGGCCGGTCCCGTCCCGCTACTGGGAGAACTTCAGCTAGCGCAGCCCGCAGCCCGGAGCCCGTGGCCTGTGGCCGGCAGCCTGTGGCCGGCAGCCCGTGGCCTGTGGCCGGCAGCCCGGAGCCCGTGGCCTGTGGCTCGGAGCCCGTGGCCTGTGGCCGGCAGCCTGTGGCTCGGAGCCCGGGGCCTGTGGCCGGCAGCCCGTGGGCCGGCAGCCCGTGGCCCGGCTTGGCCTGGGTGGGCCGGGCCGAGGGTCAGCCGGTGAGGACCGGCAGGCTCTCCCAGCCTCGTACCGTGGACGTGCGGGCCTGCACCGCGTTGTCCCAGTCGACGTCCCATTCGGGCCAGCGCTTGAGCACCTCGTCGAGCACGATCCGTCCCTCGATGCGGGCCAGGGCCGCGCCCAGGCAGAAGTGGATGCCGTAGCCGAAGGCCAGGTGGAAGTCGATGGCGCGGTGGATGTCGAAGGTGTCGCCGTTGACGAACTTGCGGTCGTCGCGGTTGGCTGATCCGTTGATCAGCAGCATGACGCTGCCGGCGGGCACCGTCTGGCCGTGGAGCTCGATGTCGGCGGTCACCCAGCGGCCCTGTACCGGCGAGGGCGACTCGTAGCGGAGGATCTCCTCGATGGCCTGGCCGATGAGGCTGCGGTCGTCGACCAGGTCCCGTCGCTGGTCGGGGTGTTCGGCCAGCAGCATGCCGGTCCAGCCGATGAGGCGGGTGGTGGTCTCGTGGCCGGCGCCGTTGAGGAGCGCCACGAAGTTCAGGACCTCTTTGCGGGTGAGCCGGCGCAGGGTGCCGGTCTCATCCTCGAACTCCGCGTGGAGCAGCTCGGTCATCAGGTCGTCGGCGGGGTGGTCGGTCCGCCAGTCCATGTACTCGCGCAGGAGCTCGGCCGAGTTCTTGTTGCCGTCACGCCGGTAGGTGAAGTCCGGCATCGTGCCGTCGTCGAGTTTGATGCTGTCGTCGACCCGGTCGCGCAGCGTGTCCTGGTCCTGCTCGGGGATGCCCAGCAGCATGCCGATGGCCCGCATGGGCACCTGGGCGCCGAGGTCGGCGATGAAGTCGAAGCGGCCGGTGCCGACGTGGGGGTCGAGGCTGCGGGCGCAGAACTCGCGCAGCTTGGCCTCCAGGGCGTTCATCTTCTTGGGGGTGAACACTCTCGACACGAGGCCGCGGTGGTAGTCGTGCACGGGCGGGTCCTCGAAGATGATCATCCCCGGGGGGACCCGCAGCCCGCTCCGCATGATCTCCAGGACGGTGCCCTTGGCCGAGCTGTAGGTACGCCAGTCCTTGAACGCCGCGGCCACGTCGTCGAACCGGCTGAGCGCATAGAAGTCGTAGCGCTCGTTGCGGTACAGCGGCTCCTCCTCGCGCAGCCGGCGCCAGACCGGGTACGGGTCGGCGTCGATCTCGAAGTCGAACGGGTCGTAGTACGGGCCGGGGGCGACCGCTGCCTCGGTGGTAGACATTTCCCCGGTCACGCTAGGCAGGAAGGGTTGATTGTCGCAATGAGCGCCTCGGGGACGACCAGGTCCCGGCAGGCGTGCGGTCACGCTAGGCAGGAAGGGCTGATTGTCGCAATAGACGCCTCGGGGACGACCAGGTCCCGGCAGGCGTGCGGTCACGCTAGGCAGGAAGGGTTGATTGTCGCAATGGCGCTGTTCGATGCGTTCCGGTTCGACGGCAGGCGGGTGCTGGTGGTGGGGGGTGCCACCGGGATGGGCGCCGCCGCGGCTGAGCTGGCCCTGGCCGCCGGTGCGGAGGTGGTGGTCATGGACCGGGCCGAGGTGACCCTGGCCGGGGCGACCGCCATCGGCTTGGACTTGGCCGAGCAGGCGTCGATCGAGGCCGCGGTGGACGCTTGCGGCGGGCCGGTGCACGCCCTGCTGGCGTGCGCGGGAGTGGCCGACGGCACGCCGGGCCTCGAGCGGATCAACTTCGTCGGGCATCGTCACCTGATCGATCGCATGCTCGATGCCGGGATGCTGGCTGCGGGCTCGGCCATCGGCTTCATCTCGTCGTCGGCGGGCCTGGGCTGGGAGTCGAACCTCGAGGAGTTCAAGGAGGTGCTGGCCATCACCGACTTCGACGAGGCCGCGGCCTGGTTCGTGGCCCATCGCAAGGCCGACTACTTCCACACCAAGCAGGCGGTGTGCGCCTATGTCGCTGCCCAGGCCTACCCGATGCTTCAGCGGGGGGTTCGCATCAACGCCATCTGCCCGGGCCCGACGGTGACCCCGCTGGCCGAGGCCAACAGGGATCTGTGGCTGGAGTTCGGCGCCGACTACCGGTCCGACGCGGGGGTGGAGGCTTCCACGCCCATGGAGCAGGCCTACCCGCTGCTGTTCCTGTGCAGTGACGCCGCCGCGTACGTCACCGGGGTGACGTTGATCAGCGACGCCGGCTACATCAGCGCGGGAGTCACGGGGTCGTATCCCTCGGCCACCGACCCGGCCAACTTCCTCCTGGGCCGTTTCTGAGCGTGGGCGTGCCGGGCGTCAGCTTCTTGTTGGGCTGTTTTTGAGCGTGGGCGTGCCGGAGGCCGGTCACGGCCGGACCCGGTGGCGTCTATCCTCGGTGCCATGCCGAGACCCACCAAGCGCCGTGTGCCGGCTGGTCGTGTGACGGCCAAGGGCACCCGCCCCGACAACTACAAGCCCGACCAGCAGAGCCACACCGGGTTTGATGCGCAGCCTCCGAGCCCGATCTGGGTGCCGATCCTGCTGTTCAGCCTGCTCGGGGCAGGCGTGGCACTGATCATCGTCAACTACCTGGCCGTGTTCTGGGACACCTCGAACGTGGTGCTGCTCGGAGGTCTGGCCCTGATCCTGGCCGGGATCGTCACAGCCACCCAGTACCGCTGACGCTCCGTCCCCTCGGGGGTAGCCGGACGGCAGGGGCCTGATCACACCCTTGTAATTTTCCCCCGATTTGCCCACAGCCTGTGGATAACTGTCGGATCGGGTATCGGGTCGTCACTCAATGGGAGTGACCAGGTCCATCTCGTCCTGGCAGTGACGAGGCGGTTCGGGGTCCTCGTCGGGGGCGACGGTCATGCGCACCTCGGCGCCGCAGATGCTGCACCGGTACTCGATCTTGACCTTGCGCAGGATGCCCGGGTCGGGTGGCTCGGGCAGCGGCCGGGCCAGGTTGCGCAGCATGGCCAGCCCCAGCCGCAGCACCGCGTAGGCGATCACCACCGCGATCAGAACCTTCAGCAGGTCGGCCAGGACGGCGCCGAGCACCAGGCCGCCAAGCGCCAGCACGATCAGCCCGATGTTGACGGCCTTCTCTCGCTGCATCCCTGTGACGGCCTCCCGCCTGCGGACGACCCGCCGCCCCGATGCTACGCCACGGTCCGCCGGCGGCCCTAGCGATTGCTCCCGGCCCCGTCGAGTCAGGCAGGCGCCGCCGTGGGCCCAAGCGGGTCGGCCGGTGGGGATCGGAACGGTTGCTCCACTGACGGCCGATCGTCCGCCATTGGTGGCGCCCGGGGAGGATCAGCGATCTCGGTGCCCGCCTCAGGTGGCAGTGGCCTCTCCGTGAGCGCCTCCGTGGGTGCCGGGTCGGGCTCCTGCAGTTGTGGGGCCACCGTGGGCTCGGGTGCTGGCGACGGTGGTCGAGGTGCTGCATGCCGAGGCTCGATCGAGAGCCCGCCGCGGGCCAGCGCCGTGATCAGTTCGTCGACCTTTTGCTCGAGTCGGTCGAACCTGTGTTCAAGTCTGTCGAGGCGTGTGTTGACTTCGCTGAAGCGTTCGTTGGTGGTCGTGATCTGTTCGGTGAACCGGGTGTCGACGTGGCTGCGCAGGTCGCGGAAGTCAGTACGCATCCACCGGAAGCCCGCGCCGCATGCTGCTACGAGCGCGGCTAGCGCAACTCCCAACAGCGTGGTGAGGACTTCGACTTCCATAGGGGCCACCGTAACAGATCACTATGACATAGACAACTTGAAAATGACTTAAATATCAGGAATGCCACATTATGGCGACGGAACCGGTGGGGCCGGCGCTGATGGTGAGCAGCAGCCGCCCCGCGCCCGGTCCGGTCAGCCCATCGGTGATGAGGCGCAGTTCCTCTGCCGCTGCCGCGTTGCCGGTGGCCACCGCCCCGCCGGACCGGTTGAGACGGCTCGCATCCGTCCCCAGAGCGCGGGCAACCAGCTCGACAGTGGCCGCGTCGTGCTCGACGACCGCGATGTCGTCCACGTCGTCGAGCTCCCCGCCAGCCTCTGCGACCGCCTGTGCTACTGCCGCGGCCACATTGCCGGTCGGATCGAACGGGTCGCCCGCAGCCCGCCCCGTTCCCGTCACTCTGGCAACCCGGTCGGACGGTGCGGGCGAGGTGACGGCTTGCAGCAGCACTGCGGCCACCGCGTCGGCGGGGGGAGCGAAGGTGGCCGCGGTCAGCAGGCCTTCGTCGTCGAAGGCCGGGGGCAACTCCGCGGTGTCGCCCCAGGCGCGCACCACATCGACAGCCACCGGATCGCCCGGGTACACGCCTGGCCCGGCCGCGTCGCCCGGCCGAGCCGCCACCGCCACGATGGCCGGGCTGGCCCCGGCGGCCGACCGCCTCCGCCGGGACTCCCCGGCCGCGCCATCAAGATCGATCCGGCCGATGCCCGCCGCCACAGCGGCACGCTCCGACAGCCGGGGCGCGGGCAGCAGCCCGCCCGTCGCCGCGAACCGTTCGGCCACCCCGCCCCACGGCGCGCCGTAGGTGCGGTTGAGGGCGGCCGCGCCCGGCGGCACCACCGAGCACAGGCCCAGCCCGACCACCAGCACCGTGCGGACCTGCCCGGCCCGGATCGACGCCGCCGCGGTCTGCACCGCAGCCAGGCCGCTGGTCTCGCCCCGGTCGACTACCAGGCCGCCTACCGCCACCGGCCAGCCGGCGGCCAGCACGATCGCCCGGGCTGCGTCGGCTCCGCAGGCCCCGACCGGGTCGGCGCAGCCCACGACCAGCTCGTCCAGGTTCTCGGCCGAGAGCCGGGCACGTTCCAGTGCTTCCCGGCCCACCACGCCAGCCAGCTCCACCGGGGTCCACCCGGCCAGCTCGCCGTCCACCGGCCGCACCGCAGTCCGGGCCACCGCCACCGCCGCCACGCTCACGTCCGCACCCACGGACTGAATGTCTACTCCCCGCCGTCGCCCGGCTGCTCTGTGTGTCGTCGGGTCGTCCCGCACCGACCTGGACGGCCTGGCGCCGTGCGTCGTCGGGTCGTACCGAGCCCGCATTGATCTGTGGTGGCGCTGTGTGTCGTCGGGTCGCCCCGGCACCGACTCCGCACGGGACCCGTGGTGGCTTGGCCCCGGTTGCCAGCACCACCCGAGGCCACCGGCCCAGCCGATGCTGCACGCTGCACGGCGGCCGGGGGACCACGGCGGTGAGCGCTAAGGCGCCGTGCCTACACTCGCACCGTCCGCCGCCCGTCGACGCACGCAACCAGGAGGTCACCGTGAGCAAGCGCACAGCCGACATCGTCATCAGGGCGCTCACTGCGCTCACGATCCTCGGCCTGGTCCTGGCTGCGGTCCTGTACGAGCCGTCGGACGCCGCCCGGGAGGTCGACATCGCCCTGATGATCCTGCGGGCCGGGCTGGGGATGATGATCTTCGTCCACGGCTTCAACAAGGCCTTCAGGGGCGGCAAGCTCGCCGGCACCGGCCGCTGGTTCGAGTCGATGGGGATGCGACCAGGCAGGGTCCACGCCACCTTGGCGGCCGGCTCCGAGATGGGTGTGGGCGCACTGCTCGTGGTCGGCCTGATCACCCCGGTGGCCGCGGCCGGCCTGATCGGCCTGATGGTGGTGGCGTTCTGGACCGTCCACCGTGACAAAGGCTTCATGATCACCGGCGAGGGCTGGGAGTACGTCGCCCTGATCGCGGTCATGAGCCTGGTGTCGGCCGTGCTCGGCCCCGGCGACATATCCCTCGACGCCGCCCTGGACATCACCGCCAACCTCGACGGCTGGACCGGCCTGTGGATCGCCCTGCTGCTCGGCGTCGGCGCCGGAGCGGCCCAGCTCCTGCTCTTCTTCCGCCCGCCCGAACCCGAACCCGCCGAGGATGGCTGACGCTGCGGAAGTGCTCAGGAGTTTGCGGCGGCTCCTCATCGGGAGGTTGAAGTACCGGAGCCGCCGGGAGCGGGTGGGTCACGGCATCAGCACAGGCGCGGTGTTCGCGTTCATCATGTTCCCGGCCGCCCACTTCGAGTGGTTCGACTCAAGCATCTCGCTGGCTCTGTGGGCCATATTCGCGAGCGTCGGCCTGAACGCCATCGGCTGGCTGTTGTGGGAGTTCTGGGGTCGCCAGCGGTTCCCCCTGAGCCCTGGCGACGGCTAGCGCACTCCTAGACCCTGGGGCGGGTCCGGGGACGTAGCCACGGGCGGCTGACCCGGCCGGCGGCAAGGTCGGCCCCGGCGTGGCCGAAGATGGCCCCCAGCACCAGCAGCCCGCCGGCCACGGTCACCAGCGGGGGCGCCTCGGCCAGCACAATCCACGCCAGCAGGATCGAGAACGGCGTCTCGCTGGAGGTCAGCAGCCCGGCCTCGGCGGCCGGGATCAGCCGCACCCCCTCGGTCCACAGCACCAGCGACACCGCGAACACCGTCCCGAAGAACACCAGGAGCGGCATCTGGTCGGCGGCCACCCCCAGCGGGTCGGCCACCGCCAGCGCCACCACGAACAGCAGCACGCCGGCCGAGCCCAGAGCGAGCACCGCGTCGGCGCCCTCGAATCGGCGTATCAGCACGATCAGCAGGGCCAGGGTCAGCGCCAGGATGACGGCCCGCAGGTTGCCGTCGAGGTCGCCGGGTCCGAGGTTGCCGGCCACGGTCAGGGTCACGCCGCCCAGGGCCACCAGACCCGCCACCACCGTCGAGCGTCGCAGCCGCTCACGCAGGATCAGCCACGCCAACCCGGCGGCCAGGAACGGAACGGTGGCCGCGATCACGCTGACGTTGGCCACCTCTGTCCTCTGGAGCGCGTCGATGTACAGGATCATCGAAAGGCCCGACAGGCCGACCAGCAGCAGGCCCTGGGGTCCCAGGGTGGCGCTCACCCGCAGGCGGGCATGCGAACCACTCATGCGGCCCCGCAGCCACACGTAGACCAGCGTGCCGCCGCCGCCGATCAGGCTCCGCCAGCTGGCGAGCTGCCAGGCGTCGGCGTCGATGCTGCGGGAGATGGCGCCGGTGGCGCCGAACCCGAACCCCGACACCAGCATCATGGCCACGCCCAGCCGGCGCGACCGTTGCGACCGCGCCGGGGGCGTCCCCCGACCTGCGGCCCCCGACTCGGCCGTCAACTACAGGACCGGCCGTCGACTCGGGCCCGGCGGTCCATCGAGGACCGGCCGTCGACTCGGGCCCGGCGGTCCATCGAGAACGGGCGGTCCATCGAGGACCGGCCGTCGACTCGGGCCCGGCGGTCCATCGAGAACCGGCGGTCCATCAAGAACCGGCCGTCTGTCAAGAACCGGTCGTCTGTCAAGGACCGGTCGTCATCTACGGGCTCGACGGACGGCTAGCCGGCCGCGGCTGCGGCGGGCTCGTAGCCGACATGGCAGAAGCCGTGGTTGCAGTACCCGTACGGGTTTCGGGCCAGATACTGCTGGTGGTACTCCTCGGCGTAGTAGAAGGGTCCGGCGTCGACGATCTCGGTGGTGATCTCCCCGAAGCCCCTGGCCGTCAGCGCGGCCTGGTACCGGTCCCGGGACGCCTCGGCGGCCTCCCGCTGCGCCTCGCCATACACGTAGATCCCGCTGCGGTACTGGGTGCCCACGTCGTTGCCCTGGCGCATGCCCTGGGTGGGGTCGTGCATCTCCCAGAACACCTTCAGCAGCTGCTCGTACGGCGCCACCGCCGGGTCGTGCACCACCAGCACCACCTCGTTGTGGCCGGTGCGCCCACTGCACACCTCCTGGTAGGTGGGGTTGGGGGTCACGCCCCCCGAGTAGCCCACGGCGGTGGTGTGCACGCCCTCCATCTGCCAGTAGAACCGCTCGGCCCCCCAGAAGCACCCCATCCCGAACATGGCCCGCTCGTACCCGTCGGGGAACGGCGGCTCGAGCGGCGTGCCGAGCACCAGGTGACCGTACGCCTGCACCTCGATGGCTTCGTCCCGCCCGGGCAGCGCCTCGGCGGCGGTCGGCATCTGCTTCTTGTCCCGTCGCAGCAACATGTCTGGACTGTACTCGCCACCACAACCCCCCATATTTCTCGGGAGTTCCGGCCCCGCTGTGTGACACGCAGCGCTCCCGAGATCCAGCGGGGTGCGGTGTGGCGGTTTCTTGGGAGTTCTGGCCCCGCTGTGTGACACGCAGCGCTCCCGAGATTCGGCGGCAGACGGATCGGGCCAACGCGGCCACGGCTACCCTCTGCGCAATGCTTGACACGCTGATAACCGGCGGCACGCTGATAGACGGCACCGGCGCCCCCGCCCGCCCGGCCGACATCGGAATCGCCGACGGCCGGATCGTGGCCGTGGCCGACCCCGGCACCCTCGCCGCCACCGGAGCCACCGACACCATCGACGCCACCGGCCTGGTGGTGTGCCCCGGCTTCATCGACCCCCACACCCACTACGACGCCCAGATCTTCTGGGACCCCAGAGCCACCCCGTCAAACCTGTTCGGCGTCACCAGCGTGGTCGGCGGCAACTGCGGCTTCTCGCTGGCCCCGCTCACCCACCCCGACGACGGCGAGTACCTCAAGCGCATGATGGTGAAGGTCGAGGGCATGGAGCTGGCCGCGCTGGAGGAGGGCGTGCCCTGGGACTGGGAAAGCTTCGCCGACTACCTGCGGGCCGTCGAGTCCCGCGGCATAGGCGTGAACGCCGGCTTCATGGTGGGCCACTGCGCCCTGCGCCGGGCCGTGATGCGCGACGACGCCGTGGGCCACGAGGCCAACGACGACCAGATCGCCCTGATGCGGGCCCTGCTGGCCGAGTCGCTGGCCGCCGGCGGGCTGGGCTTCTCCACCGGCCGCAGCTACACCCACAACGACTGGGACGGTCAGCCCGTGCCCAGCCGCTGGGCGTCCGAGCACGAGGTGCTGGAGCTGTGCCGGGAGACGTCCGCCCACCCCGGCACCACCCTGGAGTGGGTGGCCGACGGCTGCATGAAGGGCTTCAGCGACGACGAGGTCGACCTGATGACCCGCATGTCGCTGCAGGCTCAGCGCCCCCTCAACTGGAACGTGCTCACCATCGACTCGGCCCGCCCCGACGACTACCGCAACCAGATCGCCGCCTGCGAGCGGGCCGCCGAGGCGGGGGCGGTGGTGGTGGCGCTCACCATGCCGATCCTGGTGGGGATGAACATGAACCTGGGCACGTTCTGCGCGCTGCACATGCTGCCGGACTGGCCCGACACGTTCGGCCTCCCGATCCCCGAGCGCATGCAGGCCCTTCGCAACAAAGAGACCCTGATCGCCCTGGAGAACTCGGCGGCCAGCCCGGAGGCCGGCGTGTTCAGCCGCCTCACGGGCTGGTCGGACTACCGCATCGGCGACACCTACTCGGCCGCCAACGAGGGCCTGAAGGGCCGCCGCATCGGCGACATCGCCCGCGAGCGGGGCCAGCGGGATTTCTTCTGCCTGGTGGACATCTGCCTGAACGACGACCTGCGCACCGTGCTGTGGCCGGCCCCCACCGACGACGATCCCGAGAGTTGGCGCCTGCGGGCCGAGGCCTGGGAGCATCCGGCGGTGATGATCGGCGGCAGCGACGCCGGGGCCCACCTCGACCGCATGGCCGGCGCCTGCTACACCACCGCCTGGATCGACGACTGCCTGCGGGGCCGGCGGCTCACCACCCTCGAGAACGCCGTCCATCACCTCACCGAGGCACCGGCCCGGCTGTTCGGCCTCAAGGGCCGGGGCCGCATCGCCGAGGGCTGCTTCGCCGATGTGGTGCTGTTCGATCCCGACACCGTGGGCGCCACCGAGCCGGTGCTGGTGGCCGACCTGCCCGGCGCGGGCCGGCGCCTGTGGGCCGAGGCCACGGGTGTGCGCCGGGTGATGGTCAACGGGGTCACCACCGTGGTGGACGGCGAGGCCACTGAGGCGCTGCCGGGCACGGTGCTGCGCTCGGGACGCCACACCGACACGGTGCCGGCCGGAGCCGCCGCCTAGCCGCCTAGCCACCACCCTCAGAGCAACCAGGAGGACCGCCATGGCCGAAGGGTCGATCGAGATCTACGAGACCGAGGACCGCACCTTCCCGCCGCCGCCGGACTTCGCGGCCAGAGCCCAGGCGCAGGACCGGTCCATGTACGACGAGGCCGACGCCGACTTCGAGGCGTTCTGGGCCGGCCAGGCCCGCGACCTCCTCGACTGGGACGACGACTTCCACACCACCCTGGAGTGGGACCTGCCCTTCGCCCAGTGGTTCGTGGGCGGCAAGCTCAACGTGTCCTACAACTGCCTCGACCGCCACGTCGCCGCCGGCAGGGGCGACAAGGTGGCCTTCCACTGGGAGGGCGAGCCCGGCGACACCCGCACCATCACCTACGCCGAGCTCCTCGACGACGTGCAGCGCTTCGCCAACGTGCTGCTGCGCCTGGGCCTGCGCCAGGGCGACCGCATCGCGGTGTACATGCCGATGATCCCCGAGCTGGCGGTCACGATGCTGGCCTGCACCCGCATCGGGGTGGCCCATTCGGTGATCTTCGGCGGGTTCTCGCCCGACGCCATCACCGACCGCTGCGCCGACGCCGAGGCCCGGCTGGTGGTCACCGCCGACGCCGGCTACCGCCGGGGCGCCCCGTCGGCCCTGAAGCCCAACGTGGATCTGGCCCTGAGCGCAGGCGCGCCGTCGGTGGAGCATGTGGTGGTGGTGGACCGCTGCGGCACCGACCCCGACATGACCGAGGGCCGGGACCTGTGGTGGCACGACCTGATGGCCGAGGCCGCCCCCGTCTGCCCGGCCGAGCCGATGGACTCCGAGCAGCTCCTGTACCTGCTGTACACCTCCGGCACCACCGCCAAGCCCAAGGGGATCATGCACACCACCGGCGGCTACCTGACCCAGGTGACGTTCACCCACCGCTACGTGTTCGACCTGCGCCCCGACACCGACGTGTACTGGTGCGCGGCCGACATCGGCTGGGTGACCGGCCACAGCTACATCGTGTACGGGCCGCTGGCCAACGGGGCCACGTCGGTGATGTACGAGGGCACCCCCGACACGCCCCGCCCCGCCGAACGGGAAGGCGACCGGGCCGGCTGGGCCAAGGACCGCCTGTGGGACATCGTCGAGCGCTACGGCGTCACCCAGCTCTACACCGCCCCAACCGCCATCCGCACGTTCATGAAGTGGGGCGAGCAGTGGCCGGCGGGCCGTGACCTGTCGAGCCTGCGGGTGCTGGGCACCGTGGGCGAGCCCATCAACCCCGAGGCGTGGATGTGGTACCACCGCCACATCGGCACCGAGCGCTGCCCGATCGTGGACACCTGGTGGCAGACCGAGACCGGCGGCCACATGATCACCCCGCTGCCGGGGGTCACCACCACCAAGCCGGGGTCGGCCACCCAGCCGCTGCCGGGCGTGTTCGCCGAGGTGGTCGACGACGCCGGTGCGGTAGTGGAAGAGGGCGGCGGCTACCTGACCATCACCCATCCGTGGCCGTCGATGCTGCGGGGCATCTGGGGCGACCCGGAGCGTTACCGGGCCACCTACTGGTCGGAGTTCGAGGGCCGCTACTTCGCGGGCGACGGTGCCCGGGTAGACGCCGACGGCTACCTGTGGCTGCTGGGCCGGGTGGACGACGTGATGAACGTGTCGGGCCACCGGATCTCCACCACCGAGGTGGAGTCCGCGCTGGTGGACCATCCGGCGGTGGCCGAGGCCGCGGTGGTGGGCGCCACCGACGACATCACCGGCCAGGCCATCGTGGGCTACGTGATCCTGGTGGGCACCGCGGTGGCCTCCGACGAGCTGCGGGAGGAGGTCCGCCAGCATGTGGCCACCAAGCTGGGCCCGACGGCCCGGCCCAAGGCGGTGTTCCTGGTGCCGGACCTGCCCAAGACCCGCTCGGGCAAGATCATGCGCCGCCTGCTGCGTGACGTGGCCGACGGCCGGGACCTGGGCGACACCACCACCCTGGCCGATCCGGGTGTGGTGGCCGAGATCAGGGACCGGGCCGCCGAGGCCGCCGACGAGGAGTGACCACCGCTCTCCGGCCCTGTTCCTTTGCGAAAACGGGTGTTATGCGCGGGTTTCTGCGAAGAATGCGGGCGACGGGCGAACCGACGCCGTGACCACCACTCCCGACAACTGGTACTTCGCCGACGGCGGGCCCGACGGCGCCCCCGCGCCCGTCGGCGGGCCGCTGGTGATCTTCGACCTCGACGGCGTGATCTCCGACGCCACCCACCGCCAGCACTTCCTGCGGGGCGCTCGCAAGGATTGGCGGGGCTTCTTCACGTCCGCGCATCTGGACCCGCCTTATGAGTCCGGCCTGGCGCTCACCGCTTCGGTGTCGGAGGACCACACGGTGGCCATCCTCACTGCCCGCCCCCACTATGTGGGCGCCATCACCCGCAGCTGGCTGGCCGCCAACGAGGTCCGCCACGATCTGCTGATCATGCGTCCCCGCCACGGCCGGGGCAGCGGCGGCCCCTCCGCGGACTACAAGCGCCACGAGCTGGGCCGCCTGCGGGCTGCGGGCTACGAGATAACGGTGGCTATCGACGACGACGAGCGCATCATCGAGATGTTCCGCGCCGAGGGCGTGCTGGCCTTCTACACCCATTCCGGCTACTACGAGCGCTGACCCCCGCCCCCGGCAGCCACGGCGAGCGATGCGGGCTCTTACCTTGCGCCGGTAGGTTGAGGGTGACGCAAACGAAGAGGACGGACGATGTTCAACGCGGCCAAGACGTTCACGCTGCTGGCCCTGCTCGGCGGCCTGTTCATAGTGATCGGCGGGGCTCTCGCTCAGGAGGCCGGCCTGGTGCTCGGCCTGATCATCGCGGTGGTGTTCACCGGCGGCTCCTACTGGTTCAGCGACAAGCTGGCGATCGCCTCCGCGAGGGCCCAGCCGGTGACCGAGCAGGACATGCCCCAGTACTACGAGATCATGTGGGACCTGTGCCGCCGGGCCGAGATGCCGATGCCGAAGCTGTACGTGTCGCCCAACCCGCAGCCCAACGCCTTCGCCACCGGCCGCAACCCCAACAACGCCGCGGTGTGCATCACCGCGGGGCTCACCCAGGCGATGGGCTGGGACGAGATCAGGGGTGTGCTGGCCCATGAGTTGGCCCACATCCGCAACCGCGACATCCTGATCGGGTCGGTGGCCGCCACTATCGGCATGGCGGTGACGTTCATCGCCAACATGGCCCTGTTCGCCTCGATGTTCATGGGCGGGCGCGACGACCGCCACGGCAACCCGTTGGGCCAGATCGCCCTGGCCATCCTGGCCCCGATCGCGGCGGCGATGATCCAGGCCGCCATCAGCCGCAGCCGTGAGTTCCAGGCCGACGCGTCGGCGGCGAAGCTGATCGGCGACGGCCGGCCCCTGGCCCGGGCGTTGAACAGCCTGGAGACTTATTCGCAGCGGATCCCGTCGGGCGTGAACCCGAGCCAGGCGTCGAACTACATCATCGACCCGCTCAAGGCCCAGGCCCGGGGCGGCGGCGGGGGAGGCTTCGGCAAGATGTTCTCCACCCATCCCCCCACCGCCGAGCGAATCCGCCGCCTAGAGACAGGCACCTGGACCTAACTCCCCGGACCCCCGAGCGCCTCGGGCGCTCCGGGCCGGGCCCCAGCTTCCGCGACCGCTAGTCGCGGAAGTTGACGTATTGGAGGGGGAGGTCGAAGTCGGCTTCTTTGAGGGCGGCGATCACGGCTTGGAGGTCGTCTCGCTTCTTGGACTGCACCCGCAGCTGGTCGCCCTGGGTGGACGACTGCACGCCCTTGATGCCGAGGCCCTTGATGTACTTGTTGAGCTCCCGGCTCCGGTCAGACGAGATCCCGGCCCGGAGGGCGGCCACCTGGCGCACGGTGGCCCCGGCGGCTTCCTGCACCTTGCCGTAGTCGAGGGCCTTGAGCGACACCTTGCGCCGCACCAGCTTCTCCTCGAGCACCTGGCGGGCGGCGGCCAGCCGGTCCTCGGTCGACGAGTTCATCGTGATGGCGCCGTCGCCGAGCACGATGGCGGTGCCGGTGTTGCGGAAGTCGTAGCGGGTGGCGACCTCGCGGGCGGCCTGGTCCACGGCGTTGCGGACCTCCTGCATGTCGAGTCGGCTCACTACGTCGAAGGTGGGCATGGTTCGGCCAATTCCTAGGGGTGCGGGGACGGGATTTCGGCCTGCGATGGTATCGTGCTGGCCGGTTTGGGTCGGTGCCCGAGCGGCCAAAGGGAACGGGCTGTAAACCCGTCGGCTAAGCCTACGGAGGTTCGAATCCTCCCCGGCCCACCACCACATTCGCCCTAGGCGACCTGGATTGCGTCGTCTAGGTGTTCGGGCGTATTGGCCGGAAACGACAGCACGAGGTGACGGCCCAGTGCTCTCGCCACCCGGGCGAGGGTGTCGATGAATTCGAGAGCGGCTGTTCGGCTGACTTCTGAAGTAGTGCTGATATAGTGGCGTGATGGAGGTTGTCGAGCGTCCCTTCTCGGACTTGCTGCGCCACCCGAACGATGTGGTGGCCGAGTTGGCCGAGCATGACGTGCTGC
>JAJEEV010000047.1 GCA_022820805.1 Acidimicrobiia bacterium
TCACCACCAACTGGTACGACCCGGCCTTCTTCGCCATCTACGAGGCCATCCTGTCGAACGACCCGTCCGGCGCCGACGTGCCCCAGTTCGCCTCGGGCTTCTCGGTCTCCGACGACGGCCTCACCTACACCTTTGACATCCCCGACGGCAAGCTCTCACACTCCGGCGGGACGATCGACGCTGAGATGGTGGCCGAGTTCTACCGCTCGGTGCAGGCCTTCAGCTTCATCGCCGGGCTGGCCGCTCCGGTCGACACCTACGAGGCCGACGGCAACACCGTCATCATGAAGATGAAGAACCCGTGGATCGGCGCCCTCGGCCCGCACAAGACCGGGTACTGGCGCATCCTCAACATCGACACCTGGAAGGACAGCACCCTCAACGCCGACGGCACGCTCAACCCCGAGTCCACCTACGGCACCGAGTTCGCCGACGGCACCGGTCCGTTCACCCACGAGGAGTGGGTGCCGGGCAGCCACGTGGCGGTGAGCCGCTGGGTCGACTACCCGGGCTCGAACACCCCGTTCTTCGAGAACAAGGGCCCGGCCTACCTCGACGGCATCCGCTGGACGGTCATCACCGAGGAGGGCCAGCGGGCGACCCAGCTCGAGAACGGCGACATCGACACGCTGATCAACCCGGCCCACATCGACATCGGCCGGCTGGAGAACAACCCGGACCTGACGGTGATCCGCCACCCCGAGTGGTCGGGCTTCCACCTGGCCATGAACCGGGACTACGACGAACTGTTCGGCGACGTGCTCACCCGCCAGGGGCTGTCGCACTCGCTGGACCGCGAGGGCATGGTCAACGCCATCCTCGCCGGCAACGGCGCCGCCACCTACGGGCCGTTCCCCACCACCGACCGCCAGTACGACCCGGCGGTGGAGCAGTTCAACCAGTTCGACGTGGACCTGGCCAACCAGAAGCTCGACGAGGCCGGCTGGGAGATGGGCGACGACGGCGTGCGAGTGCGCGACGGCCACCGCTTCGAGTTCCGCTACCTGGTCGAGGACGAGTCGGTCCAGAAGAACGTGGCCGCGGCGGTGTCGGCCCAGTTCGCCAAGGTCGGCGTGAGGGCCAACCTCAACGTCGTCGACCGGGGCCTGGCCTTCACCGAGCAGAGCCAGCCGGGACGCGACTCCGTCGAGATGTCGCTGTTCTTCTGGCTGTGGCCCATCCCCCTCGATGTGCTCATCCTGTTCGGCTGGTCGGCCACCATCCCGGTGCCGAACTTCTCGCACGCGGTCGAGCCCCGCATCGACGACGCCATCGCGGCGTGGCAGCAGTCGGGCACCGAGGCCGAGGCGCAGGCGGCGTCGTCGGAGTTCCAGCTGGCATGGGCCGAGCAGCTGCCGTACCTGCCGATCATGAACCAGAACGCCACCTTCGTGCACAACAACAAGGTGCACGGTTGGCAGCCGTTCGTGTGGAACCTCTACCCGTACTACAACGACACGTGGATCGAGGGCTAAGAGGCCCCAAGGCTCAGACTCAGAGCCTGAATCCGAGCGCGGCGGCGCCGTGACCGCCGCCACAGAGGGCGCCGGGTCGGCCGTCGCGTCGCGGCGGCTCGACTGGGAGAACCAGCTCCTCGAGCTGGAGGAGGCCCAGCACGTCACCAGGCTGCGGCGCAGCCTGAGCCGCATGCGCCACAACCGGCTGCTGCTGCTGGGCTCCGCGCTGGGCGTGATCGTGCTGGCCGCGGGGATCCTGGGGCCCTGGATCACCGGCGGCGACTACGTCACCCAGGACTTCCAGGACATCCACCTGCCGCCGCTGAGCGACGGGCACATCTTCGGCACCGACGCGCTGGGCCGAGACATGGCGGTCAGGGTCTTCGTGGGCATCAGGGTGAGCCTCACCGTGGCCGCCGGGGTGACCGTGCTCGCGCTGGTGGCCGGGATCGTGCTCGGCATGGTGGCCGGCTACCTGGGCGGCTGGACCGACCGGGCGGTCGGCGGGACCGTCGACTTCATCTGGGGATTCCCGCTGATCCTGCTGGCGGTGCTGTTCGTCGGCGGGATGGGCGGCGGGCTGGTGCCGGTGATCCTGGCGGTGGGCCTGGTCAACACCGCAGCCATCGCCCGGGTGGTCCGGGGCGAGGTGCTGACCCTGTCGCAGCGGGAGTTCGTGGAGGCGGCCCGGGCCGGGGGCTACTCGTCGATGCGGATCATGTGGCGCCACATCTTCCCCAACATCCTGGCGCCCGCCTTCGTGCTGGCGTCCTACTACGTGGCGGTGGCGGTGATCGCCGAGGCCGCGCTGTCGTTCATCGGCCTGGGCGCCCAGCCCCCCACCCCGAGCCTGGGTCAGCTGGTGGCCGACGGCCGCAACTTCCTGCGTCTCAACCATTGGGAGTCGACGATCCCCGGCATCGCCATCGTGCTGGTGGTGCTGTCGGTGAGCCTGATCGGCGACGGCCTGCGGGACGTGTTCGACCCGCGCCTGCGCCACGAGGCCAAGTCGGTGGACGAGCAATGATCCGGGGCAGCCGGCCGTGAAGCGCATCGCGGGCCGCACCCTCTACACGCTGATCGTGCTGCTGCTGTCCTCGATCGCGGTCTTCTACGCCATCCGGCTGTCGGGCGGAGACGCGGTGTCGGCCCGGCTGCCCGCGTCGGCCTCCTACGAGGAGCGCGAGGAGTTCCGGGAGCTGCTGGGCCTCAACGACCCGGTCCACGAGCAGTACTTCCGCTACATGGGCCGGCTGCTGACCTTCGATCTCGGCAAGTCGCTCACCAACAACGCCGACATATTCGACATGCTCACCGAGCACGGGAAGAACAGCCTGATACTGGGGGCGGCGGCCTTCGCGCTGGTCTTCGTCATCGGCGTGCCGCTGGGCATCCTGGCCGCGGTCAAACGCAACAGCTGGGCAGATGGCTCGGTGATGACGTTCTCGGTGGCCGGCATGGCCGTGCCCAACTTCTGGCTGGCCCTGCTGTCGGTGTGGCTCTTCGCGTCCACACTGGGCTGGCTGCCCTCGGCGGGCTGCTGCAGCACCAAGCAGCTGATCCTGCCCGCGGTGGTCCTGGCCATGGAGGGCATCGCCCTGACCGTGCGGATGACCCGCTCGGCCATGCTGGAGAACCTCGGCCAGGACTTCGTGCGCACGCTGCGGGCCGGGGGCCTGTCGGAGGCCAGCATCGTCGGCAAGCACGTGCTGCGCAATGCCATGGTCCCGATCATCTCGCTGGCCGGTCTGAGGATTGGCCAGATCGTGGGCTACGCCCTGGTGGTGGAGACGATCTTCGGGTGGCCCGGCCTCGGGCAGGTGCTGGTCAACGCGGTGCTCAGGCGGGACTACCCGGTGGCCCAGTTCTTCTCCCTGGTGCTGATCGCCATCGTGGTGCTGAGCAACTGGCTCGCAGACGTCGGCTACACCGTGGCCAACCCCCGGCTGCGCAAGACGTGAGCGGTGCCGTGAGATCCGAGCACACCGAGGCTGCCACCAACGGCGCCGGCGGCGCGCCGGTGCTGTCGGTCCGCAACCTCCACACCGCGGTGGCCACCCCGGATGGCTCCTTCGACGTGGTGCGCGACGTGTCCTTCGACATCAACCCCAACGAGGTGCTGTGCCTGGTGGGCGAGAGCGGGTGCGGCAAGACCATCACCGCGCTGTCGATCATGCGGCTGCTGCCCACGCCGCCGGTGAGGATCACCTCCGGTGAGATCGTCTTCGACGGCACCGATCTCACCCGGCTGGCCGAGCGGCAGGTCCGCGACGTTCGCGCCGAGCGCATCTCGATGATCTTCCAGGACCCGCTCACCTCGCTGGACCCGGTGTTCACCGTCGGACAGGTCATGACCGAGGTGATCCGCACCCACCGCGACGCCACCAAGGCCGAGGCGCGGGACATGAGCGTCGACATCCTGCGGGCGGTGGGGCTGCCCGCCCCCGAGGAGCGCTTCGACTCGTACCCCCACGAGCTGTCGGGCGGGATGCGCCAGCGGGTCATGATCGCCACCGCGCTGGTGCTCGACCCCGAGATCCTCATCGCGGACGAGCCCACCACCGCCCTCGACGTGACCGTGCAGGCCCAGATCCTGGAGCGGCTCCGCTCCGAGCAGCAGGACCGCCACATGTCGATGCTGCTTATCACCCACGACCTGGCCGTGGTGGCCTCGATCGCGGACCGGGTGGCGGTCATGTACGCCGGCGAGATCGTGGAGGAGGCCAGCGTCGACGAGCTGTTCTCCAATCCGCGCCACCCCTCCACCCAGGGCCTGCTGCGGGCGTTGCCCCATGTGAGCCGCAAGCGCCGCGAGCTGGTTCCGATCGCGGGCCTGGTACCGCCCGCGCGGATGATGCCGCCGGGATGCCGGTTCGCGCCCCGCTGCCCCCACGCCTTGGAGCAGTGCTGGGACGAGCATCCCTCCTACGACGTGCACGGCGAGGTCGGGTTGCGCTGCTTCAACCCCCAGCCGTTCTGACGGGCGGACGAATGGAGGCCCCGAACCCGCAGCCCGCCGGCGGCGATGCCGCCGGCACCGGCATGGCCAGGGTTGCCAGCCCACCCTTCCCGATCGAGGTCGCGCTGGCCGACGGGACGGTGCTGCGGGGCCTCGAGCATCCCGCCGACGGACCGCCGCTGGTGTTCGTGCACGACTTGGGCGACGACCTCGACGTCTGGGGATCGATTGCATCCTCGGTGAGGTCCGCGGGCTTCCGGGTGATCTGCCTGGAGCTGCGGGGCCATGGGCTCTCCGACGGCGAGCCCGACCCGTCGACCACCATGGACGACCTGACCGGCGCGCTGGCCGAGGTGACCGGCGCCTTCGGCCCGGTCGGGCTGGTGGCCTACGGCACCGTCTGCCGGGTCGCGTTCAGCCTCGGATCGGACCACGGCGCCCCCATCCACGCTCTCATAGGCCCCGTGCCCCGATCCGGCGACGCCGGTGACGGCTTCGGCGATCCCGTCGACGGCGACGCCGACGGGGTGGCGGCCATGCGGGTGCTGTTCACCGGTGCCCACGATGAGCTGACCCACGACTACATGCGCAGCATCCACTCGAGCCTGCGGGGCCAGAACATGTGGATCTCCACCGGGACCGTGCTGCGGGGCCCGGACCTGCTGCGAGAGCATTCGCATCTGATCGAGCAGCTGGTGATGTACATGCGCCGCCACCTGACCGCCCACCATCTCGCCTGGATCGCCGAGCACGGCTCCGGCGGGCAAGACTCCGCCCCCGACAGTCCCGACCAGCCAGAGCCTGCCACCTAGCAGCGCAGCAGAAAGGCCAGACCTATGGACGTAGTAGACGCTCACCTGCACCTGTTCAAGGCCCTCAGCGACGACTACCCGCGGGCGATCTTCGAGGGCATGACCCCGCCCGAGCGCTCCGAGACCGCCGAGCGGCTGCTGGCAGCCATGGACGCCGCGGGCGTGGACCGGGCCATCTACTGCGCCCTGTCGGAGCACGACCACTACCTGGCGGAGGTGCTGGCCGACCACCCGGGCAAGTTCGCGGGCGTGTCGGTCTACGACTTCGCCGATCCGGACCCGCTGTCCACCCTGCAGCGGCGCTTCGACGCCGGGATCGAGGGAGTGCGCTTCTACGGGCTGGAGGGCGAGCCCGGATCCGACCCGGAGTCGCTGGCCGTGTTCGGTGCGCTGGCGGCCATGCGCGACGCGGGAATGAAGGTCTGGTTCTACGGACCGGCCGACCAGGTAGCGCTGCTGGACGGCTGCCTGGACCTGCTGCCCGGCCTGAGGGTGGTGCTCAACCACCTCGGGTTCCTGCCCAACATGCATCTGGAGTTGATGGTCGACGACTTCGGGCGGCCCCAGTTCGACATGCCGTCGCCGCCTCCGGGCCTGGAGGTGGTGGAGGCGCTGGCGGCCAAGCACTCCAGCGTGTGCGTCCACTTCTCGGGCCACTACGCCTTCAGCGGCGCCCCCTACCCGTACCGGGACCTGCAGGAGACCACCGACCGCATCTACGCCGCGTTCGGCGCCGACCGGATGATGATGGCCTCGGACTGGCCCTGGATCCGCGAGGAACCCGGCTACCCCAAGACCCTCGGCGTGGTGGACCAGCTCCTCGGCGGCATCCCCGCCGCCGACCGCGACATGATCCGCGGCGGCACCGCCATGTCGCTGTTCAACTTCTGAGGCGAGCGCCGGCAAGCGGCACCAGGCCCGCCCGGCCTCTCAGCTGCCCCAGTCGTCGACCGCGTCGGCGAGGCGGGTTACTCCCTCCATGAGCAGGTCGGGGGCGGTGGCCAGCGAGACCCGCACGAAGCGGTCCGAGCCGGGCCCGAAGGTGTCCCCCGGCACCACCGCCACCTGCTTCTCCTTGAGCAGGCGGAGCACGAAGTCCATGCCGGAGCGGCCGCTGCGGCTCACGTCGATCATCAGGTAGAAGGCGCCCCGGGGCCGCACGTGGGGGATGCCCCGGGCGGTCAGGAACTCGGTGACGATGTCGCGGCGGTGCCGGTAGGCGTCGCGCATCTCGGCCACGCAGTCCTGCGGCCCGGTCACCGCGGCCAGCGCCCCCATCTGCGCAGGGGCGTTCACGCATGACGTGATCGGCTCCTGGGCCCGCACGATCAGCGGCGACACGCCGGGCGGCACGACCAGGTAGCCCACCCGCCAGCCGGTCATGGCGTAGGTCTTGGAGAAGCTGAAGAAGGTGATCACCCGGCCGTCGGCATCGAGCGGCGCGGCCGGTACGTAGGGCTCGTCGAAGACGATCTCGTCATAGACCTCGTCGGCGAAGACCAGCAGGTCGTGGCGGCGGGCCAGCGCCATCAGGTCGGCCAGGGCGCCGGCATCGGTGACCGCGCCGGTCGGGTTGCCGGGAGAGTTGAGCATGATCGCCCGGGTGCGCTCGGTGATCAGCGGCTCCACGTCGGCGGCCTGCGGGACCAGACCGGCCTCGGCCCGCAGCGGGAAGTAGACCGGCGTGATCTTCAGCAGCTGCATCATCTGGGCGTAGTTCGGCCAGCTCGGGTCGCCCAGCAGCATCTCGGCACCCGGATCCACCAGCGAGACCATGCTGCTGTAGATCCCGGCCACCGCGCCGGAGGTGACCACCACCTGCTCCGCGGTGGCATCGATGCCGTTGCGCTCGGTGACCTTGGCGGCCAGAGCCTCCCGCAGCGGATCGATGCCGGCGTTGGCCGTGTACTTGGTGAAGCCGTCGAAGGCCGCCTTGGCCGCGGCCTCGCAGACATGGGCCGGCGTGTTGAAGTTGGGCTCGCCCGTCTCCAGGCGGATGGCGCCGTCGATCGCGTTGGCCATCTCCATGACCTCGCGAATGCCCGAGCGCGGCATGGCCGCGATGGGCTCCGAAGGCCGCACGTCAGACGACCTGGCGGGCCTCGGGGAAGTGGCACGCCACCCAGTGGCCCTCGCTGACCTCCTCCAGCGGCGGCTCGGTCACCCGGCAGACCGCCTGGTCGCGGCCCACATGGCAGCGGGTGTGGAACCGGCATCCCGGCGGGGGGTTCAGGGGACTGGGGACGTCGCCCTCCAGCAGGATCCGCAGCCGGCCCCGCTCCTGCTCGGGGTCGGGCACCGGCACCGCGGAGAGCAGGGCGTGGGTGTAGGGGTGCATCGACTCGTCGAAGAGCCTCTCGGCCGAGGTGTGCTCCACGATCTTGCCCAGGTACATCACCGCGATGTCGTCGCAGACGTGGCGCACGACGGCCAGGTCGTGGGCGATGAACAGGTAGGTGAGGCCCAGCTCGTCCTGGAGGTCGTCGAGCAGGTTGAGGACCTGGGCCTGGATCGACACGTCGAGCGCGGAGACCGGCTCGTCGAGCACCAGGAAGCCCGGGTCGAAGGCCAGCGCCCGGGCCACGCCGATGCGCTGGCGCTGGCCGCCGGAGAACTCGTGGGGGTAGCGGTCCACGATCCGGGGGTTGAGCCCCACCAGCCGCAGCAGCTCAGCCACCCGGCTGTTCTGCTCGTCCCTGGACATCGAGGTGTGGACCACCAGCGGCTCCCGCAGCGCCTGCCCCACCGACATCCGGGGGTTGAGCGAGGCGAACGGGTCCTGGAACACGATCTGCATGTGGCGGCGGAGGCGCCGCAGCTCGCCCTTGTCGGCCGCGATGACGTCGATGCGCTCGGACCCGCCGCCGTCGAGGGGGTGCTGCAGCACGACGTCGCCGGACGTCGGCTCGATGAGGCGCAGGATGCAGCGGGCGGTGGTGGACTTGCCGCAACCCGACTCCCCCACCAGACCCATCGTCTTGCCTGCGCCGATGTCGAAGGACACACCGGCCACCGCCGAGACCTCGCCGCGCTCGCCGCCCAGCCAGCCCCCGCCGACCTCGAAGGTCTTGACCAGCTCGCGCACCGACAGGGCCGCGTCGCCGGACGCGCCGTTGGTGCTCGCCCCACCTGGGCCGGGACCGGCTCCGGTGCCGGCGACCGGCTTGGAGGGTGTCATCGGCGCGATGGTACTGTCTCGCCCTGACCAGTGAGAAAAGGAGCGGTCGACAATGAGCAGTTTCAGAGGCGACCTGGGCGGCCTGACCGCCGAGGAGATGGAGGAGTTCCTGGCGGGCAACGCGGTGGCCCGGCTGGCTACTCTCAAGCCCGACGGGTCGCCCTACGTGATGCCGGTCTGGTACCAGTGGGACGGCGAGGCGCTCTACTTCGTCGGCCGCCAGAGGGCCCGGTGGTGCGAGTACATCAAGGCCGACGGGCGGGTCAGTGTGGTCATCGACGCTCCCCACAGCGACCCCGACGAGTCGGGCCAGTCCATGGAGATCCCCAAGGTGTACATGGAGGGCGTCGCCACCGTCGAGGAGGAGCCCAACATCGGGGGCCGCTGGGTGCAGATCGCCGAGCAGATGTCCTACCGGTACCTGGGCCCGAACGGGCCGACCTATCTGGTGTCCACGCTCCAGCAACCCCGGTGGCTGATCAAGCTGGTGCCCACCGACGTCAAGACCTGGAAGGGCGTGGGCTGGGCCCGGCGCTACTGGGTGAAGGAGAGCGGAGGCCCCACCTACGAGGAGGCCCACAGCACCTGAGCCGCCCGGCAGCGGCCGCAAGGAGGCCCCAGCGCCCAACCCGCTCGACCTGTTCCGCCTCGACGGACGCGCCGCTCTGGTGACGGGCGGCTCCAGAGGCCTCGGCGCGGTCATGGCCGAGGCTCTGAGCCACGCCGGGGCGCGGGTGGCGGTGACCAGCCGCAGCCTGGCCGACGCTCAGGCCAAGGCGGCCGAGATCGCCTCGACCACCGGCGTGGAGGCCTTGGGCGTGGGGATGGAGGCCACCGACACCGATGCTGTCGAGGCCGCGGTGGCCGCAGTGGCCGAGGGCTTCGGCGGTCTCGACATCCTGGTCAACAACGCCGGGATCCTGGTGCGGGGCGCAATTGGCGACCTCGAACGCGACGAGTTCGAGGAGTCCCTGGCCGTGAACGTGACCGGCCCCTGGCTGGCGTGCCGGGCCGCGGGCCCGCACCTGTGGGAGTCCGCACACGGGCGGGTGATCAACGTGTCGTCGACCTTCGGCCTGGTGGCCGCGCCCGACCGCACCGCCTACACGTCCTCCAAGGGCGCCGTCGTGCAGATGACCAGGGCCCTGGCCATGGAGTGGGCGCCGCGAGGGGTGAACGTCAACACCATCGCGCCCGGACCGTTCCTGACCGAGATGAACATGGCGCACCAGCACAGCGAGCACAGCGTGCGGGTGATCGGCCAGGAGGTGGCCCTGCGCCGCTGGGGGGAGCTGCCCGAGATCGCCGGGGCCGCCATCTACCTGGCCTCGGAGGCCTCGTCGTACGTCACCGGCTCGGTCCTCACCGTCGACGGCGGCTGGATCGCGCACTAGCAGAATGGGGCACCAACCGTGAGCCGACGATTCGAGGGACGCAACGTCTTCGTGACCGGGGCCGGTAGCGGCTTCGGGCGCCGTACCGCCGAGCTGTTCGCGGCCGAGGGCGCCAAGAACCTGTACCTGCTCGACTACAAGCAGGAGCGGCTGGACACGCTGGCGCCGGTGATCGAGGAGCTGGGAGCCGAACCGCACCTGCTCAACTTCGACCTCGGCGACATGGACAACTGCGCCGAGGCGGTGGCCCAGGCGCTGGCCATCGACCCCAAGCTCGACGTGATGGTGTCCAACGCGGCCGCCTGGACCATCGCCGAGTTCGTCGACATGACCGACGCAGAATGGCGACGGGTGCTGTCGGTCAACCTCGACGCCTACTTCGTGATGGGCAACCGGGCGGCCCGGGCCATGAAGGAGACCGGGGGCGGGGTGATCCTGTTCACCTCGTCGATCGCGTCATTGGGCCACGGCCGCGGGTTCACCCACTACTGCGTGGCCAAGGCCGGCGTGGCCTCGCTGACGAAGGCCATCGCGGTGGAGTGCGCCCCCTACAACATCCGCTGCAACAGCGTCGGGCCAGGTCCCGCCGACACCCAGCAGTCGGTCGACCTAGCCGGCGACGAACTCATGAACAAGTGGCGCACAGAGGGCTTCCCGCTGGTGCCCGCCAACCGGCTGGCCACCGTCGACGACGTCGCCCACGCCTTCCTGTACCTGGCCTCGGACGAGGCCCAGTACGTGTCGGGCATCAACCTCATCGTGGACGGCGCGCTGACCGCCCAGACCTACGACGTCCCCGACCACTAGCCGCGGCGCATGCCGGAGCCGCCCTACGCGTGGGAGCGGCCCGGCAACCGTCGCCGAATCAGGCGGCAGGCGGATAGGTGAAGGCCGGTCGCGGTGTGGCGTGTCATTCCCGCTCTTGTTCGCTGCGCTCACGGGCCGCTCGGGCCACGGCCTCGCGCCGTATGGGCCGGATTCGCGTGCCTATCCGCTCGGCCTCTGAGGCGGCTGGGGTCAGGCGACCTGCCAGGTGGGGCGGGAGTGCAGCAGCTTGTGCAACTCGCCCGGGCCGGACTTGGCCTGGGAGGCCGCGATCTGCGAGGTGACGGCCGAGCCGTACTCGGAGCGGTCCACGGCCCGGAACACCCCGATCGGGGTGGGCACGTCGTTGGTGTTGGCCAAGCGGCTCAACGCGAAGGCCACCGACGGATCGGGATCGGTCTCGTCGTGCACCACCAGGGCGTCGACGCCCACCTCGGCCACCGCCACCACCCGGGCCCGACCGTTCTCTATGACCACGCCGAACTCGCCGTCGGAGCCGAAGCGCACCGGCTCTCCGTGCTGCAGGTCGATCAGCATCGAATCGCGGGCATCGCGCTTGGTGAGCGCCGCGAAGGCACCGTCGTTGAACACGTTGCAGTTCTGGTAGACCTCCACGAACGCCGCACCGGGGTGGTCGTGGGCCCGCCGGAACATCTCCTGCATGTGGCCCCGGTCCATGTCGTGGGTGCGGGCCACGAACGAGGCCTCGGCCCCGAGGGCCAGCGACACCGCGTTGAAGGGCTGCTCCACCGAGCCGTGGGGCGTGGACTTGGTCACCTTTCCCCGCTCACTGGTGGGCGAGTACTGGCCCTTGGTGAGCCCGTAGATCTGGTTGTTGAACAGCAGGATGTTGAGGTTCACGTTGCGGCGCAGCGCGTGGATCAGGTGGTTGCCGCCGATCGACATCATGTCGCCGTCGCCGCCCACCACCCACACGTGCAGGTCGCCCCGGGCCATGGCCAGCCCGGTGGCCACCGCAGGAGAGCGGCCGTGGATGGCGTGCAGACCGTAGGTGTTCATGTAGTACGGGAACCGGGCCGCGCAGCCGATCCCCGACACGAAGACGGTGTCCTCGCGCCGCACGCCCAGCTCGGGCATCAGCAGCTGCATAGCGGTGAGGATCGAGTAGTCGCCGCAGCCCGGGCACCACCGGACCTCCTGGTCGGTGGCCCAGTCCTTGCGGGTTGTTACTGGCACGTCAGTCATCGCTTGGCTCCTGCCGACTCGATCTCCGCGAACAGCGCTTGCACCAGCTCGGCCGCAGTGAAGGGCTGGCCGGAGACCTTGGTCACCGACCTGGCGTCCACGAGGTACTCGGCCCGCAGCATCCGGCACAGCTGCCCGGTGTTCATCTCCGGCACGACGACCCGCTCGAACGACGCCAGAAGCTCGCCGAGGTTGGCCGGCAGCGGGTTCAGGTGGCGCAGATGGATGTGGGCCACGCCATGGCCGGCAGCCTCGAGCCGGCGGCGGGCTCCGGTGATGGCGCCCCAGGTGGAGCCCCACCCGACCACCGCCACCGACGCGTCCGCGTCGCCCATGACCTCCGCTGCCGGGATGTGCTGGGCGATCAACGCGATCCTCTCGGCCCGGAGCCGCACCATGGCCTCATGGTTGTCGGGCTCGTAGCTGATGTTGCCGCTGCCGTCCTCCTTCTCGATACCGCCGATGCGGTGCATCAGGCCGGCCGTGCCGGGAATGGCCCAGGGCCGCACCAGCCGCTCGTCGCGCCGGAACGGCCAGAAGACGGCCTCGCCGTCGCCGTCCACGTGATTGGGCTTGGAGGCGAACTCGATGGATATGGGGTCGAGGCTCTCGACGTCGGGGATGCGCCAGGGCTCGCTGCTGTTGGCCAGGTAGCCGTCGGAGAGCAGGACCACCGGAGTACGGTGCTCCACCGCTATCCGGACCGCCTCGATGGCCGTGAAGAAGCAGTCGGACGGGCTGAGAGCGGCCACTATCGGCAGCGGCGCCTCGCCGTGACGGCCGTACATGGCCATCAGCAGGTCGGCGGCCTCGGTCTTGGTGGGCAGGCCGGTGGACGGCCCGCCGCGCTGGATGTCGATCACCACCAGCGGCACCTCCAGGCTCACGGCCAGGCCCACGGTCTCGGCCTTGAGGGCCATGCCGGGCCCCGAGGTGGTGGTGACGCCGATGTGGCCCCCGTAGGCCGCGCCCAGGGCCGCGCCGACCGCGGCGATCTCGTCCTCGGCCTGCAGGGTCCGGACGCCGAAGTTCTTGTGCCGGGCCAGCTCGTGGAGGATGTCGCTGGCCGGGGTGATCGGGTACGACCCCAGGAACAGCGGTATCCCGGCCTGCTGGGAGGCGGCGATCAGCCCCCACGACAGCGCGGTGTTGCCGTTGATGTTGGTGTAGGTGCCCGGCTCGAGCGCCGCGGGGGCGACCATCAGCCTGCTGGCGCCCAGCTCGGCGGTCTCTCCGAAGGCGTGCCCGGCCGCGAAGGCGGCCTTGTTGGCCGCGATGACGGTGTCGCGCCCCGCGAACTTGCCGTCGATCCAGTCGACGGTGGGCTTGACCGGCCGCGAGTACAGCCACGACACCAGACCCAGCGCGAAGAAGTTCTTGGAGCGCTCGGCGTCGCGGGGCTTGACCCCCAGGTCGGCGCAGGCCCGCTTGGTGAGATCGGTCATGGGCGCGGTGACGACCGTGTAGCCGTCGAGGCCGCCGTCCTCGAGCGGGTTGGACTCGTAGCCGGCCTTGGCCAGGTTGCGCTCATTGAAGGCGTCGGAGTTGACGATGACGGTGCCGCCCGGCTTGAGCAGCGGCAGGTCGGACTTCAGCGCGGCCGGGTTCATGGCCACCAGGACCGAGGGGGCATCGCCGGGGGTGGTGATGTCGTGGTCGGAGATGTGGACCTGGAACGACGAGACACCGGCGAGAGTGCCGGCAGGGGCCCTGATCTCCGCCGGGAACTCCGGCAGCGTGGCCAGGTCGTTGCCGAACAGGGCGCTGGCCGACGTGAACCGGTCGCCGGTGAGCTGCATGCCGTCGCCGGAGTCGCCCGCGAAACGGAGGACGATCCCGTCGGCTTTGCGGACCTCGTCAGCCCGCTCCGCGATATTGGTCACTGATGCTCCTTTGCACCGGCTGTCAGCAAGCGGACGGATGGGCCCGCGGCGGAGCCCTGCCGTACTCGGCCCGCGCCTGCCACCCTAGCCTGTATACCGTCGCCGGCGACCATCTTTGCCGGTGCATTCGCAGGCTCTGAGCCGGATAGAGTCAGGCCACCGTGACGGCGGCGTCCAGGTACACGTCCTGGATGGCGTTGAGCAGCTCCACGCCGGAGGCCATAGGCCGCTGGAAGGCCTTGCGGCCCGAGATCAGCCCGGTGCCGCCGGCCCGCTTGTTGATCACCGCGGTGGCGACCGCCTCGGCCAGGTCACCCGCCCCTGAGGACGCCCCGCCGCTGTTGATCAGGCCGATCCTGCCCATGTAGCAGTTGGCGACCTGGTACCGGCACAGGTCGATGGGATGGTCGCTGCTCAGCTGGTCGTACACCAGGTCGTGGGTCTTTCCGAACCCGACGGCCCGGTAGCCGCCGTTGCTCTCGGGCAGCTTCTGCTTGATGATGTCGGCCTCGATCGTGACACCCAGGTGGTTGGCCTGCCCGGTCAGGTCGGCGGCCGCGTGGTAGTCGAAGCCGTCCACCTTGAACGCGGAGTTGCGCAGATAGCACCACAGCACCGTGAACATGCCGAGCTCGTGCGCGGCTGCGAACGCCTCGGACACCTCGCCGATCTGGCGCCGGGCGTTGTCGGAGCCGAAGTAGATGGTGGCGCCCACGCCGGCCGCGCCCAGGTCCCAGGCCTGCTCGACCGAGCCGAACATCACCTGGTCGTACGACTCCGGGTAGCTCAGCAGCTCGTTGTGGTTGAGCTTGACGATGAACGGGATGCGGTGGGCGTAGCGGCGCGACGCCAGCCCCAGCACGCCGAAGGTTGTGGCCACCGCGTTGCATCCCCCCTCGATGGCCAGCTCGACGATGCGCATCGGGTCGAAGTAGGCCGGGTTGGGCGCGAACGAGGCCGCCCCGGAGTGCTCGATGCCCTGGTCCACGGGCAGGATCGACACGTAGCCGGTGTCGGCCAGCCGGCCGCTGGCGAACATCGACTGGATGCTGCGCAGCACCTGCGGCGAGCGGTCGCTGGTGGCCAGGACCCGGTCCACGAAATCTGGACCGGGCAGCGTGAGGGACTCACGCTCGAAGGTCTTGCACTCGTGGGTCAGTAGCGACTCGGCCCCGTCGCCGAGCAGTGTGTGAATGTCCACGGGGGAACTCCTGATCGGTGGTGAGATTGCATGCGCCTGTGGGCCCGCCCGGGCCGCCCGCGCCCGCATTCTGAAACCTAGCGCCCTCGCTCAGCTAAGGGCGCGGACCCGTTCGGACACGTCGGCCAGGCGCGGGTCGTGGGTCTCGACCCAGCGGAACAACTCCCGGGCCCGGGGCGAGCGACCGGCCCTCTCGTACAGGTCGGCGAGGGCGTAGGCCCGCCGCAAGTGGTGGTCACGGGGTCGCGACGGCAGCCGCCAGCCCTGCTCCAGCACCCGGATGGCCGCCGGCAGCTCGCCCCTGTCGGCCTTGGCCCCGGCCAGCACCAGGCGCCCCTCGGTCACCAGCTCGGCCGACGGCGACGCCGCGCCCAGCTCGCGCCACAGCACGTCCACGTCGGCCCAGCGACCCAGGGCGCGGTGGCAGTCGGCCAGCACCGGGTGCTGCTCCACCGAACCGCTCAGCTCGCGGAAGTACTCGAGCTCGCCTATAGCCGCCTTGAAGCGTCCCAGACGGTACAGCACCAAGCCGTGGAGCTCGCGCACATCGGCGATGTCGGGGGCATCGCGGGCCAGCCGCTGAAGCAGCGGGAGGGCGTCCCTGAACCGCTCGGCCCGGAAGGCCTTGGCCGCCGACTCGAAGCGTCGCACCGCGCTCCGGCCCCGTTCCGGGCCCAGAGCGCGCAGAAGCTCCGAGTGAGGATCCGGTGCGTGGTGAGGTGCGGGCGGCATCGGAACCCGCTGGCGAGGCCGCTGCGCCGGCGGCGACCCATCCGGCCTGCGGCGCGGGCGCGACATGGTCCAGAGCCTACCGGCGCCCCGAAACGGGGGTGTCCCGCCGGCTCGCCGCCGGACGCGCCCCACAGGAACGTCCGCCACACACTCCACCGGCGGCCTGCCTGGGACTACCCTCACCGGCTGAGCTATGGAAGAGGTGACCGGATCCGGCGGCGGGTTGGACGGTTGCCGGGCGGCGATCGACCTGGCCAACTCGCTCGATCCCCGCGACCATGACGGGGAGCCGCTGGCGCTGGCGCAGGGGCGCATGGCCGAGGAGTGGGTGATGCGGCTGGCGCCGGACGCGTCCGACGCGCTCCGGATGGCGGCCCGGGCCCACCACCTGCGACGCTGGGAGCTGCCCCGCTCCGCCTATCCCGAGGGCCGGGCCGGGTACCTCCGGTGGCGGCGGGCCCAGCGACAGCGCCACGCCCGGGACCTTGCCGCCATCGCCGAGGACTCCGGCCTGGACGGCTCCGTCGCGGTCAGGGCCGCGGAGATCGTGTCCAAGCAGCAGCTGGGTTCGGATCCCGAGGTCCAGACCTTCGAGGACGCCGTGAGCCTCACGTTCGTCGTGACCGAGCTCGAACCGGTGGCCGCCCGCCTGGGCGACGACACCAAGACAGCCGCCATTGTGGCCAAGACGCTCACCAAGATGAGCGACGCCGGCCGCGAGCAGGCGCGGGCGCTGGCCGTATCCGGGCGGCTCGACGACCACAGCCGGCGGATCCTGGCCGAGGCCGCGACGATGATCGCGGGCCAGTAATGCCAGAAGGCCCCGCCGAGGTGGCGGGGCCTTCTGGTCAGCGAAATCCGGCGGCGTCCTACTCTCCCAGGGCGTCTCCACCCAAGTACCATCGGCGCTGGCGGGCTTAACTTCCGTGTTCGGAATGGGAACGGGTGTGACCCCGCCGCTATCGCCACCGAAACCTGTTGTCCTGCGGGCGGACCCCCGAACGGGGGAACGCCTCTTGATGAACTCCATAGCGAGCACGAGCACCGAGCGCTCGATGCGAAATTGAACCAAGCCCTCGGCCGATTAGTACCGGTCAGCTGAACACGTCACCGTGCGTACACTTCCGGCCTATCAACGTGGTGTTCTGCCACGGGCCTTACCCGGTATTACCCGGTGAGAGACCTCATCTCGGAACAGGCTTCCCGCTTAGATGCTTTCAGCGGTTATCCCTTCCGCAGGTCGCCAACCAGCCATGCTCCTGGCGGAACAACTGGCACACGAGAGCTGCGTCCGTCCCGGTCCTCTCGTACTAGGGACAGCTTTCCTCAAGTCTCTTCCGGCTGCAGAGGATAGGGACCGAACTGTCTCACGACGTTCTAAACCCAGCTCGCGTACCGCTTTAATGGGCGAACAGCCCAACCCTTGGGACCTGCTTCAGCCCCAGGATGCGATGAGCCGACATCGAGGTGCCAAACCTTCCCGTCGATATGGACTCTTGGGGAAGATGAGCCTGTTATCCCCGG
>JAJEEV010000024.1 GCA_022820805.1 Acidimicrobiia bacterium
TCCCCTACCTCACCGAGACCAAAGAATCCCTCCAAGCCGGCCTACAGACCACCACACCACACAAACCACCGCCATCCGAACACGTAGGCTGACCAAGCCCACAGGCCGTCACCGCCAATCCCACAAACCCATACGTGCCAGAATTGGGGCCAGCAGTATTGGGGGACCCGTTCGTGAGTCTAGGATTAGGGGTCAACCACTGTCCTGAGTCAAGATTACTGCTCATTTCTGGGCGGGTTCGGTTTGAGTGTTCGGTTATCTAGGTAGGCCGCCAGGGGCGGTGTCTGGTCGAGGTTCTGGTGGGGGCGCACGGCGTTGTATTCGTCGATGAAGGCGGCCACATGGTCCGCGAGATCGGGGCCGCTGGCGATGTCGTGGCGGTAGAGGCGCTCGTATTTGAGCGACTCGATCCAGCGTTCGACGACGCCGTTGGTGTGCGGGGCGCGGTGGCGGGTCCGGACGTGGGCCAGGTGACTGCGCGCCGCGAACCAGCGGGCCACAGCGACGGACTTCATGGCCGGGCCGTTGTCGGTGACCACCACGAGGGGGACGATCTCGCCGGTGGCGGGATCTGTGCAGTCCTCGATGAGGGTGCGGCCTAGCAGCGCCTCGGCGGCGTCGACGGCGGACTGGAGCGCGGCGATGAGGTCTGTGGCGCCCTGGGTGGGTGTGATCGGGCATGCCAGGGCCACTTTGGTGGCGTAGTCCACCACCGGGCACAGCCGCCAGGTGCCCTCGGCTTCGGTCTCGAACTGGGTGAAGTCCGCCTGCCAGACGCGGTTGCGGCGCACGGGCGTCTCCACGAAGGCCTCCCGGCGTGCCTGGGCGAGCTGGCGGCGCTCGGCCTGATATCTGACCGGTTGCAGCAGACCCCGGCGTGCCATGGCCCGCTTGACGCTGGAGGCAGAGCCCACGTCACAACCGTCCGCGGCGGTGATCGCCGCGATCTTGCGATATCCCCACGCCGGCCACGCCTCGGCGTGCTTGGCCACCTCAGGCTCGATGCGGTCCACCACCGGAGCCGGCCATGGCCCCTTGGGCGGATCACCGGCTCTCAGACGCGCCAGACGGGCATGGTAGGTGCGCCGGGGCACACCAACCAGCTCCGCGAACCTCGAAACGCTGCAACCGGCGTCGGTGCGGATCATCTCGAGATCCTCGAAGGAGGGAGATACTCCGCGCCCTTCTTCCACACCCGCAGCTGCACGTGCGCCTCGCCCAGCGCCGCTTTGAGCTCCTCGTTCTCGGCCTCGAGCTCCAACTCACGCGACGAACGCCGCCTGTGGCCCCGCTCCAGGCCCTCTCGACCCGCTTCCAAGAACGCCCTCTTCCAGTTGTGCACAGTCTGCTCAGCCACCCCGGCACGCCGCGCGGCCTCTGTCGCGGACAACTCCCCGCGCAGCACAGACAACACCACCTGCAGCTTGCGCTCAGGACTCCGATCCGACGGCTTGGCCATCATCATCTCCTTGCATCAGACCCAAACCTAGACCTGAGCAGGATTTCTTGACCCGGGACAAGGCATCACCACCAGATCACCCACACGTACATCCGTTCGCATCCTCCAGAGCTGGCCCGCATGGTTGGAAATGGTCCTGTTGCCAGCCTCCCGGGCTTGTGACCGCAGGGCGTCCTTCAACTCATCGCGGCTTAAGACAGTGCGCAGATCCAGAAAGAAGCCGAAACTGACACCGGCTAGTCCGTGCTCAAGGTTGTGGTCGTACCGCTCACCCTGGCGGCCAGCCCTGATGCCCCACACCGTCGGTGCGTCAGTCAAGTCCCAGCCTTGTTGCTCCTCCACACCAGACGATGTGGTGTTTGCCTCGAACGCGGCTCGGAGTGTCTTGATCTGTCCCTCATCGACCTCATAGCCGAGAGGGGTCAGCGCTCTGTAGCCGCGCTCTGGATGGTGGACTGCATCGATCTCCTTGAGTTCATGAACAGCCCAGCCAACACGAGTCCGCAGCTTGGTCCGTTGCCCTGAGGGGGTCATCTCTACCCGCTGCTGTTGGCTCAAACTCATCGAGTCGGCGATGTGCTCTGTGATCTCGTCGTCGGTCGCTGCCCGCCCGATATCACGCAGGGCTCGCAGCGCCGGCCACCAAAGAAGCGAGCGGTTCGGGATCCAGAGCGGATCATTCTCCGCCGCCACTCGATCAGCACCCTCGGCGGAAGAAACTGTCGTGTCGTGCGGGTGTGTCCTCATGATTACTCGCTTTCGGGACGGACGCGGCGCAGTTGTGTGCTGTGCGACACAGCGTAGGTGCTTGAGATTCTCAGAGCTGCTGGCCCGGTGGATCACGAACTCGTGAGCGATGTCGCCGTAAGGTGCTGGCGTTGTGGGGAGGAGTGTAGGCTGAGCCCCGGGGCTCAGCCCGACGATGGCCTCAGGGGTGAGCCTCAATGCGCCGTGGGGTTACGGCGGTTGTGGCCGCGGGCGTGTCCCAGTCGATGAAGTGGTCGCTGTGGTCGTGCCAATCACGCACGAACGTGTAGCCAACCACATCGAAGTCTCGGTGTGTCTTGGCTGGCCAGCGTTTGCGGAGAGTGCCGAACTTGTAGGGGCCTGTTGCTCCTTTGGGGGCGGCGCTGGTGAGAATGTCGGCGGCGTCGGTGCATCGTATTCGCAGGCTTTGTGTGCCGCGGTTGAGGGTGTGGTGGCGAGTCCGGTGGCGAGTCCGGTGGAGGTGTTTGTGACTGACCGGGCCGAGTGGCGGCGCCGTACCGAGGAGGTTTCGGCGTCGTTTGAGGCCTCGATCGCATCGTCGGTGGTGGTGTTGGTGGACCGCCCCGTTGGGGCCGTGCGATGGGATAAGGAGATCGGTTTGGCTGACAACAACACCGACGAGGCGTTGAGCCGTCTCGATGAGGCCACCAAGGCCCTCACGACCATCATGCGCTCGATGCGCCCCGATGATTGGGAGTTCGGGGAGTCCGAGCACGACTATGGGACCCGTTGGCGGCTGGTTGATGTCTACTCGGCCGGTGCGATGGCTACCGAGACCGCGCTGAAGGCCCTCGCGGCCGCACGCGGCACCCCAGCGCCGCACAAGCATCGCATCGACTTGCTGGTGCCGCTCGCGGGTCGCCGCACAGACGACGCGCGCGCGGCGCTGGCCGACCTGGAGGACAACACCGTCGCCCGCGGTGACGCCCCCTATGGAGATCTGAGCATCTGGCGTGCGGCCGGCACCTACATCGCAGACCGTCCCGACATCGACGTGGACGCGGTCGCGGCGATGGCGCCTTCGATCGCGCGGGCCGCGATCTCAGTGACGGCCATCGCTGCTGACGAACTCGACTCCTTGGCACCAGCAGCCGCAGAAGTCACACGAGCCCGGCGCATCGTGGAACTGGCCGACGGCACTCTGGCTACCTCAGGGCCGAGCTGGTTGAGTCCTGTGACATGTGGGTGGCCGAGATCAACGGCTGCCAGCGTCGGGTGACCCGGCGGGCACCAGTCGAGATGCACACCGAGGAACGGCATTGGCTGCACGCGTTTCCTGCGGTCCCTTATACGGCGGTGTTCGGCTGAGACCCGGGAGATCACTTGGAGCACCACGGTCAGCTTCGGCGAGGTGACCTACTCGGTCCTGCACACCTCGCCGATGAGACGGTACGGGTGCGCATCGACGGTGACCACATCGTCGTGGTGCACTGCGCACCGTCGGCACCCGTCGAGGTTGCCCGCCACCAGCGTTCGACGTCAGGGCATCTGATGGTCGACGACGCCCACTACCCGGCGGGCTTCGCGTCGGGCCTTGCCTTCGGTGGCTTTGCGGCCGAGGTAGGCGACCGCTTCGAACTGGCTGCAGTCAGTAGAGATGGTTGCGGTTGGCCTCGTCCTCGTCGGCGTCGATCGCGGTGGCGTTGGCACCCTCGATCTGATCGGCCAGCACCTGCCCGTAGGTGGGATAGCTGGAGCGGTCGATCCGGGCCTCGGGATCCCACAGCCGCGACCGGATCAGAGCCCGGCCACAGTGCAGGAAAGCGTCCTTGACCGTGACCCTCAGACCTGACAGCGGAGCCCGGCCACCCACCGACAGCGGCGACAGCGCCTCCTGGTCCGTGACGATCTCGGCGGAGCCGCACACTCGCAGCGTCTCGTTCATGCCCGGCACGAAGAACAGCAGCCCGACCACCGGGTGGTGGATGATGTTCTGGAGCGAGTCGACCTGGTTGTTGCCGGGACGGTCCGGGATCAGCAGCGTGCGGTCGTCGAGGATCTTGACGAACCCGGGAGGATCGCCCCGCGGCGAAGCGTCGGCCCGCCCGTTAGTGCCGGTCGTGCTGAGCACACACAACGGTGACATCTCGATGAACCGGCGGCAGTGCGCGTCCAGGTGGTCGAGCACCTTCTGAGAGGCCCGCGGCATCGGCTCGCGGTAGATCTTGCGGAGCCCCGACTGGTCGGTGACGACTACGTCGGCTGCTGTGATGGACATCCCGATCCTCCCCTCGGCTGTAGCGGCGGGTGCCTGCGGCGGCTGGCGGGACACACAGTACAGCCTCGTAACCCCTTCAACCGGGCTCCGACAGGGTCGTTCCGGCACGGCACCGACCGGGTGGCGACTGCGGGATCGCTGGCCGGGTGGACGCGCCCACCCGGAGCCATTGGACCTGTTGCCGCTCAAATGCAAGCACAAACACGCCGCAGCTGGCGTGATCCTGTTGGGCATCACCCTGAGGCTGTCCTGATTCGGTCGCGCCCCTGATACTGGGATCCTCACAGAGCCCAGGGGACAAGCCAGCCATGAAAACGACGTACCCGACTGCCGCCTCCTGGTCCCGGGCAGGGCCACCGCGCTCTCGACGATCATCTCTGTGACGAGACAGTTCGGTGCGATGTGTCACACACGGTCAGCAGAAGCCTGCGCAATACCCGGGGAGGTTCACTTCGATGACGTCATCGAGTTGTGAGCCGAAGAGACGAGCAGCGAGTCACGGACCTACTTCTGAGCTGCCGCAGGCTCAGCGACATTGCGTCTCGGGGCCGCGACGAGTTCTTTGCCGGCGATGTCCTGCAAGACGCGGCCTGCTATCGGTTGACTGTCATCGGCGAGGCCCTCAACAACTTGTCACCAGACTTCGCGGCCGAGCACCCCGGGTTGCAGATACCCCAAGCAAGGGGTACGCGCAACCGGTTGACCCACGAGTACTACGACATCGATGTCGAAGTCCTGTGGGACACCATTGCCGTCGACGTAGCCGAGTTGGAGCAGTCCCTCAGCGGTGTCGCTGAGGGACTGCAGATGTTCGGCGCGACCGAACCGCCCACCAAACAGCACAGCCGCCGCGTGGAGTCCGACACGCTCGATCTGTGGTGACCACAACATAAGCAACGACTCACGCCGCGTGCACCACTCTGGATGCTGAGAATGGCAGTCGTGGACGGCGGTCTTTGTCGCTCACGCGGGCAGCCGGGGCGGTCGGGTGGGTTCGCGGTGCCAGACGGCGTCTTGGCCGCCTAGCGCGGGGTGGGTCGCTCTCGTGTCGAGGGGCGCTTGGGGCTAGGTGATGTAGCGTCCCCAGGCGTCCATGACCTCGCGGCGCTGATCCAGCAGGTCAGAGCGCCGGTAGGCGGCTTCGACGGTGTTCTTGGTGACGTGTGCCAGACACGCTTCGGCCAGTTCGCGGGAGATGCCGGATTCTGCGGCCCAGTCCCGGAAGCTCGACCGCAGCCCGTGGGGGGTCATTCCCAGGTCGAGTTCGTGGCAGAGCTTGGAGAGGGCTTCAGCGGTTATGTGCTTGTCATGTGCTGACGGGAACACCAGCGAGTCGGGGCTGCTGTCGCTGTAGGGGCGTGCCTCGTCGAGCACCGCGAGCGCCTGGCGGCTCAGCGGCACCCGGAAGTCGCGGCCGACCTTGGTGCGCTCGGCTGGGATCGTCCAGATGTCCTCGTCGATCTCGTCCCAGCGCATTTCGCGGACCTCTCCGGAGCGGGTCGCGGTCAAAGCCAACATCCACATCGCGGCCTTGGTGGTCGGATACGCGGCCGAGTCGTCGATGGCCGCGAGCGCGGCGGGCACCTTGCGCGGCGGCAACGCCGCGATGTGGCGGCGGGCGCTGCTGTTGCGGGGCAGCGCAGCCAACAGCGCCTCCCCCGCGGGATCATCTGAGCGATGCCCGGCAGCGATCGCCCATCTGAACGCCAAAGAGAGCCGCTGGCGGACCTTCTTGGCGGTGTCATGGGCGGTGGACCACAGCGGGGTGATGCAGCCCAGCACATCGCCGGTGGTGATCTTGTCCACCGGGCGCTGCAGCAGGCTTGCGGCGTGGTTGCGCACCGAGGCGCGCCAGATCTCAGCGGAGCGGCCGCCGGCCTTCCACGAAGCCGAGCGCGACTCGATGACCGCCTCGACGGCATCGGCGAGGGTGGGCGTTACAGCGGCGCGCGGGTTGATGCCATGAGCGAGGGCGCGCCGGTTCTCAAAGGCGGCGTCTCGGGCTTCGCGCAGACTCACCAGCGGGTAGGCCCCGAGCCCGAGGTTGGTGGCGCGGCCGTCGATGCGCAGCCGCTGCACCCACACCTTCGCCAGCCCGCCGTTGGCTCTGTGGCGAACCCGCAGAGTCAACCCGTAGCCTCCGCGGCCGTCTCCGTAGGCTCCGGGCCGGCTAACGTTGCGTACGAAAGTGGCGGTCAAAGATCGGCTCATCGGGTCTGATTCCTTCGAGAGAATTGAACTGGTGTTGTCATATTTGTTGTCACTTTAGTGGCGCGATGGGATGATAGCCGGTGATCACGGATGAGACAACGATTCTGCCTCTGACCTGCTATAACAGTGCACCAGATGAGGAGGGCTGAGGACGCCTGATACACGAAAACAATTCCCCTTAGCTCCACGTATCAAGGTCAGAAGAGCCCAGTCAATAGCAATACATCAGCCTGAATCGGTTTAGCGTGTTGCTTCTGTACTGATGACGTAGGCGGCTGACATCACGGTTGGCTGGTCTTCTGTTTGAGTCTCTCAACAAGAACAGCCAACGCCACGAAGCACGAGGGCCTGGCCGACCCGTCGCTCCACCCACAGCCACCCGTGTTTGAAGCGCACCTTCAGAGTCGGCGTCTCAGGTGTCTGATCGGAGCACCACCGCAGGGTCGTTGAGAAGATGGGTGTAGGTCAGGATCGTGACCTCGCCCCCGGTGAGGCTCTCCAAGGTGAGCGTGGCTGGTCTGAGCCTCACGATCTTCATCGGTTTGGCGTCGATGAGGAGGTGTTGCCCTTCGTTGAGTTCGCTCCGCAGTACCCGGCCGGCGGCGATGGAGGCGGCTATGTCACGGCCGCCGAGACCGGCGAGCAGGCCCGCTGTGAGCGCGACAGCGGCGACGGTTCCTGCGGTCAGCACGACGAGGATGGTGGTTTCCACTCCGAGCTGACCCAGCGCCAGGATTACCGCACCGACCATGACCGCGGTTCGCAGGGTGCGCTCGGCCATCCGGCTTCGGCGTCCGGTTGCCTGGGTGAAGCCGCGTCCTAACGAGCCTGACACCACCACCGACAGCGCGTAGCCCACAAGCAGGATGAGCCCGGCCGCCAACACGTTGGGCAGCCACCGGAGCATGTCGCTGGGGATGGGTTCGAGGGTCTCGGGGTTGGTGGTGGCCATCGCGGCGACGACGCCCGTTGAGGTGGCGAGCCAGAACACGAAGATGCTCGCTGGGGCTGCGACCTCGCGAACGGCCTCCCTTCGGGACTTGCGTGACAGCGACCGGCGCACGACGGCCCCGGCTATGGCGCCCACCAACAGCCCGGCGCCGATCGCCGCTAGTGCTATGACCCAATTCTCGTCGATCATTGTTGTCCCTCCGTGGTGTCGTGTCTTTCACTTTCGGCAACTGCCTTGACTGTCGACCAGCCGAGGACGGCGAGGTCTGCGAGCATCCATGCCGTCTCCTGGTCTTGGAGCCTGCGGGCGACTCTGGCTTCGATGCGCTCTTCGAGGCCGGGTTCGGGCTCGAAGAGTCTCGTGAGCAGGCTCGTGCCGGCTGACTCGGCGATGGCGAGTTCCCGGTCCAGGTCGGCGGCGCCCATCCCGAGCTCGCTCAAGGCGGCGTCGACGTCGAGAGCGTCGGGTACGGGGCTGTCGGGCCGGTGTGGCGTGTTCATGGCTTACCTCGGCCTGTCACGGCTGCGATGGTGCGGCGGGCTCGCAGCAGCCGGATCTTTACCTGGCCCACGGTTACCCCGAGGGTCCGTGCGATCTGTTCATAGGACATGTCCTCGCTGACCCGCAGCACCAGGATGCTGCGCGACAGCTCGTCGAGGTCGCCGACCGCGGCGCGGACCTCCTGTAGTTCGCTTGCCCATACCACCCTGTAGTCGGGGCCGTCGACCGGGCGGGGCGGCAGCTTCTGGGGGTCCCACGGTTCCTCGCGGCGGGTGCGCAGCACCGACACGGCTGTGTTGTGGGTGATTCGCAGCAGCCAGCCCCGCATCGAACCCTCCCCCCGGAACGTCGACAGGTTGCGCCAGGCCCGTAGCACCGCCTCCTGCACGACGTCTTCGGCCAGCGCAGGATCCTGCACGATCGCGAGCGCAACCCGGTACATGGCGGCCGCATGCTCGCGGACCAGCGGCTCGAATCCGGCTGCGGCGTCGACCTGGTCGGCGCCCGCCGACTCTGTCAAGGACGCGAGCGGCTGCAAGGTCACACCCATAGGACGCACACGGCGCCAAGAAGTTTCACAAGAACTCCAGCCAGCAGTCACCAGAACCTGCGATGCCGAAGATGTTCGTAACTTTCGGCCCGTTCGTGCGTCCTTTAGCTGAAGCGCCCGAGCGGAGGGCCGGAACCAACAGGAGGATCCGAATGACCGCAATGATTGCCCAAATCAACTACCGGGAAGGCATCGAGGAGGCCTGGGACGATCTCGTCGGCTTCGCGCCCCGACTTCTCGCCGCGCTCGCAGTGCTGCTGGTGGGATGGATTGTCGCCAATCTCATCCGGCGCGGGCTGACCAAGGGCCTCACGCGGGTTCGATTCGAACAGCTCATCGAGCGCTCCGGGCTGCAAGCCCCGCTGTCGCGGGTGGGCGTGAGAGACTCGTCGCGGCTACTGGCCACGCTCATCTACTGGGCCGCCATGCTGCTGGTGCTGCAACTCGCCATCGACACTTTCGGCGACTCAGCCATCCAGGAGGCTCTCGACGACCTGGTCGGCTTCCTGCCCGACTTGTTCATCTCCGTCGTGATCATCGTCGTGGTCGGGGCGATCGCGTCGCGGGTCTCAAGCATGTTGAACGAACTGCTCGAGGACCAGAATTACGGCACAACGCTCGCACGCATCGCCGGCGTCTCGATATGGGTGGTCGGACTGTTTGCAGCCCTGGACCAGATCAGGATCGCCGACGACATCCTCAACGTGCTGTTCATCGCGCTGGTCTCCACGGTCGGACTCACCATCGCCGTCATGTTCGGAATCAGCGGCATCCAGGCCGCACGCGACCGGTTCTGGCCCGCAGTGTTCGACCGCTTCGGATCAGCTGACGCCGTACAGTCCGACTCCGACTGACCCCTCCGCACCCTTCCCTCCAACGGCTCCCCTCCCCGCCCGACCGGATTCCACACGCGGGGAGGGGAGCCGCGCCCCCCGTCAAACAACCGCCCAGCAAAGGAGACGCCATGACCGTTCGACCTAGAGAGCGTCTCGAGCCGTGAGGGTCGCGGTCGTCTATAACCGGGACAGCCGCAACGTCATCAATCTGTTCGGCATGCCGAACCAGGAGATGATCGGCCTCAGGACCATCAAGCGGCTCACCGACGCTCTCCGCGCCGGCGGCCACCGGGTCACCGCGTTCGAGGCTGACAAGGAGCTGATCTCCAATCTGGAGTCGTTCATGCCCCGCGTCGTGGCCGGAGAGCGGCCGGGCATGGTGTTCAACGTCTCCTACGGCCTCCAGGGCCAAGCCCGCTACACTCACGTGCCAAGCATCCTGGAGATGGTCGGCATCCCTTACGTGGCGTCGGGGCCCCTGGGGCATTCGCTGGCACTGGACAAGGTCGTCACCAAGATGATCCTGCGCCAGAACGACATCCCGACGCCGGAGTTCGCGGTGCTCGAGACCCCCGATGTTCCCGTACCGAGTGACCTGCCCTACCCGATGGTGGTAAAACCCAAGAACGAGGCGGTGTCATTCGGCCTGGCCGTCGTGCATGACGAGGACGAACTGCGCGCGTCGGCCAAGGTGATCTTCGACCGGTTCTCCCAGCCGGTGCTGGCCGAGCAGTACATCGAGGGTCGCGAGATCAACGTGGGCCTGCTCGGCAACGCTCCGCCCGAAGCCTTCCCGCCGGTGATGCTGAGCTTCGGTGACGGTCCCCAGATCTACACCTACTAGGACAAGACCGGACGCAGCGGACGCCAGATCCAGCCGGTGTGCCCCGCCCCCATCTCCGACGAGCTCACCGCGGAAGCCAAACAGATCGCCATCCGCACGTTCTCGGCGCTGGGGCTGTATGACTGCGCCCGCGTCGACATGCGCATGGACGCCGACAACAATCTCTATGTGCTGGAGGCCAACAGCCTGCCCAGCCTGGGAGAGCACGGTTCCTACCTGGTGGGAGCGGCTCACGTGGGCATGGACTTCGCCGCGTTCGTGAACCGGCTGGTCGAGGTGGCCAGCGCCCGCTACTTCGGGACCCCGCAGCCGCCGATGGTCGATGCTCGCACCGTCGACCCCTCCGAACGAGCCTTCCAGTACATAACCCAGCGCCGCGACCAGATGGAGCGATCCCTGCAACGGTGGGTAGAACTCTCCAGCCGCACCGACGAACCGGTAGGGCTGTCACGGGCCGTCGAACGAGCCGGGCGCATCCTCACCGAGATAGGCATGCGCCCGGTGCCGGAACTCACTCACGATCCCGAGACCCACATGTGGGAGACGACGAGGGGCATCGCGGGAGGAGTGCTGCTAGTGGCCCACCTCGATGTGCCGGTCATGCCCGGTTCGGTGCAGCAGAGGTTCCGCCGCGACCCGGAATGGCTCTACGGCGAGGGCATCGGTCGATCCCGGGCCGCCCTGGTGATGTTGGAGTACGCCCTGCGAGCCCTCAGAAGCACCAGGAGCCTGCGCCGAATCCCCTTGGGCGTGATGCTCTACTGCGACGAGGGTCACGATGCGGCACGCAGCCGGAGACTGATCGAGCAGGCCGCGAGCCGAGTCGACCATGTTCTGGTGTGCCGGCCCGGAACGGTGGCCCACAGCGTCGTCACCCAGCGGCGCGGCAGCCGGCGCTACGACCTCACCATCGAGGGCGAGCGGCTTAGCCCCGGCCAGGTCGGTCGCCGCAGGCCCGTCGTGCGCTGGGCCTGCGAGAAGTTGGAGGACATCGGCCAACTGAGCTCGCCACGGCGGCGTCTGTCCATCGGCGTTGTCGACATGCGCACCGAACGGCACGCCCTGTTCATGCCCCACCGGGTTGAGGTGTCGCTGATGATGTCATACCTCAAACGGGCTCACGCCGACGACGCCGAGGCATCGATGCGCAACGCCCTCGGCCGCGGACCAAAGTGGACCCTCAACCGGCTCACCGACCGGCCGCCGATGCACGACCTGCCCGGCAACCAGACCCTGGCAGCTGCCCTTGAGGCCGCCGCCGCCAAATGGGACATCACCCTGGAGAGGGAGTCGTCAGCCTGGCCGTCGGTGGCCGGCCTGGTCCCCGAAGGCACTGCCGTCGTCTGCGGGGTCGGTCCCGCCATGAGAGACGGCGGAACGCCCGACGAAGCCGTACAACGGATCAGCCTGGTGGAGCGGACACTGCTACTGACCGAATACCTCATCGGCCGGATCGAACGGTGACCGCATGACCGAAGTCGGCGCAACGCGCCGGTCCTCCGAGCAGGCCCCACACGACCCGCCCCGGCCGCGCCCGCGGCGCCTGCGGGAGGTGGACACCGACCTGTTGGAGTTGACCGACGCCCGCATCCACGAGCCCCAGCGTGTCGCCGCATCCGCGCACGGCATGGTGAGCACAGCCCACTACTCGGCCACCGCCGCGGGCGTCAAGATGCTCGAGCAGGGCGGCAACGCCATCGACGCCGCGGTCGCCGCTGCGCTGGCTCTCGGTGTGTGCGAGCCGGCCGCGTCCGGTCTGGGCGGCCAGACCATGATGCTCGTGCATCACCACGCCTCCGGCACTACCGTCGCCGTCGACGGCTCGTCGCGAGCCCCGAACCGGGCCGTCATCGAGAACTTCGTCAACCTGCGGGCCGACCGCCGGCGCGGGCATCTTGCCACCACCGTCCCCAGTTCGCCGGCCACCTACGCCCACGTGCTTGAGCGCTACGGCCGTCTGAGCTGGAGGACCGTGATCGAGCCGGCCATCGTGCTCGCCACCGACGGCTACGAGATCAGCCTGCTGCAGCAGCGACTTACCCGGCGGGAGCGCAAACACCTGCACTCCCGCCCGGCAGGACCCCTGTTCTTGCAGGACGGACGGCGGGTGCGGCGAGCCGGAACCAGGTTCGTCCAGCCCGTGCTGGCCGCGACTCTGCGCCGGCTCGCCGATCGCGGCTACGAGGACTTCTACCTGGGCGAGACCGCCAGGTTGATCCATGAGGACATGGAGGCCAACGGCGGCATCCTCCGAGGCGACGACCTCGCCCAGATCCCCCACCCGATCGAGCGCGAGCCCCTGGTGGGCCGGTACGGCAGGAACCGGCTGCTCACCATGCCGCTGCCCGGCGCGGGCCGCACCCTCGTGGAGATGTTGAACATCCACCGGAGCCTGCCCCGCGAACTCCAAGACATCGACACCCCCGAGGGCGCCGTGTGCCTGGCCCAGACCATCCACCGGGCACTCATCGACCGCCGGGACCGGCCCTTCGATCCCAACCTGTACTCCCAGGTGTCCGACAAGCAGATGCTGAACCGCCGCTACGCCCACCAGGTGGCCCGCCAGATCGCCGAGATCCACAGTCCCGGCGAGACCACGCACCTGTCGGTGATGGACTCCGACGGCAACGCGGTGGCGCTCACCCAATCCATCGAGAACGTCTACGGCTCGTGCGCAGCATCGCCGCAACTCGGCTTCCTCTACAACAACTATATGAGCGCGTTCGACTACCAGGACCCCGCACACCCCTACTACCTGCGGCCCAACGCCGTTCCCTGGGCCAGCGTGGCCCCCACGATCGTCTTCCGGGACGACACGCCGTGGCTGGCGATCGGCTCGCCCGGCAGCGAGCGGATCCCTCCCACCGTCCTCCAGGTGCTGCACCGGCTCCAGAAGGACCGTCCCCTGGCTGCGGTCGACGCCCCCCGGATCCACTGCTCGCTCCAGGGCGTAGTCTCCGTAGAGGCGTCGCGCATCGCCACCGACGTGCTTGCCGCTCTAGAGGGCGCCGGGTTCGAGTTGAACCGCCGCGAGCCCTACTCGTTCTACATGGGATGCGTCCAGATGGTCATGAGGGAGGGCGGCCGCATGATCGGTGTAGCCGACCCGAGGCGCGACGGCGCGGCCGCCGGCCCGGAGGCGGTGAACACGGAGCCCGTGTGATGCTGCCACTGCTGGTCTCGGTCCCCCACGCAGGGCTGCGTGTGCCGGCCGAGCTGAAGTCGCGCTGCGCGCTCACGCCCGCCGAGATCGCCGACGACGGCGACGGCGGAGCCCGTGAGATCTACGACATCGAAACGGAGGTGGGTGCCTTCGTCACCACCGATGTGGCCCGAGCCATCGTCGACATGAACCGACCCCGCAGCGACCGCCGACCCGACGGCGCCGTGAAGACCCACACCTGCTGGAATGTGCCGGTCTGGCACCACCCGCTGGCCGTCGAGCAGGCCGACGCCCTCCTCGACGCCTACCACGCCCCCTACCACCAGCGGCTCACCGAGTCGGGACTCAGCGGAGAGTGGATCCTCGGCGTCGACTGCCACACCATGGCGGCCACGGGCCCTCCGGTGGGACCGGATCCGGGAACCGAGAGACCCTGGGTGTGCCTGAGCAACGGCGACGGCACCTGCCCCCAGGACTGGATCGAATCGCTAGCAGACTGCTTCCGGGAACAACTCGAAGGGCCAGTCACCATCAACGACCCCTTCCGCGGCGGCTACATCACCCGCGCCCACTCAGCTGAGATGCCCTGGATCCAGATCGAGCTCTCCCGCGCCCCGTTCATGATCAACCAGGACAAACGCCAGGTGGTGCTGGCCGCGCTGCGCCGTTGGGCAAGGACGCATGGGCCACCCAGGACCACCCGGTCCTAGGCCGCATTCCGTCCGCGGTCATGCCTACATCGGCGTGCCGGGCTGCCAGGGCCTGCCTCCGGCAGCGGTTGACCCGCGGGGCTACGCACCGGAAGTCGCCTAGCCTTCGCGACGTGGGCCAGGCGCTCGTCTACAACCCGTACGCCTTCTCGGTGCACGACAGCCCCTACGAGACATACCGGCGTCTGCGCGACGAGGCGCCCGCCTACTGGAACGATGATCTGAGGTTCTGGGCACTGAGCCGCTTCGATGACGTGCTCGAGGCGTTCCGGGACTTCGATACCTACTCCTCGGCCGGGGGCGTGGCCCTGGAGGCCAGGCGACCCATCGACCGCGCCAACCCGGTGTTCCAGCAGATGATCGACATGGACCCGCCCGCGCACACTGCTTTGCGCGCCCTGGTGTCGCGGGTGTTCACGCCTCGGCGGGTGGCCGGGATGGAGGACGAGGTCCGCAGGATCGTCAACCACTACATCGACACGGTCATCGAGTCGGGCCACTGTGACCTGATGACCGATGTGGCCGGCTGCTTCCCGATGGATGTGATCTCGGCCGTGCTGGGCATCCCCGAGGCCGACCGGGACATGCTGCGGGACCGCGCCGACCGGGGCCTCGTCCGCGAGGACGGGTCCATGGAGATCCCCCAGGAGGCGGTCGAGGCGATCTTCGAGGTGATCGCCTACTTCAGCGAGAACCTGGACCGGAGGGGCACGGGCAGGCTGCGCGACGGGCTGCTCGCAGACCTGCTCGACGTGGAGGTGGACGGCCGCAAGCTGACCGGGGCCGAGCTTCTCGGGTTCTGCACCCTGCTGGTGTTCGCCGGGTTCGAGACGACCGCCAAGCTGGTGGCCAACGCGGTGGAGCTGCTGTCGCGCCACCCCGACCAGCGGGCCGGACTGATCGCAGACCCGGCGCTCATCCCCGATGCCGTGGAGGAGGTCGTGCGCTTCCACAGCTCCACCCAGTACATGCACCGCACCCTCACCCGCGACGTCGAGATGCACGGACAGCCGATGCGGGAGGGCGACTCGGTTCTGCTGCTCATCGGCGCGGCCAACCAGGACGAGCGCGAGTTCGGACCCACCGCCGGAGAGTTCGACATCCTTCGCCGCCCCGAGCGTCACCTCGGGTTCGGGTACGGCATCCACTTCTGTCTGGGCGCGGCGCTGGCCCGCCTCGAGGGCCGGGTCGCGCTGGAGGAGATCCACCGGCGCATGGGCGACTACGCCGTGGACCACGACAACAAGGTCCGCTTCCACAGCGGCAACGTCAGCGGCTGGAAGAGCCTGCCCATCAGCTTCACCCCCGGACGTCGGCTCGAGAGCGTCAAGGCATGACTGCCCGGTGCCTCCTCTGAGGACGAGTCATCGCGGCCATGCGATCCGTCTCGTGCTCACTGCCACGCTGTTGTACGCGTCGGCGCCTCCCCTGCTTCATGTAACCGCCTCGGACGCCAACCCGTTCTACTTCAACTTCCTGATCACGATGATGCAGGTGGCGATACCGGGCATGTTCCTCGTGTATTCGAAGAACACCTACGTCGACGCGCGCCTGGATGAGGATCAGCGCCGGCGCCTGCTGAAGCCGGGCTCACACTGCGTCTACTTTCGGCGTGTTCGAGCCGGCGCCGGCGGCAGCGAGGCCGTGGTCGTTCGAGAACTGCGCAGGAACGGTGCCCTGGACGTGCTCAAGCTGCCCATCGTCTGGGCCCTCGTCTCCAGCCTCCACTACGGCTTCCTGACGTGGGCGACCACGATCCTCGAGACTGCCGTCGCAACCACGATCTTCGAGTTGTGGCCCGTGTTTCTCGTGTACACGCTGGCCCGTCACAACGACAGTGACCGGCGGTTCCGCGGCGCCCCGTCCCCGTCCGGTCATGGACGCCGAGCCATGTCGAAGGAACGGATGGCCCTCATCGCGCTGGCCGGCATCGGCCTGGCGGGGATGCTGGGGAGCCAGGCCGGGGGGCAGATCCGGTCGGCTGCGGACCTGGTGTCGCTCGAGGCGGTGGCCGGGATGGTCGTCGCACTGGTGGCCTCACTGCTGGCGGCGCTGAGCGTGCTGAGCACCCTGGCATACGGGAAGACGCTCTACTACGCCCTGGTCGACGTGCCCGCCGGCGGGGCGTCCGACCGGCGCAGCCCCCGGAACGCAGCGCCGATCGAGCTTCGCGGAGACCCGGATCGCCGCTTGCTGGTGTGGCTGACGATGTTGGGGTACGTGATGGCTCGAATCGTCGCCCTCCCTGTGAACCTCCTGATCGGGACGATCACACCGAGTGTGGGCGGATCGCTGACACCGACGGCCGTGCTCGGCGCCCTCCTGATCGGGACGGCGGCATCCGTGGCCGGGATGATGCTCAGAATCGGGAACATCAGGACTGAGGACGCCGCGGTCAACTCCCTGCTGTGCTTCGGCCCGGCGGTGTCGCTGATGGCGCTGATGGCGCTCGGAATCACGCTGCCCCGATTCGACCTGTTCGTCGTCGGCGCGATCCTGATCCTGGCCGTCAACGTGCGCATACAACTCAGACCCGACCCGGCCGTCGGGGCGAGATAGCGCAGTCAGCTACGGTGCTCGCCGGCAAGTGAACAGCCGGCCCAACCCGTCGATTCCGTCGGCGATGCCGGCCAGGCGCAGGAGGTGCCAGAACAGGGCCATGTTGCTGGACACGACCGGCATACCGACCTCCGACTCGAGCTCCATGACGGATGCCAGGAGCCGGAGGCTGGTGCATGACACGAACACCGCGTCGCAGTCCGCGCCGCGAACCACGGTCCGCACGCCGCCGGCGATCGACCTCGGGGAGATGCGGGCCACGGTGAAGTCGTTCGACTCGAGGAAGGACCCCACGGCGGTGACGCAGAGGCCCTCGTCAGCGAACCTGCGAGCGACCGGTGCGGTGACCTCAGCGGTGTAGGGCGTGACCACGGCGACCCGCCGCGCGTCGAGCGCACGCAGCGCCGCGACGGCGGCCGTGATCGGGTTGGTGCACGGCACACCGGGATGCTCGCCCTGGATGGCGGCGGTCACGCGGTCGGCACCGATCAGCGTCGCGGCCGACGTACAGCCGTAGCCGATCACGTCGAAGTCGAACTCGCGGGGCAGCAGAGCGGCCGCGGCCGGAAGCCGCTGCTCCATGTCGGTCAGGGTCTCTGACGTGACCTCCAGCGAGTTGGGGATGCGCGAGTGGTAGAAGTCCACACCGGGGAGGTCCAGCATGCGGGCCTCGGCTTCGATCGTCTGGTCGCTCTCGAGCACGATCAGGCCGATGCGGGCCCGGGAGCCGAAGCCGTCGTCGGTGTCGAACGGCAGCTGCACCAGGTCGGGAACGGTCATCAGATCACGGGAAGGTCAGGAGCGGCCCGCCGGCTGAGCAACTCGGCGCCACCGGGCCGCACGACGATGTTCTCTTCATGGACCATCGCCTTGCCGGGCGCCCACAGCAGGCCCGGCTCGACCGTGAGCACCATCCGCTCCGCTATCGGAGTCTCGTCGGACGCAGTGTTCGAGGGCCACTCGGTGATCTGCATTCCCAGGCCATGGCCCAGGCGTCCGACATCGTTGCCCAAGGACCCGGCCCGCTTCAGCACCTCGTTCATGGCGGTGAACACGTCGGTTGTGGTCGCATCGGGCCGGGCCGCGGCGATGCCGGCCTCGGTCGCCTCCCACACCGCACGGTACGCGTCCTTGGCACCCCGGGTTGCGCTGGTGAAGGCGAAGTTGCGGTCGAAGTCGCTGAAGTACCCGTCATAGGTGGAGCCGGTGTCGAAGATCAGCATGTCGCCGTCGACGATCTCGCGATCGGTCGGCTGCCGGATGATGTCGTCGATCCCGTCCGGGCCGGTCGCCCCCACCAGATAGGGGACGTCGTCGGCGCCCTGCCGGACGATCTCGGCGCGGAACGCCGCGAACGCCTGCCGTTCGGTCATGCCGGTGGACAACAGGTTCGGGAGTTCGTCGAAGGCATCGGACACCACGCCGCAGATGAAGCGATGCTTGTCGATCTCAAGGTCGCTCTTGACCATCCGCAGCCCGCTCACGATGTCGGTGACATCGGTGAGACCACCGACCTCGGTCCGTACCCGGTCGAGGTCGCGGAGCGGCATCCGCACGTGCGTCTCGGGACCCATCGGCGTTCCGATCCTGCCGCCGGCGGAGAGCTCCCGCAGGCACTCGACCAGCAGTGTCACGCCGTCGTCGTCGGGCCGGGGCGAGGACCAGGTCCGGATGTCGTCGATCCAGGTCCCGGCCATCGATGCCCGGCCGATGCTCGGGATGACGGCCACCGGCTTGCCGGCGGCCGGGATCACGGTGAACCACGGACGGGTCGGGCTCTGCCAGAACGGGGTGTGGAATCCGGTGAAGTACCGGACCTCGGGCTCGGTGGTGACGAGGATGGCTGCGATGTCGTGCTCGTCCATCCGGGCCTGGCACCGTCGAGTGCGCTCAGCGAACTCCTCGACGGGGAATCCTCGTTCGGGAGCAGTGCCCGAGGTCACGTCGCCTCGCCGGCCTTGGAACGGGCGCGGGTAGGGGCAAGCCCCTCGCGTTTCAGCGGGCTCTCCCGCTCATGTTCGCTGCGCTCACGGGCCGCTCGGGCCACGGCCTCGCGCCGTATGAGCCACATCGCGCCGCCTACTCGCTCGGCCTCTTGGCCTGCTGTGAGAAGAAGGAGGCACCTGTCGGCACCTCGGGGTACTCCATCTCGTAGGTCGAGCACCGCACCCGGTTGGTTCGCTCGCCCCGCACCACCTCGCCCTCGTGGATGCTCGGGAGATGGTTGACCTGCAGCGGCTTGGAGTCCTCGGCCCGGTACTCGCTGATGAACAGGGTCCGCGGACGGTCCGAGGTGTTCGGCGCAGACCCGTGCAACAGCCGGGTGTGCATCAAGCAGGCCGAGCCGGCCGGGCCGTGGATCGGCACCACGCCGGCGACGTGGTCGGCCTCGACCTGCGGGCTGACCGCCCCGGTGAACACCCCGTCGTGCCAATGATCGAACAGCTCGCCGCGATGGGTGCCCGGAACCACGTTCAGCGGGCCGTTCTCGAGGGTCACGTCGTCGAGGAAGAACAGGACGGCGATGAGGTCCTCGTTGCTGTGAGGCTGGAACAGGAAGTCCTGGTGATACTTGACCTCCGTGGACGCTCCGGGCTGCTTGGCGTTGATCTTCGAGTTGTTGAACTCGACGTTCGGTCCGATCAGCTGGGCGGCGGCATCCAGGGCCCGACTGTCCCGCATGACCGCCAGATAGCGGTCCGAGACCTCCACCGGCGAGGCGACCCGACGGAGCCGCGGCGCCTCGGCGGTGTGCTCGGGCGCCAGGTCGAATCGCGGACGACCGGCGAGCGTGTCGCCGTAGGGCTCGTCGTGGCCGCGGCTCTCGTCGACCCAGGCATCGAAGTCGGCGACGAGGCCGTCGAGCTGTCCGGGGGTGATGGCGTGCTCGACGAACAGGTACCCGTCCGCCCAGTAGGAGTCGATCTCCTCCGCCGACAAGGGACCGGCCGCTCGGGCCCCCGGCACCGGCCGGTCTGAACGCTGCTCAACGGTCACTGCCGGAACAGTACAAGGCCAGGCTGCAGGCGAGGTGCGGCTCAACTCCGGCCCGACCAGGGCCGACAGTAGGATCCCGGACCCATGGGAGGGACGGGTTCGTCGAGGCGCCGCAGGCGGCTTGTCAGGCTGCTCGCTCCGGCCGTCGTCGTCCTGTACGTCATCATGATTCCCCTGAATTCCGTCGTTGAGACGGACCACGTCGAGATCTTTCCGTTCTTCAAATGGAGACTCTTCGCCTACGTTCCCGACTGGCAGACCCACGAATACGCACTGATCGTCGAGGCCATAGACGGCCAGGCCGTGGACGGAACCTACTACCTGATACCGAACGACTCTGTCCGGGACTGGAAGGCCCTGCGGGTCGCGGCGGCAGCCTGCAACACAGGGGTCGACTGCGACGACACCGTCGCCGAGGTGATACATCCCTTAATCCGCCGCGACCTGGGCGACTCCAGCGTGGACTTCAGAATTGTGCGGGCCCGGATCGACCTCCGCGACGTGCAAGACCATGTCAACGAATTGAACGAGGGCGAGATTGCCGCCACGGATCTGTTCCGACCGATCGAGGAACTGGGGCGATGGAACACATCCGGTTCCTGAGGAAGTCCGTGCTGGGAGTCCGCGTCGGCGAGCCCAGGTCTCAGGCCGATCTGGCCCGGGCAGCACCCCGGATCGTGTTGCTCAGCAGGTTCTTCTACGTCTTCGTCGCATACATGATCGCCAGTTCGTCGCTGCGATTCAGCCTCGCCGACGGCGACCAGTACCCCACTGCTCCCTTATGGCCGGTCAGGCTGGTGCAGAACACGGTGGGAACGGGCTGGTTCGTCCACGGATTCACGGTGACGGCCATCGGAGCGCTCCTCGCCCTGTCGGCCGCGATCGCGCCCAGGGCTCTCGTATGGCGACTGGGCACCTTCCTGTACCTGCTGCTCCAGGTGGCGCTGCGCAACTCCTACGGCTCGATCAACCATGGCGCGCACGTGCTCCTGTACATCAGCTTCGCCCTGATGTTCCTGCCCCGCGGGCGGGGAGACGGAAGGTCGCGGGAGGACCTGGTGCGCTGCCTCGGCGCGTTCTGGCTGGCGCAGACCCTGGTGCTGTTGCCCTACACCCTGTCGGGGTTCTGGAAGATCCGGCACAGCGGCCTGGAGATCTTCTCGCCCGACGCGCTCACCCGGATCCTCCTGGACCGCCTGATTGCCGAGTTGGACGACGTGCCGCCGCTGCTGCCGCAGGTGGTGCAGCACACCACGTTGACACAAGTGATGTGGATCCTGACTCTCTATGTCGAGGTCGTCGCGCTCCTGGTGGTGTTCCGCCCGCACCTGCACAGACCCTTCGGCATCGTTCTCATGCTGTTCCACATGCTGAGCGACTGGACGATGAACATCGCCTTCTCGAACAACATTCTCGTCCTGGCTCTGTTCCTGGTGTTGTCTCCCCTGGCGCCTTCTCGTTCATCTCTCTCCCACATCGTCCAGTCGCTGCCGGTCTTGGGAATCCCGTTCCGGGCACTGAGCCGCCGACGATCATCACGTCCGCAGCAGACGATCGACAAGGTCTGGCTCGTCTACGACGGAGAGTGTCCTCTCTGCAGCAACTACGCCCAGTTCCTGGAGCTGAGACAGTCCGTCGGGGAACTCATCCTCGTCGACGCGCGCCAGGGCGGCCCGATCGTGGAGGACATCCGCAGGCTGCCGCATGATCTGAACGACGGCATGGTGGTGAAGATCGGTGAGCGCTTCTACATCGGCCACGAGGCGCTCAACGTGCTCGCACGCCTGTCCGAGAGCCGGGGCGCGTTCAACGGGATCAACCGGTGGATGTTCGGCTCGGCCGCCGCGGCCCGTCTCGGCTACCCGTGGCTCAAGCTCGGACGGCGGATCGTGTTGAGGCTGAAGGGCGTGTCGCCCATAGGCGAGAGCGCCCGCCAGACCTGAGGAGGAGGGCCGTTGGCTGATCGCAAGTCTTTCTGGGCGTGGTGCCTGGAGTCGGAGGAGCCCACCGACGCCGACCGGGCCACGCTGGCGGCCAGGCTCTCGAAGCGCTACGGCGTCGAGATCACCGCCAAGCCGGTGCCCTCGCTGGGCGACGCCGACCTGCGGGCCCCCCGCATCTCTGCGCCCGACCCGGTGGCCGCGTGGTGCTCGACCACGGTCTATGACCGGGCCCGCTACGCCTACGGCGCCCACTTCACCGAGCGGGTGAGGGCCTTCAACCTCGACTTTCCCAATCCGCCCGACGTGGTGGCCCATCCCCGAGACGAGACCGAGGTGGAGGCCACCCTCGACTGGTGCGACTCCAACGGCTACGTGACCGTCCCCTACGGCGGCGGCTCTTCGGTGGTGTGGGGCGTGACTCCGCACGACGATCTGGGCCCGACGGTGGTGGTCTCGCTGGACCGGCTCGACCGTGTGCTGGAGATCGACGACGTGTCGCGGGCGGCCCGCATCCAGGCCGGCGTGTTCGGACCGCACCTCGAGGACCAGCTCCGACCCAGCGGCCACACGCTGCGGCACTTCCCGCAGTCGTTCCGGTTCTCCACCCTCGGCGGCTGGATCGCCACCCGCTCCGGCGGCCATTACGCCACCAACCACACCCACATCGACGACTTCGTGGAGTCGGTGCGGATGATCACGCCGGCCGGCTGGTGGGAGTCCCGGCGGCTGCCCGGCTCGGGCGCCGGGCCCAGCCCGGACCGCATGGTGATCGGCTCCGAAGGCGTCTACGGGATCATCACCGAGGCCTGGATGCGGATCCAGCGCCGGCCGGTGTTCCGGGCCACCGCGGGTGTGACGTTCGGGTCGTGGCCGGCCGGCTGCGAGGCCGTCCGCCGGATCGTGCAGGCCAAGCTGTGGCCGGCCAACCTGCGGATCCTCGACCCGGCCGAGGCCCGCCGGGCGGCCGGACTCGACGGCGAGCAGGCACTGGTGATCGTGTCGTTCGAGTCGGCCGAACTCACCCAGCGCCACAACATCGCAGCCGCGGTCGAGATCGCCCGCGACAGCGGAGGGCACGTCGGCGACGACGACATCCGCGTCGACGACGGCACCGGCGAGCCGACCGGGCGCGGCGGCGCGGTCGGCGCCTGGCGCAACGCCTTCATCGGCGTGGGCAACGGCGTGGAGACCTCGCTGGGCCTGGTCAACGACACCTTCGAGACGGCCATCACCTGGGACCGCTGGCCCGAATTCGACGCCGAGGTCCGCAGCCGGGTGGGTGCTGCTCTCGCCGACACGTTCGGGCCGCACCACTCGCTGTCGTGCCGCTTCACCCACGTCTACACCGACGGCCCGGCGCCCTACTACACGTGGTCGGGCATGGGCGCGCCGGGCAGCGAGATCGCCCAGTGGCAGACCATCAAGGACGAGGCCAACCGGGCGGTGGTGGACGCGGGCGGGACCGTCACCCACCATCACGCGGTGGGCCGCATGCACCGGCCCGACGGCTACGACCGCCAGCGCCCCGAGCTGTTCGCCGAGTCGATGCGAGCCGTCAAGAAGCGCCTCGACCCCAACGGGATCCTCAACCCCGGCGTGCTCATCGACCCCTGAGCCCTCACCGGCGCCCGGCGCCGGCAACCGATCGAGCGGGCAGGCGTCCGTACACTGGCGGCCGTGACCGGCGACCATGCTGCAAGTTCTGCCAGCGCCCCGGGGCTGCTGGGCGGGGTGAGGGTGATCGAGTCGAGCCTGCTGGGGCCGGGCCACGCCGGGACGTTCCTGGCCGACCTGGGCGCGGACGTGATCAAGGTCGAGTCACCCGCCGGCGACTACATCCGCCAGATGACCTGGCCCATCGTCGAGGGCGTGTCGCTGCTGCACCTGCACACCCACCGGGGCAAGCGCAGCGTCACCCTCGACCTCAAGAACCCCTCGGGCCGCCGGCTGTACATCGACCTGGCCGCCACCGCCGACGTGGTGATCGAGGCCATGCGCCCCGGCACCCTGGCCCGCCTCGGCCTGGGCTACGACGTACTGGCCGCGGCCAACCCCAAGCTGGTGTTCGCCACCCTGTCGGGCTACGGCGCCACCGGCCCATACAAGGACATGCCCAGCCACGGGATCGCCTACGACACCTGGTCGGGGATCGTGCAGCCCGTCGTCGACGACGACGGCTTCACCCGCATCCCCCCGGACATGCCCAACGTGGGCATCAACGTCGGGCCGATGCTGGCCGCGATGGCGGTGCTGGCCGCAGTGGTCAAGGCCCGAGACACTGGCGAGGGATGCCAGATCGAGGTGGCCCAGTCCGACGCGTCGGCGTACATGGACTGGTACCGGATCGAGACCGAGCGGGCCTACCTGCGGCCGGAGGACGAGGTGACCGGCAACCCGTCCGACGGCTACGAGCGCCGGCCCGCCGGGCTGGCCGGAATGTGGGAGGGCGTGCGCTACCAGGCCTACGCCGCGTCCGACGGCCATGTGCTGTTCATGGCGTCGGAGCAGGCCTTCTGGCGCAACTTCTGCGAGGGCGTGGGCCGCATGGACCTGTTCGAGCGATGGCCGGGATCCACCTACGCCGACCACGCCCGGGGCAACACAGAGCTGCAGCGCGAGCTCACCGCCATCTTCGCCACCAAGACCTGCGAGGAGTGGCTCGACTTCAGCAACGAGGCCAACACGCCCATCGCCCCGTTCAACACGCCGGCCAACATCGGCGACGACCCCCAGTTCCAGGCCCGCATCGGCTTCCTGCCCGCCGGCGACCTCGGCTGCGAGCAACTCCCCCTCCCCGTCTTCGTGGACGGAGACAAACCCCCCACGCCAACAAAGGCCCCCACCGTAGGCCAGCACACCAACGAAGTAATGGCCCAAGTCCTAGGCCTAGGCACCGACGAGATCACCGACCTCCGCACCGACGGCGCCTTCGGCTAGCCAACGTGAAATCTCGTAGAGACCTACCCGGCTAGACGACACCCCACACACCCGAGATTTCTCCATTGGGGGGACCCGCTGCACAGGCGCCGGTCCGGCGAGGCCGGCGGGTGGCGGCGAGGAACGGCCGACCGACAATGGGGCGAAGCCCCGTCGGTCGGACGGCCTCGCCGACAGGACCCGCCGGCCGGGACGAACCGCCTAGGCGCGGTCGACGATCACCTCGCGACCGGGAACCTCCGGCTCGTCGTCGACCATCTCCGCCGGAAACCCCGGAGCAAGCACCGACACGCCCGTCGCCTCCTCCAGCCGGCGCACCACGTTGGGCGACCACTCCCGCGGCCCGTAGCGGGCTGAGGCGTCCTCGAAGATGTCGATCAGCACCGGCGACAGCTCCAGCGGCACGCCGGCCCGCTCGGCCACCGCCGCGAACAGCGACAGGTCCTTCTGAACCAGGTCCATGGTGAAGTTGATGTCGCGGCTGCCGTTGAGGATCACCTGGCTCTCAGTCTCGTGCACGAACGAGTTGCCCGAAGAGATGCGGATGGCCTCGTAGGCGGTGTTGAGGTCGATGCCGGCCAGCTTGGAGGTGACCAGCGCCTCACACAGCGACACCAGGTTGGCGGTGGCCAGGTAGTTGGTGACCACCTTGAGGATCGAGGCCGAGCCCACGCCACCGGTGTGGAGGATGTTGCGGCCCATGGCGGTGAGCACCGGCAGGGCCCGCTCGAAGGTCGCCCGGTCACAACCCGCGAAGATCGAGATGTTGCCGGTGGCGGCCCGGTGGCAGCCGCCCGACACCGGGCAGTCCACCGCCGCCGCGCCCGCGGTCGACACGAGCCCGGCCAGGCGGCGCACCTCGGCCTCGTCGGTGGTGCTCATCTCGGCCCAGATGGGGGCCTCGGCGCCGCCGTTGCCGCCCCGGGAGCTGAAGCCGGCGAGAATGCCGTCGCCGGCCTCCATCACCGCCGCGCTTGCCGCGGGGCTGGGCAGGCAGGTGATCACCATCTCCGCGCTGGCCGCCATCTCCTCGGGGCTGTCGGCCCAGCCCGCTCCGCGTTCCTCCAGCTCGGCCGCCGCCGACCGGTCCAGGTCGCGCACCACCAGGTCGAAGCCGTTTCGCAGCAGGCTGCCGGCCAGCTTCGACCCCACGTTGCCCAATCCGATGAAGCCCACCCTCATGGACGACCTCCTCACTCGAACCTCTCACCGGTGCCGCTCGATCCGCTGCCGCTCGATCCGCTGCCGTTTGCAATCGGGGAGCGGTCCGGCGACGCTAGCGCCGTGGCCCGAGCACCGAAGGGAATAGATCCGGAGCCGGTCTCGGCCTGGCTCGCGTCGGAGGTCGGGACGGTCCCGCCGCTGGACTTCGACCCCATCGCGGGGGGAGCGTCCAACCTCACCTTCGTGGTGACCGACGCCGCCGGGCGCCGGGTGGTGCTGCGACGTCCCCCCACCGGCCATGTGCTGGCCAGCGCCCACGACATGGGCCGCGAGCACCGGGTGATCTCGGCGCTGGCTCCGACGCCGGTGCCGGTTCCGCCCGCGCTGGGACTGTGCACCGATCCGGAGGTCAACGGCGCCGACTTCTACGTCATGGACTATGTGGACGGCTCGGTGGTGTTCGACCGCGACGACGCGCTCACGGTGGACGAGGCTGTGAGACCGGTGATGGCCCGCTCGATCGTCGACACCCTCGCCGACCTGCACTCGCTGGATCCCGATGACGTGGGGCTCGGCGACCTGGGCCGCCGCGAGGGCTACTGCGCCCGCCAGCTGCGGCGCTGGCAGCGCCAGGTGGACGAGGGTTCGGACCGCGACCTGCCGCTGGTGCGGGAACTGCACGACCGGCTGGTGGCAACGATCCCCAACCAGCAGGGCACCGGCATCGTGCACGGCGACTACCGCCTCGACAACTGCATCATGGCCGCCGACGGCTCGGTGGCGGCCGTGCTCGACTGGGAGCTGTGCACCCTCGGCGACGTGCTGGTGGACGTGGCCGGGCTGGTGACATGGTGGGGCGACGTGGAGGCGGCGGGCCGCCTCGCCGAGATGCCCACCACCGTCGACGGGTTCGGCACGCCGGCCGACGTGCTGGAGCGCTACCGCCGGCGCTCCGAGCGTGACCTGTCGGCGCTCGACTGGTACGTCGCCCTGCAGTTCTGGCGGGTGGCCTGCATCATCGAGGGAGTGCGGGTGCGCCACACCGCCGGCGCGATGGGCGACAAGCAGCACTACGACGACACCGGGGCACGCCAGTTCATCGACTACTCCCTGACCCGCTGCGCCGAAGCCCTCGACGGGTCCTGACTCCGGTGCGCGACCCCGCCTACGACGTACTGTTCGAGCCGGTGCCGATCGGCCCGGTGGTGGCCAAGAACCGGTTCTTCCAGGTGCCGCACTGCAACGGCATGGGCTACCGCGACCCGAGAGCCTGCGCCGAGATGCGGGCCGTCAAGGCCCAGGGAGGCTGGGCGGTGGTGTGCACTGAGGAGGCCGAGATCCACTACACCTCCGAGGTCACCCCCTACATCGAGGCCCGCATCTGGGACGACGCCGACATCCCGGCACTGGCGCTGATGGCCGACCGGGTCCACCAATGCGGCTCGCTGGCCGGCATCGAACTCGCCTACAACGGCCTGGACGGCTCCAACCTCCACTCGCGGGTGGCACCTCAGGCGCCATCCGCGCTGCCGGTCATCTCGGGCTCGTCGCATCCGGTGCAGGCCAGGGCCATGACGAGGCGAGACATCGCAAACCTGCGCCGCTGGCACCGCCAGGCGGTGGACCGTTCGCTGCGGGCCGGGTTCGACCTCGTCTACGTGTACTCGGGCCATTCCCTCGGCGCGGCCCACCATTTCCTGTCACGCCGCTACAACCATCGCAGCGACGAGTACGGCGGCAGCCTGCACAATCGGATGCGGCTGCTGCGCGAGCTGCTGGAGGACACCGTCGAGGAGGCCGCCGGGCGGGCCGCGGTGGCCTGCCGGGTGACGGTCGACGAGACGATGTGCCGCGACGGCATCGACCGCGCCGAGATCGAGGAGGTGATCGGCGAACTGGGCGAGATCCCGGACCTGTGGGACTTCGTGCCCGGCACGTGGGAGGACGACAGCGTCACGTCGCGCTTCAGCGCCGAGGCCCACGAGGAGCAGTGGGTGCGCGGCCTCAAGGCCCTCACCTCCAAGCCGGTGGTCGGGGTCGGCCGGTTCACCTCGCCCGACACCATGGTCCGCATGATCCGCCAGGGCATCCTCGACTTCATCGGCGCGGCCCGGCCCTCCATCGCGGACCCGTACCTGCCCGCCAAGATCGAGCAGGGCCGCCCCGAGGACATCCGGGAGTGCATCGGCTGCAACATCTGCGTGACCGGCGACTACACCATGTCGCCGATCCGGTGCACGCAGAACCCGTCGATGGGCGAGGAGTGGCGCCGCGGATGGCACCCCGAGCGGTACCGACCCCGCCATGCTGACGAGCGGGTGCTGGTGGTGGGCGCCGGACCGGCCGGCCTCGAGGCGGCCATGTCACTGGGCAAGCGGGGATACCAGGTGACCCTCGCCGAGAGGTCTCGCACCCTCGGCGGGCGGGTGGCCTCCGAGTCGCGCCTGCCGGGACTGGCCGAATGGATCAGGGTTGTCGACTACCGGCTGGGGCAGATTTCACAACTCGACAACGTCGAGCACTACCTCGAGAGCGACATGACCGCTGACGATGCCCTCGACCACGGCTTCGCCCACATCGCGGTGGCGACCGGCTCGGCGTGGCGGCGAGACGGGGTGGCCCGCTGGCACACCCGGGCCGGTGCCATGCCCACCGGCACCCTGGAGCTGCTCACACCCGACGACATCATGTCCGGGACCCGCCCGCAAGGTGGGCGGATCGCGATATTCGACGACGACCGCTACTACATGGGCGGCGTGCTGGCCGAACTTCTTCGGTCCGAGGGCTACGACGTGGCGCTGGTGACGCCGGAGCCGTTGGTGTCGGCCTGGACGGTCAACACGATGGAACAGCACCGGATCCAGGCCCGCCTGATGGAGGCCGGAGTCGAACTGCACACGTCGACCGCCGTGTCGGCCGTGCTTGACGACGGGCTGCGCACCGAGTGCGTGTTCACCGGCCGCGAGAGCCGGATCGACGCCGCCGCGGCGGTGCTGGTCACTGCCCGTCTGCCCGTTGACGGGCTGCTCCAGGAGCTATCGGCCCGGCGAGACGAGTGGACCGGCCGGGGCCTGACGAGCGTGCGGGCCGTCGGCGACGCACTGACCCCCGGCACCATCGCGGCCGCGGTGTGGGACGGCCGCCGCTACGCCGAGGAACTCGAGGCGCCCACCGACGACGCCGACAGCACCCCTTATCTCCGTGAGTTGACCGCTCTGGACCGGTGACGCGCCGGCGCGGCCGGCCCGCCGTCAGCCCAGCGAGGCGATGGCGGCGTCGTAGTCGGGCTCCTCGGTTATCTCGGCGACGAGCTGGGAGTGCAGCACGGTGCCGTCCGCGCCGACAACCACCACCGCCCGGGCGCTCAACCCGGCCAGGGGTCCGCCGGTGATGCCGACCCCGTAGTCGTCGAGGAACTCCGGGTTGCGGAACGTGGAGCCGGTCGTGACGTTCTCAATGCCCTCGGCGCTGCAGAAGCGACCCGCCGCGAAAGGCAGGTCGGCCGACACGCACACCACCGTGGTGTTGTCGAGGCTCGCGGCCCGCTCGTTGAAGACCCTCACGCTGGCCGCGCACACAGGAGTATCGATCGACGGGAAGATGTTCAGCACCACACGCCCGCCGGCCAGGCCCTCCGACGAGACCGCTCCGAGGTCGCCGCCGGTGAGGGTGAAGGCGGGAGCGCTGTCGCCCGCGGCCGGCAGATCGCCGCTCGTGTGGACGGGACTGCCCTTGAATGCTGTTTCGGCCATGGTCTGCTCCTCGCAAGTCTGGTGGGTGGCGCGATCACGCTGCGCCGAGCCGCCGGGGTCCGTCTCGGCGTCTGGGCAGTGGAGGCTAGCGGCCCCGCGACTCGAGATAGCGCCGGGCGGCCTCGCGCGACTCCGGGTCCCGCCGGGCCGTGGCCAGCGAGTCGGCGTCGTTCCAGGCACCGCCGGTTGGCACCAGCGCCTCGGCGGCAGCGTCTACCGCCTGAAGCGTGGACCGCAAGGTGTACGCCGACTTGGCGGCCAAGTCACGGGCCAGCCCCTCGACCGTGTCGTCGAGTTCGGCCGCGGGCACGACCCGGTTGACGAAGCCCAGCGCCTGCGCCTCGGCCGCGCCGAACGGGCGGCATGTCATCACCAGGTCGCGGGTGGCGGCCGGGCCGATCTCCCGCACCAGCCTGGGTATGCCGCCCCACGCCAACGGGATGCCCAGGTCGACCTCGGGGATCACGAAACGCACATCGTCGGCGGCCACCCGCAGGTCGCAGGCTGCGGCCAGCACCACGCCGCCGCCCACGCAGTGGCCGTGGATGGCCGCCACCGTCACTGCCTTCATGGCGGTGAGCGCCTCGGCCATCACCCTCCCGGCGTCGGTGCCGGCCCTGTCGAATCCTCCCCCGTCACTGAACGCGGCCAGGTCGGCACCCGCGGTGAATGCCCGGCCGTTGCCCCGCACGATCACCGCCTTGACTTCGTCGTGATCGTCGAACCAGCCGGCCGCGTCGATCAGCTCGCGCACGCACGCCACCGACAGCGGGTTCAGCTTGGCCGGGTTGTCGAGCGCCAGGGTGCCCACCGGCCCGTCGATGCCGACTGCAATCGTCTCGTAGTCCATCGGTTCTTCCCGTCCCGTCCTGTTTGCGGACATCAAGGATGCAGCCGTGCCCGCGGCGCGGCAAACACCTGATAGAAGTCTCCGGCATGAGAAGCAATCCGATGCGAGAGCGCTGGGCGGCAGGCGAGGCCGCGGTCGGGGCCTGGCTGACCATCCCGAACGCGTTCTCGGCCGAGATCGTCGCCCGCTGCGACTTCGACTACGTCTGCGTCGACACCCAGCACGGCTTCAACGACCACGACGAGACCTGGAAGATGCTCCAGGCCATCAACCTGGGCTCGGTCACTCCGCTGGTGCGGGTGCTGTCGAACGACTCCGGACTGATCGGCAAGAGCCTCGACGCCGGCGCCCGGGGGATCGTCGTTCCCATGGTGAACACCCGGGCCGAGGCCGAGGCGGTCGTGCAGGCCTGCCGGTACGCGCCCGAGGGTTCCCGCAGCTACGGCCCGGCCCGGGTGCTGCGCCAAGAGGGACCCGACTACTACGCCCACGCCAACGCCGATGTGGCCGCGATCCCGATGATCGAGACCGCTGAGGCCATCGAGAACATCGACGACATCCTGTCGGTGCCCGGAATCGACGCCATCTACGTGGGGCCCTCGGACCTGTCGCTCACCCTGGGACTGCCGCCGGGCAACAACGACGGCAACCAGGTCTTCGACGACGCGCTGGCCACCATCGCGGCCGCCTGCGCCCGCCACGGCGTGGTAGCAGGGTGCCACACCTCGGCCGAGCTGTGCCCGCGACGCATCCAGCAGGGATTCAGGATGGTCACGGCCACATCCGACCTGGTGTCTCTCACCCGGGCCCTCGACGACGAGCTGCGCCGGGCCAGGGGCGAGGACCCGGTGGTGCGCTCCGGCTCCCTCTACTAGAGGGGCCGCACGGGCCAGGCCTGACGACGTGAAGCTCGGCGACATCGCCAACGAGGCCTACGCCGGCGGGCCTCGCCCGCTGGAGGGGATCCGGGTGCTGGCGGCCGAGCAGATGGCCGCCCTGCCGTTCGCCACGCAACTCATGGCCCGGCTCGGCGCCGAGGTTGTGAAAGTGGAGCGGCCCGGCGCGGGCGAGACGGGCCGCCAGTCCCAGCCGGCCATCTCCGATCCCGAGGGCCGGGCAGTGGGGGCCACTTTCCTGCGCAACAACCTCAACAAGCGCAGCGTCACGCTGAACCTGAAGGACCCGCGGGGGGTGGAGATCTTCCTCCAGCTCGCTCCCCTCTTCGACGTGGTGTGCGAGAACTTCAAGGCCGGCGGGGCCGACGCCCTCGGCATCGGCTATGAGGCGGTCAGGGCCGTGCATCCGGGAGCGGTGTACCTGTCGGTGTCGGGATTCGGCAGCGGGCCCGAGTCGCCCTACCGCGACCGGGCCGCCTACGCGTCGATCGTGGAGGCAATGTCGGGGATCTACGAGTACAAGCGGAAGCCGGACCATCCCCCCGCGGCCAACCCGGTGGGCGCCCTCGGGGACATCTCCGCGGCACTGTTCGGAGTGGTCGGCGTGCTGGCCGCTCTGCGCCAGCGGGATCAGCCGGGGTCCGGCTTCGGGCTGGGCCAGCACGTCGATGTGGCCATGTTCGACGCCACCATCGCCATGACCGACATCGTCACCAACTTCTACTCGATGGGCATCGCCGACGAAGCCGCCGCCGACGTGGGCATCGTCGAGACGTTCGCAGCCGGGCGGGGCCACTTCGTGATGCAGGTGGTGCGCCGGCACCACTTCGAGCGCCTGGCCGAGGTCACCGGCAACCCCCAGTGGCTCCACGACAGCCGTCTCGCCTCCCATGCCGGCTGGGTGGCGCACCTCGAGGACGTGCTGCGTCCCGGCATCGAGGGCTGGGCCGCCAGCAGGACCAGCACCGAAGCGGCCGCCGACCTGACCGCAGCGGGCCTCGCGGCGGGCCCGTCGATGACCAGCGCAGAGGTATGCGCCGACCCCCACGTGGCCGCCCGCAACATGATCGTGGAAATGCCCCGGCCCGACGGCGGCGACCCGGTGTTCATACCGGGCAACCCCATCAAGATGAGCCGGGCCGCCGAGGGTCCCGAGACCAGGGTCCCGTGGCTGGGAGAGCACACCGACACCGTGCTGGCCGCCGAGCTGGGACTGGGCCCCGACGAGCTGGAGGGACTCCGGGCCACCGGCGTGATCTGATCCCGGCGCCGGCAGGTCCGCCGGTACGCTGCTGTCAGCCGCAGCCAGCTCAAAGGGGGGCGCCGATGGACTTCGAGTTCTCCGACACCCAGAAGGCGTTCGCGGCCGAGGTCGAGGCCTTCCTCGACGCCCACGACGACCCCGACGTGTTCGACCTGACCCGCGAGAACATGGCCCAGCTCGTAGACACCCCCGAGCGGCGGGCCTTCATGAAGGAGATGGGCCGCAAGGGATGGCTGGGCATCACCTGGCCGGCCGAGTACGGCGGCAGCGAGGGCGAGGGCGTCTACGAGTACCTGCTCAACGAGGCGCTGGCGGCCCGGGGCGGGCCCCAGATCGGCAAGGGCGTCGGCATCGTCGGCAAGACCATCATCGCTCACGGCTCCGAGCGCCTGAAGGCCGAGTTCCTGCCCATGATCCTGGAGAACGACGTCGAGTTCGCGGTGGGCTACTCCGAGCCCGACGCCGGCTCCGACGCGGCCTCTATGCGCCTGAGGGCCGAGCGCCACACCGCCTCCGACGGCACGGAGGGCTGGCTCCTCAACGGCCAGAAGATCTGGACCACGTCGGCCCACTTCGCGGAGTGGTACTGGCTGGGCACCCGCACCAACCCCGACAACAAGCACATGGGCATCACGTTGATGCTCGTGCCCCTCGACCAGCCCGGTATCACCATCGACGGCATCTGGACCATGGGCGACGAGCGCACCAACTCGGTGTTCCTCGACGACGTGTTCGTGCCCGACGACTACGTTGTGGGAGAGGTCGACCACGGGTTCCGCTACATCAGCCAGGCCCTCGACCTCGAGCGCTTCACGATGTTCACGTTCTCGCCCATCAAGCAGCGCCTCGACCTGCTCACCGAATGGGTCCTCGAGGCCGAGCGGGACGGCGAACCGGTGCGGGAGGACCCGCGGGTGCGGGCCCGGCTGGCCAACCTCCACACCGAGGCAGAGGTCGCCCGCGTCCTCGGGCTCAAGTTCGTGGCCGAGGCGGTGAAGGTCGAGCAGGCGGTGCGCGAGGGCCGGGAGGGCTTCCAGCCGCCGACGGTGGCCGCGTCGGAGTACAAGCTCTACGCCACCGAGCTGTCCAAGCGCCTCGCCGACGCGTCCATGGACATCGCGGGGCCGGGATCGCAGCTGCGGGTGCACACCGAGGACGCCCCGATGAAGGGCCGGGCCGACTCGACCTACCGCTTCACGGTGATCGACACCATCGGCGGGGGCGCCTCGGAGATCCAGAAGAACATCATTGCCCGCCGGGGCCTCGGACTCCCCAAGAACTTCTGATGGCGCGCCCATGCCTGCGAACCCCACGCCCTCCGGTGAACCACCCCGCACGAGCCCAGGACGGATGAGTCGATGACCGCCGCCGGCCCGGGAGCACTCGACGGTGTCAGGGTGCTGGACCTCTCCTCGGTGGGGCCCGCGGCCCGGGCCACCCGTTTGCTTGCCGACTACGGCGCCGACGTCGTGAAGTTGGGGCCGGTGCCACGGCAGGCCGGGGTGGCCACCGTGCCCCCCGCGTACGCCTACAGCGGCCACCGGGGAATGAGGCGGGCCCTGTTCGATCTCAAGAGCGACGGGGGACGGGATGCGTTCCTGGACCTGGCCCGCAGCACCGACGTGGTGGTCGAGAGCTTCCGTCCCGGGGTGGTCGAGCGCCTCGGCATCGGCTACGAGGCCGTCCGGGCCGTCAACCAGTCCCTCATCTACTGCTCCACCAGCGGCTTCGGCCAGACCGGTCCCCGCAGCCGGTGGGCCGGCCACGATCTGAACTATCTGGCCACCTCCGGCTATCTGCACTGCAGCGGGCGCGACGCCGACGGCGTCCCCGCCCTGCCCGGCGCCACGGTGGCCGACATCGCGGCCGGCGGGATGCAGGCCGCCATGGCGATCATGGCCGCCCTGCTGCGCCGGGAACGCACGGGCCGCGGCGAGTACCTCGACGTGTCGGTGGCCGACGGGGCGCTGGGGATGATGGCGCTCTACGCCGACGAGCACCTGGCGACCGGGATCGAACCGGGGCCGGGGCATTACATCCTGACCGGCCGGTACGCCTGCTACGGCGTTTACGCCTGCGCCGACGGAGAGCACCTGTCGGTGGCTGCCATCGAGCCCGCCTTCTGGGCCAACCTGTGCCGCGCTCTGGGCCTGGAGGCCTACATCGACGCCCAGACCGACGACGAGCGCCAGGACGAGATCCGCTCGGCGCTGGCTGCTCGCTTCGCGACGGCGGGCCGCGACGAGTGGGTGCGCCGGCTCGGTCCCGCCGACTGCTGCGTGGCCCCGGTCAACACTGTCGCCGAGGCCGTCCACGACGAGCAGTACCGGTTCCGGGGCGCGATCGTGAAGGCGGACCATCCGACCGACGGCACTATGGAGCAGGTCGGCCCGGTGTGGGCCGGGACCGTCCCGCCCGACGGCTCGTACCCGCTGCCCGACCTGACCTCCACCGACACCGCCGTGCTGCTCGCCGAGGCCGGCTACGACCAGGCCCGAGTCGATGCCCTGGCATCCGCGGGTGTGATCGCATGACCGTTGCGCTGCCGGACGGCATCGCCGAGCTGATCGGCCGGCCCATGTACTTGGAGACGGCGGACTTCCCCGTCGAGATGGCCTACGGCTGGAACACCCTGGCCGCCACCGAGAACGGCAATCCCCTGTACTGGGAGCCGGCGGTGGCCGAAATGCTGGCCGGGGGCCGGATCCTGCCGCTCAGCACGCTCTCGCTGTGGATGCGCCCCCATCGCTGGTCTCCGGGCGCTACGACCGAGCAAGTGGCGCTTCAGGTCCACTTCGACCTCAAGGAACGGCTGGACCTGCCCGAGGCCATCATGAGCGACAACACGATCGCGTTCCACGAGCCGGTGCGCCCCGGCGACGTGATCAGCCACCACCAGGTCCTGCGGTCCGTGAGCGATCCCAAGACGACCCGGCTCGGCTCCGGCCGCTTCTGGGTGATCGACGTCGAGTACCACAACCAGCGCGGCGACCTCGTCGGCGTGGAGTCCTACACCGGGTTCGGCTACCGCCGGAGCGACGCCGACCCGGCCGGGGAGCCCCAGAAGTCGAGCCGGGCGGGGTCCCCGCCGCCGACGGCGCAGGACGGCGGCCCGCGGGCGAAGCCGGACCCCGCCCACGACCAGGTGCGAGTCGGCGACGTCCTGCCCGAGCTCACCCACGACGTGACCGCAACCACCGTCGTGCTGGGGGCGCTGGCCAGCCGTGACTGGCGGCCCATGCACCACGACTATCGCTTCGCCACCGAGCGCAACGGCACCCGCGACATCTTCCTGAACACGCCCAACCAGCTGGCCTGGATGGAGCGGGCCATCACCGACTGGACCGGCCCGAAGGGCCGCCCGGGCCGGATCTCGTTCCGCATGCACGATCCGGTCTTCCCCGGCGACACGATGACGATCGCGAGCCGGGTGAGCGCGACCCCCGTCGACAGCGCCGGATGCGGCTGGGTCGAACTCGAGCTAGTGCTGCGGGGCGACGACCGCACGTGCACGACCGGAAGGGCACGGGTGGCTCTGCCCATGTCGTCGTCGGACAACCCGTGGCTGCGCCGCGGCGACGACTGGCGGCCGTGATGCGCAGCAACCCGATGAACCCCGCCGGCTCCGGGAGAGGCTGATGCTGGACCTCGACTTCACCCAGGAACAGGACATGCTGCGCGACATGGTGCGGGGCCTGTGCGGCGAGTTCTCGCCTCTGGAGCGGGTGCGGGAGCTCGAGGACGACCCCGACGGGATCGCCCGCGACCTGTGGGAACGCTTCGGAGAACTGGGCCTGTGCGGTCTGATGGTCCCCGAGGGCGACGGCGGGTCGGGCATGAACCTGATCGACGGGGTGGTGCTCTACGAGGAGTTGGGCCGCTCGCTGGCGCCGCTCCCCCACTTCGTGAGCTGCGTTCTGGCCGCGGGCGCGATCATGCAGGCCGGGTCGCCTCAACAGCGGGCCGAACTGCTCGGTCCGATCGCGTCGGGCGAGACCGTCGCCACCGTGGGATGGCTGGAGCCGGGCGGCGGCTTCAGTCCCCGGGGGGTGCAGTTGGCGGCCCGGGCCGGCGGCGACGGGTTCGTGCTCGACGGAGCCAAGGTCCACGTGCCGTTCGCCTCGGCGGCCGACCTGCTGGTGGTCCTGGCCCGCACCGGCGACGGCGAGCGCGACATCGACCTGTTCGCGGTGCCCGCCAGCGCCGCGGGGCTGCACCTGGAGCAGCGCATGTCGATCGCGTCGGACACGCAGTACCTGGTCACCTTCGACGGTGTGACCGTCGGCACCGACGCCCGGCTGAGCGCACCCGGCGGGGCGCAGGGTATGGGCTGGGAGGCATGGGACCGGACCATGCACGCCGGCGCGATCCTGGCCGCGGCCCAGGCGGTGGGCGGCGCGTCCTACGCGCTGGAGATCACCGTCGAGTACGCCAAGAACAGGCACCAGTTCGGCAAGGCCCTGGCCGAGTTCCAGGCCATCTCCCACTACCTGGCCGACGCCCGCACCACCCTCGACGGCGCCCGCCTGCTGGTGTGCGAGGCGGCCTGGGCCCACAGCACCGGCCGACCGGTGGACCGTCTGGCCCCCATGGCCAAGCTGTTCGCCTGCCGCACCTACCGTGACATCACCGCCATGTGCCAGCAGGTGTTCGGCGGCATCGGCTTCACCCTGGAGTACGACATCCAGCTCTACTTCCGGCGGGCCAAGCAGCTCCAGCTGTCATGGTGGGACACAGCCGCCTGCGAGGACCGGATCGCCGACGCCGTCCTGGCATGACGACTACCAGATGGCTCACTCCCCGGCGGGTGGACCTGCTGCTGGCCATATCGGTGACGGTGGCCGCGGTGACCGGGTTGGTGTCCTGGGGCGTCGGCAGCGGCTGGGCCCGCTGGGTGACGATCATCCATGCGCTGGCCGGGCTGAGCCTGCTGGCCCTGGCCCCGGCCAAGCTCAGGGGCTCGGTGCGCACCGGGCTGAAGCGCCGCCGGGCCACCCGGTGGCTGTCGATGCTGCTGGGCGTGCTGGTGACGGCAACCGTCACCCTCGGCATCCTGCACGCCACCGGGCTGTGGCACGGGGTGGGCTACTGGTCGGCGCTGTGGACCCATGTGCTGCTGGCTGCGCTGCTGGCGCCGCTGGTGGTGTGGCATATCGCGAGCCGGCCGGGTCGCCCCCGGGTGACCGACCTCGACCGCAGGGCCCTAGCCGGCGGCGGCCTTGCGCTGGCCGCGGCCGGCGCCGCCTACGGCGTCCAGCAGCTGGCGGTGGGAGACAACCGGCGCTTCACCGGCTCCCACGAGATCGCCTCGTTCAACCCGTCGGAGATGCCGACCACGATGTGGCTCAACGACCGCTCGCCGCGGGTGTCAGCATCGGACTGGGAACTGACGATCGCGGGCCGGCCGGTGGAACTGGCGACCCTGCGAGAGACGGCCCGGCCGCTGGAGGCTGATCTCGACTGCACCGGCGGTTGGTGGAGCCGCCAGTCGTGGGACGCGGTGCCGCTCGCCGAGCTGATGCCCGAAGTGGACCGACCGACCCTTGAGGTCACGTCGCTGACCGGTTACAGCCGCCTGTTCCCGGCCCGCGACGCCCCCAACCTCTATCTGGCCGTCGGCTACAGCGGCGAGCCGCTGCGGCGGGGCCACGGCGCACCGGTGCGGCTGGTGGCCCCGGGACGGCGGGGCTTCTGGTGGGTGAAGTGGGTCAGCCGGATCGAGCCGGTCGACCGCCCCTGGTGGCTCCAGCTCCCGTTCCCCCTCGAGTAGATCCCACCTACCCGGCCCCGGCGCGATACTAAGCATGGCCCCGGAGGCAACCGGAGGGGATGCCTGTGAGGCGGTCAGCTGTTTGGTTCGTGGCGATGGCGCTGGTGGCGACCGGCTGCTCGAACGGTGCGTCGCCGGATCCGGCCGGCTCCCAGTTGGGCGAACCTGCAGGCTCGGCCGCCGCCATCGAGGCACTGAGCACGACCGGGCCTCCGCCCGCGGAGCCCGCGCCGGCCGAGGGGAGATTCACGGCGGTCGCGGCCGGGTACTGGCACGCTTGCGCCATCCGCGCCGACGGAACCGTCGTGTGCTGGGGGCCCAACCAGGAGGGTGTGTTGGACGCTCCCTCGGGACAGTTCTCGACGATCGCGTCCGGCTATGAGCACAATTGCGCCATCACCGTCGGCGGCACCATCGAATGCTGGGGCCGGGACAGCCTGGGCACAACCGACCCGCCCGACGGGAGTTTCACCGACATCTCGGCTGGTCGCTACCACACGTGCGCCCGCCGCGTCGACGGCGACATCGAATGCTGGGGCGGTGACTACGCGGAGGCTCTCACTCCTCCCGGCGGACACTTCGCAGCGGTGGACACGGCCGGCAGTCACGCCTGCGTGCTGCGCGACGGCGGAACGGTTCAATGTTGGGGACTGGACGACAACGGTTCCACCCGGGCACCCGGCGGAGTCTTCACAGCCGTCTCGGCTGGACTCTCGCACGTTTGCGGCATCCGGACCGGTGGCGTCATCGAATGCTGGGGCAACCCCTTCGGAGATGTCCTGGTCGCCCCCGACGGGCAGTTCCGCGGTGTCTCAGCCAGCATCGAGCACTCATGCGCGGTAGGCATCGATGGATCCGTCGAATGCTGGGGTTCCAACGCCTTCGGCAAGGCCGCTGCGCCCAGCGGCCGGTTCCGTTCGGTGTCGGCCGGCGGGGAGCACACATGCGGATTGCGCACCGACGGGGACATCCAATGCTGGGGCCGGCGCTTCGGTGCCGGCGCTGACGCGCCGGGCGGAGCCTTCACGTCGCTCGCAGCCAGCGGCAACCACACCTGCGGGCTGCGCACCGGCGGCACCGTCGAGTGCTGGGGCACCGACCTGGTGGGCCAGATGGAGCCGCCCGGTGATCGCTTCCGAGCCATCGACACCGGGAACTACTTCGCCTGCGGCCTGCGCACCGACGACGGGACCATCGAGTGCTGGGGCTACGACCGCTTCGGCGTGCTCGACGTGCCCGACGGGCAGTTCGTCGCAGTCACCGCCAGTGTCGGGCACGCCTGCGGCCTCCGTGCCCGCGGCACCGTCGAGTGCTGGGGCTCCAACTCCCATGGCCAGGCCGACGCCCCCGAGGGCGTCTTCTCAGCCATCACCGCGGGAGGCACTCACACCTGCGGGATTCGCGACACCGGCGCAGCCAGATGCTGGGGCAACCCCCACGCGGGGAGGCTGGACCGCCCACCGGGAGCATTCAGCGCGCTGGCAGCCGGAGACAGCCATACCTGCGGACTGCGCTTCGGCGGCACCGCCGACTGCTGGGGCTCCAACTCGCACGGACAGACCGACGCCTCCGAGGGCGTCTTCACGGCCGTCTCGACCGGGGTGCACTCGTGCGGCCTGCTCCCCCGCGGCGACGTCGCGTGCTGGGGAACAGACGAGGCGCCCGCCGCCGGGGAGTTCGCCGCGATCGAGGTCGGGCAGGGCTACACCTGCGGGCTGCGGCGTGACGGCACCGTCTAGTGCTGGGGCACACTGCGGGCCCCGCCCGAGGGTGTGACCTACACCGGCTGACCTACCTCCGGGCAAACCCGAGGCCGGGCATACTGAGACGTGCCCTGGTGGCGGAGGCTCGACGCGGGCCGTGTCGCGATTCTGGCTGTGCTCGTCATCGGCACGGTCGCGCTCCTCACCCGCAGCCAGTGGTCCGGCACGGTCGAGACAGCCGTCGATGTGGCCGTGGACGCGGTGGATATCGCCGTCGACGCGGTTGACGTCGCCGTCGACAGCGCGGTCGACGGGAACGAGGCCGGCGAGATCGACCGCTCCGAGCTGGTGACCGGGGGCGAGGTGGTCGCTCCCCCGGTGGTGGACGTCGACGACCCCGAGGACTTCGACGTCGAGACCGAGCGCCTGTACCGGATCGTGCCCGAGAGCGGCTCCCGGGCCAGCTACCACATCCAGGAGCGACTCGGCGGGCTGTCGCGCACCACCGTGGGCACCACCGGGGTGATGGCCGGGGAGATCGCAGTCAACCTCACCGACCTGGCCGCCAGCCGGGTCGGCGAGATCGTGGTGAACGTCGAGATGTTCCGGTCCGACTCGGCGCTGCGGGACAAGCGCATCCGTCACGACTACCTCCAGTCGAGCCACTGGCCCTTCGTGAGGTTCAGGCCCACGTCGATCGAGGGCCTCGACGCCGAGTTCGCCGACGGCACCAGCTACGACATCGCCATCACCGGCGAGCTGACCGTCAAGGAGACCACCCGCACCGAGACCTTCACCGGCACCGTCTCCGTCACGCCCGACGCGCTCACCGCAGTCGTGTCCGCCACCGTGCTGACCAGCGACTACGACGTCGGACCCATCAACATCGCCCGGCTGGTCCACACTTCCGACGAGGTGATCCTCACCTTCGAGATGGTCGCCGACCGAGTCGACCTGGGCTCGGAGCCGGCCGGCGACCTGCGCCGCGAGATCGACCCGACCGGCGACATCGCGAAGGGTCGGTTCGCGGCCACCGTGCAGCCGATCCTGGAGACGCGCTGCGTGAGCTGCCACACCACCGGTGGCCCGGCCTGGAGCACCCTCGCGCTCGACACCGCCGGCGACGCGGCCGCCATCGCCGACGACATAGCGTTCGTCACCGGCATCGGCTTCATGCCGCCGTGGCTGCCGTCGGACCTGAGCCCGCAGTACGTGCACGACTGGTCGCTCAGCGACGACGAGAAGGCCGCCATCAAGGCGTGGGCCGACGCCGGCGGCGGCCTCGACGTGCGGGCCAGCACGCCGCTGGTGGCCCGCGTCCAGGCGATCATCCCGGTCGAGGAGGACCAGAAGATCGGACCACGCGACGGGCTGTACACCGGCTACGCCCGGCCCGACGGCTGGCCGGTCAAGAGCGACGACTACCGCTGCCAGGTGCATGAGGTGGCCGATCCCGAGGGCGACGGCAACTGGGTCAAGGGCTTCGAGTTCCGGCCCGACCAGGTGTCGGTCGTCCACCACTCCATCGTCTACCGGGTGCCGGCCGCCGCGGCCGCAGAGGTCGAGGCCAAGATCGCGGCCGAGGACCGCATCGAGGCGGCCGAGGGCCTCTCCGACGAGCCGGGCTGGACCTGCTTCGGGCTCTCGGGGCTCAACAGCGAGGGCGTGTACTCGATCCAGGGATGGGCGCCGGGCCAGTCGCCCACCATCTACCCCGACGGGTACGGCCTGTACCTGGCGCCCGGCGACATGATCGTCAACCAGATCCACTACCACTACGACCACGACACCCCGCCCGACGGCTCCTGGATCATCCTCGACACCGCCACCGCCGACGAGGTCGCCGCCGGCATGATCCACATCAGGGGCAACAGCTACCTGACGCCCGCCGAGGTTCCGTGCACGCCCGAGGAGGCCGCGGTGGCCGCCGAGCGGGCCGCCACCATCGACGGCTACGTCGACCTGTGCGTGCGCGACAACGTACTGGTCGAGATCGGCGAGAAGTACGACGCCTTCGCCCCGCTCATCCCCGACCTGCTGCTGGCGCAGTGCGGGGGAACGGTGGACGCCTACGACCACCTCGAAGGCAGCATCGGCTACAGCTCCTGTGACCTGCCCGCCCGCAGCACCGGCACCATCCACACCGTGCTCGGCCACATGCACGAGTTCGGCGCGGCCTACCGCATGACGCTCCATCCCGACACCGCCGAGGAGCGGGTCCTGCTCGACATCCCGGTGTGGGACTTCGAGTGGCAGCTCAACTACGAGCCGGTGGAGGACATCCGCATCAACCGGGGCGACATGGTGCGCTTCGAGTGCTGGTGGGACCGCACCCTGATCTACATGCCCGAGCCCCGCTACATCACCTGGAACGAGGGCACCGTCGACGAGATGTGCTTCTCGAGCATCGCGGTGCTGCCCGACCGGACCTGAATCCGGACCTGGATGAGGACACTCGCGTGACGGCACCGCTGCTGGGAGCGGTAGAGGCGGGCGGGACGAAGTTCCGGGCCGCGGTGGTGTCCGCGGACATGGCCGTCGTCGAGACGGTCCGGGTGCCGACGACCGACCCCGACACAACCTTGGGAGCCGTCGCCGCCTTCTTCGAGCAGGCACAGCCGGTGGCCGCGCTGGGGATCGCCTCGTTCGGCCCCGTCGACCTGGATCCCGGCTCGCCCGGCTACGGGGCCCTGGTGGGCACGCCCAAGCCGGGATGGCCGGACGCCCCGATCCTGGGGCGGCTGGCGGCGGCTCTCGGGGTGCCCGCCGCGGTCCAGACCGACGTGGAGGCGGCTGCGGTGGCCGAGCAGACCCTGGGACCGCAGCCCCGGCCGGGACGGCTCGCCTATGTGACCGTCGGCACCGGCATCGGCGCGGCCGTGGCGGTGGACGGCGCACCCTGGCGGGGCCGCTACCACAGCGAGCTGGGCCACATCCCCGTGCGCCGCGTCACCGGGGACGACTATCCGGGCCGCTGCCCCTTCCACCGTGACTGCCTGGAGGGGATGGCCTGCGGGCCGGCCATGGCCGAGCGCTGGGGAATCGATCCGTCCGAAGCCGGCGGACGCGACGACGTCTGGCGGATGGAGTCCGCCTACCTGGCCCAGTTGGTGCGGGTGCTCACCTACTCGTTCGCCCCCGACCGGATCGTGTTCGGTGGCGGGGTGGGCGGCCGTCCCGGCCTCGCGGCGATGATCCAGGCCGAGAGCCGCATCGACCTGGGCGGCTATGCCGACTACTGCCTCGACGATGACCGGTTCGTGACCGCTCCCGCTCTGGGCGACGACTCGGGGCTGCTGGGAGCGGCCCTCGTCGCCCGCTCGCTGCTGGACGGGTGAGGCTCTAGACGGCGGCGATCTGGCGGCCCAGGTCGGCCAGCTGCTCCTCGGCGTGGCCCAGGGTGAGCTCGATCGAGCGGGCGGCCAGGAAGTGGCGGTGCAGGGGATAGTCGCGGTCGACGCCCACGCCGCCGTGGACGTGCACCGCGGCGTGCACCACCCGGTAACCGCCCTCACAGGCCCAGTACTTGGCTATAGCGGTCTCGCGCTCGGCGGGCAGTCCCGCCGACAGGCGCCAGGCGGCCTGGTAGGCGGTGAGCCAGATGGCCTCGGCGTCGATGTAGGAGTCGCCGGCCCGCTGGCTGACGGCCTGGAAGGTGGCGATGGGCCGGTCGAACTGCTGGCGCTGCTTGGTGTAGTCGGCGGCCATCTCGATGGCGGCCCGGGCCGCGCCCGACATCATCATGCACAGCCCGACGTTGGCGTGCCGCTCGATGAACGCCACGACCTCGGCGCCGTCAGCTGCGGTGCCGCCGAGCAGGGCGTCGGCTCCGACCCGCACGCCCGACAGCTCGAAGCGGGCCTCCGGGCGGCCGGTCGTCACCTCGACCGCCAGACGCTCGAGGCCTGCGGCGCCGGCGGGAACCAGGAACACCGCGACCCCGCCATCGTCGAGACGGGCCGGGACGAGGGCGATGTCGGCGTCGAGTCCGCCGGCGACCAGCACCTTGGTGCCGTCGAGTACGAAGCCGCCGCTGTCGGCGCGCGCCGACGTGGTCGGCTCGGCCGGGGCGGTGCCGTCCTCGGCCAGGGCGGCGCAGGCCAGCACCGAGCCGTCGGCCATGCCGGGCAGCCACGCCGCCCGCTGGGCCTCGGTGCCGAAGGCGGCGATCGGCATCGCGCCCATCACGGCGGTCGTCAGCAGCGGCACCGGCGAGGCATGACGGCCCACCTCCTCCAGCGCCACTGCGGTGGCCAGGAACCCCAGTCCGAGACCGCCGTGGGCCTCGGGCACCGTCGCCCCGGCCACGCCCGTGGACGCCAGCGCGGCCCAGGCCTTGCGGTCCACGTGGTCGCCGTCGGCGGCCAGCGCCTTCAGACGCCCGTGCGAGGACATGTCGGCGAGGACCTGCGCGGTCAGGTCCCGGATGGCCTGCTCCTCCTCGCCCAACTCGAAATCCATCGCGATCCTCGCCCCGGCCCCTGCTAGCGGGACGCTCGGGGATAGCCGAGGCCGAACTGGGAGATCAGGTCGCGCTGCATCTCGTTGGTGCCCCCGCCGAAGGTGAGGATGATCGTGGAGCGGTACATCATCTCCAGGCGGGTGAGGTAGCCGGGCGAGCCCTCCACCACGTAGGACCGCTGGCCGTACACCTGCATCAGCTTGCGGTAGGCGTCCACGAAGAACTCCGTGCCCGACACCTTCACCGCGGAGGAGTCGGCCACGAACCCGGCGATGGTGTCCATGTCGGGCTCGGCGCCGTCGATCTTGTTGGCCACCGTCCAGGCCACCTTCCAGTTGGCCAGCCGCAGGAACTCGAGCCGGGCGGCCACCTCGGCCAGGTTGCGCTGCACCCACGGCTCGTCGATCACGTAGGACCCGTCGGCCCGCTTGGCCGACTTCGCCCACTCCACGCACTCCTCGAAGCGTTTGGTGACCATGCCCGAGGAGCAGATCGTGACCCGCTCCCGGTTGAGCTGGCTGGTGATGAGGCCCCAGCCCCGGTTCTCCTCGCCGATGAGGGTCGACGCCGGCACCCGGCAGTCGTCGAAGAAGGTGTGGTTGATGTCGTGGGACGAAAGCAGGTCCAGGGGCTCGATGCTGATGCCGGGCGTGCCCATGGGGATGCAGAACAGCGAGATGCCCTTGTGCTTGGGGACCTCGGGGTCGGTGCGGGCCGCCAGCCACACGTAGTCGGCGTCGGCGGCCAGCGAAGTCCAGGTCTTCTGGCCGTTGATCACGTACGTGTCGCCGTCACGCACCGCCCGGGTGGCGAGCGAGGCCAGGTCGGTTCCGGCGTCGGGCTCGGAGTAGCCGATGCAGAAGGTGAGCTCGCCGCCGGCGATGCGGGGCAGGAAGAAGTCCTTCTGCTCGTCGGTGCCGAACTGCATGATCGTCGGGCCGACGGTGTTGATGGTGAGCATCGGGATGGGCGCGCCGAGCGCCACCGACTCGTCGAACACGATGAACTGCTCCACCGCGGACAGGCCCCGGCCGCCGTACTCGGTAGGCCAGCCCACTGCCAGCCAGCCGTCGGCGCCCATCCGGCGCACGATCCGGCGATGGGCCGGGCCCACGCCGGGCTCAGCCTCCAGCTCGGCCCGAACCTCGTCGGTGAGCAGCTCGGCGTAGTAGGCCCGCAGCTCGTCCCGCAGCGCCTCCTGCTCAGCTGTGTACCCGATGTGCATGATGCCTCGCCCCTACGCCTGTCTCTATTCGTAGCGGGTTCCGTTGGCCTTGAGGTACTCGATCCACAAGGATCCCGCGTCGGGGGCCAGCTCGCCGGGACGGTAGGTGACCGACCGCAGCTCTCCGGTGTACGGGAACGGGCCGTGGCGCTCGTAGACGTCCCAGCTGACCGGCGAGCGGCGGTCGACGCCGACGTCGATCCCCTCGAAGGGCGCCATGGCCATCAGCGACACCAGCCCGGGCGCCTCCGCGACCGCCTCGCCGTCGACGCTCACGGCCGCGTTCCATTTGAGGCTTCCGGGGTTCTCGACGGCCAGGCTCACTCTCGATGCCCCCTCGGCGAGGGGCCCGCAGTCGAGCACGGTCATGTCTCCGTAGGCGTTGTGGGTGAAGAACAGCCTGCCGTCCTCCACATGGAGCATGTAGCCGCCGCCCTGGTCGCCGTGGGCCACCAGCACACCGGAGTCGCCGGCCCGCCAGCGCAGAGCCACATCGATGTCGAAGCTCTTCTGGAAGATCAGCTGCTGGGACCGCCAGCGTTCCACCGTCGGCGTCCCGGGCCTCAGCGTCGTCTCGGCAGTCCAGTCGGCATGCCAGGGCGGGTGCTGGATCCTCATCAGCGAGTTTCCCTCGTCGAGGGGATACACCTGGTTGGCCCACGCGGCCCGGTCCCAGGCCTGCTTCATCTCCTCGAGCATCTCGGGGTGCTCGGCGGCGAGGTCGCGGGTCTCGGTGGGATCCTCGAGCAGGTTGTGCAGCTCCCAGCGGTCCTGGCTGAACGGCCGGCGGGGCCGGTGGCAGGTGACCACCGACCAGCCGTCGCGGTAGTAGCCGCGGTGCCCGAGCAGTTCGTAGTACTGCTCGGGATGGGTGGAGGGCGCCGACCCGTCCTCGAGCGTGGCCGCGAAGCTGGCCCCGACCATCTCAGGTGCCCGGACACCGTGGCGGCTGTCGGGCACGTTCACCCCGCACAGCTCCGCCAGAGTGGGGAACACGTCGGTGACGTGCTGGTACTGGGTGCGGACGGACCCGGCCAGCCCGGCCGCCGGACCGCCCGCTTCGGAGAACCGGGCCGGCCAGTGGACGATGAACGGCACGCTGTGGCCGCCCCGGTGGGTGTTGAGCTTGTAGAGCCGGAAGGGGGTGCACGACACCATGGCCCAGCCCATCGGGTAGTGGGCCAGCGTCCGGGGCCCGCCGAGCAGGTCGATGCGCTCGTAGTCGACGTCGACCTGCTCCAGGTCGGTGTCGCGCACCTGGGTGAGCAGGGTTCGGAAGTAGGCCGACGTGCCGGTGTACTGGCCCTCGCGGGAGCCGCCGTTGTCGCTGGTGAACACCACGATGGTGTTGTCCCACTCGCCGATGGCCTCCAGGTGCCGGCGCAGGCGGCCGAAGTTGCTGTCCACGTTGTGGACCATGCCCGCGTACACCTCCATGTACCGGGCGAACAGCTCCTTGGAGCGGTCGTCGAGCTCGTCCCAGGGGCCGACCTCGTGGAGCTCCTCGGTGTTGCGGGGTGGCAGCACCGCGTCAGGCGGCACCACGCCGAGGGCGCGCTGGCGCTCGAAACGCTGGGCCCTCAGCGCATCCCAGCCCGCGTCGTAGCGGCCCCGGAAGCGCTCGATGTCGGCGGCGGGAGCCTGCAGCGGGGCGTGAACCGCGCCGTGGGAGAAGTACATCAGGAACGGGCGGGTGGGATGCGACGATCGCAGCTCGTCCACCATGCGCAGCGCCTGGTCGGTCAGGTCGTCGGTGAAGTAGTAGCCCTCCGGGTAGCCCTCGACATCGAGGTGGTGGTTGTCGGCGTAGAGACGGTGGGGATGGTGGAAGTTGGTGAACGCGTCGAGGATCCCGTAGTAGCGGTCGAAGCCCCGCTGCAGCGGCCAACTGGCCTTGGGCGCCCCGTCGCTGAGGTGGGCGTCCTTGGTGAGGTGCCACTTGCCCACCATGAGCGTGGCCCAGCCCGAGTCCCGGAACGCCTCGGCCATGGTCACCGCGTTGTCGCGCAGCTCGAAGGCGTAGCCGGGAAAGCCGGGATCGCCGTGGGGCACGGTAGCCATGCCGGCCATGTGATGGTTGAGCCCCGTGAGCAGCGAGGCACGCGTCGGCGAGCACATCGGGTTGACGTGGAAGTCGGTGTAGCGCAAGCCTGCGGCGGCCAGGCGGTCCAGCTCGGGGGTGTCGATCTCGGATCCGTAGCAGCCGAGATCGGAGTAGCCGAGATCGTCGGCCATCATCACGATCACGTTGGGCGCCCCGTCGGGGGCCGTCGGCGGCTTGGGCCAGTGGGGCTCCGAAGTGGAGAAGATCCTGCCGACGGTGCCCTCGAAGCCCGCGTACGGCGCGGTCGGGTCCACAGCAGCGGGGCTCTCGGCCCCACGGGAGGCTTCGGTCACGGCTTGAAGAAGGCGGGGCTGGTCGCCTTGGCCGGGATCTCCGCCAGCGGTGTGGCCACCTGCTCGAACGTGGGACCGTGCGCGGCGGCCAGCGGGGCGAGCCGGTCGAGGTCGAAGCCGTACAGCTCGGCCGCGTTGGTGCCCAGCACGACCCGCATGTCGGCGGTGCTCCAGTCGCTGAACGCACGTTGCAGGCTCTCCAGCGAGTACGGGTAGGTGCCCTCGTGGTGGGGGTAGTCGCTGCCCCACATCACCTTGTGCACTCCCACCTTGCGGATAGCGGCCGCCTCGCCCGGCGACGGGAAGCTGGCCCCGATCCACACGTTGCGGTCGAAGTACTCCGACGGCTTGTGCGGCAGCACGATATCGGCCGCGAAGCCGAGCTCGCCGACCCGGCCGGCGCGCATCTGGCGGTGGTACCCGTCCATGCGGCGCAGTTCCTCCACCAGCCAGGCCACGCCCTGCTCGGTCATCACGTAGCGCAGCTTCGGGAACCGCTCGAACACCCCCGACATGATCAGGTGGGCGAGATTGCGGTGCGAGTAGAACGGCACCTCCATCAGGAAGATCACCCCGGATGCGGGGGCGTCGCCGTAGTTGGGGCCGCCGTTGCCGCCGTGCTGGGTCATGATCAGGTCGAGGTCGGAGGCCGCGGCCCACAGGCGGTCCCAGCGGGGGTCCCAGTAGCCGGGCAGGTCGCTGTCGGGCGGGATATGCGGCAGCAGGAAGCTGCGGAACCCCTCAGCGGCGGCCCATTCGAGGGTGGCCACCGCGTCGTCGAGGTCCTCGGCGAAGATCTGGGGCAGCCCGCGGCGCTGGTCGGGGTAGCGGGCGCACCAGTCGCGGAGCCAGCGGTTGTGGCACGAGATGCCGGCGAAGCGGCGCTCGTAGTCGGCCCGGTCCGACGGCGGGCGGGCCACCAGTGCGCCCGTCGGGTAGAAGGGCGGCACGGTGTTGGGGAAGGTGATCTCGGCCACGATCCCGTCGGCGTACTGCTCCGAGAGCCGCCTGTCGTCGTCCCAGTTGCGGGACCGGCCATCGTCCTGGAGGTCCCGGTAGGGGTTGCGGTAGGCGCCCCGCCAAGCCTTGAACTCGTCGCGCCACACCGGGTCGAGGTATTCCTCGTAGGCGGCCATGTTGCCGCCCGCATGGCAGTCCGACGAGATGATCGTGTAGCGCTGGTGTGCGCTGTCGGTGGGCTCGCTCATCGGTTGGTTCTCCTCGCCACGGCGCCCGGCGCCCCGGGGGCCGATTCGCTTGCTGCCCGGCCGCCTCGTCGGGTCACCTCACATCGGCTGGTGCGTCGAAGTGTACGCTGGCCAGGTCCCGGACGGATGGGAGCCGCCATGGTTTCGGTCGACACGCGCACTCGCTTCGATGCCGATGCGATCGCTCGGCGTTCTCGCCTGAGATCAGGGAGCCGAGATGATCAACGCTGAGGTTGTGCACGCCGCCGAGGCCGGTCTGGGCGAGGGGTGCGTCTGGTCGCCGATCGAGGACCTGCTCGTCTGGGTGGACATCAACGGCCAGGCCGTCCATCGCTTCGACCACGCCTCGGGCCAGCCAGTGTCGGTGTGGAGCTACACCGAGCCCGTGGGCAACGCCGCCCTCCGGGCCGGCGGCGGGCTCGCCCTGGGCCTGGGCAACACGGTGACGCTCACCGACAGGGTGGGAGCCATCGAGTCCGTCATCGAGCTGCCGGGCGAGCCCGAGTCGAACCGAGCCAACGACGGTGCGGTCGACCCGGCGGGACGGCTGTTCCAGGGAACTATGAGCAACACCGAGCCCGGCTCCCCGGTCGCCGGGCTGCACCGGGTGGACGGCGACGGCACGGCCCGGCGAGTGCTGTCCGAGGTGATGATCTCCAACGGCATCGGCTGGAGCCCGGACCAGTCCACGATGTACTACATCGACACGCTGACGTTCCGGGTGGACCAGTTCGACTACGACCCCGGCACCGGCGAGATCGAGGGGCGGCGGCCGTTCATCACCTTCGACGGCAGCACCGGAGCGCCCGACGGGATGACCGTCGACGCCGACGGGTGCCTGTGGGTGGCGATGTTCGGTGGATTCGGTGTGCAGCGCTTCTCCCCTGCCGGCGAGAAGCTCGAGACGGTGGCCACGCCGGGCGCGCCCCAGAGCACCTGCTGCTGCTTCGGCGGCCCCGACCTCGACACGCTCTACATCACCACCGCAGCCGACTCGCTCGCGGGCGTCGACACCGAGGGCGAGTCAAACTCGGGTGCGCTGTTCGCGGCCGACGTCGACGCGGTGGGCCAGCCCACCAACCTGTTCGCCGGTTGATCGCCGGTCCGGCGTATATTCGACACACCCCCCGGTCCCCACCTTCGAAAGGGCGCGCCTGCGATGACGATCGAGCATGCCCCCCTCCCCTACCCGCTCGACGGGCTGGCGCCCCACATCTCCGAGCGGACCATGAGCTTCCACTACGGCCGCCACCATGCCGGCTACGTGGCCAGCGTCAACCAGGCCATCGCCGGGACGCCTCTTGCCGACGCCGCGCTGGAGGAGATCGTGACGGCCGCCGACGTGCCGTCGGCGCTGTTCAACTGTGCGGCCCAGGCCTGGAACCACGCCTTCTATTGGGACTCGATGAGCCCGGACCGGGTTGAGTCGCCCTCGGGCGAGCTGCTTGCCGCGCTGGAGCGCAGCTTCGGCTCGCTGGACGCCTTCAACGCCGAGTTCGCGGCGGCCGCGGTCGGGAACTTCGCATCGGGCTGGACGTGGCTGGTGTCGGGCGACGACGGCCTGCAGATCGTCAACACCGACGACGCCGACACCCCGCTGCGGCACGGCCGGCGGGCCCTGCTGACGATCGACGTGTGGGAGCACGCCTACTACCTCGACTACCAGAACGCCCGCGCCGCCTACGTGGACGCTTTCGTAGAGCACCTCATCAACTGGGAGTTCGCCTCCACCAACTACGCCCAACCCGCCTAGCGGCACCGCCGGGCCGGGGGAGGTTCAATCGTCGACTAGGAGCTCGATGAGGGAGCTGGTGTCCCAGCGGCCGTGGCCCTGGCGCTGGAGACGGGCGTAGAACTGGTCGATAACCGCTGTTATGGGCAGCGTGGCGCCGACCCGCTCGGCCTCGGCGAAGCAGATCGCCAGGTCCTTGCGCATCCAGTCGAGGGCGAAGCCGAAGTCGAACTCGCGGCGGGCCATCGTCACCCCCCGGTTGGCCATCTGCCACGATCCTGCCGCGCCCTGCGAGATTGTGTCGACCACCTGCTGGACGTCGAGCCCGGCCCGGCGGGCGAAGTCGATCCCCTCGGCCAGGCCCTGGACCAGCCCGGCGATGCAGATCTGGTTGACCATCTTGGTGCGCTGGCCGCTGCCGGGACCGCCCAGCAGCGTGACCGCCTTGGCGTAGGCGTCGATCACCGGCTCGGCCCGGTCGAAGTCAGCCTGGTCGCCACCGCACATTACGGTGAGCACGCCGTTCTCGGCCCCGGCCTGGCCCCCGGAGATGGGCGCGTCCACGAACCCGACCCCCCGCTCGGCCGAGGCTGCGTGAAGCTCCTGGGCCAGGTCGGCCGACGCGGTGGTGTGGTCCACCAGGACCGACCCGGACGCCATCGCCTCCAGCACGCCCCCGTCGCCGGTCGTCACCGAGCGCACGTCGTCGTCGTTGCCGACGCAGACGAACACGAACTCGGCCCCGGCAGCCGCGCCGGCCGGGGTGGGGGCGGCCGTCCCACCGTGCTCGCCCACCCAGGCCTCCGCCTTCGACGCGGTGCGGTTATAGACGGTCACCTCATGGCCGGCCGCGACCAGATGCCCGGCCATCGGGTAGCCCATCACTCCCAGACCAACGAACGCGCAATCGGCCATCAGGCCCTCCTTCAACAACGACGACGATGTGTGCCGTGCCCGAGCGACGACCGTAGTCGCATTCATGCCTGCCGATGCATCGAGAGCAGCCCGTCGAGGGCGGGTCATCCTCGCGGCAGCGTTGGGTGGGTCAGGGTCCGAGTGCGGTGACGCCCCTGCGAATCGGAGACCTCGCTCGCATCGCTACGGAGGCGTGATGCGTAGATAGTGTTGCGCATGTTGCGCATATTGGCTAGCGTGGCCCGGTGGCCAAGCCGACCAACGTGCTGCTGGATCCCGCCCTGCGAGCCGCGGCCAAGCGCCGGGCCAGCGAGCGCGGCCTCAGCGTCTCCGCCTACATCCGCGAGCTGATCCGCGCCGACGACGCGGCGGCCCGCGCCACCGGAAACGACATCACGCCCCTGATCGGCCTGCTCGACACCGGCAGCGAACCCACCGACATCGCACGCCACAAACACGAGATGGTCCAGCAGGCCTTCAGCGAGAACCTCCGCGCCCGAACCGGTACCGAGTGAGCCGCGTCTTCGTCGATACCAGCGCCTGGTACGCGCTGGCTGCACCCGACGACATCTCTCATCGTCTCGCCGTGCGCCTGCTCGGTGAGCACCAACGACGACTGGCCACCACCGACCATGTGCTCGTGGAGACCTGGGCGGTCGCCCGCAGCCGGCGACACCGAGCCGCCGCTGACGAACTCGTGGCCACCATCCTCGACCGCGACATCGCCGAAGTCCTCACCGCCACCCCCCAGGACATCGCGACCGCTCTGCGCATCGGCGAGACCTTCGCCGACCAGGACTTCTCGATGGTCGACAGGACCAGCTGGGCCGTCATGGAGCGCTGCGGCATCACCGAGGCGGTGGCCTTCGACATTGACTTCTCCGTGTACCGCTACGGCCCCGGCCTGCACCAAGCCTTCACGATCCACCGCTGAGACACAGCCACACGCGGCCCCGAGGGCACCCCCAGAAACGTCAGAGTTCCGGCCGACACGCCGGTGTGGTGATTTTTTATTTAATTTCATTGAAATAGCCTGATATTTGTCATACCTCTGCAGGATGCTGTCGGCATGCTGATTGAAGCCGCCCGACGGGCTGAGGCCGCCGCCAAGGAGAGCCCACGCGCCCGACCACCCACCTACATTGTGCGAGTCGGAGGTCCGGGGGCAGGAATCTGAGTTGCGGTTCCAAGGCCCTGGGCGGCGGCTCGGCTCTATCTGCGTCGGCGGAGGACTACACCGGCGCGCGGCGGGCTAGCCGGATGCGAACGCGAAAGACCACGCCGGCGCCCATGTAGGCCGCGACGACGGCCCAGCCCCAGGTGGCGAAGGCTCGCACGATCAAGTCCCCGATCGCCCACGGCGAGCTGCGTGCCAACTCGAACTCGACCGGGTAGGCGGAATACCAGCTGCCAGCAAACCCGGAGAAGCCGACGAAGGCCAGCAACACCGCACACGGCAGCAATCCCAGAACCGTCACCATGGTCGCCGCCGCCACCGGCCGTTCAGGGAACAGGCAGCCGGCCACGAACAACGACGCCAGCAGCACCAGCAACGCGAACAGTCCCGGCGCGAGCGCGACACCGGCCACATAGACCACCGCGACCAACAGCAGCCGGGCGTCGCGCAACATGGCCCTAGATCTCCCGCCGTCGAAGCTCTTCGTGGTTACAGGTGCCCGGGGTGGGGGTCGAACCCACATGCCCTTTCGGGCAGCCCGTTTTAAGCGGGCCGCGTCTGCCAGTTGCGCCACCCGGGCAACGTCGTCAACCTAGCTTGTCGCTTCCCGCTCGCCTGTCGCAGACGGCTCCGCCGGGCGGGGTGGGGCTAGGCGGCTGCCGCCGTCTCCTGGGCTGGGGCGCTGGGGGCCGGTTGCGCCGGATCGTCGCCGGGGGGCGGTTGCGGGGCGGCGTCGCCGTCGACCGCCAGCCACAGGGCGGAGCGGGCCAGGTCGGCCCGGGCGCCCGTCAGGTAGTTGGCCACCACGATCCCCTCGATCATGTCGGCCAGCACCGCCCCCCGGGGCCGGCCCTTGAGGCGGACCGACACGATCGGCGATCCATTCCGGCGGCGGATGGAGCGGTCGAGGTCGCCCCGGGACGGAGGGCTGGCGAACACCGGCACGACCAGGCCCCGCAGGCGGGCGGCCCGGCCCAGCGAGCGAGCCGCCGAGCCGAAGTCGAGCGATGTGATTCCCATGACCGCTATGGTCGCGCCGGGGTGTGACATGGCCCCTCCCCACCCCCAGGAGCCGCTCCGAGCCCCATGCACGCCGACCAGTACAACCCGGCCCAGCAGGAAGTCGTGACCCTGCTTGGGGCACCGCCAGAGGCCCGGCCCGAGTTCGATCCGAGCCTGCGCGACGAGCTTCGCAGCCACCTCGAGGACCGTCTGGAGCCACTGGCCCAGCACATCCGCGCCGACTCGTTCGACGACGACAACCTCTTCCTGAGCAAGTACACCCTCACCCAGGTCCTCGGCTGCGAACAGAAGTTCCTGGCCGACCGGTCCGAGCCGTTCGCGTGGTCGTCGCCCACCGCCCGGGGCACGGTCATGCACAAGGCGATCGAGCTGTCGGTGCACTGGCGGGGCGAGAGCTCGCCGCTGGTGCTGGTGGACGAGGCCATGGCCAGCCTCGCCAACGCAGAAAAGAGCATCGGCGACTACCTGACCACCTGCGGAGAGTCCGAGCGGGCCGAGCTGCGGGCCGGCACCGGCGCGGCCATGACCCAGTTCCTGGAGTGCTTCCCGCCGCTCAAGGCAGCCTGGCGGCCGGCGACCGAGAGCCCGATACGGGCCTCGCTGCACGACGGGCTGATCGTGCTGTCGGGCAAGCCGGACCTGACGCTGGGCCAGCCCGACGGCACCGTGGCCGGCAAGGTGATCATCGACTTCAAGACGGGCGGGTTCTCCCCCACCCACCGCGAGGACCTCCGCTTCTACGCCCTGCTGGAAGCCCTGCGGGTCCTGCCGCCCCGCCTGCTGGCCACCTACTACCTCGACCAGGGCCGCATCCACTCCGAGGAGGTGACCCACGACCTGCTGCTCGCAGCCTGCGAGCGGGTCGTCGACGGAGCCCACCGGTACGTGGAACTGGTCGGCGGAGCCCGCCAGCCGGGCGTCGCCCCCGGCCCGAGCTGCCGGTGGTGCCCGGTCCAGCTCGACTGCGACGAGGGAACCGAGTACCTCGAAGGCGCCTACGACGCCGGCCCCGGGGGCTGGTGATCGACCGAGGGTCTACGGCTGGCCGTCGCGGCGGGGAGGCGAGGGCGTCGTCGGATGGACTTCGGGCACCACCTCGGGGGCGTACTCCCCGCCCTCCAGGTCCAGATGTCGCAGCCAGCCCAAGCTGTGGAGAACCGCGGTGCCCGCCAGCAGCAACGCCCCGAAGGCGCCGAAGGCGGGCCGGGGGCCGACCAGCTCGATCAACTGGCCGAGACCAAGCTGACCGAGCGGGTTGGACGACATCAGCACCATCACGTAGAGCGACATCACCTGCGTCCTGCGGTCCTCGTCCACCTGTAGCTGGACCGCGGTGTTGAGCGAGCTCGCAGCGCCGAGATGGGCTGCCCCGATCAGCACCAACGGCACCAGATACGACACGAACGTGGGTGCGACCGCGAGCGCCAGCACGGCAGTGCCGTACACGAGGAGCGCGACCCGCTGGATCGTGGACCGCGACACCCGTCCACCCAGCGACGCCACCACGGGCGCAGCCACCAGCGCGCCACCGCCGAGCATCGTGAGCATGAGACCGAATCCGCCCGGTCCCCGGTGGAACACGTCCTCGGCGAAGACGACGCAGAGGATCTGGATCGGCAACCCCAGCGCGCCGATCAACGCAACCGAGACGAAGGCGACCACCAGACCGCGGCGGGCCCGCACATACCGGGCCACAGCCAACGTGTTGCGAATCAGCCTCATGCTCGGGATACCCGACGACGACACAGTCCTTCGGGACTCGACCTGCAGGAGCGCGAACAGAATCACCGAGACTCCAGCCGCGCTGACCCAGAACGCGGCCGCCGGGCCGGCGGTAGCCACCGTGATTCCCCCCAGCATCGGTCCGAGCAGCCTCGAGCTGTTGAACTGGGCCGAGTTCAGCGTCACCGCGTTCAAGAGGAGTTCCCGGGGCACCAGCTCGCTCACGAAGGCCTGCCACACCGGCAGGTTCAATCCGCCGCCCACCCCTGAGGCGGCGGCCAACGCCACGTAGGCGACCGGCGAGCGCACACCCTGCATCCAGGCCAAGGCCATGACCAGCGCAACCAGACCCATGAGCGACTGCGAGGCCATCAGGATCCGGCGTCTCGAATAGTGGTCGGCCAGCACGCCGGCCGCCGGGGCGACCGCCGCCATCGCCGCGAACTGGGCGAAGCCCGCGAAGCCGACCCAGCCAGGGCTCCTGGTGAGGTCCCACACCACAGCGGGCACGGCCACGTACTGGAACCACCGCGCCGAGTTGGTAATGAAGCCGCCGAACCAGAAGTAGCGGTAGCTGCGATGACTGAAGGAGGCGAAGGCCGCCAATGGCACCGGAGCACCGTACCGCCGGTGCCGCGCCATACTGCGAACCATGCCCTTCGTGAACATCGACATCTCCGACGGCGTCGCCCGGCTCACCCTCAACGATCCGGACAAGCGCAACGCCGTCAATCAGGCCATGAACGACGAGATCTGCGCAGCCCTCGACGACCTCGAGCCCGACCCCGCGATCGGGGCTCTGGTGGTGACCGGCGCGGGCAAGGGATTCTGCGCCGGCGCCGACCTCGACGACCTGCTCGCCGCGGAGTCCACCGGCATCACCCGCATCTACGAGGGCTTCCTGCGGGTGGCCCACTCACCGCTGGCGACCATCGCCGCCGTCAACGGCGCCGCGGTGGGAGCCGGGATGAACATGGTCCTGGCCTGCGACATCGTGCTCGCGGGGCGCCGCTGGGCCCGCTTCGACTCCCGCTTCCTCCAGATCGGGCTGCATCCAGGCGGGGGCCACACGTGGCGGCTCAAGCATGCGACCGACCGCACCACGGCCATGGCAATGGTGATCTTCGGCGAGGTGCTGTCGGCCGACGACGCCCACCGCACGGGACTCGCCTGGGAGGTCGTCGACGACGACGCCCTGCTCGACCGGGCCCATGAGCTGGCCGCCAGGGCCGCGGCCCAGCCCAAGGAGTTGGTGGCCCGGACCAAGGCGACGATCCTGTCCCTCGACGAGGTCACGGGCTCCGAAGCGGCCGTCGACCGGGAGCTGCACCCCCAGCTGTGGTCCATGGGACAGCCCCCCTTCAAGGACCTGGTCCGCAGGCTCCAGTCGCAGATCGCGTCCAAGCCCTGAGCGCAAGCCCTGGTAGCAAGCAGCCGCGCGCGGCAGCCATGTAGTGTCGGTGGCCGCGCGGGCCCGTCCTGCGCCTGCTGCGGAGCCAGAGCCTGTCGAGGGGAGGTCATGGAGAAGCTCTTGGTGGCCAACCGGGGCGAGATCGCGATCCGAGCGTTCCGGGCGGCCACACAGCTGGGAATCCGCACCGTCGCCATCCTCCCCGCAGAAGAGGAGCGCAGCGGCGCCCTGCACCGGATCAAGGCCGACGAGGCCTACGTGATCGGCGAGGCGGGCCGGCCGGTGCGGGCCTACCTCGACCATGACGCCATTGTGGCCAAGGCCGTCGAGGTGGGGGCTGACGCCGTCTACCCGGGCTACGGGTTCCTGTCCGAGAGTCCCGACCTGGCCGAGGCCTGCCACTCCGCGGGCATCACCTTCGTGGGGCCCAGCGCGGCTGTCCTGCGCCTCACCGGCAACAAGATGCGGGCCCGGCACGCCGCCGAGGAGGCCGGCCTGCCGGTGCTGCGCCAGTCGCCGCCCGTCGACGACCCTGCCGGAGCCGCAGCCCTTGCGGAGCAGATCGGGTTCCCGCTGTTCGTGAAGGCCTCCTCCGGCGGCGGCGGGCGCGGCATGCGCAGGGTCGAGCGGGCCGCGGACCTGGCCGAGGCCGTCGAGGCGGCCCAGCGCGAGGCCGGGAGCGCCTTCGGCGACTCGACCGTCTTTCTCGAGGAGGCCATGACCGGCGTGCGCCACATCGAGGCTCAGGTCCTGGCCGACGGCGCCGGAAACGTGGTCCACCTCTCCGAGCGGGACTGCTCGGTGCAGCGCCGCTTCCAGAAGGTGGTCGAGATGGCGCCGGCGCGCGACCTCGACACGGCAGTGCGCGACAGCCTGCTCCACGACGCGGTCCGCTTCGCCTCCTCCATCGGCTACTGCAACGCCGGCACCGTCGAGTTCCTCGTGGACGGCGCCGGCCGCTACGTCTTCATCGAGATGAACCCCAGGATCCAGGTCGAGCACACCGTCACCGAGGAGGTCACCGACGTCGATCTGGTCGAGTCGCAGCTGCTGGTCGCCTCGGGGGCCACGCTGGGTGACTTGGGGCTGACGCAGGACGCCATCAGCCTGAGGGGCTTCGCCCTCCAATGCCGGGTCACCGCCGAGGACCCGTCCAACGACTTCCGCCCCGACACCGGAAGGATCGTGGCCTACCGCCCGGCCAGCGGCGCCGGCGTGCGGCTCGACGGCTGCGTCTACCAGGGGGTGGAGATCACCCCCCACTTCGACTCGATGATCGAGAAGATCACGTGCCGGGGCAAGGACTTCTCCACGGTGGTGCGCCGCATGCAGCGCACCCTTGCCGAGTACCGGGTCCGCGGCGTGTCGACCAACCAGCCCTACCTGCAAGCCATCCTGGCCGACGAGCAGTTCCGGGCCGGGCCGGTCACCACCAGCTTCATCGACGACCGACCCGAGCTGACCGCCGCGTCGGTCGGGGCCAACCGGGCCACCCGGCTGCTGCGCTACCTGGCCGATGTGACCGTCCACCTCCCCCACGGCCCCGCCCCCACCAGGGTCAGTCCGGCCGACAAGCTGCCCCCGGCCCGCAGCGGCCGGCCGCCGCCCGGGTCGCGCCAGCGCCTGCGGGAGCTCGGCGCCGCCGGGTTCGCGGCCGAGCTGCGGGCCGCGGACGTGGTGCAGGTGACCGACACCACCCTGCGCGACGCCCACCAGTCGATCCTCGCCACCCGCCTGCGCACCATCGACCTCGCGGCCGGCGCCCGCGAGATGTCCCACACCATGCCGCAGCTGCTGAGCATGGAGTGCTGGGGCGGTGCCACCTTCGACGTGGCCCTGCGGTTCCTGCACGAGGACCCCTGGGAGCGACTGGCCCAGATCCGGGAGGCCGCGCCGAACATCTGCACCCAGATGCTGCTGAGGGGCCGCAACACCGTCGGCTACTCCCCGTACCCGGACTCGGTGGCCGGGCACTTCGTGGCCGAGGCCGCGGCCACGGGCATGGACATCTTCCGGGTCTTCGACGCCTTCAACTCCATCGACCAGATGGCCCCCGCCATCAGCGCCGTGATCGAGGCGGGGGCGGTGGCCGAGGGCACCATCTGCTACTCGGGCAACCTGTCGAGCCCCGCCGAGGACCTGTACACCCTCGACTACTACTTGAGGGTCGCCGAGCAGTTGGTGGAGGCTGGGGTTCACATCCTCTGCATCAAGGACATGGCCGGCCTGCTGAGAGCCGGCTCGGCCACCACGCTGGTCACCGCCCTGCGGGAGCGCTTCGACCAGCCGGTTCACCTGCACACCCACGACACCGGCGGAGGCCAGCTGGCCACCTACATGGCCGCCATCTCCGCCGGCGTGGACGCCATCGACGCGGCCGCGCCGCCCCTGTCCGGCATGACCTCGCAGCCGTCGATCGCCTCGGTGGTGGCCATGACCGACGACACCGCCCACCAGACCGGCCTCAGCCTCGACGCCATCGGCGACATGGAGCCCTACTGGGAGGCGGTGCGGAGGGTGTACGCACCCTTCGAGGCCGGCCTGCAGTCGCCCACCGGCACCGTCTACCGCCACGAGATCCCCGGGGGGCAGCTGTCCAACCTGCGGGCCCAGGCCCGGGCGCTGGGCCTGGGGCACCGCTTCGAGGAGGTGGAGCGGCTCTACGCCTCCTGCAACGAGCTGCTCGGGCGGCCCATCAAGGTAACGCCGTCGTCGAAGGTGGTCGGCGACCTGGCCCTGCACCTGGTGGCCTCGGGCGTCACCCCCGAGCAGCTGCTGGAGGACCCGGGGGGCGTCGACCTCCCCGACAGCGTCATCGGATTCCTGCACGGGCAGCTGGGCACGCCGCCGGGAGGCTTCCCAGAGCCGTTCCGCACCCGGGCCACCGAGGGCCGGTCATGGTCGCCGACCCGCAAGGACCTCACCGAGGCCGACCAGACCGGCCTAGCCACCGACCGCCGGGCCACCCTCAACCGGCTGCTGTTCCCGACCCCGTCGGCGGAGCAGGCCGACAGGACGGACCGCTACGGCGACCTGTCGGTGCTGCCGTCGCTGCTGTTCTGGTACGGCCTCGACCCCCACACCGAGGACACGGCGGTGGTGCTGGGCCGGGGCGTACGGCTCCTGCTGGGACTCCGGTCGATCAGCGAGCCCAACGACGAGGGCATACGCATCGTCGGCTTCAGGGTCAACGGCCAGCCCCGCGACATCGACACCCTGGACCGCACGGTGGCATCGGACCGGCCCGAGCACGCCCGGGCGGACCCCACCGAGCCCGGCCATGTGGCTGCCCCGTTCAGGGGTGCGGTCAACGTGTCGGTAGCCGTCGGCGACCGGGTCGAGGCCGGCGACACCGTGGCGGTGATCGAGGCCATGAAGATGGAGTCGTCCATCTCGGCGCCGGTCGCGGGAACGGTCGAGTCGGTCGCGGCCGCGCCCGGCGGGCTGCTCGAGCCCGGCGACCTGATCCTCGAGATCCGCCCCGCAGGCCGCTCAGCCAGCCCCGAGACCGAGCGCTAGAACCGCTCGGCCGGCTCAGCCGGGCTCGTCGCCGCGCCCCGGCACGAGTTCCGAGACCGGGCGCTCGGCCCGGTCGTCGGGCAGGGGCGCGATCCACTGGGCGATCAGGTCCGGAGCGCGGACCCTCCACTCCTCCTCGGTCATCGCGAAGCGGTGGTGGTCCTCCCACACCCCGTTGATCTCGACGTAGCGCTCGGCCAGGCCCTCGTAGCGGAGGTCGAGCTTCTCCACCACCCTCAGGCTGGCCGAGTTGCGGGGCACGATGGCCACCTGCATCCGGTGCAGCCTCAGCTCCTCGAACGCGAAGCGGGCCGCCACGACGAGCGCCTCGGGGGTGTAGCCGTTGCCGGCCACCGCCTCGTCGATCCAGTAGCCCACATAGCACGACTGGAAGGGACCGCGCTGGATCGAGGACAGGTTCATCTCACCCCGGAAACAGCCGTTGACGAACACGCCGAAGCCGTAGCCGGTGCCGTGCTGGCGCTCGCGCCTGCGGGCCGAGCAGCGGTCGGCGAAGGCCCGAGGATCCTCGGCGGAGTCGGGTCGCCCCGCCACGGCCTGGGGCTCCCAGGCCTTGAGCCGGGCGCGGTTGCGCCGGCGGACCTCACGCCACTCACCGAAGTCGTTGCGCATCAGGGGCCGCAGCAGCACTCGCCGCCCGAGCAAGGTGCTCACGGCCGCGCACTCTAGTCCCCGAGGCCGAGCGGGTCGGCACCGGCTAGCACCGGTACCCGCCCAGCGCGCCGCCGGTGGTCAGGTTTGGAGCAACGACAGGGCCAGGCCGTCGAGGAGGTCTGACTCCGACACCAGGCACTCGTCGAAGTCGAAGTACCGCATGATCCTCACCAGGATGCACACCCCGGCCACGATCACGTCGGCCCGCCCGGGATGCAGCCCGGGATTGTGGACCCGGTCGGCCAGTGCCTCGGTGGCCAGGGTGCGGAACACGTCCTCGGCCGCCTCCTTCGACAGCCTGAAGTGGTGGATGCGGTCTCGGTCATAGGCGGCCAGGCCCAGCTCCACCGCGGCCACCGTGGTGATCGTCCCGGCCACCCCAACCAGCCGGCAGTCCCCGCTGAGGGCACCGATGGCGCGCACCGCGTCGTCGAGGTGCAACTCGGTGACCGAGAGGCACGCGGCCAGCTCCTCGGGCTGCGGGGGGTCGTGATGGACGTACTTCTCGGTGAGGCGCACGCTGCCGATGTCGAGGGACAGCGCGTCGGTGCAGTGCGCCGTCCCCAACGACAGCTCGGTGGACCCGCCGCCGATGTCGACCACCAGGAACGGCCCGTCAGCCGTGTCCAGCTCGCTGACCGCGCCCCGGAAGGAGAGATCGGCCTCCTCGCGTCCCGACAGGACCTCGGGCGCGGCTCCGAGGATCGCCTCGGCCGGCTCGAGGAAGTCGGCCCGGTTGGCGGCGTCGCGCACCGCGGAGGTGGCGATGACCCTCACCGCGGCCGGAGCGTGGCGGTCGATGGCCTCGCGGTAGTCCCGCAGGCAGCCCAGGGTGCGCTCCACCGCGGCCGGGTCGAGCCGGCCGCTGGCGTCGACGCCCCGGCCCAGGCGGGTTATCTCCGAGCGTCTCTCGACCGCGGGGCCGCGGCCGTCGGTGACGAGGAGCCGGGTGGTGTTGGTGCCGCAGTCCACCACCGCAACCGGGGCATCGACCATCTCACTCGCTCCGACCGTGCCCGGTCGCGATCTCGGGCCGCGCCGGTTCGAAAGCGCCGTTCGGATCGCTCACCCGCAGTGACGCATCGGCGTCCGGGCCGAGGCGCTCGGCCACCCAGCGTCCCACCGGGTCGTCGCCACCGGCCAAGTGCCAGGCATAGTGGGCGTGGAGGCACTTCACACCCCGGCGGGTGCCGCCCACGCCGGCCGAGGGCCTCGGTCCCCGATAGCCGTCCTCGATGGCGGCATCCCGCTCGACGGCGTACCGGGCGTGGGCCTCCGCCAGCTCCGCGGCCTCCACTGCCGCCTCCGCAGCCCGCACCCCGCCCTCGGACTCGAGCCGGCCGACCAGTCGCCGCAGCCGGTCGTCGACCAGCCAGTAGCGCGTCGGCATCGGGCGGCCATCATGGAGGATCGGGGCGTTGCGGATGACTACCGGGCTGCCCGATCGGTTGCGCACCACGACATCGAAGTCGCCGCTCGGCTCGCGGCCCAGAAGCTGTGCCACCTCCTCATAGTCCCCGCCCGAGGCGGCGCGACTCATCAACAGCCCAGCGCGTAAGACACTGCTCGGCAGACACGCCCCATGACACCATCGTCGAGCTGTCCGGCGCGTTGGCGCAGCGTCGACTGCCGCACGGTGTAGAGGCCGTCGCAGTTGACTACCGACTCCCTGGCGAGGCCCGTGATCTCGGAATCGAGCGGCACCTCGACAGCGAGTCCCCGGCTGCGGGTGGTGATCTCGGCAACAGTCACCAACTCGCGAATGGCGATCACCTCCGTACGGGTGAGCACCAACACCGGGCGCCGCTTCGAAGCGACCTCAGTCCACCAGATCTCACCGCGGTTCACATACCGCTCCAGGCTTGGGCCTGCTCCCAGAAGTCGTCGGGCTGCTCGGGACAGCGCAGGTAGGCCTGCCTGTCGGATTCTTCCAGAGCCCGCCGAACCGAGGCGGCGACACCCTCTCGGGCCGCGGCGGAGATGTTCACTTTGAGCCGTCGGGCCTGCTCGGCCAGTTCGCTGTCCAACGTGAAGGTGGTGCGTATTGTCTCCATGAGCTAATGCTAGCAGATAATGCTAGCTGCAACCGATGTGGGCAACGGGTCTAGGCGACCACGGCAACGATGATCACGATGACGATCAGAACGACCGCGAGCACCACCGGCACGAGGCGCTTCAGCACCGGAGACCCGGCCACGCTCAGCAGGTCCACGGCCTCGACCTCGGCGGGGGGCTCAGGGGCCGCGGCCCCGGTCGGACCGCCGTTGCCGGACCCGCCGGACTCCTCGGAGTCGTCGGAGTCCTCCGCGCCGTCGGCCGCCTCGGCGGACTCTCCGGAGGTGACGTCGGCGGCGACCAGCGCAGCCAAGTTGTCGGCGAACTGGCCCATCAGCTTGCGGCTGACATCGGCCAGCACGCCCCGACCGAACTGCGCGACCTTGCCGGTGATGGTGAGATCGGTGTGGACGCTCACCTGGGTGGACGACTCCGACACCGACTCGAGCGAGACCGTGATCTCGGCCGAAGCGTTGCCTGCGCCCCGTGTGTCGCGCCCGCTGGCCGACATGAGCAGCCGGTGGGCGGCGTCGTCACGCTCGGTGAAAGAAGCCTTGCCCTTGTACTGGGAGGTGATGGGACCGACCTTGACCTTGACCAGGCCCTCGTGTGTGTCGCCGTCGCTGCCGGTGAGCTGCGCGCCGGGCAGGCACGGAGCGATCCGCTCCACGTCGGTGATGACCTCCCACACTGCGCCGATCGGGTGGGCCACCTCGAATGAGTCCTTCAGTTCCATTTTCGCAGGTCCTCCAGCGTGTCGATGTCGTCGGGGTTGCCCTCGCAGGGTATCGCCCGCACCAGCTCCGGTCTGCGGCGCATCAGCACCCGCCCGCCCTCGTCGCCGGTGAGGGGCAGGTGGCTCCACAGCGCGGCGCCGATCCGCACCGGCGGCCGGCGGGCGCCGCCGAAGTCGGCCACCGCGAGATCGCAGTCGGCCTCGGCCACCGCGGCCCAGGCCGAGGACGGCACCCCGGGCTGGTCGCCGCACCCGAACACGACCGCCCGGTGGCCCCGCGAGCCCGCGTAGCTCACGGCCGCGGCCAGCGACGTGGCCTGGCCCTGCTCCCAGGCCTGGTTGTGCAGCACGGTCACGTCCTCGGGCAGCACCTCCAGCAGGTCGACCGCGCCCATCACCACGATCGTCTCGTCAAGATCGGCGGCCGCCGCCGAGTCCACGGCCCGCCTCACCAGCGGCACGCCACCCACCTCGCACAGCAGCTTGTGGCGGTCGCCGGCGAAGCGCTCGCCGGCACCCGCAGCCAGCACCACCGCCGCCACACCCAGCCGGGGACCGTCGCCGTGCTCGTCCGTCATCGCTCCAGTCTGCCCGCCCTCAGCACAACTACAGTGACATGGCCGCCGGTTGTGCGACCCGACGCGTGAAGTTGCACTAGATGTCGCGTAAGTGCCGGAGCACCACGCCACCGGTCTCCAAACGGTGTGGGCGTGGCTCCGGCACTTCGCATCAGGACCTATGTCTTGCGCAGCCCAGCACGCGTCGGGCCGCAGCAGGCCGGAGTCAGTCGTGGATGGGGCCGGTGGTGGCGGACAGGGCCCGGGCCTGGCGGCCGGTGCGCAGTGAGATGATCTCCGACACGATCGACACCGCGGTCTCCTCGGGAGTGGCCGCACCGATGTCGAGCCCGATCGGCGAGCGCAGACGGCCCAGCTGGTGGTGCGTCACCCCGGCCTCGATCAGGCGGCCGGTGCGGTCCTCATGGGTCCGGCGGCTGCCCATAACCCCGATGTAGCCGGCGTCGGTGCTCAGCGCCGAGGTGATGGCGGGGACGTCGAATTTGGCGTCGTGGGTGAGCACGCACACCGCGTCGCGGGGCCCGAGCGCGCCGCCGACCTCGTCGAGCAGCCGGTCGGGCCACGAGACCACGACCTCGTCGGCCATCGGGAACCGCTTGGAGGTGGCGAAGACCGACCGGGCGTCGCACACCGTGACCCGGTAGCCGAGGACCTTGGCCACGCTGGCCAGCGCCGCGGTGAAGTCGACCGCACCGAAGATCAGCATCCGGGGTGGCGGCGCGAAGGACTCGACGAACACCGCCACCTCCTCGCCCGCGATCTCGCCCTGCTCGGAGTACTCGCCCTGCTCGGAGTACCGCCGCAGTCCCGAGCGGCCCGCCACCAGCTCGCCCCGGGCGTCGCGCTGCACGGCCCGGTCGAGACCGGCCGCGCCCAGCGAGCCGACCGTCGGGGATCCCTCGGGCCGGACCAGCATCTTGGCGCCCACTCCGGGGCCCTGCACCACTGTGGCCAGCGCCGTGGGGGACTCGTCGGCCAGGTCCGAGCCGAGCGCCTCATGGACCGGGCCCCACTCCAGGGGCTCCACGAACAGATGGATGGTGCCGCCGCAGGTGAGCCCGACCGCGAAGGCCTCGTCGTCGCTGTAGCCGAAGGTCACGATGCGCCGGTCGGCGGCCGCGATCACCTCCAGCGACTCGGTCACTACCGCGCCCTCCACGCAGCCGCCCGAGACCGATCCGACCACCTCGGCGTCCGCGGTCACCGCCATCGCCGCGCCGGGCGAGCGCGGCCCCGAGCCCTCGAGATCGATGACGCGGGCCACTGCGGCCTGCTCGCCGGCCCGCTGCCAGCGATCGAGATCGGCCAGGATCTCCTTCACACCGGGATCCCCGTCACGGCGCGGCTCCGGCCCGCGCCGGTCCCGCGGCACCGACGCCGCCCCGCGGCTGCGTGGTCCGGGGCCGCTCGGCGAGCACCAGCTCGGCCAGGCGCTCCAGCGACTCCAGGTTGTGCCCCTCGACGAAGTCATCCACCTGAGGCAGGGCGGCCGCCATCCCCCGCGCCAGCGGCGCGTACCCGGGCGAGGCCTTCAGCGGGTTGACCCACACCACCCGGTTGGCCACCCTGCGCAGGCGCTGCATCTGCTCGGACATCTCCGCCGGGTCGCCCCGGTCCCAGCCGTCGGAGAGGATCACCACGATCGCCCCCCTGGCCATCCCCCGGCATCCCCACTCGTCATTGAAGGCTCGCAGGCCGGCGCCGAGCCGGGTCCCGCCGCTCCAGTCGGGCACCGCGTCCGACGCGGCCCTCATGGCCCGGTCGGGGTCACGCGACGACAGCTCCCGGGTCAGCCGGGTGAGCCGGGTGCCCAGCGCGAAGGCCTCCACCCGGCTGCGTGCCGCCACCGCGGCATGGACCAGGCGCAGCAGTGCCCTGGCGTAGCGCTCCATCGATCCCGACACGTCCAGCAGCATGACCAGCCGTCGGGGTCTGCGGCCGCTCATCCGCCGATGCATCCGCACCGGCTCGCCGCCCGAGCGCATGGCGGCCCGGACGGTCCGGTGCACATCGAGGCCGCCCCGGCACGACCGGGTCGGCTCCGGGCGGCGGCTCGGACGGGTCGGGCCGCAGAATCGCATCCGCTCCATCAGCCGCCGGGCCTCTTCCAGCTCGGCGTCGGTGTAGTCGGCGAAGTCCTTGGTGGACAGCGTCTCGGTGGCGCTGTACCGCAGCGTGATCGTCTCCCCGTCGCCCGGGGACTCCTCGCTCTGGTCGCCGGGAGAATCGGCGCCGTCGACCTGGAGGACCACCGGGACGCTCACGGCGGCCATGGGGGGCATCCCCATCGGCTCGCCCAGCCAGTAGGCGCCGAAGACCGCGTCGTAGATGTCGACTTCCTCTATGCGGTGCACCAGCGCGGCCCTCCCCGCCCAGTACAGCGGCGACCGGCTGCCGACATCGCACACCGACAGCGCCTCCGCGTAGAGAAGGGCCGACGTGAGCGACACCTCGAGCCCGGCCCGGCGCAACGCGCTCGCGAAGCCGACCGCGACGTCGACCGGGTCAGCCTCGGGGTGCAGTCCGGCCGCGGACCGCGAACCGGAGCGGACGGGAGCCGGCGCGGTGTCGCCCCCCTCCCCCGTCATGGGCTGGGAGCGGTCGCGGCGTCGGCCACGATCGCGGCCAGGTCGTGCTCGATGACCCGGTCGCGGTCCTCGCGGTACTTCAACAGCGCACCCAAGGTGGCCGAGGCGTTGGCGAGGTCGAGCGTCGCTCCGCCCAGAAGGCTCAGGGCCCGGGCCCAGTCGATGGTCTCGGCCACTCCCGGCGGCTTGTAGAGCCCGACCTCGCGCATGGCGGCCGCGGCGTGCGCGACCTGCCGGGCCAGGCTCTCGGTCACCTCCGGGGCCCTTAGACGGATGATCGCCGCCTCCCGCTGCGGGCCGGGATGGGCCACCCAGTGATAGAGGCAGCGGCGCTTCAAGGCGTCGTGCACGTCGCGGGTGCGGTTGGAGGTGATGACCACCACGGGCGGGTCGACGGCAGCGAAGGTGCCCAGTTCGGGGATGGTGATCGAGTAGTCCGACAGCACCTCCAGGAGGAACGCCTCGAACTCGTCGTCGGAGCGGTCGACCTCGTCGACCAGCAGCACCGGCGGCGGGCCGTCGGCGGCCTCGATCGCCTCCAGGAGGGGGCGGCGCACCAGGAAGCGCTCGTTGTAGAGCTCGTCGGCGATCCGGTCCTCGTCCGCGCCGTGGGCCCGCCCGGTGGCCTCCATCGTTCGCAGGTGCAGCAGCTGGCGGGCGTAGTCCCATTCGTAGACCGCTTGGGCCGCGTCGATGCCCTCGTAGCACTGCAGCCGTATCAGCCGCCCGCCGCCCCAGTCGGCGATCACCTTGGCGACCTCGGTCTTGCCCACGCCGGGCTCGCCCTCCAGCAGCAGCGGCCGGCGCAGGCGCAGGGCCAGGTAGACCGCGGTGGCGAGCGCCGCGTCGGGCAGGTAGGCGTGGTCGCTTAGCCCCTGCGACACCTCTTCCACGCTTGAGACGGAGCGCAGGTCGGCGGCTGCCATCCGGTCGAGCATAGGCCCCGGCGCCGGAGTCACACTAAGAGCGCCCGCAAATAGGTGAGAGCCCGTCGCGCCGCAGCGGGGTCATTCCCGCTCTTGTTCGCTGCGCTCACGGGCCGCTCGGGCCACGGCCTCGCGCCGTATGAGCCGCGTTGCTCCGCCTATTCGCTCGGCCTCTAAGTAGGGGCCGCGCGGATGGGCGAGCGCCCGTCGCGCCGCAGCGGGGTCATTCCCGCTCTTGTTCGCTGCGCTCACGGGCCGCTCGGGCCACGGCCTCGCGCCGTATGGGCCGGATTCGAGTGCCTATCCGCTCGGCCTCCAGGTAGGGGCCGAGCGCCTCGATCACGTCGGGGGGGACTCGTACCGGCCGGCCCCCGTTGTCGGTGATGGCGGCTCGCAGCTCCTGGCGGGCCACCACCTCGTCGCCGCGCAGCAGGCGCTGGCGCCACACCGACGAGGCCCGGCGGAACTCGACGACCTCGGTCTCCACCGTGATGGTGTCGCCGGCGTGCACCGGGCGATCGAACGACGTCTGGATGCGGTTGACCACGAAGCGGTACCCCCGGGCGGCGAACGACTCCAGGTCCACGCCGACCTCGTCCAGCAGCTCCACCCGGCCCGTCTCGAAGAACTGAACGTAGGCCGAGTGGTTCAGGTGCCCGTAGGGGTCGAGCTCGTAGAAGCGGACCTTCAGATCGAACCGGTGTGCTGGCAACGGACACCCTCTCTAGGGATCCTGTGTGGAGCCCACGCAACCGTCGAGGCCCATCACGGCATAGACCTCCGTACCGGGCTCCACGTAGGGCCCGAAGCAGAGCGCCTCACGCCGCACGCCGTCGTCACTGGTGCGGCGCTCGATCTCGCTGGTGAGCTCCGCGATCCTGGCCTCCAGCTCCACCGCGATGTGCTCGGCGTCGGCTCGCTGGGCATTCTGGTCGAGCCACGTGCTCACCGACGACGCTCCGAACATCGCCGCCGCGCCCAGCGTGCCCGCGAAGAGGCCCACCAGGAGCAGGCGATGCCACCACGCCCGCTTCACAGCGCCGCCGATGCTGTGCCGGCACCGGGCGCCAGTGCAGCCCGGCCCCTGAAGGCTGCTGCCTCGCCGAGGTGCTCCTCGATGCGCAGGAGCTGGTTGTACTTCGCCACCCGGTCGCTGCGGGCCGGGGCACCGGTCTTGATCTGGCCGCAGTTCGTGGCGACCGCGAGATCCGCGATGAAGGTGTCCTCGGTCTCGCCGCTGCGGTGCGACATCACCGCTCCGTACGAACCGTGCGCTGCCAGTTCCACGCAGTCCAGCGTCTCGGTCAGCGTCCCGATCTGGTTGACCTTGACCAGGATGGCGTTGGCCGCGCCGGTCTCGATGCCGCGGGCCAGGCGCTCGCTGCTGGTGACGAACAGGTCGTCGCCCACCCGCTGCAGCCGCGCCCCCAGCGAGGCGGTCAGCTCCGTCCAGCCGTCCCAGTCGTCCTCGGCCAGGCCGTCCTCGACCGACACGATCGGGTAGTCGTCGCACAGCCGGACCAGCTCAGCGACCATCTCGTGGGAGTCGAGGGTCCGATCCTCGCTCGACAGCACGTAACGGCCGTCGGTGAAGAACTCGGTCGCGGCCACGTCCAGGGCGAACGCGATCTCGTCGCCCAGGACCAGGCCGGTGCGCTCGGTAGCCTCGACCAGCAGCGCGACCGCGTCCGAGTTGGAGCGCAGATCCGGGGCGAAGCCGCCCTCGTCGCCCAATCCGGTGGACAGGCCGCGGGCTCGCAGGACGGCGGCCAGCTCGTGATAGACCTCGACGCCCCAGATCAGCGCCTCGGAGTAGGAGGCCGCCCCGACGGGGACCACCATGAACTCCTGGAAGTCGACGTTGTTGTCGGCGTGTGCTCCCCCGTTGAGCACGTTCATCATGGGTACCGGCAGCACATGGGCGTTGGCCCCGCCGACGTGGCGCCACAGCGGCAGGCCCAGGGAGGCCGCAGCGGCCCGGGCGGTGGCCAGCGACACTCCGAGGATGGCGTTGGCGCCCAGGCGGCCCTTGCTGTCGGAGCCGTCCGCATCGATGAGCGCCCCGTCCACGGCGCGCTGATCGACCGCGTCCAGGCCCCGCACCGCACCGGCCAGCTCGGACACGACGTTGGCGACTGCGCCCAGGACGCCCCGGCCCCGCAGCCGGCTGCCGCCGTCGCGCAGCTCGACGGCCTCGAACGCGCCGGTCGAGGCACCCGACGGCACCATCGCCCGGCCCTGGGCACCGGAGTCCAGCTCGACATCGACCTCAACGGTGGGGTTGCCCCGCGAGTCGAACACTTCGCGTGCGCGGACTGCCTCTATGCGACCCACCGGCGAACCTCCGGGTTGTGAACTCCGCCGCGCCGGGCACGGCACGGCCTCACGGTCGGGCGCCGCTCCGTCCGATCCCTCGGCGTCCGTCGGTGTGGAGGCTGAATTCTAGCCCGGGTCCCGCTCGAGCGCGCGATAGCGGCGCTCGGCCCGCTCGGTCGCCGACCGCAGGGCGTCCTCGGGATCGATCTTGATGCGGCGGCCCAGCTCCACCGCGGCCAGCAGCAGCTCCCCCAGCGAGTGCTCGCTCGGGTCGGCTCGTAGCCGGGCCAGCGCGCCCTCGGTGTCGGAGAACGCTTCCGGTCGCGGGTCGCCGGCCTCGAGGCCGGCGGCGGCAGCGCGCTTCTGCACCTTCACGGCCCGCAGCAGGGCGGGCAGCGTCTGCGGGATGCCGTCCATGACCGAGTCCCGGCCCTTCTCCTCGAGCTTGATGGCGTCCCAGTTCGCCCTCACCGCGTCGGCGTCGGGAGCGTCGACGTCGCCGTAGACGTGGGGATGGCGGGCCACCAGCTTCTCGCGCACCCCGAGGGCGACGTCAACGATGCCGAACGCGCCGCGCTCAGACGCCAGATGGGCCTGGAACCAGACCTGGTAGAGGAGGTCGCCGAGCTCCTCGCACAGGTCCCGGTCGAGGTCCTCGGCGGCGCCGTCGCCGCTGGCCCGGGCGTCGAGGGCCTCCAGCGTCTCGTAGGTCTCCTCCAGCAGGTACCGGCGCAGGCTGGTGTGGGTCTGCTCGCGGTCCCACGGGCATTGCTCCCGCAGTGTCCGAACCAGCTCGTCGAGACGAGCCACCGCGCTGTTCAGGCTCTCGGTGTCACGTCCCGAGCCGTCGGTGTCTTGGGCGGGAGAGGAATCGGGCATCGCGACCGGCGCCGGTCAGCCGGCCTGCTCCACGACCACCCGGAACTCGACGGGATCCCAGCTCCCGTAGCGGTCGTCGATCCTCACATCCGGCCCGTAGTTGTCGAAGACGCTCTGCTGCATCTCGAGCAGCAACTCCTGGCGTTGAGCCTGGGCTCCGGCCTGGGCGGCCCCGAGAGCGGCCTGTGCCGCGTCCTCGGCCATGCGGGCCAGCGACTCCGCGTCGAGCTGGGGATGGTTCTGCGCGGTCGCGGGCCCCGAGCTGAGAACCTCGATCACATGGAAGCCGAACTGCGACTCGGCCAGCACGACCTCACCAGGGTCGGCCGAATAGGCGGCCTCCTCGAAGGGCGCCACGAACGAGCCCTCCAGCACGCAACCCAGGTCGCCACCGAGCGAGCCGCTTCCCGGATCGAGCGACCGTTCGAGGGCCAGCAGCCCGAAGTCGTCGCCGGCGTCGAGCCGGGCCAGCACCTCATCGGCCTCGGTCTGCGTCTCCACCAGGATGTGCCTCGAGCAGAGATGGCGCAACGGCTCGCCGACGACCGAGGCGGGCACCTCGAGGTCGACCCACTCGAACGCAGCCAGGGTCGCGGCCCGCTGGCGGATCGCGATGTCTCCGCCGGGGGCGCCGGGCACGAAGGACGGATCGGTCTCGGTGAGATCGGCGACGGCCTGAGCCTCGTGCTCATTGGTGACCGCGATGCCCCGCTGGGCCAGCTCCGCCTCCAGGGCGGTGAAGAACACCCAGTTGGTGAGCCAGGCAGCCGCCTGGCTGCGCGACGCCCGGGCCTCGCTGTCACCGTCGGTGGTCGCGAGGAATGCGTTCAAGTCATCGACGGTGTACTCCACCCCGGCCACCTCGGCGGCCACCTCGGGCGAGGATCCGCACGCGGACGCCACCAGGGACGCCGCCGCTACCGAGCAGGCGACTGCGATGGGGCGGAACCGGCTCACGAAGTCCGAACCCTATCGTCGGACCGGGCGCCGGCAGGGGCTTGGGTTGCGACCACCTCGGTGAGCAGGGTCACCAACTGGTCGATCACCGGGCCGCCGTCGGCCCGCAACGGGACGTGCAGCTCCCGGGCCTCCTCCTTGCACACCGCCCGATCGCCGTACAGGCGACGGAGCCGCACCCGCCGGCTGGCCGGCAGCTCCACCGGCGCCAGTCGGGCCGCGTAGCGCGCCGACGACAGCGGGCCGCCGCCGCGGCGGGTGACGACCACCTCGGAGACGCCGTGACACAGGCACTCGACCCGGAGCCTGCCGATGGACAGCAGCGCCTCGGCCGGCTCGGGCACGGGACCGAACCGGTCGACCCACTCGGCTCGGATGTCGGCCAGCTCGGACAGCTCCGAGACCGCCGCGAGGCGGCGGTAGGCCTCCAGGCGGGCCGCTTCCCGCCCGATGTAGTCGGCCGGGATGTGCGCGTCGACCGGCACCTCGATGCTCACCTCGGGCGGCTCGGAGACGGGCTCGCCCCTCAGCTCCGCCACCGCCTCGTTCACCAGCCGGCAGTACAGGTCGTACCCGACCGCGGCGATGTGCCCCGACTGGGCCTCGCCCAGCAGGTTGCCCGCGCCCCTGATCTCGAGGTCGCGCATGGCGATCCGGTACCCCGATCCCAGCTGGGTCGCCTCCCCGATGGTTTTGAGCCGCTCGTAGGCCTCCTCGCTGAGGACACGGTCGACCGGATGGAACAGGTAGGCGTAGGCCCTCCGGCCGGCCCGTCCCACCCGGCCGCGGATCTGGTGGAGCTGGCCGAGGCCGAGGCGATCGGCGCGATCCACGACCAGGGTGTTGACGGTGGGCATGTCGATGCCCGACTCGATGATCGTGGTGCAGACCAGGACGTCGTAGCGGTAGTCAGCGAAGTCGAGGACGACCCGCTCCAGCGTTCCCTCGTCCATCTGGCCGTGGGCCACGGCCACGCGAGCCTCGGGCACCAGCAGGCGCACACGCTCGGCGACGTGCTCGATGTCGGCCACCCGGTTGTGGACGTAGAAGACCTGGCCCTCCCGCAGCAGCTCCCGCCGGATCGCCTCGGCCGCGGGACGGTCGGCCTGCTCGCCCACGTAGGTGAGGATCGGTTGGCGATCCGCGGGCGGGGTCTCGAGGAGCGACATGTCCCGGATGCCGGTGAGGCTCATCTCCAGGGTGCGGGGCACGGGAGTGGCCGTCAGGGTCAGGACGTCCACATCGGCCTTCAGCGACTTGAGCGACTCCTTGTGGCGCACCCCGAAGCGCTGCTCCTCATCGACTATCAGCAGCCCGAGGCGCTTGAAGCTCACATCGCCCGACAGCATGCGGTGGGTGCCCACGACCACGTCCACCTCGCCGGCCTCCAGTCCTCGCAGCACCTGCCTGGTCTGGCCCGGCGTCAGGAACCGGCTCAGCGTCTCCACCCGCACCGGGAACGGTCCGTAGCGGTCACGGAATGTCTGGGTGTGCTGCTGGGCCAGCAGTGTGGTGGGTACCAGCACCGCCACCTGGCGGCCGCTCTGAACCGCCTTGAAGGCGGCCCTCACCGCGATCTCGGTCTTGCCGAAGCCGACGTCCCCCACCAGGAGCCGGTCCATGGGCACCGGCCGCTCCATGTCGCGCTTGACGTCGACGATGGCCTGCTGCTGGTCCCGGGTCTCCTGGTACTCGAAGGAGTCCTCGAGCTCGCTCTGCCAGGGCGTGTCCGGGTCGAAGGCGTGCCCCTCGGTGGTCATGCGCCTCTGGTAGAGCACCACCAGTTCCTGGGCCACCTCCGCCACCGCCCGCCGCACCCGGTTCTTGGTGGCCGCCCAGTCCGAGCCGCCCATCCGCGACAGGGTCGGAGCCTCTCCGCCGGTGTAGTGGCGGATCGAGGTGACCTGGTCGGAGGGCACGTACAGGCGGTCCCGGCCCCGGTAGGCGAGCAGCAGGTACTCGCGTTCATGGCCGCCGACGGCGCGACGGACCATTCCCTCGAAGCGGGCCACCCCGTGGTGCTGGTGCACCACGAACGCGCCGGGAACGAGGTCGTCGAGGAAGCGGCGCTGGTCGCGGGAGCGCTCCCTCGGCGGCCGGTGGGCCCGCCGCCGGCCGGTCACGTCCGTCTCGGACAGCAGGGCCAGCTTGATGCCCTCCAGGACGGCGCCGCGGCCGAGGTTCGCCTCCACCGCCTCGACGCCGGCGCCGTGGTCGGCCAGCAGAGCGCTCAACCGTCCGGCCGAGCCTCCGGGTGCGGCCAGCACTGTGCGGTAGCCCCGCTCGGCCAGCCCGCGAAGACGGGCCGCCAGCGGCTCGACGCTGCCGTGCACCCGGTCCCAACCCGACGCGGCCAGAGCGGACGCACCGGGCGAGTCGGGCGCGGCGGGCAGCTCCCACACCGGTGTGGAGGCTGCCGCCACCAGCTCGTCGAAGGCGGCGTGGAGCCGGGGCATGCCGGCCGCGTCGGTGTTCCAGGTCTTGGCCAGACCGGCGGCGAGGTCCTCCTCCTCGGCCAGGATCTCGGCGACCCGGTCGGCCAGGCGGCGAGGCTCCACTACCACGAGGGCGCCGCCGGCACCCAGCAGGTCGGGCACCACCGCGGGCCGCTCGACCAGCCACGGCCACCAGGACTCCATCCCTTCGAAGAACTCGCCGCCGGACAGCCGGTCCCACTGCTCGCGGCCCCAGGGCTGGCTCGCCACCAGCGATGCGGCCCGCCGGCGCATCGGCCCGTCCGCGCGCAGTTCCCGGGCCGGGTACATCTCGACGCGATCCAGAGGGGTCGTCGACCGCTGATCCCCGACCGAGAACTCCACCACCCGGTCGATGTCGTCGCCCCAGAAGTCGATGCGAACCGGCGCGGAGGCGGTCGAGGGGTAGACATCGACGATGGAGCCCCGCACAGCCATCTCGCCCCGGTGCTCAACCTGGTGCTCCCGGTGGTAGCCAAACTCCGACAGGCGCCGCACCAGCTCCGACTGGTCGACGGAGTCACCGACGCTCAGGCTGATGGGACCGGCGACCCCGGTCGCCGACACGAACTGGGCCACGGCCCGCGCCGAGGCCACCACCACCGCCGGCGTTCGTGCCGGATCCGCCATCCGGTGCAGCACCCGGCAGCGCCGACCCATGGTGTGGATCGACGGGCTGACCCGCTCGAAGGGCAGGGTCTCCCAGGCGGGAAGCTCCTCGACCTCGTCCGATCCCAGGAAGCCGGCCAGGTCGGCGGCCAGCGACTCCGCCTCGGTTCGAGTCGGCACCGCGACCAGCAGCGGGCGGCGGCTCGACGCTGCGCTCAGCCCGGCCAGGGCCGGGGCCCGGGCCGCCTCGGGCACCGCGAGGGCGGCGGCCCGGCGCCCCAGCAGCCCGGCCAGGCCGGGATGCTCCGCCAGCAGCGGCAGCAGGCCCCGCAGGCCGTTCTGGGTCTCAGACAGCGGCGCCACGGGGCTCAGGCCGTGTTGAATCGGTTCATGGTGGCGTCGAGACCGTGCACGAGGAAGCACTCCACCGCGTCGGCGGCCCGGTCCACCACCCGATCCAGTTCGGCGCGCTCGGACCGGGAGGGCCGCTTTAGGACGTACTGGCCTCCCCGGGGGGTCGAGTCAGGCTTGCCGACACCGACGCGCACCCGGGTGAAGGCGTCGCTTCGCAGATGCGACCGGATGGACGCCAGGCCCTTGTGGCCGGCGATCCCGCCCCCGGTCTTGACCTTGAGGCGGCCCACGGGCAGGTCCAGCTCGTCGTGCACCACCACCAGGCGACCCAGGTCGCCGATGCCGAAGCGGCGCACGAGAGGGGCCACCGCCCTACCGGACTCGTTCATCCAAGTGACCGGGGCGGCGACCGCCACACGCTGCTGGAGGACGCGAAGCTCGCACACCATCGCCTGCTGGCGGCGGGCCCGTCGCAGCCGCCCGTCGTGGCGGCGCACCAGCTCGTCCACCACCCACCTGCCGGCGTTGTGGCGGGTCCGGGCGTACTCCTCGCCGGGGTTGCCCAGCCCCACTACCAGCAGATCGGCCGCAGTGCCGGTACGCGAGCCGATTCCCATAGCGACGGACCGACCCGCTCGACCTCAGAGTGCCCGCGAATAGCTCAGAGCCGTCCGCGTCGCAGTGTTGTCATCCCCGCTCATGTTCGCTGCGCTCACGGGCCGCTCGGGCCACGGCCTCGCGCCGTATGGGCCGCGCTGTCCCGCCCATCCGCTCGGCCTCTTCAGGACTCCTCGGCCTCGTCTGTCTCGTCGGCGTCCTCGGCCTCGGCCATGACGATGAGCGCCTCCGCCTCCTCCTCCAGAGCCTTCTGCTGGCGCAGGTACTCCTTGGTGGAACGGGTGATGAGGCCCACTGCGAAGGTGGCGTCGGGATCGCCGGCCGGCGTGACGCCGCCAGGAAGGTCGATGTCGCTCACCCGCAGGGACGACCCGACCTCCAGGTCGCTCACGTCGGCGGTGACCTCGACGGGGATGTCCGACGGCCTGGCCCGGAGCAGCACCCGGTGCATCACCTGGTCGACCATCCCGCTGGCCTGGGTGACCTTCTTGGCCTCTCCGGTGAGCACCAGTGGCACCTCGACCTCCACCTCACTGTCGGGGTCGATGCGCAGGAAGTCCACGTGGAGCACGTCCCGGCGGACCGGGTGCCGCTGTAGGTCCTTGACGATGGAGAGATGCTGGGCGCCGTCTATGTCGAGGGTGATGAGGGCGTTGAGCCCCGCCTCGGTGGACAGCGCGCCCCGCAGGTCGGCCCTGTCGACGGACACCGCCACCGCGTTCTCTCCCAAGCCGTAGACCACTGCCGGGATACGTCCAGTACGGCGCAGGCGGCGGCTCGGCCGGGTGCCGCGCGTCCTCCCCGTCTCGGCGGTCAGAAGGTTCGTAGCCATTCGCCCGAGGCTACTGCCGCCCCCGGCCTGCTCCACTGCCAACCGGGGCGGATGCGTGCCGTCAGACCAGGTTGTTGCCGCCGAAGATCTCGCTGACCGAAGTGTCCTCGAACACCGCCGAGATGGCCCGGGCCACGATGGGCGCCACCGACACGACCTGCAGCTTCGAGAACTGCTTGCGGGGTGTCAGCGGCAGCGTGTCGGTGCACACGACCACATCGATCACCGAGTCCCTGAGCCGCTCCACGGCCGGTCCGGAGAACACCGCGTGGGTGGTGGCCGCGATCACCTGGCTGGCCCCGCTGGCGGCCAGCAGCTCGGCGGCGGCGACGATGGTGCCGCCGGTGTCGATCATGTCGTCGACGATGACGCAGGTGCGGCCGCGGACATCACCGACGATCTCCTTGGCCGACACCTCGTTCTTGCCGTTCTGGCGGCGCTTGTGGACGATGGCCAGATCGGCGTGCAGCAGGTTGGTGTAGCGCTCGGCCACCTTCACCCGTCCGGCGTCGGGCGACACGATCACCAGGTCCTCGCCCTTTAGGGACTGCAGGTACTCGAGCAGCACCGGCATGGCGGTGAGATGGTCGACGGGGCCGTCGAAGAATCCCTGGATCTGGCCCGAGTGCAGGTCCACCGACAGCAGCCGCTTGGCCCCGGCGGCCAGGAACAGGTCGGCCAGCAGCCGGGCCGAGATGGGCTCGCGCCCGGAGGCCTTGCGGTCCTGGCGGGCGTAGCCGTAGAAGGGCGCCACCACCGTGATGCGCTTGGCCGAGGCCCGCTTGGCCGCGTCGACCATCACAAGGTGCTCCACGATGGCGTCGTTGATGGAGCCGCCCTCCCACTCGGCGTGGGTGCCGACGATGAAGGCGTCGCAGCCCCGGATCGACTCGCCGTAGCGGACGTGGATCTCGCCGTTGGCGAAGTTCTCGATGTGGGAGGTGCCCAGCTCGACACCCAGCTCCGAGCAGACGCTGGAGGCGAAGTCCTGGCTGGACCGCCCCGACACGATGCGGAGCGTCTTGTGGGTCTGCTGCTTCATGGCGCCCGGCATTGTAGGACGGCGCCGACGCCGCGAGACGACGCCGGTCGCCCGGACACCGACGCAGCTCGATTACCGACGGAAGGAAGCTGCGCCATCGGCTCGGCCTCTAGGGGCCGAACAGGGCCGCAGGGACTACGGCGATGCCGTCTCGCCGTCGGTAGGCGTGCTGGCCCGTTGTGACGATGACCGCGTCAGGATGGACAGCATCAACGCACCAGACGCCAGCAGATCCGGCAAAACCGAGTCGACTTGTGCTTGCTCCGTTCGCCAGGGTACAGGCCCGCAACCCTCTAGGGTACAAGCCATCATCCTTCTAGGGTACAGATTCTTACAGCACTAGGGTTCAAGATCTCATCCCGTTCCGCCCCACCCTCTGGCCACCCTTAGGGCGGTTGGTGTTAGGGGTCAGGGCATCTAGGTGCGACCCATCCAATCCGCTGGCCGGGCAGGACTCGAACCTGCAACATCCGGAGCCAAAGTCCGACGTTCTGCCAGTTGAACTACCGGCCACCGCCGCCCGCCCAGGGACGGACGCCGCACTTCACCCTAGCCCCCACCAAGCCAACGTCGACGGTCCTACGACGGACCGCCTCCGCCTCCCGTTCATCACACTGCGCGAACTAGATTCCTGGAACATGGCCTGGCTGATGGTCGGGGACCGGGTGGTGGCATCCCTCGAGATCGCCTCAACCCGGCGCGAGCGCCGCCGGGGCCTGATAGGGCGCGACGGGCTCGAGGGGGCGCTGCTGCTGGAACGGACCCGCTCGGTGCACTCCCTCGGCATGAGGTTCCCGATCGATGTGGCCCACTGCGACGCCGGGATGCGGGTGCTGCGGGTCACGACGATGCGAGCCAACCGCATCGGGCGCGTCGTGCCCAGGGCCAGGGCGGTGATCGAGGCCGAGGCGGGCAGCTTCCGGCGCTGGGGCGTGGCTCCCGGCACGGAACTGGAGATCCGGCGGTGAGCGGTTCCGCCCGCGAGCTGGGGTGCCGGTCGTGACCGGCACCCTGGTCCTAGTCGGAACCCCCATCGGCAACCTCGGAGACCTGAGCGCGAGGGCTGCGGAGGCGCTGGCATCGGCCGACCTCATCTGCTGCGAGGACACCCGGCGCACCGGGCGCCTGCTGGAGCACGCCGGCGTGAACGGCTCCCGCCTGCGCCGCGTGGACGAGCACACCGAGGCCGAAGCCTGCGATGAGGTGTGCGAGCTGCTCGGGGCCGGGGCGACGGTGGCGATGGTGAGCGACGCCGGGATGCCGGCGGTGACCGACCCGGGGGTCCGGCTCGTGGCCGCAGCCGCCGCGGCCGGGCACACCGTGACGGTCGTGCCCGGCCCCTCGGCCGGCCTGGCCGCGCTGGCGGTCAGCGGCCTGCCCACCACGCGGTTCTGTTTCGAGGGGTTCCTGCCCCGCAAGGGCCGGGCGCGCGCCGAGCGCTTGGAGCAGATCGCCCGTGAGCGCCGCACGACCGTCGTCTACGAGTCGCCCCACCGCTTGCGGGCCTGCCTCGAGGATCTGGCCGAGGCCTGCGGGCCCCTCAGGGCGGCGGTGGTGGCCCGCGAGCTCACCAAGCTGCACGAGGAGGTGGTGAGGGGCACTCTCGCCGAGCTGTGCGAGTGGTCCCACGGCCCGGTGAAGGGCGAGGTCGTGGTGGTGATCGAGGGGGCTGCGGTCTCCGGCAGCGAGGTCACCGACGACGAGCTCCGGGCCGCGGCCGACGCCCTCGTGGCCGGTGGCGCGAGCCGCCGAGACGCGGCCGCGTCGGCCGCAGCGGCTCACGGGGTGTCGCGCCGCCGCGTCTACAACCTCGTGGTCGACGATCTAAGACCGGCGTCGAAATAGGAAAAGGCCGGTCCTGCCGGGTCCGGGCAGAAAACAGGCATCTCGGCTGGGGACGACGTTGGCATCTGGGGATAATGTGGCTCGCCATGGCGGTGCGGGTGCCTGTGCTTGTCGCGGTTGCGTGGCCCTACGCGTCCGGGAGCCGGCATCTCGGCCACATCGCCGGCGCCTACCTGCCCGCCGACATCTACGCCCGCTACCAGCGGCTGGCGGGAAACGACGTCCTGATGGTGAGCGGGTCCGACGTGCACGGCACGCCGATCACGGTCCGGGCCGACGCCGAGGGGGTCACACCCGCTGAGATAGTCGACCGCTATCACGCCGAGTTCTGCCGTCAGTGGGAAACGCTCGGCATCTCGTGGGATCTGTACACCACGACCGGGACCGCCAACCACGCCGCTGTCACCCAGGACATGTTCCTGGTCCAGCTCGAGAACGGCTTCATCGACAAGCGGATGTCGGAGCAGTACTACGACCCCGTCGGCCAGCGGTTCCTGCCCGACCGGTACATCGAGGGAACCTGCCCGCACTGCGGTTTCGAGGCGGCCCGCGGGGACCAGTGCGAGCACTGCAGCACCACCCTCGACGCCACCGACCTGATCGAGCCCCGGTCGAAGATCAGCGGGGCCGCCCCCGAGCTGCGGCCGACCGAGCACTTCTACTTCCGCTACTCGGACTTCACCGAACGGCTCGAGGCCTGGCTCAAGACCCGGGCGGGCTGGCGGCCCCACGTGCTCAACTTCAGCTTCGGATGGACCGCCGAGGGGCTCCAGGACCGGGCCATCACCCGCGATCTGGACTGGGGGGTGGAACTGCCCGTCGACGACCTGGGGGAGGGCAAGCGGATATACGTCTGGTACGACGCGGTGATCGGCTACCTGTCGGCGTCCAAGGAATGGGCGTCCCGCAACGGAGACGCCGACGCCTGGAAGCGGTGGTGGCACAACGACGACGCCCGCCATCTGTACTTCGTCGGCAAGGACAACATTCCGTTCCACGCCTTGTTCTGGCCTGCCCAGCTCATGGCCTACGGCGGCTTGCACCTGCCCGACAACGTTCCCGCCAACCAGTATGTGACGTTCTCGGGGGCGAAGATGGCCTCGGGTCGCGGCGTCGGTCTGACCATCGATGAGGGTCTGGCGCTGTTCGAGCCCGACGCACTGCGCTTCGCCCTGGCCGCGGCCCTGCCCGAGCACGCCGACACCGAGGTCTCGATCACCGAGATCGCCCGGCGGATCAACGACGAGCTGGTCGCCACCTGGGGCAACCTCGTCCACCGGGTGTTCTCGATGGCCCATTCGAAGCTGGGGGGCAGGGTTCCCCACGCCACCGATCGTCTGCCCTCCGACACTGAACTGCTGGATGCGGTCGACGACGCCCTGAGCCAGGGGGCCGACTGCATCGAGCGGGTGGAGCTGCGGGCGGGACTGCGTGCCGCCATGGAGGCGGCGGCCAGGGTGAACGCCTACCTCAACTCCACCGAGCCGTGGAAGCTCGCGTCGACCGATCCGGAACGGGCCGAGACGGTGCTGGTCACGGCGCTGGAGGCGGTGGCCGGCGTGCGGACCGGCCTGGCCCCGTATCTTCCGTTCTCCACCGCCGCGCTCGATGACGTGTTCGGACCGGTCAAGAGCTGGGAACGTCCGGCCGTTCCGCCCGGAACGGCTGTGCGCAAGCCCTCACCGCTGTTCGCCAAAGTCGACCTGGATGCGCTCGGTCTCGCCGACCGGGGCGATCCACAGGGTTGAGGAGGCGTGACTGACGTGCCCTGGGCTGATCACCACTGCCACCTCCCGGCCGGCGACGCGGCCAACGAGGTGATCGCCGATGCTCGCTCGGCCGGCGTCGGCGTGCTCATCAACATCGGCACCGACGTCGACGACTCCCGTCAGGCGATCTCGGTGGCCGGATCCCACGACGGGGTGTGGGCCACCGCGGGAGTGCATCCCCATGAGGCGTCCGGCGGAATGGTGGGGCTCGAGGCGCTGTTGGGGCACAATGAGGTCGTGGCCGTGGGGGAGACGGGCCTCGACTATCACTATGACCATTCGCCGCGACAGGTGCAGCGGCGGGTGTTTGCCGCGCAGGTTGAACTGGCCAACCGGCGCGATATGCCGCTGGTGGTCCACTCCCGGTCCGCGTGGGAGGACACGTTCTCGGTGCTCGACCGCGAGGGGGTGCCGTCGCGCACGGTGATGCACTGCTTCACGGGCGGACCCGACGAGGCTGAGGAGTGCCTGCGCCGGGGCGCGTTGTTGTCGTTCTCGGGGATCGTCACCTTCCCCAACGCCGACGAGGTGCGCGATGCGGCCCGCGCATGCCCGCTCGAGCGCCTGCTGGTCGAGACCGACAGCCCGTACCTGGCGCCGGTGCCGCACCGCGGCCGCAAGAACCGCCCGGCGCTGGTGGAGGTGGTCGGCGCCGCGGTGGCCGACGCCAAGGGCCTCGATGTGTCGGAGGTGGAGGACGCGACCTGGGCGACGACCCGGGCGTTCTACGGACTCGATCGGGAGGCTGGTGCCGATGGCGGGTCGTAGCTGTCGCGTCCGGTTCGTCCTGGTCGGGGTGGCCGCGCTCCTCGCGGCGACCGCCGTGGCCGCGCCCGCGTGGGCCCAGCCCTCCGCGCCGAACAACGGTGCCGGCGCCTCAGAGGTGGATGTCGGAGACTTCGAGGATCGGGCCGAGCAGTATGCCGAGGCCCGTCGCCGGGCCCGGGAGGAGGCCCTCAAGAAGGCTGAGGAACTGGCGAATCAGGCCCGGACCACGACGTCGACCACGACGACCACGACGACTACTGCGACGACCGCGCCGTCGACCACGACCACCGAGCCGTCGACCACGAGCACCGAGGCCGTCAGGCACTCGATCCCGGCCGGCACCACCGAGGAGCAGTGGCACGCGCTGCGGCAGTGCGAGTCCACGCAGAACTACCGGGCCATCAGCTCCAGCGGGCGGTACCGGGGCGCCTACCAGTTCTCCATCCGCACCTGGAACTGGGTGGCGGAGATGCACTACCCCGATCTGGTAGGGGTCGATCCGATCGACGCGTCGCCCCCGGACCAGGACAAGATGGCCTACAAGCTCTACGAGATCAACGGCTGGGATCCCTGGCCCACCTGCAAGAAGAGGCTGCCCTCCTGACCCATACCCAGTCGGAGTTGCAAGCGCTCATGGACCGGTTCGACGTGTCCCCGCGCCGGTCCTTCGGACAGCACTTCGTGGCCGATCCCAACACGGTGCGACGCATCGCCCGCCTCAGCGGCGCAGGTCCGGCCGACAACGTGCTGGAGATCGGTGCCGGTCTGGGCTCGCTTACCCTCGCGCTGGCCGAGACCGGTGCGGCGGTGCGGGCGGTGGAGGTCGACTCCGGTCTGGCGGCGGCCCTGCGGGCGGTGCTGGCCGAGGCGGGAGCGCGACGTGTCGACGTGCTGGAGGGGGACGCTGCGAAGCTGGAGTTCGACGAGGTCCTGAGGGGCGGGGACCGGTGGATGCTGGTTGCCAACCTGCCCTACAACATCGCCACGCCGCTGGTGTTGGATCTGCTGCGCGACGTCGAAGCCATCGAGACGATGGTGGTGATGGTGCAGCGCGAGGTGGGAGAGAGACTGGCCGCGCCGCCGGGGTCGAGGGTCCGCGGCATTCCCAGCGTCCTGGTCGAGCGGCGAGGGACGGCGCGGGTGCTGGGGAGGGTGGCGGCCTCAGTGTTCCGGCCGCAGCCGAGGGTCGAGTCGGTGGTGGTGCGCATCGAGCGGCGGACGGACTCGGATGCGCCGGCGCTGCAGCCCGAGGCCGATGCGCGCTTCGAGCTGCTGGTGCGGACCGGATTCGGTCAGCGGCGCAAGATGCTGCGCCGCTCCCTAGCCGGGATCGTCGGGCCCGAGGGCTTCACCGCCGCGGGCGTGGACCCCTCGTCCCGGCCCGAGTCGCTGACCGTTCACCAGTGGATCGGCCTCGCCACGGCATCGGTATAGACGTCAGGATGCGGTCGCCTCGGCCGCCGCGATGGCACGCCACACCCGCTGAGGGGTGTAAGGCATGTCGAGATGCGAGATCCCGAGCGGCGCCAGCGCGTCGAGAACGGCCGACTGCACCGCCGGAGTCGATCCGATCGTCCCCGACTCCCCGACGCCCTTGGCGCTGAGCGGGTTGAGCGGGGTGGGCGTCTCGGTGTGGGCCGTCTCGAAGCGGGGCAGCTCCGAGGCGGCCGGGATGGCGTAGTCGGCGAAGTTGGTGTTGCGGGGGTTGCCGTAGTCGTCGTAGGTCGTCTCCTCGTAGAGGGCCTGCGAGATGCCGGTGGCCACCCCGCCGTGCACCTGCCCCTCCACGAGCATGGGGTTGAGGATCCGCCCGCAGTCGTCCACCGCCACGTGGCGCACCACCCGGGTGTCTCCGGTGCCGGGATCGATCTCGACCACCGAGACGTGGGCGCCGAACGGGTAGCTGGCCTCGCCCTGGTTGAAGTCGGTCTCGGCTGCGAGCCCGCCGGGGCTCACCCCGTCGGGCAGGTCCTCGGCCTCGGCGGCCGCGGCCAGCTCGGCCCACGAGACCGTCCTGGCCGGCACACCCGCCACGGCCAGTCCTCCCGGCGCCACCACCACGTCGCCCGGATCGGCCTCCAGCAGGCTGGATGCCAGATGTCGCGCCTTGTCTAGGACCTCGTTGGCGGCGGTCCACACCGCGCTGCCTCCGGTCTGCAGCGACCGCGACGCCACCGTGCCGGTGCCGCGCGGCACCTCGCCGGTGTCGCTGTGGATGACCCGGACGCGTTCGGCGGGCACGCCGAGCACCTCCCCCAGAACCTGGGAGAAGGCCGTGGCGTGACCCTGGCCGTGGGAGGCGGTCCCCACCCGGGCGGTGACGGTGCCGTCGAGTTCGACGGTCACCGCGCCGAACTCCTGGAAGAGGCCGACCGCGGTCACCTCCACATACGTCGACACGCCGATGCCGAACAGCCTCCGGTCGCCGGCGGCGCGGCGGCGGGCCTGCTCCTCGCGCAGCTCCCGGTACCCGGCCGTCTCCAGGGCCAGGTCCAGGGCTCGGGCGTACTCGCCGCAGTCCATGCTGGCGCCGGTGGGGGTCGTCAGGGGGAAGGCGTCGGGCGCCAGCAGGTTGCGGCGCCGCAGCTCGGCCGGGTCCATGGCGAGTTCGGCTGCGGCGAGATCGATGATGCGTTCCAGAGCCATCGTCGCCTCGGGCCGTCCCGCCCCCCGGAACGCGGCCACCGGTGTGGTGTTGGTGAGGGCCGCGACCGCCTCGTAGTGCACAACGGGAATCCGGTACGGACCCGATGCCATCATCATCGTGAAGAAGGGCAGGAAGGCACCGATGCCCGGGTAGGCGCCGGCGTTGGAGGTCACCTCGAGCTTGATCCATCGGAAGGTTCCGTCCCGGCTCAAGCCGAGCTCGACGTCAGTGACGTAGTCGCGGCCCTGACTCATGTTGACGAGGTTCTCGCTGCGGGTCTCCACCCACTTGACCGGCCGGCGCAGTCGCCCGGCCAGCCAGGCGGCCACGACGAACTCCGGGAACACGGTGGCCTTGGGGCCGAAGCCGCCGCCGACGGCCGGCGCGATCACCCTCACGGCCTCGGGTGCCATCTCGAGGGCTGCTGCCACCTGGTCGCGTACCTCGTGGGGCCGCTGCGACGAGCACCACACGGTCAGGTCGTGGTCGCCGCCGGTGCCGGGGGCAGCCAGGACAGCCGAGGGTTCGATGGGAGCACCCGACATGCGGTGGTTGACGATGCGGGTCTTCACCGTCAGGTCGTGGCTGCTCATCGCTTCGGGGTCGCCCGGTGTCGAGAACTGCATCGCCTGGTTCGATCCGTGGGCCTCGATCACGACGGGAGCTTCGGGCTCCAACGCCTCGAACGGGTCCGTCACCGCCGGGAGCGGGTCGTAGTCGACCTCCACAAGCTCCGCCGCGTCGACCGCCGCGGCCCGGGACTCGGCGGCCACCACCGCGATCGGGTCGCCGACGTAGCGGGCCTTGTCGGCCAGCGGCAGCCGGCTCAGCTCCGGGGGGAGCATGATGAACAGATGCTGGGGCCCCATGGGCAGGTCGGCCGCGGTGAACACACCGAGCACGCCGGGAGCGGCCCCGGCCGCCTCGGTGTCGACCGATGTGATCCCGGCGTGGGCCATCACCGACCGCACGAAGGCCAGATGGACCGTTCCCGGCGGCGACATGTCGCCCACGTACTGAGCGGCGCCGGAGAGCAGGTCAGGGTCCTCCCGCCTGAGCACGGCGTTGCCCATGAACGATCCTGAGGCCACGGCGATCTCCTTGTTCGGCTGCGACCCGTGGACTGTAGCCACGGCTGCGGCCCGATTCTGCCTCTCGGCCTCTTAGACCCGATCGAGGGCACCGTGCGCCGCGGGCCGCTGCGGAAGTAGCGTCGCGGCGTGATCGAGGCCCTGGCGCCGGCCAAGCTGACCCTGAGCCTGCGAATCACCGGCGTGCGGGCGGACGGCTACCACGAGATCGACGCCGAGATGGCGACGCTGGACTTCTTTGATCGGCTGGAGATCCTCCCGAGCCCCGACGACGCCGTGGCGGTCCGGATGCTCGACGCCGCCGGCGACGACTACGGGGCCGTGCTGCCGGCGGCCGACAACCTGGTCGTGCGGGCTCTGGCCCTGGCCGAGCGGGCCGCCCGGGTGACCGTGCACAAGGCGATCCCGGCCGGTGCCGGCCTGGGCGGCGGCTCGGCCGACGCGGCCGCCGTGCTGCGCTGGGCCGGGTTCACCGACGCTGTGCGGGCCGCCTCGATAGGCGCGGACGTGGCCTTCTGCCTGGCCGGCGGCCGGGCCCGGGTGCGCGGCATCGGAGAGATCGTCGAGCCGCTGGAGTACGTGCCGGAGCAGTACACCCTGCTGCTGGTGCCGCTCTCGTGCAGCACCGAAGCGGTCTACGCGGCCTGGGACGAACTTGGAGGCCCGGCAGGCGACAACGGCAACGACCTGGAGCCCGCCGCTCTTCGGGTATCGCCGGATCTGGCGGCGTGGCGCGACGAGTTCGGCGACTCCACCGGCCAGACCCCCCGGCTGGCGGGAAGCGGCAGCACCTGGTTCGTGGCAGGCGTCCACCCCGGCCCGAACCGCGTGGTGGTCACCACGACCGGGCCGCTGTAACCCCGGCGTGAGAGCGCGGGGAGGGCCTGCTCAGAGCGTCCGCTGACGGGTGGGAGCTGCTACTTGCGCCGCTGATGGCGGGTGCGTCGAAGCATCTTCTTGTGCTTCTTCTTGCGCATGCGCTTGCGGCGCTTCTTGATGAGCGATCCCACGAGGGGAGAACGCTACCGGCCCCGCCGCCCGAACACGCATCGCGATTATCGGAAGCCCTGGATCGGGCAGGGATCTGAAGCCGGCGTCAAGTGGTCAAGCAGCGGCAGCCGCTGCCGGACGGCTCGCCCGGATGGCGATGCCCCACCCTAGGGTCACTGGCGGGCGCCCACCGTCTAGAGCTCGACGCCGGCTCTGTCCTCCCGGAGCGACCGGCGCTCGGTACGCCGCTCCAGCATGATCCGGGCGACCCGCCCGATCCGCTCGATCAGGCTCATGAGCCGATCCCGGGCCGCCTCGGCCACACCCGAGAGACCGGCGAGGCTGGCAAGGTTCCAGTCGCGCAACACCACCGGCTGCAGTATCTGATCGTGGTGGATGGCGAGGTCGTAGATGCCGGCGTCGGCGATGGTGCGGGCGTGGGCGTCGAAGTCGGTGATGCCGACGCCGGGCATGGCGAAGCCCTTCACCTGGTTGGCGATGGCCACCACCGCCTTGGACGGCTCGACCTTGAGCGCCGCGCACATGGCGTCGCGGTAGAAGAGGAAGTGGAGGTTCTCGTCGTAGGCCACCCGGCGCATGATGGCCCTCCCGGCCGGGTCATCGATGTGCCGTCCCGTGTTGTAATGCGAGATCCGGGTGGCCAGCTCCTGGAGGGCGACGTAGGCGAGACCCTCCAGCGCGTTGGGCGGCTCGGGGACCTGCCCGCACTGCACCTGGGCCATCCGAGCCCTCTCCAGGCTGACCGGATCGACCGACCGGGTCACCGCGAGATAGTCGTGGATCACCTGCCCGTGGCGACCCTCCTCGGCCGTCCAGCGCCGCACCCAATGGCCCCACGCGCCGTCGCGGCCGAACATGCGCTCGATGTCGCGGAAGTAGTAGGGCAGGTTGTCCTCGGTCAGGACGTTGACGAACAACGCGCTGCGGGCCTCGGCGCTGAGGTCGGCCTCCTCGGGGCACCACTCGTAGTCGTCGGGAAAGTCCCGGCCCCTGCTCCAGGGGACCAGCTTGTGGGGATGCCACTCCTTGGCCTGACGGAGGTGGCGCTCGTAGAGCCTCTCGACGCTGGGCTCGAGTTCGGCCAGCAGACGCTGCTCAGAGTCGATCGGCATGAGGCAGGCTAACTCGCCCGTTTCGGGAGCGTCGCGAAGGCGCTGGAGGGTCACACATTGAACCGGAACTCCATCACGTCGCCGTCGGCCACGGGATAGTCCTTCCCCTCGGAGCGGAGCCGCCCCTGCTCCCGGGCCGCCACCCATGAGCCGGCGTCGAGCAGGTGGTCCCATCTGATGGTCTCGGCCCGGATGAAGCCCCGTTGGATGTCCGAATGGACCGCTCCCGCGCACTCGACCGCGGTGGCGCCCGCCCGGAAGGTCCAGGCCCGGCTCTCCTTCGGCCCCGTGGTCAGGAATGTTCTCAGCCCCAGCAGGTGGTAGGCGCTGGCCAGGAACCGGTCGAGGGCGCCGCTGCCGAGACCCAGGGCGGCCAGCAGCTCGGGGCGCTCCGACTCGTCGAGCTGGGCGGCCTCGGCCTCCAGCTGCACGCACAGCGGCACCACCTCGGCGTCGCCCAGCTCCTCGCGCACGGGCGCCGCGACCTCCTGCGCGTCCGCGATCTGGCCCTCACCGACGTTGACCACCGCCAGCACCGGCTTGTTCGTGAGCATGAAGAACGGGCGCAGGCCGGCCCTCGCCGAACTGTCGAGGCCGGCCCGGTACAGGGGCAGGCCCTCCTCGAGGACCGCGACCGCCCCGGCCAGCAGGTCGTGCGAGGCCCTCAGCGACGGGTCTCCCTTGAGGGCCCGCGAGAGCTTGTCGAGCTGCCGGGTGGCGCTGTCGAGGTCGGCCAGCGCCAGCTCGGTCTCGAGCACCCGGAGACTGTCGAGGGGATCGTCGACGCCTCCGATGTCGGGATCGACGAAGGCTCTGAGCACGTAGACGATGGCGTCGGTGTCGCGGACATGGCCCAGGAAGGCGTTGCCCAAGCCCTCGCCCCGGCTCGAACCCGCCACCAGGCCACCGATGTCGGTGAACTGCACCGAGGCATTCACGGCCCGGCGGCTGGAGCTCATCTCGGCCAGCTGCCGCAGCCGGTCGTCGGGGACCTTGGCCACTCCCACGTTCGCGGACTTCGTCGAGAACGCATGGCGGGCGGCCACCGCGTCACCGCCGGCCAGGGCGTTGTGCAGCGAGGTCTTCCCGGAGTTGGGAAGTCCGACGAATCCGAACCGTTCCAAGTAGGGCTCCCAGTTGCGCGGCCGGCCGTCGCCGGCCGGGAGTCAGGTCAGCTGTTGCGGCCTGCGTTGGGCTTGCGACCGTGGTTCGCCTTGGAGCGGCGAGCCTTGGCACGGCGCTTGCTGGTGCGCTTGGACATGGACCCCTACGCTACCGGCCGCGCTCACCGAACCCGCCCGCCGCCCCGCTGCCGCTGGCACACTGTCGGCGTGCTGCTGGTCTACGACGGGGAGTGCGGCTTCTGCGTGCGCTCGGCCCGCTGGCTCGAAGACCGCTTGCCGGCGGAGGCCCGGGTGGAGCCCTGGCAGTCGCTCGACCTGAGGGACCTCGGCCTCTCGCAGCCGGACGCCGAGTCTGCGGTGTGGTGGATCGAGGACCGCGGAAGAGGGCAGCGGCGCTGTCGCGGAGCCGAGGCCGTCGGGCGATCCCTCGTCGCCTCGGGCGGAGCCTGGCGGGTCATCGGGCACCTGATGGCGCACCCGCCCGTGCTCTGGCTGGCCCGGCCGGTCTACGCGCTGGTGGCCGCCAACCGGCACCGGATCCGGCTCTGAGTGGCCGAGCGGACGGCCAGGAGGCGTCCCGGGAGGCCCGGCGCTCACCGGCAGCGCTAGCTTCGAGTCGTGCGGCCCTCGGTGGCGTTGTCGCTCGCCATTCACTACCTCGACCGGGAGCTTGCCGCGGCACCCAAGGTCAGGGCCTTCCAGCGGGCCTTGAAGGTCGCTGACGACCTCGGCGAGGGCGAGCTCGCCGAACGGGCCGCGGCGGGCACTCTCACCGACCTCGACGGCGTGGGGCCCAGCACGGCGCGGGTCATCGCCGAGGCCCTCGCCGGCGTCGAAGACGGGTACCTGGCCGGGCTCGAGCAGCGCAGCCGGGTGCCTGTCGGAGCCGGGGGGCCCGTGCTCGAGAGCTTGCGGGGCGACTGCCACTGCCACACCGACTGGTCGGACGGCGGCGCCCCGTTGCGGGCCATGGCGGAGACGGCTGCCGCGCTGGGCCACGAGTGGGTGGCGATCACCGACCACTCGGCCCGCCTGACCGTGGCCCACGGCCTGGACGAGCGCCGCCTGCGCCGGCAGATGGAGGAGATCGCGCTGCTCAACGAGGAGATGGCCCCGTTCCGGATCCTCACCGGCATGGAGGTGGACATCCTCGAGGACGGATCCCTGGACCTCAGCGACGGAGTGCTCGCCGAACTGGACGTGGTGGTGGCCTCGGTCCATTCGAAGCTGCGCATGCCATCGGCGGAGATGACGCCGCGGATGGTGGCCGCCATCGCCAACCCGAACACCGACATTCTCGGCCACTGCACCAACCGCAAGGTCGTCGGCGGGGGCCGGCCCCCATCGGCCTTCGACGCCGACATCGTGTTCGCAGCCTGCGCCCGCTTCGACAAGGCGGTGGAGATCAACTGCCGTCCCGAGCGCCAGGACCCGCCCGCCGAACTGCTGGAGCTGGCCGTGCAGTGGGGATGCAAGGTGTCCGTCGACAGTGACGCCCACGCCACCGGGCAGCTCGAGTGGCAGCCGTACGGTGCCGACAAGGCCGTGCGCTGCAACGTTCCCGTCGCCAGCATCGTGAACACCTGGCCGGCCGGGGCGCTGCTGGAGTGGACCGCGAGCCACTCGCGGAACTGACACGGCGGCCACTAGCATCGGCTTGCACAAGCCTGATCAAACCCTGGAGGCAAACATGAATAAGCGCTTGCTAGCGCTGATCGCGCTGCTGCTCTCGTTCACCATGCTCGCCGCGGCGTGCGGTGACGACGACGATGCAGAGACCGTCGCCGAACCGGCACCCGCCGAGCCCGAGCCCGCGGCCGAACCCGAGCCCGAGCCAGCGACCGAGCCTGACCCCGAGCCCGAGCCCGAGCCTGAGACCACTGAGGCGCCCGCGCCCGAGCCCGAGATGACCGACATCTCGGTCGGCCTGGTGTTCGACATCGGAGGCCGCGGCGACCAGTCGTTCAACGACTCGGCCGCTGCCGGCATCGAGCGAGCCGCCGCTGAGCTCGGCATCACCTTCACCGAGGCCTCGCCCGAGCCCGACGGCTCCAACCGGGGCGAGCTGCTCCAGCTCGCGGCCGACGCCCACGACATCGTCGTCGGCGTCGGGTTCCTGTTCGAGGGCGACGCGGCCGCGGTCGGCGCCGAGAACCCCGACACGAAGTTCGGCGTGGTCGACTCGGCCATGCTCAACTTCGGCGCCGATCCCATCGCGCCCTACGGCGACAACATCGCCGGCCTGGTGTTCGCGGAGCACGAGGGCTCGTTCCTGGTGGGAGCGGCCGCCGCGCTCAAGAGCGAGACCGGCACCATCGGCTTCATCGGCGGCGTGGCCAACGTCGGCGGCCTGATCGAGCGGTTCGAGGCCGGCTTCAACGCCGGCGCCCGGGCCGTCAACCCCGACATCGAGATCATCGGCGACTACATCACCGAGGCTCCCGACTTCGACGGCTTCAACGCCCCGGACCGGGCCAAGGAGATCGCGCTGGCCATGTACGAGAGCGGCGCCGACATCGTGTACCACGCGGCGGGCGGCTCCGGTGCGGGCCTGTTCCAGGCCGCCCTGGAGCAGAGCGAGGCCACCGGGTCCAAGGTGTGGGCCATCGGCGTCGACTCCGACCAGTACAACACCGCCGACGCCGGGGTGCGCGACTACATCCTCACCTCGATGCTCAAGCGGGTGGACGTGTCGATCTTCGAGATGATCAGGTCCGTCATCGACGGCACCATGCAGCCCGGCCCGACCACCTACGACCTGTCGGTCGACGGCGTCGGCTACAGCACCTCCGGCGGTTTCGTGGACGACATCGCCGACCAGCTCGACGCGTTCAAGGCTCAGATCGTGTCCGGCGAGATCTCGGTGCCGACCGAGCCCTAGAACACTGACCGCCGGCGCAGCCGGTTCGCTGCGGGCGGTTCACATTCGTGTTGAGACGACCGGGTCGGGCTAACGTCCGGCCCGGTCGTCGTTTCTGAGGGAGGCTGCGTGTCGCCGGCCATCGAGCTCACTGGCATCACCAAGCGCTTCCCGGGTGTGGTGGCCAACGACGACATCCACCTCGAGGTGGCCGAGGGCGAGATCCACGCCATCTGCGGCGAGAACGGGGCCGGCAAGTCGACCCTGATGAAGATCCTCTACGGCATGCAGCCCCCCGACGCGGGAACCATCAAGATCCAGGGTGAGGAGGTGGACCTGCACTCGCCGGCCCAAGCCATCGAGCTGGGCATAGGCATGGTCCACCAGCACTTCATGCTGGCCGACCAGCTCACGGTTCTGGAGAACGTGATCCTGGGAGCCGAGCCGATGCGCTCGTTCGGCAGGATCGACTTCGACGCCGGCCAGGAGCACCTCGACGAGGTCGGCCGGGCCTACGGGCTCGACATCAACGCCAACGACCTGGTCGAGACCCTGGAGGTCGGCGAGCGCCAGCGGGTCGAGATCATCAAGGTCCTCTACCGCGGCGCCAAGATCCTCATCCTCGATGAGCCGACCGCGGTTCTGGTCCCCCAGGAGGTCGACGAGCTGTTCCGCAACATCCGCGAGCTCAAGGCCAGCGGGACCACCATCCTGTTCATCGACCACAAGCTCGACGAGGTCCTCGAGATCGCCGACACCATCACCGTGCTGCGCCAGGGCCGCACGGTGGGGACGGTGAAGCCCGATCAGGTGACGGCCCACGACCTGGCCGAGATGATGATCGGATCGGAACTGCCCGTGCCTGATGCGGGGGCCTCCACCGTCACCGACGAGGTCGCCCTCGAGATCGCGGCCCTGCGCGTCGCCGGCGAGGGCGACCGCGCCGTGGTCGACGACGTGAGCCTGCGGGTTCATCGCGGCGAGATCATCGGCATCGCGGGGGTGGAGGGCAACGGGCAGGCCGAACTGGTCAACGCCATCGTCGGGATCGACGACCCCGACGAGGGCAGCATCACCCTCCTGGGACAGGAGATCACCCACCAGTCGGTGCGCCACCGCCGGGAGATGGGACTGGGCTACGTGCCCCAGGACCGTCACCGGGACGGCCTGCTACTGGGCTTCACCCTGTGGGAGAACACGGCGCTCGGCCACCAGACGGAGGAGCCGTACTCGCGGGGTCCCTGGCTGAGCCGGGCCGGCATGAGGGATCGAGCGAGCCGGATCAAGACCGACTTCGACGTCCGCACACCCAACATCGAGGTCTCCGCCCACGCCCTGTCGGGCGGCAACCAGCAGAAGCTCATAGTCGGGCGGGAGATGGTGGCCGGACCGGCCGTGCTCATCGCCAACCACCCCACCCGGGGAATCGATGTCGGGGCTCAGGCCGCGGTGTGGGACGACATTCGCGAGGCGCGGTCTCAGGGACTGGCCACCCTGCTCGTCTCCGCCGACCTCGATGAGCTGATCGGCCTGTCGGACACGATCGTAGTGATGCTGAGGGGGCGCCTGGTCGCCCGACTCGACCCCAACGAGATCACCCCCCGGGATCTTGGCGCCTACATGACCGGCGCGGCTCTCGGGACCGGGACGCCGTGACCGACCGGCTGTCGCACCGCGTCCTGCTGGCCTCGGCCGCGCCGGTGGCGGCCGTGGTCATCGCGGTCGTGCTCTCCTCGATCGTCCTGCTGATCTCGGGCAGCAATCCCCTGGCGGCCTACTGGGACATGGTCGAGCACGCCAGCAAGCTCGAGACCCAGGTGGACATTTTCAACCGGGCCACTCCCCTGTACCTGTCGGGGGTCGCCGCGGCCATCGGGTTCCGGATGAACCTGTTCAACATCGGCGTGGAGGGCCAGTACCTGCTGGCCTTCATCGTCGCGGCCCACCTGGGCGCCCAGGTCGAGCTGCCGTCGGTTCTGCACGTGGCGTTCATCCTGGTGGTGGCCATGGCGGTCGGCGGGGCATTCTCGGGTGCGGCCGGCGTCCTGAAGGTGACTCGCGGTGTCAACGAGGTGATCTCCACCATCATGCTGAACGCGGTGGTCATCTCGGGACTGGCCGCGTGGTGGATCGTGGAATGGCAGGCGGGCGGCGAGATCTCGGCCACCGGCGGCCGGGTCGGCACCGAGCCGATCGCCGACAGCGGCCTGCTGCCCGACATCAACGGCCTGCTGGAGCTGTTCACCCGGGAGGTGGGCCAGGGCAAGAAGCTCACCGGCGTCCTGATCGTCGCGCTGGCGGTGGGGATCGTCTATCACGTGATCCTCAACCGGACGGTCTTCGGCTTCGACCTGCGAGCCAGCGGCGCCAACCCGACGGCATCGCACGTGGGCGGCATCCCGCCCAAGCGCATGGTGGTGATCGCCATGACGCTCTCGGGCACCGTCGCCGGTCTGGTCGGGATGACCGAACTGATGGACACCGGCTACTACCCGTCCAACCCCATCAGCCTGCTCGGCTTCACCGGGATCGCGGTGGCTCTGCTGGGACGCAACCATCCGGCCGGGGTGGCCGTGGCCGCACTGGTCTTCGCCTTCCTGGACGTGTCCTCGGGGATCCTGCAGATCTCGGGAGCAGCGTCCCGCGAGATCGTCGAGATCATGAAGGGCGTCATCATCCTCACCGCGGTGATCGCCTACGAGGTCGTGCGACGCATCCGCGAGCGTGAGGAGGCCGCCGCCGCGGCCGCGGCGATGGCGGCCGGCCCGGCGGCGGACTCATGATGGCCGTGCTCGACCGCCTGCCCGCCTGGGCCCGGTGGATGCTCTACGCCGCGGTCGGTGTGCTCATTCTCACGGTCGTGCAGGGCTTCGACGACACCGAGAGGCTCACTGCGGTCACCTCCTCGCAGGCCATGCTGCGCTGGGCGGTGCCCATCATGCTGGCCGGTCTCGGCGGGCTGTTCTCGGAGCGGGCCGGGGTGGTCAACATCGGCCTGGAGGGGATGCTGATTCTGGGCACCTGGTTCGGAGCCTGGGGCGCGATCAACTACGGAGGCTGGGCCGGCCTGCTCATCGGAATGGTCGGCGGGGGCATCGGGGGCCTGATCCATGCCATCGCCACCGTGTCATTCGGCGTCGACCACATCATCTCGGGCGTGGCCATCAATGTGACCGCTCCGGGACTGGCCCGGTTCCTGTCCTCGGAGATACTCACCAACCACGAGGGGGGCTCGATCACCCAGTCGCCTCGCACCCCGGGAGTGGGGAGGTTCACCTTCCCGTTCCTGGCCGGCGGCGACCTGTTCGGCTGGGACACGCCCGACGTACTGGGCTGGTTCACCCGTAAGGACTGGTTCTTCGTGTCCGATCTCACCGGGCTGGCCCGGGGCCTGGTGGCCCAACTGTCGCTGGCCACGATGATCGCCTTCGCCCTGGTCCCGTTCAGCGCCTGGCTGATCTGGCGGACCCGCTTCGGGCTGCGACTGCGCATCTGCGGCGAGCACCCCACCGGCGGCGAGACCCAGGGCATCAACATCTACCTCTACAAGTACTACGGCGTGGTCATCAGCGGGGCCCTCGCCGGACTCGGCGGGGCGTTCATCGCCAGCCCGGAGCTGTCGGGCATCTACCTGGAGGGCCAGACCAACGGCCGGGGATTCATCGGCCTGGCGGCACTCATATTCGGCAACTGGCGCCCCGGCGGGATCATGGCCGGAGCCCTGCTGTTCGGCTACCCGTTCGGGGTGGGCCTGCGGGACCTCGACGGCTCGGCGTCGCACGCCCTGCTGCTGGTGAACACCATCGCCCTGGTGGCCGTGCTGGTGTGGGCGCTGAACCGCAAACGCCGCATCGACGCCGGGCTGGCCGCCGGGCTGGGGCTGGGCGCGGCGGTGTGGTACTTCCTGTCCACGACCGTGCCCGACTGGTGGATCTCGATCCTGCCGTTCGTGATCGTGCTGGTGGTGCTGGTGTTCTTCTCCCAGCGGCTCCGGATGCCCCGAGCCGACGGGCTCCCCTACCGCAAGGGCGAGGCCTAGATGGACCTGTCGATCCTCTCCACCGACCAGGTGAGGGACTGGGAGCGAGACGGCTTCCTGGTGCTGCCCGACTTCGTGCCGCGCCGGCGATGCGACGACCTCAAGGCCCACGTCAACTCCATGCTGGCCGCCATCGACCCGAAGCAGGACGGCACCCTGACGGTGTTCTCCACCACCGAGCAGAGCCACGCCTCCGACGAGTGGTTCCTGGGCTCGGGCGACACGGTGCGCTGGTTCTTCGAGGACGGGGCCATCATCGACGGGCGCCTGGCGAGGCCGATGGCGCTCGCGGTCAACAAGATCGGCCACGCCATGCACGACCTCGACCCGGCCTTCGACGCCTTCTCACGGGCTCCCGAGCTGGACGCGCTGACGTCGGACCTCGGGCTCCGGGATCCCCGCCTGCTGCAGTCGATGTACATCTTCAAGCAGCCCGGCATCGGCGGCGAGGTCATCTGCCACTGCGACCACACCTTCCTGTGGACCGAGCCCCAGAGCGTGATCGGGCTGTGGTTCGCCATCGAGGACGCCACCGTGGCCAACGGCTGCATGTGGGCGGTGCCCGGGGGCCACCGGATCCCGGCGAAGACCCGCTTCCGCCTCGCGGACCCCGGCGACCGCAGCCGGGGCACCGTTACCGACGTCCTCGACGACACCCCCTATCCCGTCGAGGACCTCGTGCCGCTGGAGGCCGCCGCTGGCACCCTGATCGCGCTGCACGGCACGCTGCCGCACTGGAGCGCGGCCAACACATCGGACCGCAGCCGCCACGCCTACACGATGCACCTGATCGACGGGACCGCCGACTACCTGGCCGACAACTGGCTCCAGCGCGGGCCGGACCTGCCGCTGCGCGGCTTCAGCTAGCCCAGTTCACCGGGCGCCGGACCAGGCGGCCGGCGCCGTCAGATCGGCATCATCGGGCGTCGGCTGCCGGGACTGCGCCGGCGGAGCCCCACCAGGTACGCCACCGAGCCCGCGATGAGCACGAGGCTCATCCAGATGTTGACCCGCACCCCCAGGATCAGGCTGGCCGGGTCGATCCGCACCGCCTCGATCCACAGGCGTCCGAGCCCGTAGCCAAGGACGTAGACGGCCAGCAGAGAGCCGGGGCGGCTCACGCGGCGCGGGTTGGTGACCAGCGTCGGGACGTCGAGCATCCTGCGCTGGCGGTCGAGGAACAGCAGCAGACCGCAGAGCAGGAGGTTCCACACCCCCTCGTACAGGAACGTCGGATGGAAGGTCTCCACATCGATGTACTGCGCCGGCCGGTGAGCCTCGTCTATCTCCAGGCCCCAGGGGAGGTCGGTGGGCCGGCCGAACAGCTCCTGGTTGAACCAGTTGCCGAGACGGCCGATGGCCTGGGCCAGCGGCAGCGTGGGAATGATCGCGGCTATGGCCTCGCCCTGGTTCATGTGCTGGCGCCGCACCATCCACAGCCCTACGAGGATGCCGGCCGTCATGCCTCCGGGTATGCCCAGGCCGCCCTTCCAGATGGCCAGCGCGTCCAGCCAGCCGTCGGACTGGAACTTCTTCCAGTCGGTGATCACGTGATAGAGGCGGGCGCCGATCAGGCCTGCGATCACTGCCCAGACGGCGACGCGGCTGATCTCGTCGGGGTTGCCTCCCCGTGCCGCCCAGCGCCGCCTCGACAACCACACCGAGGCCAGCACGCCCAGCGCGATCATCACCCCGTAGGCCCGCAGGTTCAGCGGCCCGAGCTCGAGTCCGTTGCGGGGCGGACTGGGGATCGACGAGATCAGGAGCCCGGTCACGGCGATCACCAGGTCGCTGCTCCCTAGCCCGCCAGGATCCGCTGTGCCGCTGCCGCGAGGTCGTCCGCGGGCTCGGTGACCGCGGCCAGCAGCCCCGAGACCGCCGACAGCCGGTTGGCCGCGAAGAATCGGGCCAGGACGGCCCGGTCGGCGGCCGTCTCAGGGTCCCCCAAGCCGGCTGCGGCCAGGGCCCCGTCCACCAGGGCTGCGCCGCCGGTGGTGGTGGCCAGCATCCTGAGGTAGGCGCCGGCGCCCGCGAGCCGCTGGAAGGGCTCGGCCGCCAGCAGCCACTCGGTGGCCTCGCCGGTGGCCTCGACCGCGGCGTCGAGGTGCTGCCGAGCCGACTTCAGCTCCACGGAGCCGTCGATGGACCGGGCGGTCGCTGCGATCTCGTCGAGGTGGTCGCGCACCGCGCCGCCGCCTCGCATCGACAGCTTGCGGCCGACCAGATCGGCCGACTGGATCCCGTTGGTGCCCTCGTAGATGGGCGCGATCCGGGCGTCCCGGTAGTGCTGGGCCGAGCCGGTCTCCTCGATGAAGCCCATCCCGCCGTGTACCTGCAGGCCGACGCTGGTGAGTTCGCAGCCCAGATCGGTGGCCCACGCCTTGGTGAGCGGCGTCAGCAGAGCGGCCCGCTCCGAGCCGGCCTGACGCTGGGCCCCGTCAGCGGAGTGCGAGGCGCGGTCGATGGCCTCGGCATTGCGATAGGCGAGGCCTCTCATCGCGCTGATGGCGGAGCGCATGTCGAGCAGCATCCGCCGCACGTCGGGGTGGTCGATGATGGCCGAGGACTCACCGGCGGGCGCTCCGGGCGCCCGGCCCTGACGGCGTTCGTGGGCGTAGGCCAGGGCCTGCTGGTAGGACCGCTCCGCGATGGCCACGCCCTCCAGGCCCACGCTCAGGCGGGCGTGGTTCATCATCGTGAACATGGCCTGCATGCCGCCGTTCTCCTCGCCGACCAGGAACCCGACCGCACCGTCGTCGTCGCCGTAGGCCATCACGCAGGTGGGGCTGGCGTGGATTCCCAGCTTGTGCTCGATCGACACGCAGCGCACGTCGTTGCGCAGGCCGGGCGACCCGTCGGCCGCGGGGAGGTGCTTGGGAACCAGGAAGCAGCTGATGCCCCGGGTCCCCGGCGGCGCGCCGGGAGTGCGGGCCAGGACCAGGTGGACGATGTTGTCGGCGAGGTCGTGCTCGCCGTAGGTGATGAAGATCTTGGTGCCGACCAGCCGGTACGAGCCGTCGGGCTGGGGGACGGCCCGGGCGGTGACCGCCCCCAGGTCCGAACCGGCCTGGGGCTCGGTCAGGTTCATGGTGCCGGTCCACACGCCGGTGGCCATCTGCGGGAGGTAGAGCGCCTTCTGCTCGTCGGTGCCGTAGGCGCCCAGAAGGTTGATGGCCCCCTGGGTGAGCAGCGGGCACAGCGACCAGGACATGCAGGCGGTGGTGAACATCTCCTCGATGGCCAGCCCGACGAGGTGGGGGAAGCCCCCGCCGCCGTAGTCGGGATCCATCGAGACCGCCCCCCATCCGGCGTCGACGTAAGCCTGGTAGGCCTCCCGGAAGCCGGTGGGCGTCACCACCGAGCCGTCGTCGAGACGGCGCGAGCCCTCGGTGTCTCCGACCCGGTTGAGGGGCGCGATCACCTCCTCCGCGAAGCGGGCGGCCTCGGCGAGCAGCTGGTCCACCATCTCGGGCTCGGCATGCTCGAAACCGTCGAGCGTCGCCAGCCCATCGAGATCGGCCACATGGCGCAGGTTGAAGGCGATCTCGTCGAGGTCGACCCGGAAGTCACTCATCGCTGCGAGAGTATCGCTGGAGAGGCAGCTCTGTTGAGAGGCCGAGCGGATAGATGCACGACTCCGGCCCATACGGCGCGAGGCCGTGGCCCGAGCGGCCCGTGAGCGCAGCGAACAAGAGCGGGAATGACACCGCTGCGACACGATGGGTCAGGCATCAACTCGCGCTCTCTCTGAGGTGTGCAGGTCGCGGCGGCCGTTGAGTATGTGGTTGATCTCCGCCCCGACCAGCAGTCCCATCGCCAGCAGGTACAGCCAGATGAGCAGGCTGAGGGCACCGCCGAGCAGGCCGAACACCGCGTTCACGCCGCTGGAGGCCACGTCGAGATAGACGCGGAATCCCATCGACACCGCCAGCCACCAGACGGTGCCCACGACCGCGCCGGGCAGGTCGGTCCGCCAGGGAGTCCGGCGGCGAGGGGCAAAGTGGTAGATCGACGCCCCCCAGCAGACCACCACCACGAACACCACCGGCCAGCGGAACCACACCCAGGCGGTGGTGAACGCCGAACCGGCCCCCAGGCGGTCGGCCAACTCCTCACCCCCGCCGAGCAGGGGTCCCACCACCACCATGGCGGCCACCAGCGCGGCCACCACCAGGGTGAACAGGGTCAGCACGAGGCCCATCACCCGGGTGGAGACCCAGTTCCTGCGGTTCTCATGGCCGTAGGTGACGTCGAGGGCGCCGACCACCGCGGTGAACCCCCGGGACGAGGCGTAGAGGGTCAGCACGACGCCGGCGGTGATCAGGCCCGCGTTGGACCGGTCGAAGAGCTCCTCGATCGTCTGCCCCAGAGTGTTGTCGCGGCCGAAGGTCTCGACGACGCGGTCCAGCAGCCATTGCTCGGTGTCGGCTGCGGCACCGGCGCCGATCACCACGTCGAGCGAGCCCAGCGCGGCCGCGAACACCAGCACCGCGGGAAACAGCCCCAGGAGGCCGAAGAAGGCGATCTCGGCCGACAGGCCACCGACGCGGGCCCGGGACCACTCGTCGCGGAAGTCGCCGATGAGTGTGAGGATGCCGCGCCACAGCGCGGGCAGCGAGGGCATCGATGGGCGCGCCATGCTCAGCCGATACTACGGTCGATGACGATGGTCCCCGACGAAGCCACCGCCATCGCCAACGAGCTCTACCGCTACGCGGAGCTCGTCGACGCGGGACGCTTCGACGAGGTCGGCGAACTCATGGAGCACTGCACCTTCCGCTACGGCCCCGACGGGGTCGACGGCCCGTCCGGGGCGCGGGCCATCGAGGCCAGCTACCGCGACACGGTGATCACCTACGCCGACGGCACCCCTCGCACCCGGCACATCACCGCCAACCCGATCATCGAACTCGACGGCGACACCGCCCGCGTCCGGTCGGTCTACACCGTCTTCCAGCAGGCTCCGGACTCCGGGACCGAGACCATCATCAGCGGCCGCTACCACGACACCCTGCGGCGCATCGACGGGAGGTGGCGCTTCGTCGAGCGCTGCTTCCTCGTCGACCTCGTGGGCGACTTGAGCCGTCACCTACGCTTCAAGCTGCCCTAGTCGCCCCGCCCTGCAAGCCGACACCCAGGATCAAGGAGCATCAGCCATGAGCCGTTGGAGCCGCGACGAGATCGAGGAGGCGTTCGCCCGCTACCAGGAAGTGGCCCGGCGAGCCGGCACGACCGGCGATTGGCGCGAGTGGGCCGACCAGTTCACCGAGGACGCCACCTACATCGAGCACCACTTCGGCACCATGGGCGGGCGCGAGGCCATCTACAACTGGATCCAGTCCACGATGAGCCAGTGGCCCAACAACGAGATGATCCACTTCCCCATCGAGTGGTACATCATCGACGAGGCCCGGGGGTGGGTGGTCTGCAAGGTCTGGAACCGCATGGCCGATCCCGGTGACGGCTCGCTGCACCAGGAGTACAACTTCACCCTGCTGAAGTACGCCGGCAACGGGTTGTGGAGCTATGAGGAGGACATCTACAACCCGGCCCCGTTCGGCGAGATGGTGGCCGGCTACCTGCGCCACAAGAAGGGCCTGGCCGCAACGAGCGAAGCTCCCGCCGGCGACTAGCTCAGCTGTGGCTCAACTGCAGCCGCTGGTGGCGCCGCAGTCGGCGCACACGTAGCACGACCCGGCGCGGCGCATGGGGACGCCGCAGGTCATGCAGAAGGGCGCGTCCAGGGAGCTCACGGCCGGGCCCGCGGCGTGTCCGCCGCTCATGCCCGCTGCTCTCACGCGCCGCTCGGGCCCGGGCGCCTCGGGTGGCGCCGAGGCCGCGGAGAAGTCCAATTGGGCCATCAGCTGGGCCGGTGAGGGGACCGAGGGCGGATCGGGCGGGAGATCGTGGCCCTGCTCGGTCTCGGCGACCTGCTCCTCCACGCCGGGAAGCGTCGGCTGGGTCCGCTCGCCGGTGGTGTACACGCCGAGCGAGGCCCGCTCGGCCGGCGTCAGGTACATCACCGCCAGCTTGCGGAACAGGTAGTCCATGAGGCTGGTGGCGATGCGGATGTCGGGATCGTCGGTGATGCCGGCGGGCTCGAAGCGCACGCCCACGAACGTCTCGACGAAGGCGGCCAGCGGGACGCCGTACTGCAGGCCGTGGCTCAGCGAAATCGCGAAGGCGTCCATGATCCCGGCCAGGGTGGAGCCCTGCTTTGAGACCTTCACGAAGATCTCGCCCGGCCGGCCGTCGGGGTACTCCCCCACCGTGACGAACCCCTTGCAGTCGGCCACCCGGAACTCGAAGGTGCGCGACCGGCGAGACTTGGGAAGCCGCCGGCGCACTGGCTCCGGCGGGGCCTCGCCGGCCGACGGGCGCTCGGTGCCGGATCCGTCGGGACTGCCGCTGTCGCGGGAGCCCTCGGAGGCGCCGACGGTGAGCGGTTGACCGACCTTCGAGCTGTCGCGGTACACAGCCACCGACTTGAGGCCGAGGCGCCAGGCGTCGATGAACAGCTGCTCCACGCCATCGACTGTCGTCTCGGCTGGCATGTTCACGGTCTTGGAGATGGCCCCGGACAGGAACGGTTGGACGGCCGCCATCATCTCGATGTGTCCTGACGGGCTGATGGCGTCGTCACCCAGCGAGCAGGCGAACACCTCGAGGTGCTCGGGATCGATGGGCGCTCCGGCCACACGGTGGTGCTCGGCGATGTGATCGGTGATGCGCTCGATCCGCTCATCGTCATAGCCGAGGCGGCGCAGCGCCCTGGGCACGGTGTTGTTCACGATCTCCATGGTTCCGCCGCCCACCAGGCGCTTGGACTTCACCAGCCCGAGATCGGGCTCGATGCCGGTGGTGTCGCAGTCCATGAGCAGCCCGATCGTGCCGGTGGGAGCCAGCACCGTGGCCTGGCTGTTGCGCACACCGTGGCGGTCGGCCCGGTCGCAGGCCTCGTCCCACGCCAACTGGGCAGCCTCCAGCAGGCTGGGCGGCGCCATGTCCTCGTCGATGGACGCGGTGGCGGTGCGGTGCTGGTCCAACACCCGCAGCATGGGGTCGCGGTTGGTGTGGAAGCCGGCGAAGGGACCCATCCGCTCCGCCAGCCGGGTGGACGTGAGGTAGGCCTCGCCGGTCATCACAGCGGTGACGGCGGCAGCCACCGCCCGGCCCTCGTCGGAGTCGTAGGGAAGGCCCATGGCCATCAGCAGCGCGCCTAGGTTGGCGTAGCCCAGCCCGAGCTGGCGGAACGCCCGGGTGACCTCCGCGATGGCCTCGGTCGGGTAGTCGGCGTGGCCCACCAGGATCTCCTGGGCGGTGAACAGCACCTGCACCGCCCTTCGGAAGCCGCTGACGTCGAAGGAGCCGTCGTCGTCGAGGAAGCTCAACAGGTTGATCGAGGCCAGGTTGCAGGCGCTGTCGTCGAGGTGGACGTACTCCGAGCACGGGTTGCTGGCAGTGATGGGGCCAGTGGCCGGGGCCGTGTGCCAGCGGTTGATGGTCGTCGCGAACTGCACGCCCGGGTCGGCGCACTCCCACGCGGCCTCCGCCATCTGGCGCAGGATCGAGCGGGCCGGCACCCGATCGAGCACGGTGCCGTCGGTTCGGGCCGTCAGGTCCCAGTCATCGCCCGACGTGGCGGCCCGCATGAACTCGTCGGTCACCCGCACGGAGTTGTTGGCGTTCTGGTACTGGACCGAGTCGCTGTCGGCGCCGTCCACACCCATGTCGAACCCGGCCTCGGCCAGCACTCTCGACTTGCGCTCCTCGCGGGCCTTGCACCAGATGAAGTCCTCGATGTCGGGATGGTCGGCGTCGAGCACCACCATCTTCGCCGCCCGGCGGGTCTTGCCGCCGGACTTGATGGTGCCGGCCGAGGCGTCCGCCCCCCGCATGAAGCTCACCGGTCCCGAGGCGGTGCCGCCGCCGCTGAGCGGTTCGGAGCTGGCCCGGATGCGCGACAGGTTCACCCCGGCGCCGGAGCCGCCCTTGAAGATCCGGCCCTCCTCCGCGTACCACTCCAGGATCGACTCCATCGTGTCGTCCACCGACAGGATGAAGCACGCCGACGCCTGCTGGGGCACGCCGGCCACGCCGATGTTGAACCAGACCGGCGAGTTGAAGGCGGCCCGCTGCGTGTACAGCAAGTGCGAGAGCTCGGCCCGGAACTGGGACGCCTCGGACGCGTCGGCGAAGTATCCGTCGGCGTCTCCCCAGTCGGTGATGGCGCCCACGACGCGGTTCACCACCTGCTTGAGCGACCACTCGCGCTCGGGAGTTCCCAGCGAGCCGCGGAAGTACTTCTGGGCCAGGATGTTGGTGGCGTTCTGAGACCAGGTGGACGGCACCTCGACATCGGGCTGCTCGAAGGCGACCGAGCCGTCCCTGTGGTCGAGCAGGCGCGCGTCGCGACGCTCCCACGCGATCCGGTCGGCCGGATCCTCCAGACCCGCGGGCACAGGGTGGCTGCCGGAGATCAGAGCGGTCTGCTCGGGGGCCATGGTCATGAGAATTACCCTCCTGAGATTCTACCGGGCCGCGCTCCTGAGCACCCGCCCCGCGACCCTAGAACGCGGCACCTGTGGACCCGTGGGCACGACCTCGGGATTGCTGTGCACGGCGGCTCCCGTCGTCCAGAGATACTGCCGGGAACCTGTAGAGAACCTCCCCACCGGCACTGCCGCGGTACCGTCGCGGGCGTGCGGAGACTGCTGCCGGGCCCGGTTGCCGACGTCGACCCCATGGAGCTCTACCCGGCGCTGGCGAGGCCCAAGCCGGCGGGGCGGCCGTGGCTTATGGTCAACATGATCGCCTCCGCCGACGGCGCCGTCGCGGTCGAGGGCACCAGCGGAGCCCTCGGCAACCCGGCCGACGAGGCGGTCTTCTCGGCGGTGCGGGCCAGCGCCGACTGGATCGTGGCCGCCGCCGGGACGGTGCGGGCCGAGCGCTACGGCCTGCCCCGGCCCGCCGCGGCCTCCAGACGAGCCCGGCTGGCCGCGGGACGGACCGAGCGACCCCGGCTCGCCGTGGTGAGCGCCAGCCTCGACCTCGACCTGGGCCTGCCGCTGTTCTCCGACCGGCGCCCGGGCGACACCCCGCCGGTGGTCCTCACCGGAAGCGCGGCCGCGACCGAGGCCGTGAAGCGCCTCGAGCCCTTCTCCGAGGTGGTGCGGCTGCGATCGCCGCGGCCCCAGCCCGCCGAGATCCTCGCGGAGCTCGACCACCGCGGCGCCGGCGTGGTCCTCTCGGAGGGAGGCCCCTCGTTCAACGGGCAGCTGGCCGACGCCGGCGTGATCGACGAGCTGTGCCTGTCGGTCGCGGCCCTGCTGGTCGGCGGGGCCAGCTCCAGGATCGTGCACGGATCGGTGCGCAGCGTGCCGTCGAGAATGCGCATCGACCATCTGCTCGAAGCCTCCGACACCCTGTTCATCCGCTACGTCGCGGCTCCGACCGGCTGACTCGAATCGGGCCCGCGGCTCCCGTAGAGAGCCAGCCCGCCGGCCTCGTCGATCACGATCCTCTGGCCCGGCTCCAACTCGGCTCCGCCCGCGGTGCCGGCCAGCTCGCTGACCAGGACGCGGGGGTCGTCGCCGGGCGCGAGGGCGCGGGCGATGTCCCAGAGCGTGTCGCCCGGCTGCACCACGTAGACGCCCGGCAAGTCCGCTGACAGCGACGCCCGGCCCGTCGAGGGCCACGGGTTGGCCTCGCCCAGCGGGACGCGGTCGGGCCGGCCGACCACCAGCAGCAACGTCACCGCTGCGGCCGCTGCCAGCGCCGCCATCGCCCGGCGGCGGCGATACACCGACTCCGGCAGGCGAGCCGCCCGGGCTGCCGACGGAGGAGCGCCGCCGGAGGGAGCCGCGCCCGGGACGAGAACATGGGTGGAAGCGAGGGCCATGGACACATCCTCCCGCGGGGGTGTGACAAGCCGGCTCGGGCTCACCGACCGAGCGAGATCCTTGACATCGAACGCGTGTTCCGCAAACATTTGTACGGATATCCTCCTGATGAGAACATTTGTTCGGTTACAATGTAGCGAACATCCGTTCGGATTCACAACCCGCTCGCAAGATCGGAGACAGACATGACGCCCCCCGCCCATCGCAAGCCGCTGACCGCCCGCCGCCGCCAGATCCTCGACGTGATCGTCGAGCACCAGCGCGAGCGCGGCTACCCGCCGTCCATCCGGGAGATCGCGGCCGAGGTCGGGCTGAGGTCGCCGGCCTCGGTGAAGGCCCACCTCGACGTGCTCGACTCAGCCGGGTACCTGCGGGTAGACCCGACCCGGCCCCGGGCCATCGAGGTCTGCTACGACGAGAACTCGGGCGCAGCCGTCGAGCGCCGGCCCGTGCGCCACGTCCCGCTGGTGGGCGACGTGGCGGCCGGCTCCGGAGTGCTGGCCACCGAGAACGTCGAGGAGCTGGTGCCGATGCCGGCCGACCTCACCGGTGAGGGCGACCTGTTCATGCTGCGGGTGCGGGGCGACTCCATGATCGACGCCGGGATCCTCGACGGCGACTACGTGGTGTGCCGGGCCCAGAGCGTCGCCGAGGACGGCGAGGTGGTGGTGGCTGGGATTCCCGGAGACGAGGCCACCGTCAAGACGCTGCGGCGCAGCGGGGGCCGGGTCGTGCTGGAGCCGGCCAACGAGTACATGGAGCCCATGGAGTTCGGGGCCGACGAGGTGGCCGTCTACGGCAAGGTGGTCACCATGATGCGCAGGTACTGATCCCGCCCCGCCCGCCGCGGCGCCGGCTCAGGCGCCTTTGACGAGCAGGTCATTCAGAGCGGCGTGCACCGACACGAGTTCATCCCTGTGGACGCGCTCGTCCGCGGTATGAGCCAGCAGCGGATCGCCGGGCCCGAAGTTCGAGGCCGGAACCCCGCGGGCCGCGAAGAACGCCGCGTCGGTCCAGCCCAGCTTGGCTCGCACCGGTGCGCCGCTGCGCTCGATCAGCGCGGCCAGCAGTGGATCGTCAAGACCGGGCGCGGCCGCCGGAGCCACGTCGGTCAACTCGACGGTGTCCCCCTCACCGAGCACATCTCCCAGCACGGACCGGATGTGGTCCTCGGCCTGGTCCGGCGAGCGGTCCGGAGCGAACCGATGGTTCACAGTCAGCGTGGCCCGGTCGGGCACGACGTTTCCCGCCACCCCTCCGTCCACCGACACCGCCTGAAGCGCCTCGCGGTACTCGCATCCCTCCACCACGGGCCGGCGGGCCTCATAGGTCGAGACGACGGCCAGCACGTCGGCGAGCCGGTGGATGGCGTTGCGGCCCATCCATGGCCTTGCGGTGTGGGCCCGCTCCCCCGCCAGCGTCACCCGTAGCCGCATGGTGCCCTGGCAGCCGGCCTCCACCGCGGCCGCGGTCGGCTCTCCGAGCAGGGCTACGTCCGCTTCTAGCAGGTCGGGCCGGGCTGCGGCCACCTCCAGCAGGCCGTTGTCGGCCGCGGCGACCTCCTCACGGGCGTAGAAGACGTAGGTGACGTCGGCGGCCGGAGCGTCGACGGATCTGGCCAAAGCCAGCATCACTGCGATCCCGCCCTTCATGTCGGCCGCGCCCAGACCCCACAGCACGTCACCGTCGATCCGGGCGCCCGCATTGCCGTTGGCCGGCACGGTGTCGGTGTGGCCCGCCAGCACGATGCGCCGGGCCTTCCCGAGGTGTGTGCGGGCCACCAGGTTGTCGCCCACCCGATCAACGCTGAGATGCGCCAGCGGGCGCAACTCGGCCTCGATGAGATCGGTGATCGGCCCCTCTGCGCAGCTCTCGGAGGGCACGTCCACCAGAGCGGCCGCGAGGGCCAGCAGGTCGCCTGCCGGCAACGCCCCGGCGGGCATGTCAGGTGGTGGCGCCGTGGTCGCGCAGGATCTCGTTGAGGGCCGACTTGTCGTGGCGCTCGCCCTCGGTCAGGCGCTTGATCACCAGCACCGCGGGCAGGCCGAACTCGCCGCCGCCGAACTGGCGGGCGCGGGTGCCCAGCACCGCCACCGACCACGGCGGGATCTCACCCCGTCCGAGCTCGGTGCCAGTCTCGGCGTCGATCACCGGGATCGAACCGGTGAGGATCGCCCCGGCTCCCAGCACCGTGCCCCGGCCGACGCGGGCACCGTCGGCCACGATGCAGCGGCTGCCGATCAGGCAGTCGTCCTCCACGATCACCGGCTGGGCCACCGGGGGCTCGAGCACCCCGCCGATGCCGACCCCGCCCGAGAGGTGCACGTTGGCGCCGATCTGTGCGCAGGATCCCACCGTCGCCCAGGTGTCGACCATGGTGTTGGCCCCGACGTAGGCACCGATATTGGTGTAGCTGGGCATCATGATCACGCCGGGCGCCTGGTAGCTGCCCCACCGGGCCGAGGCCCCCGGCACCACCCGAACGCCCCGGGCCGCGTAGTCGGTCTTGAGTGGAAGCTTGTCGGCGAACTCGAACGGGCCGAGCTCCATGGTGCTCATCCTGGAGATGGAGAACAGCAGCAGGATCGCCTGCTTGCACCACTGATTGACCCGCACGGCGCCGTCGTCGAGCACTTCCGCGACGCGGACCTCGCCCGCGTCTAGGGCGTTGATCGCCTCGTGCACGGTGGCGATCACGTCGGGATCGTCGCCGTCGAGGTCGGGGCGGGCGGCCCAGAGATCGCTTATTCGGGTTTCAAGATCGGACATGCCGGTGAGGCTAACGGTGTCTCCACCCCTGGAGCCGTTCCAGAGCCAACATCAGGCGGTCTTCGGGCTGAACGGCTGCGATGCGTACGTAGCGGCGCGGATCGACCGGGCCGGCTGCGCCGGGTGCGGTGCAATAGAACTCGCCCGGGCTGACGATCAACCCGGCCCGGCGGGCGAGCAGGTCGGCGAAGGCCCAGGCGTCGCCGTCGGGGGCCGGTGCCCAAAGGTAGAAGGCTCCGGCGGGGAGGTCCGCTCGCGATCCGGCCTCCGACGCCAACGAGGCCAGGATCTCCAGCCGCTGGCGGTAGTGGCTGCGCTGCTCGTCCACGTGGGCCTGATCGGCCCAGGCCGCGACCGCGGCCGCCTGCACGGGGCCGGGCACCATGCAGCCTGCGTGCTTGCGGCACTCCCGCAGGTAGTGGACCAGGTCCGGGTCGCCGGCGTAGAACCCGGCCCGCACGCCGGCCATGTTCGAGCGCTTGGACAGCGAGTGCACGGCCAGCACCCCGTCAATGCCGTGCTCCAGGATCGTTCGGGGCGGGCCGTCGAAGGTGAACTCGGCGTAGCACTCGTCGCTGGCCACCAGCACGCCGTTGGCCCTGCCCCAGGCCGCGGCGGCCCCCAGGTCGTCGAGACCGCCGGCCGGGTTGCCAGGGGTGTTGACCCATAGGCACACGGCCCGCGCCGCGTCGCGGCCGTCGATCGAGTCGAGGTCGATGCGGAAGTCGCCGTCCACGGCCACCGGCACGGCCCGGCACCCGGCCAGGGTCGCTCCCATCTCGTAGGACGGGTACGACACCGCCGGATACAGCACGGTGTCACGATCGGGATGTCGCAGTTGCAGGTAACGGGGCAGCGAGACCACGAACTCCTTGGTGCCGATGCACGCCGCCACCTGCGAGTCGGGATCCAGGCCCACCCCGAAGCGGCGCTGCGTCCAACCGGCCGCGGCCTGCCGGAACGGCGCCGAGCCGATCGACGCCGGGTAGCCGCGCTCGGTGCCCGAGCCGGCCAGCGCGGCCACGACCGCAGCCGGGGGCGGGTCACAGGGCGTCCCGACCGAGCAGTCGACCGCACCGCCGTCCTGCGCGGCGGCCGCGGCCCGCAGCCCGTCCAACCTCTCGTAGGGATAGACGGGCGGCACGAAGCCCGAATTCACGACCGCTCCCGCCCGTGCATCGGACCGGCAGTGAGATCGGAGCCGCATCGCTCGGGGCGGTGCAACGTCACTCCGGGTCCCAGCCGTTGACCACGTAGCGGCTCAGCGCGCCCACCGAGGCGGGCTCCAGCCGGGCCTTGACCCTCATCCCCTCCTCGGTGGCGGTGGTGTCGAGTACCTGGCCCTCGCGGTGCACGCCTGCCAGCACGTCGCCCCGGTCCCACGGCACCACCAACTCGACCTCGCGAGCGACCCGGCGCATCCTGTCGCCGATGGCGCCCAGCAGCTCCTCCACGCCCTCGCCGGTGGCGGCCGACACCGCCACCGAGCCCTCGGTGTGCTCGGCCAGGCGGGCCGCGGCCGGGCCCAGATCGCTCTTGTTGTAGACCACCAGCTCGGGGACGCCGTCGGCGTCGATCTCACCCAGCACCTCGCGCACCGCAGCCATCGAGCCGCCGGGGTCGCTGTCGGCGCTGTCCACGACGTGGACCAGCAGGTCGGCGTCGCGCACCACGTCGAGCGTGGTCTTGAACGCCTCCACCAGCTGGTGGGGCAGCTTTCGCACGAAGCCCACCGTGTCGGTGAGGAACACCGACTCGCCGCCCGGCAGCCCCAGCCGCCGGGTGGTGGGGTCGAGGGTGGCGAACAGGCGGTCCTCCACTGCCACCGATGCCGAGGTGAGCCGGTTGAGCAGCGACGACTTGCCCGCGTTGGTGTAGCCGACGATGGCCACCGCCCGGTTGCGGGTCCGGGTCCGGGCCTTGGACTGGGTGCGGCGATGGCCGGAGATGCGGCGGAGATCGGCCTCGAGCTTGTGGATGCGCCGCTCCAGGCGCCGGCGGTCGACCTCGAGCTGGGTCTCGCCGGGGCCCCGCGTTCCGATGCCGCCGGCCTGCTGGGACAGCCGCCGACCCGCGCCCCGCAGGCGGGGCAGCCGGTAGCGGAGCTGGGCCAGCTCCACCTGGGCCTTGCCCTCGGGAGTGCTGGCGTTCTGGGCGAAGATGTCGAGGATCACCGCGGTGCGGTCCAGAGCGGTGCGTCCCAGCAGCTTCTCGAGGTTGAACTGCTGGGCGGGGCTGAGCTCGTCGTCGAACACCACGGTGTCGCAGTCCACCTGCTCGGCCACCGCTCTGATCTCACGGGCCTTGCCGGAGCCGACGAAGGTGGCCGGATCGGGTGCGGATCGGCGCTGGCAGACCCTCTCGACGGCGTCCGCGCCCGCGGTGTCCACCAGCAGGCTCAGTTCGTCGAGGGAGGCTTCGGTAGCGGCCGCGTTCCGGTCCGGCCGGGTCACGCCTACCAGGACGATCCGCTCCCGGAAGGCCCGGTCGATGAGTCCGGGACCGTCGCCGCCGAACTCGCCGAACCCGCCCCGATGCGTGTCGTCGGCCTCGGCCTGCGTCTCGCTGCCATCGAGATCAGTCCCTGGCTCGTGGTCGTCCCGCAGGGCCTCTCCGGCGTCAGACATCCGGGACTTCCACCGCAGCCACGTACACCGACGCACCAGTTAGCGTCACCGGCGCGGACAGGTCGACCCGGGCCTCGCCGCCCACCATGCGCACGGTCACATTCTGGCCCACCTCGCCCCAGCCGTGGAAAGCCGACGCCGCGGCCACTGCGCCGGTCCCACAGGCTGCGGTCGATCCGGATCCCCGTTCCCACACTGCCAGCGTCAGCTCGTCGGGTCCGGTCACCGCACCGAAATGGACGTTGATTCCTCCGCTGAAGATGGCCTCCACCGCGGGTCCGGCGGGATACAGCGGAACCTCGGCCGGGTCGTCCACGGACAGCACGACGTGGGGGTTGCCCACGTCCAGGGTGGCCCACCGCCTGATCGCGCCCGGTTCGAGAACGAGTCGCAGGGCGGCTTCCGGGCTGCGGCTGAGCCGATCTGGCTCGGGTCCGGGGCGGGGAACTCCGATCTCCGCCGTACCGGTAACGGTCCCGGGCGTGGCGGTCGGGCGGATCGAGCACCGGCGGGGACCGGCCACGGTGTGCACGATGATGTCGAGTTCGGCTGATCCAAGGGTGACAGCGATGGCGTGGGCCAGGCATCTGAGGCCGTTACCGGAGATCTCGGCCGGTGAGCCGTCGGAGTTCCGCAGCCGCATGGCCGCCGAGCGGTCTCTGGAGCCGCCGGCCGCGTCCAGCACGGCATGGATCAGCCCGTCCGCGCCCACTCCCTGGCGACGATCGCACAGCCGAGCGGCGGTACGGGCGGCGTCGGCTTCGGCAGGCAGTTCGTCGACGAGCGCGACCAGGAAGTCGTTTCCCAGCCCGTGGAGCTTGTGGAGTCGCATCCCGCCGGTCACCCCTGCATTCTCTCGGACTACGGGCGTATCGACACAGCACCGCAGACGGACAGCACATCGCCGGGGTTGGCCGGGGCGTCGAGCCAACCGATGCGGGGGTCGCGGCGGAACCAGCGCTCCTGGCGGCGGGCGAAGCGCCGGGTGCGCACCACGGCCAGTTCCAAGGCCTCGTCAAGGGTCAGCTCGCCCCGCAGGTGGGCGAGCAACTCCTTGTAGCCGAGAGCTTGCGATGCGGTCCGGGAGATCGGGCCGGCAGCCAGGTCTCGCACCTCGTCGAGGAACCCGCCAGCCACCTGTTGCCGGTAGCGAGCGGCGATGCGCTCGTCGAGCCGGTCGCGATCCCAGCGCAGTCCGACCTGCACGAAGGGCGTGGCCGGGTAGTTCGCCAGGCCGGGGCCGTACGACGAGAACGGCCGGCCGCTGCCGATGGTGACTTCGAGGGCCCGGACGACTCGGCGCCGATTGGTCGACTCCATGCGGCCGGCAGCGAGCGGGTCGAGCGCAGCCAGGCGCCGGTGCAGGGCCTTGGTGTCGGGCTCGGCTTCGATTTCGCGCCTGGCCTCCGGGTAGCGCCCCGGGATCCGGAGGTCGTCGATCACGGCGCGCACATAGAGGCCGGTGCCGCCGACCAGCACCGGCACGGCATCCCGGCTGCGGATGTCGTCGATCGCGGCGACGGCCCGGGCCTGGAGCTCGGCCACCGCGAACTCTTCGGAGGGGTCCACCAGATCGATGAGGTGATGGCGCACCTCGGCTTGCTCGGCCGAGGTCGGGGTGGCCGTGCCGATGTCCATGCCCCGGTAGACCTGCATGGAGTCGAGGGCGACGATCTCGGCTTCGCCGATGGACCGAGCCAAGCTCATCGCGAGATCCGACTTGCCGGAGGCAGTCGGCCCCACGATCACCGGTGGCCGCTCCACGAGCCTCGCCCGGTCAACCGTCACGCGGCCCCGCATGCTGCCGTCGGGCGTCTGCAGACAGGTGGTTGCGCCGAGCAGCAATGAATCGAGTCGCGCCGCTCATTGCCCCCGGGCGCTGCCTGGCTCGGGTTCACCGCTCCGTTCAGCTTGCGGCGACGGCAACGGGGATGCGCCGACGGCCCGGGGACGAGTCCGAACCGGCAAGGGCGGGCCGCGACTCGATGTCTACCAGGGCGCCCTGCAGGAAGTTGGCGGCGGCCGCGGTGACCTCGACCCGGGCGTAGGTGCCGGGCTGCGGGGCTCCGCCGGGCGGAGACGGGAAGTGCACCAGGGTGTTGCGCCGGCTGCGGCCGGTGGTGACCGCGGGGTCCTTCTTGCTGGGCCCCTCCACCACGACCTCCTCGATCCTGCCGATGCGGGCCTCGTTGGCGAGGCGGCTGGAGCGCTCGATCACACGCCGCAGGCGCTCGTAGCGGTCCACCGAGACGTCGTGAGGGACGAACCGGTCGCCCATCTCGGCGGCCGCGGTGCCGGGCCGGGGCGAGAAGATGAACGTGAAGGCGCTGTCGTAGCGGGCCTCGGCGGCCACTTCGAGGGTCTGAACGAAGTCGGCCTCGGTCTCGCCGGGGAAGCCGACGATGATGTCGGTGGACACGGCCAGGTCCTCCACCGCAGCCCGAGCCGATCTGAGGCGCTCCAGGTAGCGCTCGGACGTGTAGCCCCGGCGCATGGCCCGCAGCACGGCGTCGCTGCCGGACTGCAGCGGCAGGTGCAGGTGCTCGCACACCGCCGGGACCTCGGCCATGGCCGCGATCGTCTCGGGCCTCAGGTCCTTGGGGTGAGGGCTGGTGAATCGCACCCGCCGGATGCCGTCGAGGGCCCCCACCGCGCGGAGCAGGTCGGCGAACAGCGGGCGGGCCCGCCGGTCGGCCGTCCATCCCGACCCGCACCACCACTCGTCGTCCCCGGCCGAAGCTGCGTCGCTGCCGTTGGTGCTTCCCCGGCGTGACAGGGCCAGGTCGCGGCCGTAGCTGTTGACGTTCTGGCCGAGGAGCGTGACCTCGGTCACGCCGGTCGCGGCCAGAGCCCTCACCTCGTCCACCAACTCGCCGAACGGTCGGCTGATCTCGGGTCCGCGTACCGCGGGCACGATGCAGAAGGTGCAGCTGTTGTCGCAGCCGATCTGGATGGTCACCCAGGCGGAGTGCTCCGCCTCGCGACGGGCCGGAAGGGCCGACGGGAAGGCCTCGGCGTCCTCACGGACCGTCTCGGCGAGGATCTCCACCACCGGCCCGTGCCGCCGGGCGTGGTCGATGAGCTCGGCGGCACGGTGCACGTTATGAGTGCCGAACACCACGTCGACGTGGCCGGCCCGCTCCCGGACCAGCTCCCGGTCCTTCTGGGCGAGGCAGCCGGCCACCGCGATCAGCGCGTCGGGCCGCTTCGCCTTCACCGCCTTGAGCCGTCCCAAGGCGCCGTACAACTTGTTGTCGGCGTTCTCGCGGATGCAGCAGGTGTTGAGCACCATCACATCGGCCTGCTCCAGGACCGAGGCTCGCTGGTAGCCGTCACCCTCGAGCAGGCCCGCGATCCGTTCGGAGTCGTGCTCGTTCATCTGGCACCCGAAGGTGCGGATGGCATAGGTCCGGGCCACGACCCCAGGCTACGGCCACCAACTTGCGCTAGGCGGCCGTGGCCACCTCCACCACAGCCGCAGTGCACAGAGGGTCCGGGATCGACTCGCCGTGGTCGCGCAGGCTCGCTATATGGAACTCGATGGCCGCTCGGATCTCCGCCAGCAACTCGTCAAGGTTGTCGCCCGTGGCTACGCAGCCAGGCAGGTCCGGCACGTAGGCGGCGAGATTGCCGGGTGCCCTCTCGATGACAACTGTGTACCTCACCGCGACCCTTGCTCCTTCAAGCCCGACTGTCTCATGATACTCGCCCAGGTGCGTGGCGGAAGATCGTCACTTGCCCTTCCCGCAATCGTGACAGTTCCCGGCTTGGAGGGATGGCGGTATTGGCGATGACTGCCCCTGGTACGGACACACCGCCATCCGTCCGCCTCAATCAGACCGATGGCATCTCGCACCTTGGGCATGGCTTCCCCGAAGCACGCCGACGATGCCCTGCGATCGGGCTATGCGGCCGAGCGTGCGGTGTCGCCTGGACCGTCGTAGGCAGCAGCCGCGGCGGCCGCTTCGATCTCCTCGGGGTCGGGTTGGGGCATGACGGCCTTCCACACCAGGTCGGCGATCTCCACCATCAGCTCCGGGTTGTCCTGCAGGAACGTCTTGGCGTTCTCGCGGCCCTGGCCGAGTTGCTCGCCGTCGTAGGTGTACCAGGCGCCGGACTTCTTCACGATGGACTCCGTGACGGCCAGGTCCAGCACCGAGCCCTCACGGGAGATGCCCTGCCCGTACATGATGTCGAACTCGGCCTGCTTGAACGGTGGGGCGCACTTGTTCTTCACCACCTTCACCCGGGTGCGGTTGCCCACCACCTCCATGCCGTTCTTGATCGACTCGATGCGGCGGATGTCGAGCCGCACCGACGAGTAGAACTTCAGGGCCCGGCCGCCCGGGGTGGTCTCGGGAGAGCCGAACATCACCCCGATCTTCTCGCGCAGCTGGTTGATGAAGATGCAGATGGTGTTGGACTTGTTGAGGTTGGAGGTGAGCTTGCGCAGCGCCTGCGACATGAGCCGGGCCTGCAGGCCGACATGGGTGTCTCCCATGTCGCCCTCGAGCTCGGCCCGGGGGGTGAGCGCGGCCACCGAGTCGATCACCACCACGTCGAGCGCACCGGAGCGTATGAGCATGTCGGTGATCTCCAGGGCCTGCTCGCCGGTGTCGGGCTGGGAGATGAGCAACTCGTCGATGTCCACGCCGATGGCCTTGGCGTAGACCGGGTCCATGGCGTGCTCGGCGTCGACGTAGGCGCAGATGCCGCCGTTGCGCTGGGCCTCGGCCACCACATGGGTGGCGAGGGTCGTCTTGCCCGAGGACTCCGGTCCGTATATCTCGGTGACCCGGCCCCGGGGCAGGCCCCCGATGCCGAGGGCGAGGTCGAGCGACAGCGCCCCGGTGGGGACCGCCTCGATGCTCATGGTCGCCTTCTCGCCCATCTTCATGACCGAGCCCTGGCCGAACTGCTTGTCTATCTGGCTCATGGCCATGTCCAGAGCCTTGTGTCGATCGTCCACTTCCTTCTCCTGTGTCTGGTGCGCCCCTTGGGCGCTGGGGTTGGATTTCAGTTGGCCATAAGGCGAGTCGGGGATGCTTGTCGAAGCTACGAGGGGGGTGTGACAAGCCCGGCTTGCCGGGCCGCCGTCCCATCGAGCATATCACATAAGTGTAGTTCCGAACATTTGTTCAGGTCAAGCATCACGCGAGGCCGCGACAAGCGCAGTCAGCGCTCTGCGGGGCACGGATGGAGCAGACCGGCATTGCTCGCATCGAGGCGCCGCGGGATTCGACTCGCCGGTCGGGAACCAAACGAACCCCGCGTGCGTTGCCTACCGTAGAGCAGTACAGGAGAAAGGCAACACCATGGCCCTGCGAATGTTCCGCAAACCGCGCCAGCCGTCCGGAACCGAGCCCAACAGAAAGGCGTCCCCCATGACCTCGCAAGCCTCCCCCGCCCGCCAGACCTTCGACGACTCCGAGCTGCGGGACCGCCTCACGCCGGCGCAGTACCAGGTGACCCAGCAGGCCGGCACCGAGCGGGCCTTCACCGGCGAGTACTGGAACTGCCACGACGACGGCACCTACCACTGCATCGTGTGCGACGTGCCCCTGTTCTCCAGCGACACCAAGTACGAGTCCGGCACCGGTTGGCCCAGCTTCTGGGAGGCGGTCGACCCCGACGCGGTGGAGATCCACACCGACCGCAGCTTCGGCATGGTCCGCGAGGAGGCCCTCTGCGCCAACTGCGGCGCCCACCTCGGCCACCGATTCCCGGACGGACCCCGCCCCACCGGCGAGCGCTACTGCATGAACTCCGCCTCCCTGCGCCTCGAGCGCGGCGACGACGGCTGACGAACCGCCAACAGCGGGACCGAGCCTCGGCTAGGGCACGGCGAGGGTGAGCGACTCGGCGCCGTTGACCTCCACGGTGTAGGTCTCGCCGGGGGCGAGGGTGTCGCCCGCATCGCCGAGATGCACCCAGGCGTCGAGCTCGAGGGTCCGGTCGGAGCAGTCGATCGCCCACGGCGTGGGGCGCGGAACCCAGGCGGTGACGTCCACGACGATGCGCCTGCCGTCCCTCGTGGCCTCCTCGCGGCCGATCCGGTAGCAGCCGTCGACGTCGGACACCGCGAAGAGGACATGGACGAAGGCCTGCTGGCCCTCCCAGACGATCTCGGTGCCGGTGACGTGGACCGGCGCCTCCACCGGCCGGCGGTCCTCGGCACTCCAATCGCCGTCCACCATCTCCGGCGGCGGCTCGACCAGCACCAGCACCATGTCCACCTTGCTGGGATTGCCCCTGGTGATCACGTCGTAGGCGGTGTCGTTGATGAAGGCCAGCCGGCCGTCGGACTCCTCGATCCGGGCCGACACCGAGTAGGTGTTGCGCGAGTCGATGTCGTCGCGGTCGTACTCGACCCTGAAGGAGATCGGGACCTGGCCCGGATCGGAGATGACCTGCTCGGCGATCAACTCCGCGGAAGCGTCCGCGTACGACGTGTCGCGTACCTGGACCGTCAACGTCGCGCCCGGGGTGAGCGCGATCCGCTCGGAGTAGGTCACCGTCCCGCTGACCGACGAGCCGCCGAACACTGACACCGAGCCGCCGCACCCGGTCACCACTGCCATCAGCGCCGCAGCGACGAGCAGGGCCACCCTGCGGCTGTGGCTCATGGGCAGACCTCCTTGCTCCGGCAAGGACCAGGCTCTCTGGACCTGCTCACCGGGTACGACGCTGCCGCGGCGGCGCTGGTTCCCCGATTCATCTTGTCGCCCGTACGCTCCCGTCGTGCGGATCGTCAACGCCCGGTCTCTGGACTCAGCCGGCTTCGCCGCGGCACTGGAGCGCCAGCAGGCGGTGGACCGCGACCGCGACCCCGGCCTGCCGGTCACCCCTGCGGCCGAACTGCGGGCCGTCTTCGCCGACGACGCCACCGACCATTGCCGGCACCAGCGGGTGATCGCCTTCGCAGGCGACCGCGCCGCCGCCATCGGGCACGTGGAGTTCAACACCGACGCGGCCAACGCCAACCTGGCCGGGGTCGAGATCACCCCCACCGACGACCGCACCGCAGCCCTGGTGCTGGCCGAGCTGCTGCGGCTGGCCCGCGACGACGGGCGGACCTCGGTGATCGCGTGGGGCGACCACACCCCGGCCGCCGATGCCTTCTGGACCGGCCTCGGGGCCGAGCTGCGCTACACCGAGCAGGAGTCCAGACTCGACCTGGCCGCGGTGGACCCCGAGCTCATGGCGCGCTGGATCGACGCCGGTCCGGCCGACCTGGAGCTGGTGCACTGGGCCCGCCGCTGCCCCGAGGACCGGATCGACGCCCTGGTGGCCACAGGCAACGCTATGAACGACGCCCCCACCGAGGACCTCGAGGTGGCCGACACCGTCGTCGACGCAGCCATGGTGCGGGCCGAGATCGAAGCCCGAGCAGCCCGCGGGCTGGAGTACCGGGGTGTCCTGGCGGTCACCGCCGAGGGCGAGGCCGCCGGCACCACCGAGGTGTTCGTCAACCGCCACCGCCCGGCGGCGTCCTGGCAGTGGAGCACGGTGGTGCTGCCCGCCCACCGGGGCCGGCGAATCGGGCGCTGGATGAAGGCCGCCATGTGGCAGCGCCTGCGAGCCACCGAGCCCGAGGTGACCACCCTCCAGACCGGCAACGCGGCCAGCAACTCCCACATGCTGGCCATCAACGTCGAGATGGGATTCAAGCCCACCCACCTGATGGGCTGCTGGCAGGCCGAACTCGACACCCTCGAGTCCGGAATCAGCCGCCTCGCGCCAGCAGGCGGGTCCGCAGCAGGTTCAACGCGGTGATCGTGCCGAGCTGACGCACCATCGTCCGGGCCATGTTGAAGCGCACCCGGGAGGCTTCGCCCCCGCCGTCGAGGTGCAGCCCGATCCAGACCGTGCCCGCGTCGGCGCCCTCGTGGGGATCGGGACCGGCCGCGCCGGTGGTGGCCAGCCCCACGTCGGCTCCCAGCACCCGGCAGGCGCCCTCGGCCATGGCCAGCGCCATGTCCGAACTGACCGCGTTCACGTCGGGCGCGCCCAGGACATCCGTCTTGATCTCCCGGTCGTAGGGCACCACCGCACCCCGCAGCACCCTGCTCGCTCCGGGGACATCGGTGAGGCGAGCCGCGATGAGCCCGCCGGTGACCGACTCGGCCAACCCCAGCGTGAGGCCCTGCGACTGCATCAGGGCGACGATCACCGACTCCATGGTGTCGTCGTCGGCGCCGAACACGGCCTCGCCGATCACGGCGCGCGCCCTTGACTCCACCGCCGACAGCACCGCACCGGCGGTCTCGTCGTCGGCGGCCTTGGCGGTGATGCGGACCTTGAGTCCCTCCATGCCGCTGGCCAGGAAGGCGATGGTGGCCTCACCGGTGGTGTCGAGCCGGCGCATCTCCGGCTCCAGAAGCTCGGCCAGACCGGACTCCGAGTACCCCCAGGTTCGCAGGGTCCGGCTGCGGATCACGTGACGCTCGCCGGCGCGGGCCTGCAGATCGGGCAGCACGCACTCGCTGACCATCTTCTGCATCTCCCACGGCACCCCGGGAACCGCGTAGATCACCTTCTCACCGTCCGCGGGCGGGTCCGCGGTCGCCGGCCCCGGCTCCCCTCGCCTTACCGGGCAGATCAGGCCGGGCGCCGTGCCGGGCTGGACGTCCATCACCCGGGCACCCACCGGCACGTCGGCCTGCTGCAGGTTGTTGGCCGGCATCTGGCGGTCGCGGCGGTAGAACATGGCCCGGATCCGCTCGACCACCGCCTCGTCGCGGCGCAACTCGACACCCATCACGGCCGCGATGGCGGCACGGGTGATGTCGTCGGGGGTGGGGCCGAGGCCCCCGCAGACGATGACCGCGTCGCTGCGGTCCAGCGCCTGCTCGAAGGCGGCCACCATCCGGTCGAGGTTGTCGCCGACCTTGGTCTGGAAGTGGCTGTCGATCCCGGCCAGCGCGAGCTGCTCCCCGATCCAGGACGAGTTGGTGTCGACGATCTGGCCGAGCAGCAGCTCGGTCCCGACCGCCACGACCTCACATCTCACGACACCGGCACCGATCGGGTTCGCTCGCAGCCGCCGCGGCCCGGCACCGGTACAGCTTCCATGGGGGCCGCTACGACCGCTCGCGGCTGCGGCCGGCCGCCAGAGCGGAGCGACCGTCGATCAGGTACTGCAGTCCCGTCACGACGGTGAACGCCACCGCCACCCACAGCGCGGCCGTCAGCACCGCACCGGCGTCCTCCAGGGTGGGCATGACCGCCATCGCCAGCGCCAGCCCCTGAACGGAGGTCTTGTACTTGGCGGAACGGCGAGCCGGAATGGACACCCCCGCGCCGGCCCATCGAGCCCTCCAGGCCGTTATTCCAAGCTCCCGGAAGGCGATGACGGTCACCGGCATCCACCAGTACCGCTCCACCGCCACCAGGCAGAAGGCAGCACCGAGCACGACGACCTTGTCGGCGAGCGGGTCGAGGAAGGCGCCGCTGCGACTGGTGACGTTGGCCCACCGGGCCACGCGGCCGTCGAAGAAGTCGGTGCCCGCCATGGCCAGGCCCAGCCCGAACGCCGCCCACGACGCGCCCTTGGTGTCGTCGGCCTGCAGGATCAGCAGGAACAGGACCGGCGACAGCAGCAGCCGGGCGAGGGTCAGCAGGTTGGCGGGGTGCAGCAGGCTGGCCTGCGCGGGCGCTTCGGCGCCGCTCGCGGAGCTCATGCCGCCACCAGATCGCAGCCCACAGCCGCAGTAACCGTCACATCGGCGAAGGTACCCGGTACCAGAGCGCCGGGCACGTCGACGACGCCGTCGATCTCCGGGGCCTCGCGGTGGGTACGGCCCACGCCGGGCTCGTCGACCAGAACCGAGACCCGGCGGCCGACCAGGAGGTCGCGGCGGCGGGCCGTGATGGCGTCCTGAAGCTCGGTCAGTTCGGCCAGGCGCTCCGACCGCAGACCCTCCTCGACCTTGCCGCCCAGGGTCGCCGAGTAGGTCCCGTCCTCCTCGGAGTAGGCGAAGAACCCGCACCAGTCGAGCTGGGCCTCCTCCACGAAGCGCAGCAGCCGGTCGTGATCGTCCTCGGTCTCGCCCGGGTAGCCGACGATGAAGTTGGATCGGAATGCGGCATCGGGCTCGCGGCGGCGGATGTCCTCGATGCGGGCCAGGAACCGCGGGCCGTCGCCCCAGCGCCTCATACGGCGCAACAGCGGCCGGGACACGTGCTGCAGCGACAGGTCGAAGTAGGGCACGCCGGTGGCGCAGATGGCGTCGATCAGGCGGTCGTTGAGATCCGACGGGTACAGGTAGAGCAGCCGGGTGCGGGGCGTCCGGGCCGCCACGGCCTCCACCAGCGCCACGATGCGGCGCTCGCCCCGACCCTGGTCGCGGCCGTAGGAGGCGAGGTCCTGGGCCACCAGCACGATCTCGGCCGCGTCGAGCTGCTCCACCTCGGTGAGGATCTGCTCGACCGAGCGGCTGCGCTGCGGGCCCCGGAAGCTGGGGATGGCGCAGAAGCCGCAGGCCCGGTCGCATCCCTCGGCGATCTTGACGTAGGCCCACGGACGGGGCGACCGGGGACGGGGCAGGTTCAGGAGGTCGAAGGCCGGAACGGAGCGCGCCTCCGGCCGCCCGAGCTCCACCGGAACCGGGGCGGGCCCCGACCCGGCTGCGGCCTCCAGGGACGCGGTCAGCGTCGTGCCGAACCCTGCGACCCGGTCGACCTCGGGCAGGGCCTCGGCCAGCTCGTCGCCGTAGCGCTCCGCGAGGCAGCCGGTCACCACCAGCGAGGAGCCGGGCGCCTTGGCCTCCGCGACCGCCAGGATCGTGTCGATCGACTCCTGGCGGGCCTCCTCCACGAAGGCGCACGTGTTGACTACGACCAGGTCGGCCTCGGAGGGGTCGCGGGCCTCCGACAGGCCGTCGGAGACCAGCAGGCCGGTCAGCTTGTCGGAGTCGACCTGGTTCTTGGGACACCCCAGGGTGTGCACAACGAAGGACTTGGGACGGTCGGGCATAGCGGGCGTGACCAAGGTACCCCGGCCGCTCGGCCGTCAGATCAACCCTGAGGAGCGTGCCCGGGAAGGCGCAGGCCCATCGCCTAGAGACGGGGTCTTTCCCGCTCTTGTTCGCTGCGCTCACGGGCCGCTCGGGCCACGGCCTCGCGCCGTATGGGCCGCGTTGTCCTGGCTGGCCGCTCGGCCTCTTAGCCAGCGGTGCCCGTCGGAGGGGGCAGAGTCGTGGTGGTCGTGGTGGTCCGATCCGGCGGCGGGGGGTCATGGGGCGCGCAATTGCCGGCGATGATGTCGCGGATGCGCTCGAAGCGCTCGCCGGACCCGGTCGGGGTCGGCGCGCCGTTGGTGTCGAGAACGTGCGGGTGGAAGTCCCAGGTCACGACCCCGTCGCCGTCGAAGTCGATCTGAAGGACGCCGGTCTCGCCGAGGATGCCCGAGCGGGGGTGCCAGACGAAGTTCCCCAGCGAGTACGCCACCAGCTTGGTGCCGACCAGCTCCACGGGCTGAAGCACATGGGGGTGGTGCCCGATGACGGCGTCGGCGCCGGCGTCGAGCAGCTGCCGGGCGAAGAGGCGCTGGTCGTTGCTGGGACAGGTGTCTCGCTCGATGCCCCAGTGGACCGCGACTATCACCGCGTCGGCGTCGGCCCCCGAGGCCCGTACCGTGTCGAGGACGCGGGCACGGGCGGGCGAGTGCGCCGAGGCGATCCCCGGCGTGGAAGCGCCGGCCGTGAAACCGGAGGGCACGATCATCGAGGCACCCACGAACGCCACCCGAACACCGTTGCCGGTGGTCAGGATCCGGGACTGGTAGGCCTCATCGGTGTTGCGGCCCGCCCCGATCGTGACAACGCCGGCCGCTTCCAGGAGGTCGACGGTGTCCGTCAGCGCGTCGGGTCCGTAATCGTCGGCGTGGTTGTTGGCCAGGTTGGCCACGCTGACGCCACCGGCCGCGATTCGCTCCGCGGCTGACGGCGGCGCCCGGAACACGAACTCCTTCCAGTGGGGCTCCCCGCGGTCGCTGATGGCCATCTCCACGTTCACCAGCGACAGGTCCGACGAGCCCAACGACGGGTCCAGGGACTCGAAGGGGTCGATCCCCGCGGGCTCGGTGCGGGTCATCAGCACGTCGCCGCCGGCCAGCAGCGTCCAGGACCGGTCGGGCTCGGGCGCGGTGGTCTCGGCCGGCGCCGTGACTGCGCCCGTCGATTCGGGCACCCAGGTCGTGGTGGTGGCTGGGGGCAGGGTGGGCGACGCCCCGTCGGAGGAGCGCAGCACCGAGCCGCCCGTGCACGCCGAAGCCATCAGCACGGCAGCCACCAGTACCGCCCGCAGCGCGCCAGTCCTCAATACCACGCTAGGGCACCTCCACTATGCGAACCCGGTAGAGCCGGGGCCACAGCTTTCCGGTCATCCACAGGGTGGCGGTATCGGGGTCGAATGCCACCCCGTTGAGGACGTCTATGTCGTGTGGGGAGTTCCGGCTCGCATCGCCGACGAGCGGTCCGGCGTCGATGGCCGCCACCAGCCGGCCCGATTCCGGGTCGATCACCAGCAGCCCGTCGGTCTGCCAGACGTTGGCGATCACCAGACCCTCGACGCACTCGAGCTCGTTCAGGTAGTCGAGCCGGCCGCCGTAGCCCGGAGCCGTCACCGTGACAGTGCCGAGCAGTTCGAAGTTCTGCGGATCCCGGCGGGCGAGTCGGCTCGAGCCGTCCGACATGATCAGCACGTCGCCCGACAAGCACAGGCCCCAGCCTTCGCCCTGATAGGTGTGCTCCCCCGTCAACTCGAGTGTCGAGCGGTCATAGACGAGGGCGGTGCCGCTCCGCCAGGTGAGCTGGACGACCTCGTCACCGATCACGGTGAGCCCCTCGCCGAACAGGTCGCCGGCCAGGTCCACCTGGGTGACGACCTCGCCTGTGGCCGTGCTCACGGCCCGCAGCGAGGACTGCCCCCAGAGCCCGGTGCTCTCATACATGGTGCCCCCGGCGACTTCGAGCCCCTGGGTGAAGGCCTCCGGATCGTGCGGCAGCCATTCGATGATCTCGACGGTCCAGCGGGCTGCGCCTCCCTCGTCGCCCACGGCCGGGAACACCGAAGGCTCCGCCGGCTTTGAGAGCTCGCCGGGATCTGGGGCCCCACCCGACGGTGCAGGCTCGTCGGTGGCTGCGACCGCTCGTTCCCGAGGCTCAGAGGTCGTCGGCGCCGGCGCGTCCGGTTCCGGAGCCGGCTCATCGGGGCGTGGCGGGTCGTCCACCGGCATCGGGGGATCCCCGGCGGTGACCACCGGTTCGCCCAGACCCGAGGGGCCCGGGTCGGAGGGGTGTGCGCCGCCCGAGTCCGGCGCGCAGCCGGCACCGAGCAACCCGGCGCACACCAGGACGCACAGGAGGGGGCCGGGCCGCCTCACGGTCGGACCCCGGTGTTCAGCGCCACACCAGTCAGACGTGCTGTCGCCCGGCGGGGTTCCCGGGCTCGCCGGCTCGCGCACCCGCCGGACTCTACGGCGCGCCCTCGCGCCAGTCAGCGGGCGAGCAGCACAATGCTCACGATCCAGAGTCCTAGCAGAGCGATGCCGTCGATGCGGGTGACCCGGCGGCCGGCCGCCATGGCCACCCAGCTCACCGCGCAGATCACCACCATCATCACCGAGCCCAGCGTCTGGAGTGTGAGGTCGCCGACGGGACCGGGTCCGACCAGGCCGATGACGCCGCCCACCGCCAGGGAGTTGAACACGTTGCTCCCCAGAAGGTTGCCCACGAGGAGCTCGGTCTCCCGCTGGCGGGCCGCGGCCACCGCAGTGACCAGCTCAGGTGCCGAGGTGCCGACGGCCACCATCGTGTAGCCGACGAAGCCGCCCGACAGGTCGAGCGCGTCAGCGACCCGTTCGGCGCCCTCGACGAGGACGTAGGCCGAGCCGGCCACCAGGGCGAGCGACACCACCGTGCGCAGCGTCTCGATCCCGAGGGCGGGAGGATCCTCGCCGACCAGTTCGGAGAGGTCGTCCATGTCGCCCTCGCTGTCGGAGGTGCGGGCGCCGCGCAGGACCAGCACGAACCAGGCGAACAGGGCAACGACCATTAGCACGCCCTCGAGGCGTCCGAGCTCGCCCTGGACGAGCAGGGCGAACAACCCCACCGCGGCCACCGACACGGCGGCGTCCCGGCGAATCACGCTGCGGCTGACGGGAACCACGGCCACGAACGACGCCGCGCCCAGCACCAGGGAGATGTTGGCGACGTTGGAGCCGATGATGTTGCCCACGCCGATGTCGAGGCGCCCGTTGGCTGCGGCCACGCCCGACACCAGCATCTCCGGCGCGCTGGTGCCGAACCCCACCACGATGGCCCCCACCACGATCGGCGCCATCCGCAGCACCACCGCCAGCCGGGCCGCCCCCCGAACGAACTGGTCGGCCGCCAGCGACAGCACGCCGAGGCCGACGATCGAGTAGACGAGGCCGAGCAGCATCTACAGCGCCATCGACGGGAGAGCGGCCATGTCAGCCGGCCTGCCTGCCCTCGAACTCCTCAGGAGTGATCAGAACCTCACGGGCCTTCGAGCCCGTCGACGGGCCGACCACGCCGCGCTGTTCGAGCAGGTCCATGATCCGACCCGCCCGCGCGAAGCCGACCCGCAGCCTGCGCTGCAGCATCGAGGTGGAGCCGAGCTGGGTCTCGACCACCAGGGCCATGGCCGCGTCGAGCAGCTCGTCGCCGTCGTCGGACTCCACCGGAGGTGCGTCGGTGATGCTCGTGGGCATCACCGGAGGCCCGCCTAGGTCGGGCCCCGGTTGTGACGGGCCGCCGGGCGGTCCGTCGGTGGAGACCGACGGGTCGTCGTCGAAGTCGGGGGCCTGATCCACCCAGTGCTCCACCACGTCTCGAACCTCCTGCTCCGTCACCCAGCAGCCCTGGATGCGGTGAGGCGTGGACGACGACGGCCCGAGCCACAGCATGTCTCCCTGGCCCACCAGACGCTCGGCGCCGGGCTGGTCGAGGATGACCCGCGAGTCGGTGAGGCTCGCAACCGCGAAGGCGAGGCGGGCCGGGATGTTGGCCTTGATGACCCCGGTGATGATGTTGACCGACGGCCGCTGGGTGGCGATCACCAGGTGGATGCCGACGGCGCGGGCCATCTGGGCGATCCGGGCGATCGACTCCTCGACGTCTCGGGCGGCCACCATCATCAGGTCGGCCAGCTCGTCCACCACCAGGAGCACGAAGGGCAGGCGCTGGTACCGCAGAGGCTCGCCGTCGGCGTCCCTCGCCCCGGGCGGGGGCTTCAGGGAGTCCTCCTCAACGGCCCCGTTGTAGCCGGTGATGTCCCGGAAGCCGGTCTCGGACAGCAGGTCGTAGCGCCGCTCCATCTCCCGGACTGCCCAGCTCAGCGCGTTGGCCGCTTTGCGGGGATCGGTGACCGGGGCGGTCAGCAGGTGGGGGACGCGGTCGTACTGGCCCATCTCCACCCGCTTGGGGTCGACCAGGATCATGCGCACATCCTCCGGCGTGGACCGCATCAGCACCGACGTGATCAGCGAGTTCAGGCAGGACGACTTGCCTGCTCCGGTGGCGCCGGCGATCAGCAGGTGGGGTGTGGTGGCCAGGTTCATCATCATGGACGCGCCGTTGATGTCGCGGCCGATGGCCACCTCCAGGGGGTGCTCCGCGGCCCGTGCCTCCGGTGATCGCAGGACGTCGCCGAGGCGCACGATCTGGCGATCGAGGTTGGGGACCTCCACGCCGATGGCGCGCCGGCCCGGTATGGGAGCCAGGATGCGCACATCGGGCGAGGCCATGGCCAGGGCGATGTCCTTGCGCAGGCTCTCGAGCTTGGACACCCGCACTCCCTCGTCCAACTCCAGCACGAAGCGGGTGACGGTCGGCCCGACCACCGGCTCCAGCAGGATCGTGGGCACCTCGAAGCGCTTGAGGGTGGCTTGCAGGAGCTGGCCGCGCTCGGCCACCTCGGCCTTGTCGATCTGGCGCGAGGGCGTGACGGTCAGAGTCTCGGCGGACGGCAGCTTCCACTTGGACGGGCCGTTGCCGCCAGCCCGGCGCCCGCCCGCGCCGGCGGGCTTGGCGGCGGCAGCCGGAGAGGCGATCGCGGCCTCCAACGATGTCGCAGGCTCGGCCTGAGCTGCGACGGGCTCCTCCTCGACGTCGGCAGGGCTCGGCCCGGGTTCGACGCCAGCGGGAGCGGCCTCGGGCTGTCCGTAGACAGGCAGGTCGGCGACATCCCGCCCGGCCGGGGCCTCCTTGATGTCGCTGAACAGGTTCACCACCGCGGCTCGCAGCAGACGCCACACCGGATTAAGCGCCCTCACCAGCGCCGCCACCGCGGATCGCACAGTCAGGCCGGTGACGACGATGAGGCCTACTAGCCCCACGAAGCCCAGCAGGAGCACCGAGCCCCACAGAGCGGTCCAGGCATGCAGGAAGCCACCGAAGGCGACTCCGAAAGCACCACCCGCGGCGCCGAGTTCGTCGATCCCGTCACCCAGGCCGGGGCGGCCCCTGCCCAGATGCAGCAGCCCCGTGGACGACACCAGCAACAGCACGCCGCCCAGCACCATCCGGGCCGCGGAGTCGGACCGCTCGACCGGGGGCGCAGCGGCCTGCGGACGGGCATCGTCGTCATCGTTCACGCCGGCCCGATGGGCGCCTTCGCTGCGACGCCCGCCGAAGATGGCTGCCGCGCCCATCGCCGCCAACCCCACGGGAAGAGCCGAACGCACTAGGCCGAACCCAGCGGCCAGGGCCCGGTCGACCTGCTCGCCCACCGGTCCCGCAGCCGCGAACCACACGCTCCCCGCCACGATCAGACCGGCCACGATGGCAGCCAGGCCCCAGATGTCGCGACGGTGACGGCGCACCACCGAGCCGACTGCGGCCGAGCCCCGCCCGGCGCCCTTCCTGGCCTTATTCGGCCCGTCCGGGGATTTGGCGGCGCGCTTGGCGTCCTTGCTGGCCATGGATCGTGACGCTACCAGTGACGCCCGACAGCCTTGTGAACCCCGGTCCTGGCGCGACCGGGTCGGCCCGCGCCCTACGCCGGCCTCAGACTCCGCGCACCACCGGCACGATCACGGGCCGGCGGCGGGTCCGCTCCCGGGACGTGCGCCGGGCCGTGCGCAGCACCAGATCCTCGAAGGCGCCCAGGTCGCGGCGGCCGTCGGCGAGTGCATCCTGAACCTCGGCCTCGACCGCGTCGACCACCGCGGCCTCATGGGCGAGCAGGGCCGGCTGCTCCACCCAGCCCCGCGAGACGACCTCGGGACCCCGCAGCAGTAGGCCGCGGTCCAGGTCCAGGTCCACGACCACGGCTACGAAACCGGTGGAACCCAGCTTCCGCCTCTCGTCGAGCACGATGGATCCCAGATCCCCGACGGTGCCGTCCACATAGACGTGGACGCCGCCCACCGAACCGGCGCGTCGCAGACCGCCGTCGGTCAACTCGATCCGGTCGCCGTCACAGCAAAGCACCACCCGCTCCGGGTCCATGCCCATGTCGGCGGCCAACCGGGAGTGGGCCACGAGATGCTCGTACTCGCCGTGCACCGGCACGAACCACTCCGCCGAGGCCGCCGAGTGCAGCACCTTCAGCTCCTGCTGCTTGCCATGTCCGGAGGTGTGCACCGCGAGATTGCCGGTGTGCAGCACCCGGGCGCCGCGCCGGGCCAGCCCGTTGCGGACCGCTCCCACCGCGGCCTCGTTTCCGGGAATCGGGTGCGAGCTGAATATCACCGTGTCCCGGTCGCCTATCTCCACCCACTTGCTGGCTCCCTCGGCCATCTGGGTAAGAGCGGCCCTCGGCTCGCCCTGGGACCCGGTGCAGATGATGAGCACACTCGCCGGATCGATTCTCTCGATGTCGGTGATGTCGCGCAGGGCGTGGTCGGGAACCCGCAGCAGTCCGAGCTCGCGGGCCAGCCCCACGTTGCGCTGCATCGAGAGGCCCAGCGTGGCCACGGTGCGCCCCGTGCCGACCGCCGCGTCCATCACCTGCTGGATGCGGTGAATGTGGCTGGCGAAGGCGCCCACTATCACCCGGCGACCCTCCTGGCGGCCGATCGCCTCGCGCAGCACATCGCCCACGTCTCGCTCCGACCGGGTCGACCCGGGGTCGTCGGCGTTGGTCGAGTCGGCCAGCAGCAGCCGCACCCCCGGATCGTCGGCGAGGGCCCCGATGCGGGACAGGGCCGTGCGGCGCCCGTCCACCGGGGTGAGGTCGAGCTTGAAGTCGCTGGAGTGCAGGATCAGCCCCTGCGGGGTCGAGAAGGCGGTGATGAAGCCGCCGGGCACCGAGTGGGTGACGGGCATGGCCTCGCATTCGAAGGGGCCGGCGGTGAAGCGGTCACCGTCGCGGACCTCGCGCAGTTCGGCCCGGTCCAGCAGCCCGGCCTCGGCGAGCTTGTGCCGCACCAGGCCGAGAGTGAACGCGGACCCGTAAACCGGGAACGACAGCCGCTCGAGCAGGTACGGCAGGGCACCGATGTGATCCTCGTGGGCGTGGGTGGCGACGCAGGCCTCCACTCCCCCGCTGGCCAGCAGCCATTCGAAGTCGGGCAGCACCGAGTCGACTCCGGGAAGGTCGTCCCCCGCGAACATCCGCCCGCAGTCCAGCAGCACCCGGCGTCCCGCGGTCTCGATGACCGCGCAGTTGCGTCCGATCTCTCCCAGGCCGCCCAGGAAGGTGACGGCTACCGGCGCGGCCACAGCGGAGGCTCGGGCTCTAGAAGGTGCGCGGGTAGGCGCAAGCCCGTCGCGTTGCACCGGGGTCTTTCCCGCTCTTGTTCGCTGCGCTCACGGGCCGCTCGGGCCACGGCCTCGCGCCGTATGGGCCGCGTCATCCCGCCTACTTCGCTCGGCCTCTAGCCGGCGCCCAGCGCCGTGAGAACCTCCCGGGCCCGGTCCTCGAGTCCGGACGGCTCGGGCCCCATGGGCAGGCGGCACGGCCCCGCCGGCAGCCCCAGAACGCGCATCATGCACTTGGTGGGCACCGGGTTGGGGGCGTCGTCGCCCGTCTCGAAGTCGTAGGAGTCGAGCAGGCTGCGGTTGATGGCCGCGGCGTCGGCCACCCGCCCGCTCTCGAAGGCGTCGAACATCGCCGCCATCTGCCGGCCCGCCCAGTGCGTGGCCACGCCGATGACGCCGACCGCCCCGATCGACAGCAGGGGCAGGGTGAGCGCGTCGTCGCCGGAGTACACCTCGAAGCCGTCGGGGGCCATCTCCAGCAGTCGGGCCGTCTCCGCGGGCGAGCCGGCGGCGTCCTTGAGCCCGACGATGTTGGGCACCTCGTGGGCCAGGCGGGCCAGGGTCTCGGTGGCGACCTTGCGCCCGGTGCGCCCGGGTATGTCGTAGATGATCACCGGAAGGTCGGTGGCAGCCGCGCAGTGCCGGAAGTGCGCGTCGAGCCCGGCCTGGGACGGCCGGTTGTAGTAGCCGGCGACGTGCAGGATCCCGTCCGCCCCGGCCCTCGTGCAGCGCTCGGTCAGGTCGATGGCGGCGCGGGTGTCGTTGCTTCCGGCGCCCGCCACCACGGGCACGTCGACCGCGCCGGCCACCGCGGCCACAAGGTCGGCCTGCTCGGCATGGGTGAGAGTCGGGCTCTCACCGGTGGTGCCGGCCACCACGAGGCCCTCGTTGCCGCTGGCGACCAGCCACTGGGCCAGCCGCGCCGCGCCGTCGAGGTCCAGCGCCCCGTCCTCGGTGAAGGGCGTGACCATGGCGGTGAGCACTCGTCCGAAACGTGCCATCGCCTACAACCCTACGCGTTCTCGGGTGCCTCTTGGCGACCGTTGACCGCCCGCCGGAGTATGAGGGCGTACACCACCACCGCCCCGGCGGAGAAGAAGAACCACTGGAACGCGTACGACAGGTGGGGCCCCTCGCTCAGGTCGGGATCGGGCACCGGCACGGGAAGCCCCTCGGGCTGCGGAGGGGCCTGGGCCCTCAGCCGGATCCAGGTGTCCACCACCCCGACGCCGGAGACCTCCCTGAAGCGGTCCAGATCCATGCGTGAGATCTCCGGGGCCTCGCCCGGACCGGTCTCGGCGATCCGGCCCCCTGCGACGCTGTCGAAGGCCAGCCCGACCACGGTCACCTCGCCGGCCGGTGGGGCCGCGCTGCGGTCGTCGAGTCCTGTGACGCTGCGCCGGGGAACCCAGCCCCGGACCACCGCCACGGCCCGGCCGTCGGCGAGCTCCAGCGGGGTCGCCAGCCAGACCCCCGGCTGCCCGCCGCTGCTGCGATTGCCGATCCGCACCTCGGCACCGGAGAGGTAGGCGCCCTTCGCCGCGACTGCCGTGTACTCGGGGGGCAGGCCCAGAGTGTCCAGGTACGCGGCGATGTCCGATGGAGCCTGCGACATCGCCGCGGCAGTCTCGGCGTTGTCGGCGCGGCGCTCGTCGAGCCGTCGAAGCTGCCAGAACCCCAGGTTGACCATGAGCACGACCATCGCCGCCGCGAACAGGTGTGAAGCCACCCATCCGGGAGATGCCAGCCTGCGCACTCAGCGATCCTGCCCCGGGATCAGATGCCCAGCACCTCGCCGAGACCGACCGTGATGCCCGGCCCGAGCGTCACGACGCGCTTGGTGGCCAGCAGCATGCCGGGCATGAACGCCGACCGGTCGATGGAGTCGTGACGGATCGTCAGGGTCTCGCCGGGACCGCCCAGCAGGACCTCCTGGTGAGCGACCAGGCCCTTCATGCGCACCGAGTGGATCGGGATTCCGCCCGGGCCGCGGCCGCCGCGCGCGCCGGGCAGGATCTCGCTGCCCGTGGGGTCCGGCGCCCAGTCGTCGGACGCGGCCGCCATCGCCTCGGCGGTCGTGAGCGCCGTCCCCGAGGGCGCGTCGACCTTGCGGTCGTGGTGGAGCTCGATCACCTCGGCGGTGTCGAAGTACGGCGCGGCCATCGCTGCGAAGCGGGTCATCAGCACCGCACCCACCGCGAAGTTCGGCGCGACGATGCAGTGGCTGCCCACGAAGGCCTCCCGCAGCGCGCCGGTGTCGCGCTCCGTCAGCCCTGACGTGCCGATGACTGCGTGGATGCCCGCTGCCGCGAGAGGACCCATGTTGGCCCTGACCGCCTCAGCCACGGTGAAGTCGACCACCACCTCGGCTCCGGCGTCGACGAAGTCGCCGACCGAGCCGGCCGACCCGATGGCGGCCACCAGCTCGGTGTCAGGATCGGCCTCGACGGCACCGCACGCCGCGGTGCCCATGCGCCCGGTGGCGCCGCACACCCCGACTCTGATCATGGTCTCGCCTACCCGCTCGGCCTCTTAGCGAGGGCCGCGAGGGCCGCGGCGACCCGCTCGCCGGGCTCGGGGATCGGGACCGAGGTCGCCGAACTCCTTCTCAAGCTCCCGGTCGAAGGAGTCCTCGAACGACACCTGCCGGGCGCCCGACACGGCGGCCGGCTGACGGGAACGGCCGCGGTCGTCTCGCCGCGGCTCGAAGTCCCGGTCGGCACGACCGCCGTCCGAGCGCCGGGAGTCGGCGCCGGCGCGATCGGCCCGGCCACCGCGGCCGGGACCGCCGTCGCGCCCCGAGGAGCGGTCCGTCTCACCGCCTCCGGGGCCTCGGCGCGGCTCGGAGCGGCGGGACTCCTGACGGGCGGGGCGGGCCTCGGCGCCGTCGGCGTCGTCGGACTTGGGGATCAGCGAGATCTTGCCGTTGGGGTCGACGTCCTCCACGACCACCTCGATCTCCTCGCCGAGCTCCAGTACGTCCTCGACCCTGTCGATGCGCCTGCCCCCTCCCAGCTTGGAGATGTGCACGAGCCCGTCGCGGCCGGGGAGGATGTTCACGAACGCCCCGAACTTGGTGATGTTCACCACCCGGCCCCGGTACGTGGCGCCCACGTCGGCGGTGGGCGGGTCCAGGATGAGCTTGATCTGGCGCTCGGCCTCAAGGACCGCGCCGCGGTCGGTCGAGGCGATGGCGACGATCCCGACTGCGCCGTCGTCGTCCACGCTGATGTCGGCTCCGGTCTCGGACTGGATGGAGTTGATCACCTTGCCCTTGGGTCCTATCACCTCGCCGATCTTCTCGACGGGGATCTCGAAGGTGACGATCTTCGGGGCGGTGTCGCGCACGTCGGGCCGGGGCTCCATGATGGTCTCCGCCATCACGTCGAGGATGTCGAGACGAGCCTCTCGGGCCTGGCGCAGCGCCGCGGTCAGCACCGACGCCGGGATTCCGGCGATCTTGGTGTCGAGCTGCAGCGCGGTGATGAAGTCGGTGGTGCCCGCAACCTTGAAGTCCATGTCGCCGAAGGCGTCCTCGGCGCCGAGGATGTCGGTGAGCGTCACCCACTTGTCCTCGGCGTGGACGAGGCCCATGGCCACACCGGCCACCGGCGCCTTGATCGGCACGCCCGCGTCCATCAGCGACAGAGTGGACCCGCACACCGACGCCATCGAGCTCGAGCCGTTGGAGGCCATGACCTCCGAGACGGTGCGCACCGTGTAGGGCCACTCCTCGAATCCCGGAACCACGGGGAACACGGCCCGCTCGGCCAGCGCCCCATGGCCGATCTCGCGGCGCTTGGGACCTCGCATGAAGCCGGTCTCGCCGGTGCAGAACGGCGGGAAGTTGTAGTGATGGAAGTAGCGCTTCTTCTCCGTGGGCGAGAGGTCGTCGATCAGCATGTCGCTGCGGCCGATGCCCAGCGTCGTGAAGTTCAGGACCTGGGTCTCGCCCCGCTGGAACAGACCGGAGCCGTGAGCGGTCGGGATGACCCCGACCCGGCTCATCAGGGGCCGCAGCTGGTCGGGGGCCCGGCCGTCGATGCGGACGCCGTCGGTAACGATCCGGCGGCGCACGATCTCCTTGGTGACGGTCCGGATGGCGCTGCTGATCTGCCGTGCCGTGGCCGGGTCGTCGCCGAACTGCTTCTCGAGTTCGGCGACCACGCCGGCGGCCAGGGAGGCCTCGGCCTGCTGGCGATCGGACTTGTCGGCGATCTGCTGGGTCTCGGCGATGCGATCGGCCGCGCTGTCGCGCACCGCGGCAAGGACGTCGTCGCTGTAGTCGACGGCCAGCGGAGGCTCCATCTTGTCGACCTGGCCCACGGCGTCGATCATCTGCTGCTGCAGTTCGATCATCTCCCGGATCCAGGTCTTGGCCGCCTCGAGGCCGCCGGCCAGGACGTCCTCGTCCACCTTGGGCACGCCGTCGGCGTACAGCTCCCAGGTGGTGGCGGTGCCTCCGGCCTCGACCATCATCACCGCGATGTCGTCGCCGGCGAGGCGGCCGGCCACCACCATCTCGAAGGCGGAGCCGCCGCCCTCCTCGTAGGTCGGGAACGGAACCCACTCACCCGACGACGACCAGGCCAGCCGCACCGCGCCGATCGGCCCGTCGAAGGGGACCGGCGAGATGCACAGCGCCAGCGAGGCCGCGTTGAGCGCGGCTATGTCGTAGGGGTGGGACTGGTCGGCGCCCAGCACGGTGGCCACCACGTGGACCTCGTTGCGGAAGCCGTCGGGGAAGCTCGGACGCAGCGGGCGGTCGATGAGCCGGCAGGTCAGGATGGCCTGCTCGCCCGCTCGGGCCTCGCGGCGGAAGAACGAGCCGGGAATGCGACCCGCCGCGTACATCCGCTCCTCCACGTCGACGGTGAGCGGGAAGAAGTCGGCGCCCTCCCGGGGGGACTTGGCACCGGTCGCGGTGACCAGCACCACGGTGTCGCCCATACGGACGGTGACGGAGCCGCCCGCGAGCGGGGCCAGCAGGCCCGTCTCGAAGGTGGCGTCCTTCCCTTCGGCGCGCGTGAAGGCGCCGGTAACGGAAATGGCATCAGCCATGGATCTACTCCTTGCGGACCTCGTTCGAGGCCCGATCTCGGGTACGACCCCGCCAGTTCCCAGTCGTATCGGTCCCCCCGGCTCTGCGGGCGAGGCCGATACGACTGGCACCGGAGTGGCCGTACCTCGTGTTGGTTGTCACTGGGATCGTCGCCGGCCGGTCAGCGCCGCGTTCGGCGCAGACAGCCGGAGGGGCGGCCCGATGGCCGCCCCTTTGTGCTCAGCGTCGCAGCCCGAGATGGGCGATGACCGCCCGGTACCGCTCGACGTCGTTCTCCTTCACGTAGTCGAGCAGCCTCCTGCGCCGGCCTACCAGCATCAGCAGACCCCTCCGGCTGTGATGGTCCTTCTTGTGGACCCTCAGGTGCTCGGTCAGGTGGTTGATGCGGTCGGACAGCAACCCGATCTGTACCTCGGGTGAACCGGTGTCGTTGTCGGAGAGTCCGAAGGTCTCCACCATCGAGGCGATGGTCTCGGCCTTGGGAGGGAGGCTTGTCGGCATGGTTTCTCCAGTGGGTTTCTGACCCTGCTGCATGGCCCGCAGTGCGAGACCCGCAGCCTGCGTGCTGCGCACAAGTGTGTCCCGCCCTGCGGCGGAACCCCGTCAGGCTACCGGTGGGCGCGAGCTTTCAGAACTCGGCGGCGAGGGCGTCGTCGAAGCTGGCGCCCTGCTCGATCAGGGCCCGGTAGCGCATCACGTGGCGGGGGCGGTTGAAGCCGAGCACGCCGGTGATCTTCCCGGCCCGGCCGTAGATCGCCGCGAACCGTCGCTCGTCGAGCGAGCCGTTCACCACCCGGACCTCGTCGTCGGGCCGCACCCGGCCGGCCAGCTGGATCTTCCGGTCGTACTGGTCGCTCCAGAACCACGGGACCGGCATTAACGGGCCGACCCCGGCGTCGAGCAGCCGCCGGGCTGCGTGGGCGCCCTGGGCGGCGGCGTTGTCCCAGTGCTCGACCCTCATCGTCTCCCCGAAGAGCTGGTTGGGCCAGCGGGCCACGTCGCCCGCGGCGGTCACCCGATCGGCCACCAGGCACGAGGCGTCGCAGATCACCCCGTCGTCGACCTCCACGCCGGAGCCGTCGAGCCACTCGGTGTTGGGGATGACCCCGATGCCGACGACGACGACATCGGCGTCGATGACCGCCCCGTCCGACAGCACGACCCGCTCCACCCGGCGGTCTCCCTCGATCCGGTCCACGCCGACCCCGGTGCGCAGGTCGACGCCGTGGTCACGGTGGACCTCGGCGCACACCTGGCCCATCTCGTCGCCGAGCACGCGGCCCAGGGGGGTGGGAAGCGCCTCCACTAACGAGACTTCCAGGCCCCGACCCCGGGCGGTCGCGGCCACTTCGGCCCCGATGAACCCTGCGCCCACCACCAGCACCCGCTGCGGAGCGGCCTCCAGATCGGCACGCAGGGCGAGGCAGTCGTCCAGCGAGCGCAGCACGTGGACGCCTTCGAGCCCCTCGGTGCCGCCCATGGTGCGGCAGCGCGCCCCGGTGGCGATCACGAGCCCGTCGAACCCGACGGTCTCGCCGGTGTGGAGGGTGAGCTCGCGTGCGTCGAGGTCCAGCCCGGTGGCTCGAAGGCCGAAGCGGGCCTCGATCTCGTCCTCCTGCAACTCCTCGGCGTCGGTGAGCGCGGCCCGGTCCGGCTCCCAGTCGCCGGCCAGCACCTGCTTGGACAGCGGCGGGCGGTCATACGGCGGGTGGTCCTCGGCGCCGATCAGAGTGATCGGCCCCTCGAAGCCGTCGCGGCGCAACGCCTCGGCCGCGTTCAGGCCGGCCAGCGAGGCCCCGACAATGGTGACGGCGCGCGGCGTCGAGGTCATGTTCGCCTACCTCTGCGGGGTCGTGGATCCTCGGCGGGCTCGCTCGTGGTGTCAGTCCTCGGCGATCGAGATGGCCTGCTTGGGGCAGCGCTGCACGCACTCCTCCACGCGGACCCGATCGGCCTCGCCCGGCGTCTCGTTGAGGATGTAGAGGAAGTCATCGTCTCGCACCTCGAAGATGTCGGGCGCGATCTGCATGCATACGGCGTTGCTCTCGCACAGGTCGAAGTCCACCACGATGCGCATCGGCTCTCCCTTATGGTCGCTTTGGGTGAGTTTCTCAGCGCCCCACGGTAGCGAACCGCGCCGGCGCCGGGGGGATGCCGGGGAGATTAGGAGAGGAACTCGGCCAGGCGGTCCTTGGCCTTGGCGTCGCCGAGGGGCCGCCCGATGATGGCCCGGTCGCCGCGCACCAGCACCGGACGCTGCATGAGCCTCGGATACCTCAACAGCACGTCCACCACCGCCGCGGCATTGGCTACGTAGTCGTCGGGGTCGAGTCCGAGCTTGGAGAACTGCGAGTCCTTGCGGACCAGGTTCTCCACCGGATCCTCGAGCCGTTCGATGATCCCGGTGAGCGCATCGCGGTCAGGGCGCTCCGACATGTAGAGCACCACGTCGACCTCGACTCCCGCATCCGTGGCGACCGCCACGGCATTCTTGGAGGAGTTTCAATGTTTATTGTGATAGATGGTGACTTCAGCCATCGGCCTCGCCTCAATCCTCTTCCTGTCGGGCTACATAGACATCTCGTGCAGTCAACTTGAGCGCTCGTCTGGACTCGTAGACCTCCCGCAGCTTGTGCTTAAGGATCTTGAGGGTGGCATTGCGGGGCAGCGGCTCGGGGTATATCTCGAGCTGCTCGGGAATCTTCTGGCGGGCCAGCCCGGCCTCGTAGCAGGCGTCGACCATCTCGACGAAGGTCAGGTCGTCGGACCCGGGGGCCGTCTCGACCACCGCGCATACCCTCTCGCCCCGCTCCGGGTCGGACAGGCCGATGACCGCGGCCGCCGCCACCTTCTCGTGGGCGTAGAGCACGTCCTCGATCTCCTTGGCCGAGATGTTCTCGCCCTTGCGGATGATGACGTCCTTCACCCGGCCGGTGAGGATCAGGTGCCCGTCGGGTCGCAGCACCCCGAGGTCGCCGGTACGGAACCGGCCCCGAGCATCGAAGGCCTGCTCGTCGAGGCTGGGATCGGTGTAGCCCGCGAAGAGCATCGGTCCCCGCACCCGCACCTCGCCCTGCACCCCTCGCGGCGCGGGAGCCTCCCCGCCGTCGGCAGAGACCGCCACGATCGACACCTCGCAGCCGTGGACCGGGCGACCGTCGGTGTGAGCGAGCTGGTCGTCGGTGTCGCGGGGCGAGCCCTGCGAGATCATCGGGCACTCGGTCATCCCGTAGCCGTGGGCGACCGGGATCCCCATCTGCTCCTTGACCTGGAAGTAGATCTCGGGCGGCTTCGGGGCGCCCCCGCCCGACAGCACCCGCAGCGCGGGCATGGCCGCCCGCCCGGTGGCCTGCCGCGACTTGCGGTCCTCCTTCAGGAACATCTGGTAGAAGACCGTCGATCCGCCGGCCATGGTCACACCGCGCCGGGCGTACGTGACGACTGATGCGGCCGGGTCGAACCGCTCGACGAGCACGGCGCCGAAGCCCGACGACAGCATCGTGACCAGGTAGTCGGGTCCCCCGATGTGGGCGTACGGGAAGGCGATGGAGCCTACGTCGTCGCCGCTCATGTCCAGGGCCCGGGCCAGGCCGATCCCGCCCGCAATGAGCGACGCGTCGGTGTGCTTCACGCCCTTGGGATCGGAGGTGGTCCCCGAGGTGTAGTACAGCCAGCGAACGGTCCCGGCGTCGGCGGCGTCGGGCGAAGGCGGCAGGGAGGCAGGGTCGCCCTCGGGAAGGCTGTCGTAGCCGACAAGGACACGGCACGGGTGGTCGAGTTCGTCCACGATCTCATCGACCATGGCGCCATAGTCGTATCCTGCCCAGACTCCGGGGTGAACGATCAGCTCCGCGCCGGTCTGGCGGACGCAGAAGTCGATCTCGCGCCTGCGGTAGATGTGGATGATCGGGTTCTGGACCGCACCGAGCCGGCTGAGGGCGAGGCTCAGCAGCACCGTCTCGATTCGAGTCGGCAGCACCCATGTGACCGGTGTCCCCTCGGTCACGCCCATGGCCTGCAGCCCGGCGGCCACTCGCTCGGCCTGGTCCTTGAACTCCGCGAACGTCAGGGCGCGACTCTCCTCGTCGACCAGCATCATCCGGTCGGGGGTGGCCGCCACCCGTCTCTCGAGCAAGTCCCAGAACGTCAGGGCGTCGAGAATGGGGCAGTCCATGGCCGGAGCGTACAACCCGCCGGAGCGCAACAAACCCGACGCGCCGGAGCCCGCCAGCTTCACACTGGCGGGCCCGACTCACACCCAGCGGAGCCCGCCAGCCCAACGCGCCGGAGCCCGCCAGCTTCACACTGGCGGGCTCCGCACGGTCCCTGGAGGGGGGGATTGCGGATCCGGTTCTGTCGAATCCTGATCTTCAGACCCGGTTCCTGACAAGCAGGTTACACCATCGTCACGGGTTTGTCACATTTTTGTCAAAATTTCTTTCAAATATTTCTCAGCGGCTGGGTTGAGCCCCGGTTAACGAATGCCGAACACCGGTGCCGGGGGCTGCCCGGCAGCCACGGAGCGGCGGGCCAGGTCGCCCGCCTCGGCCGCGGTCATCGACCGCTGCCCCACCGACATGACCGGCCCGTGCTGCCATCCGTCGCACACGTTGAGCTCGCCCCCGGTGCACTCGAACACCCTGCCGGTCACGTCACAGGCCGCGCTGCCCAACCACACCACGAGGGGCGAGACGTTCTCGGGAGCCTTGGGATCCCAGCCCTCTGAGGGCCGCTCTGGGTAACCGGGGATCACCGCCGTCATGCGGGTACGGGCATCGGGAGCGACGGCATTGGCGAGCACGCCGTAGCGGCCCCACTCCGCGGCCTGCTGGATCGTCAGCGCCGCGATGGCGGCCTTGGCCGCCACATAGTTGCCCTGGCCGATGGATCCCATCAGGCCCGCACCGGAGGAGGTGTTGACGATGCGGGCGGCCGGAGGCTCCCCGCCCGAAGCCTTCTGGCGCTCCCGCCAGTGGGCGACCGCGTGGCGGGCCGGCGCGAAATGGCCCTTGAGGTGGACCCGCACCACCGCGTCCCATTCCTGCTCGCTCATGTTGACCAGCATCCGGTCACGCAGGAACCCGGCGTTGCACACCAGCGTGTCCAGGCGGCCCCAGGTGTCGACGGCCTGGGCCACCAGGGCACCGGCCTGGTCCCAGTCGGCCACGTCGCCGTGGTTGACGGCGGCCGAGCCGCCTGCGGCACGGATCTCCTCCACCACGGCGGTGGCGGCGTCGTCGATGCCGGGCTGCGTGCCGCCGTCCTCGGCGCCGAGGTCGTTGACCACCACATTGGCACCCTCGGCCGCGAACGTCAGGGCGTGGGCCCGGCCCAGCCCCCTCCCCGCTCCGGTGACGATCACTACTCGCCCGTCGCAGCAGCCCATGTCGCTCCCTTCGCGGCGGCGGAGGGCGCTCAGGCGGCGCGACGGCCGCGCACCAGGCGGCCGGGACGGGCACCGGTGTCCCGGCCCGCGTCGCGCGTCTGCCGGCCGGCCACGATGGTGGCGGTGTAGCCGTCGGCGTGCTGGAGCAGGCGGCGGCCCCCGGCCGGCAGGTCGTGCACGAGCCGGGGCGTCCGCACCCCGATGGCGGAGTGGTCGATCACGTTGAGATCGGCCCGCTTGCCCGCCTCGACCACGCCGCGATCGTTCAGCCCGAAGAGCGCCGCGGTGTCGCGGGTCTGCTTGCGTACCACCCACTCCAGCGGCAGCTGCTCGCCGCGGCTACGGTCCCGGGTCCAGTGGCTGATCATGGTCGTGGGCATGGACGCGTCGCAGATGAGCCCGCAGTGGGCCCCGCCGTCGGAGAGGCCCATCACGGCCCGCGAGTGGGTGAGCTGCTCGCGGATCACGTCGTGGTTGCCGTCGACGTAGTTGAACAGCGGCACCATCAGCAGGGCTCTGCCGTCCTCGGCGCAGAAGGCGTCGTAGGCGGCTTCGGCGGTGTCGACACCGGCTGAGGCTGCGATCGCCCCGATCGACCGCTCCGGAGCCGGCTCGTAGTCGGGAGGATCGCCGAGCACGTACATCCGGTCGAGCATCCTCGAGACCAGCACGCCCACGCCCTCGTGCATGCCGCCCCGGCGCTCGCCGTCGGCCTCGGAGAGGATCGCGGCCCGAACGGCCGGGTCCTGCAGGCGCGCGGCGCGCTCGTCCATGTCCAGGTGCTCGATGGACCGGTAGGTCGGGCGCAGCATGAAGGGGTGCATCGTCGGCCAGCCGACCAGCAGGCCGAAGGGGCGGCCGGCCACCTGCGGGTACAGCTCGGCACCCTCCTCGGCGGCCTGGAGCGACACGTCCATCAACTCGCGCCACAGGTCGGGCGCGGCCGGCACCTGCAACAGGGCGAAGCTGACCGGCTGGCCGATCTCCGCCGACAGGCGCCTCATCCACTCCACCTCGGAGCGGGGCTTGACGATGTCCTCGCCCGCTGATCCCACCGGGGCCAGCTCGAACACGCCGCCCCCGCCGTCGCGCAGCCCGCGGCCCAGACCGAACAGCTCGTCGGTGGCTGCGAACGTTCCCGGCACCGGTTCGCCGTCCATCGCCTTGTGGGCCAATGTGCGCGACGTCGACACGCCCAGCGCGCCGGCGGACACCGCCTCGGCCACGATGCGCTCCATGCGGGCGATCTCGTCGGGGTCGGCGGGCTCGTTGCGGGCCCCGCGCTGGCCCATCACATAGGCCCGGACCGCGCCGTGGGGCACCTGGGTGCCCACGTCGATGGCCCAGCGGCGGTCGTCGAGGGCGTCGAGGTATTCGCCGAAGGTCTCCCAGCTCCAGTCGATGCCCTCCGAGAGGGCCGCACCGGGGATGTCCTCCACTCCCTCCATCAGCTGGATGAGCCACTCCTCGTTGCCGGGGCGAACCGGCGCGAAGCCCACCCCGCAGTTGCCCATGACGACGGTGGTGACGCCGTGGCCGGAACTGGGCTCGAGAAGGTCGTCCCAGGTGGCCTGGCCGTCGTAATGGGTGTGCACGTCCACGAAGCCGGGGGTGACGATCTGGCCCGTGGCGTCGATCGTGCGAGCCGCGTCGCCGGGGAGGTCGGCGCCGACGGCGACGATCCTGTCCCCGGCCACGGCCACGTCGGCGGGCCGGGGCGGATCCCCGGTGCCGTCCACCAGCAGCCCGCCACTGATCTTTAGGTCATACATGGGATGAACTGTACGCGGCCCGGACGCCGAGCGAGCGGGCACGCAGCCCAGTACCGGTCCGCTACTGGTCGGTCCGGTACAGGTAGCGGATGTCCCAGAGCGCGTACAGGGTGGGCGTCGTGTTTCCGAACACGTTCCGGGCGGCCGTGAGCCGCTCGGACAGCGACGTGTAGATCAGGGGCACGTTCTCGGCTATGACCTCCTGGGCCTTCCGGTAGTGCTCCACCCGCACGGCGTGGTCCAGCTCCTGGCTCGCCAGGATGTAGAGCTCATCGATCTCGGCCTCCCAGTCGGTGGCCGGCTCGGGCTGGTTGGGGTGCCACAGGTGCAGATCCCCCGTGCTGTGCCAGACCCCGATGCCGCTGTAGGGGTCCGAGCCGCCGGTCAACCCGATGACGAGCGACTCCCAGTCGTAGGTGGTGGTCAGCTGGCCTACGAGCTCCCCGAAGTCGATCGCCTGGTAGTCGACGCTCAGACCTATCGCCTCCATCCCCTGATGGATGATCTGGGTGGCCTCCTCCCGGACGTTGTTTCCCGAGTTGGTCACCAGCGTGAACTCGATCGGGTTGCCGTTGGAGTCCTCGCGCACGCCGTCGCCGTCGGTGTCGGTCCAGCCCAGACCGTCGAGGATCTCGTTGGCCTTGTCGAGGTCGTAGGGGTAGGTCCTGACGCTCGGGTTGTGGAAGTCGCCGGCCGCGGGGCTCACCGAGGACCACTGCGGGTAGCCGAGGCCGTGCTGGACGCCGTCGATGATGGCCGCCTTGTCGACGCTGTGGGCCACTGCCTGGCGGAACCCGACGTTGTCGAACCAGTCCAGCTTGTGGGCCGCGACGTAGGGCTCGCCGGTGTCGGGGTTGGTTCCGGGGTTGACGTTGAACGTGAGGAACGTCGTGCCGAAGTTGGGGCCCCGGCGGTGGATCGTGAAGTTGCCTTCATCCTGCTGCGGCTCCAGGTCGGCGTACTCCTCTCCCAGCACCCCGTGCACGTCGGACTCGCCCGCCAGGAAGCTCTCGAGCTCGTCGTCGAGGTCTTCGACGATGTTGTGGACGACACGATCCAGGTACGGCAGGCGGTTGCCCTCGTCGTCGGTCAACCAGTAGTCGGGGTTGCGGGCCAGCACCACCTGCTCGCCAGGCTGGTAGCTCTCGATGGTGAAGGGCCCGGTGCCGATGATCTCGGCCGGGTCGGTGGCGATGTCCCAGGTGTCGACGAAGGTGCCGTCGTCGACGTGCGGCTCGAGGATGTGTCTCGGGAATATGGAGGTGCCCATGGAGCGCAGGAACGGGGCGAACGGCACGGGCAGGGTGAACTCGACCGTGTAGTCGTCGATCACGGATACGGCCATGCGGCTGTGCCGCCAGACGCGCCTGTCGTCCAGGTACTGGAACTCGAAGGTCGAGCGGCTGCTGGCGGGGATGTCGTCGTTGTAGATGATCCGGTTGAACGTGAAGTCCACATCGTCGGCCGTGAAGGGCTCGCCGTCGTGCCAGACGACGTCGCGGCGCAGGTGGAACGTCCACTTCAGGCCGTCGTCGGAGTGTTCCCAGGACTCCGCCAGCAAGGGCTCGACCTGGTCGGTCAGCCAGGAGGTCTCGGTGAGGCCCTCGAAGAGGTAGCCCAGCACGTTCGACGACGACGCGTCGTTGGAGACGGCAAGGTTGAAGGTGAGCGGCTCCGAGACGGTCGCGATCGTCAGCGCGCCTCCGGGCGTGCCGATCGCGTACTCGAACTCCTCGGCGTTGCGCTTGAGCCGGTCGACTATCGACGGATCCTGGACCGATACGGCGTCGTCGGTCGTCGCGTCGGCCCCGCCGTCGACGTCGGGCTCCCCGTCGGCGCCGGGATCAGCCTCCTCGGCCGGCGCGGCGTCCTCGGCCGGTGCATCCTCAACGGTCGGGGCCTCGGCAGCCGGCCCGGCATCGTCCACGACCGGACCGTCGGTACTCTGGCTGCCTGAGCAGGCAGCCAGGAACAGCGCAGCGAGCGCCAGGACGATGAGGAGCACGAGCCGGATATTGCGCATAACGCCGGCAACGCTACCGCTGCCGCGCTACGGCGTCTTGGACTGGACGCGGCCCCACCCCCACGTGGAAGCATCAGTCGATGACGGCGGCACCTGCGGCTGAACGGTTCGAGTTCCCGGGCGGGGGGGGGGGGGGTTCGAAGCTCGCGGGGGTGCTTCACCGGCCCGGACCCGGCACCGCGGTCGCGGGGGCGGCGCTGCTGGCCCATTGCTTCACCTGCTCCAAGGACCTGTTCACCACCACCCGCATCGCCAAGGGCCTGGCCGCAGGCGGCTACCTCACTCTGGCCTTCGACTTCACTGGATTGGGCGAGAGCGGTGGGGAGCTGGCCGACACCACCGTGGCCACCAACGTGAACGACCTGACCGCGGCCGCGGTGGCGCTGATACGGCGAGGGGCCGGTCCGTGCGTGCTGGTGGGACACAGCCTGGGAGGCGCGGCCGCGGTGCTGGCCGCGTCCCGCCTGCACACCGTGGCCCAGGTGGTGGCGGTGGCCTCGCCGGCCTCGGTCGCCCATGTGGAGCACCTGTTCTCCGACGACGCCCTGGAGCAGATCCGCTCCGAGGGCTCCGGTGAGGTTCGGATAGGCCCCAATCCGGTGCGAGTCGGGCGGGACTTCCTCGAGGACCTGCACAGCCACGATGTGGTTGCGGCCGCGGCCTCGCTGGGCCGGCCCATGCTGGTGGTGCAGGCCGGGGCCGACACCGTGGTGGGGCACGACCAGACCGAGGCCCTGGCCGCCGCGGGCTCGGCCACGCTGCACACCGTGGCCGGCGCCGACCATCTCTTCACCGACCGCGGCCACTCCGACGAGCTGGTCCGGACCATCCTCGACTGGCTGTCGGACGTCAGATCCAGCACCTGATCACAAGAGGCGGCCCTGTGTCGCGCTGGCATAAACGAACATACGTTTGTATTATGGCCCGATGGCGGCACCATCCACGGCGCGGGGACTACCGATCCGGCTCGACGCGCCCTCCGGGACGGCCCATGAGCGGCGGCTTCCTGTAGAGGGGGCGCTGGCGACGCTGCTGCCAGAGGGCAGCATCCGGCGAGGCACCGCCGTCGCGGTCGGCGGCCACGGCTCGATGACGCTGGCCACCGCGCTCGCAGCCGAGGCCTCCCGGAGGGGCAGCTGGGTGGTGGCGGTGGGAACGGCCGATCTGGGCGTGGCTGCGCTGGCCGAGAGGGGCGTCGACCTTGAACGCTGGGCGGTGGTGGACCTGCCGGAGGGGGCGCAGAGCAGGAACACTGCCGCCGATGTGCTGGGCGCGGTGGTGGGCGGCTTCGATCTCGTGCTGCTGGGACCCGGGATCAGGGTGGCGGGCGCGACAGCACGGCGACTCCTGGCCCGGATGCGCGAGCACGGCACCTCGCTGATCTGCGCTCTCGGCAGTGTCCCGGCGGACCTTGCCGGTCTGGTGCCGGAGCTCCGCTTGATGATCGAGCAGACTCTGTGGACAGGCATCGACGACGGTCACGGGCGGCTGCTGGCCCGTCGGGCCGAGGTCACCGTCACCGGGCGGGGCGCGGCGTCCCGGCCCCGCCGGATGCTGATGTGGCTGCCCTCACAGGACGGCCGGGTGGCCTGCGCAGAGCCCAGCCAGGCCTCCGGATCCGGCAGCAGCCTCGAAGACGTCGGAGAACGTCGCGCGAGCTGACCACCAGCCCGACACACAGCCGATGACCCGCGAACCGTCACTCCCCCCACCCCAGCAACCGCCGGCGCGCATGATCGTTGTGAACCTCGACTGCGCCGACGTCGGCGACTGCGAGCCGGTGGCCACCGCACTGGAGCAGTTCACTCCCCTGGCGGAGGCTCTGCGCCCCGGACTGCATGCCTTCGGGGCGAGGGGGCCGTCGCGCTATTTCGGCGGCGAGCGAGCCTTGGCCGAGCTCGTCGCCCAGGCCGTCGCCGGCGCGGGACCATCGACTTCGAAGGCAGGGGTGGGCGTGGCTGACGGCCTCTTCGCAGCCGGGGTCGCGGCCCGGATGGCTGTGCTGGCACCCGGGCTGTCCGATGTCGAGTCGCCGGACACGACGGCCGTGGTCGTGGCACCGCCCCGGCAGGGACGGCAGTTCCTGGCCGGCCTGCCGTTGGCCTTCCTCGGCGAGGCGATGTCGCCGCTGCCGGGCGCTACGGACGACGCCGAGGCGCTGCTCGACGTGCTGTGGCGACTGGGGATGCAGACCCTGGGCGACGTGGCCGCGCTGACCGAGGCCGACATGTTGGGACGCTTCGGCCGGCCAGGGCTGCTGGCCCACCGGCTGGCCCAGGGGCTCGACGGCCGCCCTGTACAGACCCGGCCCGCCGACAACGGCTCCAGCGTCGAGGCTGAGATCTACCCGCCCGCCGACCGGATCGAGACGGTGGCGTTCATGGCCCGCACGCTGGCCGACGGCATGGTGGCCCGGCTGGCCCGCGACGGCCTGGACTGCGTGAGCATCGCCATCGAGGCAGAGTCCGACGGCGGCCACGCCAGCAGCCGCCGCTGGCGCCACGAGTACCGCTTCGACGCGGCCGCAGTCGTCGACCGGGTGCGCTGGCAACTCGAGGGCTGGTACCGGTCTCCCGAGCGTCCCACCGGCCCGATCACGCTCATCCGGGTCACGCCCTGCGTGGTGACTCCCGCCGACGGCCGCCAGCTCGGCATGTGGGGAAAGCGCAGCGAGGCCGACGAGCGGGCTGCCCGAGCCCTGGCCCGGGTGCAGGGACTGCTGGGCCCCGAGGCGGTGACTGTGCCCCGGCTGGCCGGCGGACGCCGCCCGGCCGACACCGGCCGCCGGGTGCCGCTGCACACGGCCGGAGCCGATGCCAGTCCCGAGAAGGCCAAGGGAGCCAGGAAGGCCGGGAAGACGACCAAGGCCGCCGAGGCTCCCTGGCGGGGGCAGCTGCCCGCGCCGTCGCCCGCGGTGGTGCTGGCCCAGCCCGAGCCGATCACGGTCACCGACGGCGGGGGCGCGCCGGTCACCGTCGGCGGCCGGGGCGAGGCCAGTGCGCCGCCCCGGCAGCTCACCGACTCGACGGGCCGCAGCCGGACCGTCGTCGCATGGGCCGGTCCGTGGCCGCTGGATGAGCGCTGGTGGCGCCCGTCCGCCCGTCGCCGCCAGGCCCGATTCCAGCTGGTCCTCGAAGACGGCTCAGCCCACCTCTGCGTGCTGGAAGCCGGCCACTGGCAACGCGAAGCCACCTACGACTGAGATCCCCTTCCCACATGAGCGAACACATGTTCGTTCCATTAGGGTCGGGAGATGGGGTTCGACAACCCGATCATCCCCTGGCGGGAGCTGGAGCGCCGCCTGTCGGACCGGGCGGACGCACCGCCCCGGTCGAATGGAGCGCGCCGCCCCGACGCAGGCGTGGTCCGGGATCTGCCCAGCCGAGGCTCAGGGCTGCCCCCGGTGCCGTATGCGGAGCTGCACGCACACTCGCGGTTCAGCTTCATGGACGGGTCGTCGAACCCGGACGAGCTGGTGACCGAAGCCGCCCGGCTCGGACTCGACGCACTGGCGATAACCGACACCGACGGCTTCTACGGGGTGGTGCGCTTCGCCGAGGCCGCCACCGAGGCCGGCCTGCCCACGGTGTTCGGCTCCGAGCTCACCCTCGACCTGCCCCGACGCCGGCGGCGTTCCGGTCCCGACCTTCGGTCCAACCGGCGCGACCAGAGCCGCTCGGTGGTGGTGCTGGCCCGTGACGCGGCCGGGTACGCGGCGCTGGGGACGCTCATAAGCCGGGCTCACATGGCCGGACGCAAGAGCCAGCCCCGGCTGTCGCCCGCGGAATTCCTGGAGGCGGCCGCAGCCCACCGCGACCGGTGGGCGATCCTCACCGGAGCGCACAACGGCCCGGTGCCCTCGGCGCTGATCGAGCACGGCCCCCGGGCCGCGGCCGCCGAACTCGACCGGCTGATCGACGCGGCCGGCGCCGGCAACGTGTTCGTGGAGCTGTGGGACCACGGCGACCCGCTGGACGGCCACCGCAACGACGCCCTGGCAGAGCTCGGGGTGCGCCGGAGGGTGCAGCCGGTGTGCACCAACGCGGTGCGCTACGCCACCCCGGCCGGCCGGCGCC
>JAJEEV010000026.1 GCA_022820805.1 Acidimicrobiia bacterium
CTCAACATCCGCATCATCAACCCAACCACCGGCGAACTACTGCGACAGCTCACCCTCAACCCAAACCGCGACTACCAACCCCAAGCCCGAAACACCGCTGCCGCGTGGGTTCGCGATGTTCCTATGTCTTGACACATCACACGGGTGCCCCCGGCAGGAATCGAACCTGCGCACACGGTTTAGGAGACCGATGCTCTATCCACTGAGCTACGAGGGCGAGGGCGAGGGCGGGCGCTAGCGCGATTCGCAGCGCGAAATCGGCTCACGGGCTTGAATTGTGACAGATAGGACGTTGGTTCGTGTTCGTGGCTTCGTCCCGGCGTCTGGTTTCTGGCGGGTTGCTGGGGGTTGGTGCTCGGATGCTTTCAGTTTGGGTGGGTGCTGTTGGCCGGGGAGCAAGAGCTGGGGGTTCGGAGTGTGGGGGTCAGTGTTCGCTTGCGCCGGGGGCGCGCGGGGTGGGCCGGAGCTTTGAGGTTTTGTGGTGCTCGTGGTCGCTTGATGAGGGCCGACCGTTCAGATCGACAACGGCTCATAGTATGCCGCTTGTCGCATCGACAAGCTCCGCCGCTCGATGAGGTCCGATCCGTTCAGGTCCGCTACGGCAACACCCTACAGAGGGCGCTCCGGCCGCAACCGGGGCAACAGACACCAGCGCACGAGATCCACGGCCCGGACGCGTTGGAGGAACTGGGGCTAGAGCTGGTCGCACAACTCGACCTCCCTCCCCACGAGCGAGGCTGATGCCGTGGGCGCTGCCCCTGACGGACGTGCTCAGTCAGCGTCGTCGTCGTGCGTGCTCAGGCAGCGAGCGTGGCTTCGTGGTGCGTATTTGACACGCTAAACTGTTTAGCGTGTCAAATAGACGATCGTTTGGCACGCTAACGGGAAGCGAGCCACATGGGCAGATACGTCTCTCAGATATGGTACGGGAACCCGCAAGCGCTGCGTGCAAGGGACCGTCGCGGTGGTCGCTTCAACGCCTACATCCCTCATCCGTTGGTGGGCTGGCAGCCGCTATTGCCAGCCGACGACATTGCGTTTCTGGGCGAAACCGAGCGCCTCCTAGTCGACACCGCAAGCAAGTTGAAGCCTCGCTCTGGCGGTGACATCTGCTTTTGGGCAGAGTCTCTCGGGTCGTCCCACATCGAGGGAGTGGCTCCCAATCCCAAGCGAGTTGTGCAGGCACTAGCGAAGCGGCAGCACACAGGGGAAGGCGCTGCCTATGGGGCGGTGGCCGAGGTCATCGGCAACATCGACGCCACCGCCCAGGCGCAGCAGATGCTGGCGCAACGGCAGGACCTGCGTTTGGAGACCCTGCTGGACGCTCACCGCACCCTGATGGCCGCGTCGCCTACTCCCCACTTGGGCGGGGAGGTGCGCGACGAGCAGAACTGGGTCGGCGGGAACGACTGGCATCCGCTTGAAGGCGACTTCGTGCCGCCTCCACCAGAGATGTGCATGCCGTTGCTGGAGGACCTGGTTGTGTACCTGCGCGGCGACGATCACCCGCCGCTGTTGCAGGCCGCGGTCGCTCATGTCCAGTTCGAGACGATTCACCCGTTCGGTGACGGGAACGGCCGCGCGGGTCGCGCCGTGCTGTACGGCGTGCTCAAAGATCGCTGCGCGCCCGACGGCATGATGCCGCCGGTCAGCTTGGCGTTGTCCCGTAACCGGGATGCGTACCTCGACGCTCTCGCAGAGTTCCAGTCCTACGTCGGCGACGCACACCATCGGGGCCGTTCTGAGGCGCTGGCGCGGTGGCTGGAGGTTCTCGCCGACGCCGTACAAAGGTCAAGCGCCGCAGTGGTTCGTTATCAGCAAGCGATCGGCACTCTCCAGGACCATTGGCGGCTCGCTGTCGGTGGCCGCAAGAAACGCTCTGTCGCGGCGGCGGTCATCGACTATCTCCCCGCCAACCCCTCGGTGACCTCAAAGACGTTGGCTGAGGCGACCGGGTTCTCAGAAAGACGATGCGGGGATGCGCTGCGCCGCCTGGAAGAAGCGGGTGTGGTCAAAGGTCGCTCCAGGGGACGCTCGCTGCGCGTGTACGACGCCGACAAGGTATTCGAGGCATTCGATGTGATGTCTTCGACCGTGTGTGATACCAGGGCATCCAGCAACGATTACGCACTATTGCTGGCGGACCCGCTCCTAGGGGACAGCAGCGCAGTACCTACAGCCAGCTCGTCCATGGACCTATGCCCACGCAAGGTGAAGTCCACCGGCCTGACTTGCGGACTTGTTCGCAACCACAAGGGCAACTGCCGTCACCTGCCGCACCGCAAGAGATGAACGTCTAATCGGGACTTGGCGCCTCACGTCACTGAGCCACATGCCGCCACCTCGGCCGGGCCACATGCGCTTCTTGCGTTCGGTTGAACCTCAACCTCAACGACCCCCGAAGATCTCCATTCTTGGCTCCCGGCCCGCGCCCGACGAGGACGCAGGCTCACACTGACCGACGCCCCACCCGCCTACAGCTCCACATTCAGGGCTCTAGCGCCCGGGAACCACGCAAGCCGCCCTGCCCGACATCGCCGGAGAATCCGAGGGTCTTGTAGGCGCGGAGGCGTTTGGTGTGCATGCGGGCGAGGACGTTGATGTTGTTGTCGACGTAGTCGTGGAGTTCGACGTCGTGCTTGGCGCTGTGGGCTCTTAGGAGCCGGCCGACGTATTGCACGACCCGCCCTTTGAACGCGATGGGAAAGGCGAGGAAGAGGGTGTCGAGTTGGGGCCAATCGAACCCTTCGCCTAGGTAGGAGCCGGTGGCGACGACAACGATCCCGGTGTCCTTGCCGGGAGCGGCCATCGCGTCATGGACAGCGGCGAGCGCTTTCTTGCCGAGCCCGCCCTTGAGTATGTGGACGTCGTGGCCGGTCGAGGCGAGTCGGTGGCATATGGCATCGATATGGGCGGTCCGCTGAGTGAGAACGAGACAGGTCCGGCCAGCGTCGAGTGCTTGCACGACGTCTGTGCAGATCTGTCTGGTACGTCGCTCGTCTTCGGTGAGCGCACCGAGGACCTCCTGGATCGAGGCGGTGTCGTCGTCGTGGACGAAACTTGTGGGATGGACGATCAGTCGACGTTGGACGAGCTTCGTGTCGAGCAGGTCACCGGGCCGGGTCTCGTGGCGGGTAGGGCCGCACTGTAAAGCGATGATGCCCTCGAGTCCGTCGCGGCGATACGGAGTGGCAGTAAGACCAAGCCAGCGACGGGTCGGCGCAGTGCGGACGCAAGCCTCGAACGACACGGCCGGCAGGTGGTGGCACTCGTCGACGACGATGAGCCCATAGCGGGTGAACAGCTCGTCGGCTCGTTCCCGGCGGGCGAGGCTCTGGATCATGGCGACATCCACCAGGCAGCCGGGCCTGTCACGGCCGCCGCCGATCACGCCGATCTCCTTGTCGTCGAGGCTGAGGTGCTCAGCGAGTCGCTCGCGCCACTGCGCAAGCAGCGGTCTGCGGTCGACAAGGACCAGGGTCGGCTGTTGATGATGGGCGATGACGGCGCACGCAGTCACGGTCTTGCCCGCGCCGGGTGGGGCGACGATCACCGCGAGGTCATGGTCGACGACCGCGTCGACTGCTTCTTGCTGATGAGGCTGCAGCGTGCTGACGAAGCGCAACTCGATGCTCTCGTGGTCGGGGCGACGATCGGTGATGTCGAGTCGGCTGCCTGCCTTGTCGACCAGTTCGGTGACATGGCTGATGAGGCCGCGTGGAAGGTGGATCCATTCGAGGTCCTCGCGGTAGCAGCGAATGAACTTGGGCGTGTCCCAGGTGGAGAACCGCATCCGTTCCTTCTCGTAGAACTCGGGGTTCGCCAACGACCCCAGATGCTTCAGCCCAGCGACGAGCGCCGGCGGCAGACCGGCCCGGCGAAGCGACAACATCCCGCCGAGCTGGGCATCGATCACCGCGGGCGGCTTGGGGCCCTCGGAACTGGCCAGGTCGGCCAATGACAGGCTGGGACCGGCCGTCACCGGGCGAAGCGTGTCGGCCAGCGCCTCCACTGCCTCACACGACATGCGAGACACGCTGGAGAGCAAGGCCCACTGGTCCGGCCACGGGTGCATTGTCGTCGGGTCCAAGAACACCGTCGCGCCGCGAGAGACGCGTTGACCCTGGAGGGACTGTTCGGAGCCTGTCTTGGGGTGCTGGTGGCCCCTCGGTGGCTGCTGGCCCGCCAGTGGGCGTGCCAATCTGAGGTTCTTGGCTGCTGTTGCGGTCAAGCCGCTAGTGCCAGGTGCCTCTTGTGCTTGGTGGGCAACAACTACTGGAAGCAGACGTTTTCTCCTCGATCGTTGATTGCGCATGTCCTGCCCCACCCGGCGCTGACCGCGGTGTAGGTCCCGTCGGGAATGCTGGTTCGGGCGGTGGCGTCTTCTACGTCTTGGCGGTAGCCCCAGCAGGCGATCGTGCCGTCGGTGCGTATACCGCAGGTGTGCCAACCGCCGCTGCTGACGGTGGTGAAGGTCCCTTCGGGCGCAGCGGTCTGGTCAACGTATATGTCGATGTTGTTGGTGCCCCAGCATGAGATAGTTCCATCGGCGCGCAGGCCGCAAGAATGAACGGCGCCTGCCGCGACGTCATCGAAGCTGCCTCGTATTGGCGCGTCGGCTTGACCGTAGGAGTTGTTGCCCCAGCACGAGATGGATCCATCACTGTGCACGCCGCAGGTGTGCCAGATCCCGGCGTCAATCGCCACGAAGTCGGCCCTGGTCGGTGACGTGGCCTGGCCGTCGGTGTTGGCACCCCAACATGTCACCCTGCCGTCGACCCCGATCGCGCAACTGTGGTGATTTCCGGCGTCGATTGCACTGAATTGGATTCTGGCGCGCGGGGGGCGGGCCTGACCGTCGGTGTTGGCACCCCAGCACTCAGCAGTTCCGTCGGTGCGCAGCCCGCAGGCGTGGTTCCATCCCGCCGAGATGGAACTGAAGGTTCCCCCGGGAATTTCCACGTCCTGAATGACTTGACCGGTCACGTGGTCGGTGTACGTGCCGAGACAGTCGAGGGTCCCATCAGTTCGTAGCGCGCAACCATGGCCCGCTCCTACGGCCACAGCGGTGTAAGTAACGGACGGAGCCGTTTCCTCATCGGGAGGCGGGCTCTCGCTTGTGTCCGCCTCATCTCTGATGTTGCCGTCGTTGATGGCCTTGAGCAGTACCATCATGTCGCCTCGGGTGAAGTCTTCTGACTCCTCAGCTCCAAGGATCTCGTCGTAGTAGCGCTCCATGAACACCACCGCGTGCCGCTTGCTCAAAGGCCGAGCCGGTTTGAACGTGCCGTCGGTGTAACCCGTCGTCACCCCCACGGTGGCCGCCCACTCCACC
>JAJEEV010000038.1 GCA_022820805.1 Acidimicrobiia bacterium
CCGGGAGGCGGAGGGGGCGGCATCCGGCGCGGCGGCGGGGGCGGCGGGATCGGCTTGCCCGAACGCGAGACGGGAGGGCTTCCCGACCTCAGAGGACGGGCCGGAGGAGCACCGGCGGCCGCTCGCTGGCTGGCCGGTCGCGGCGGGGCCTTCTCCTCCACCGGCGGCGGGGGCTCCTCGCGGACGACCCGCTTGGCGGGGGCGACGCTGCCGCTCGAGGAGATCGTCACCTTGGGCTTCGGAGCCGGCTCCTCAGCCACGGCATCAGCGGCCGGGGGCTTCACGACCTCCGGCTCACCGACGGCGGCGGCCGCGGGCCGGGAAGGTTCGGTCGCCACCTTCTCGGGCTGGAGCGGGGCGGCTGGGCCGTCGACCGGCTCGGAGGGAACGGCAGCCACCACGGGCTCGGCCGGCTTCACGGGCTCGGGCTCCGGCGGGAGCGGGGGCGGCTTCGCGGCGACAGGCTCGGCCGCGGGCGGCGGCGCCACCGGCACCTCGATCTCGACCACGGGCGGGGGCGGGGGCGGTTTGAGGAGGCCGTCGCGCTCGGCCCTGCGCCGGACGCGGTCGGCCTGGGCCTCGACGATGCTCGAGGAATGGGACTTGACCCCGATACTGAGCGCGAAACAGAGTTCCAGCGTCTCCTGGTTGGTCAGTCCGAGCTCCTTGGCGAGCTCATGGACGCGGATCTTTCCTGGCAAAGAGTGCCCCCTTAGGACTGCTCCGCGCGGTCTGTGGGCCCGGGAGCGTCCCCGGAACGCGACAGCCACGCATGTCGAAGCCTATCTATCTCGCCCGGCTGAACGTCAGCCCGCAGAGCCCGTCCGAACGCTCGGCGGCGCCGGGCCATGTCCAGACAGTCGATGTCGCACAGCCAGGCGCCCCGGCCCGGGCCGGACCCGAACCGCAAGGCACCGCCAGGGGCCATGCGAACCCGCCGCATCTCCGCGATGGCGCGGCGGGTACGGCAGCCGATGCAGGTGCGAACGGGACTCAGACGCTGTCCGCCCGCTCTACCGGCTTGTCAGCCCCGCCGGCCCCGTCGCCGCCGTCGCCTTCGGGCGGGTCCTGGGCCATGGCCGCGGCCCAGGCGTCCGCGCTGACAGCCTCGCCGCCGTCGGCAGGCTGCCACAGCTGCTCTCCGGTCTCGGAGTCGGTGATCCACTCGCCCTCGGCCCACTCCACCTCGCCGTAGGCGGCCTCCTCGGCCAGCTGGGTCTCGCTCTTGATGTTGATTCCCCAGCCGGTGAGCCGGCTGGCCAGTCGAGCGTTCTGACCCTCCTTGCCGATCGCCAGCGACAGCTGGTAGTCGGGGACGATCACGTCGCAGTCGCCGGTCATCTCGTTGGGGCGGACCTCCTTGATCCGCGCCGGCGACAGCGCCTTGGTGACGAACTCCTCCAGCTCGCTGCTGTAGGGGACGATGTCGATCTTCTCGCCGCGCAGTTCGTTGACGACCTGGCGGACTCGGGCTCCCCGAGCCCCTACGCACGCGCCGACCGGATCGACGTTCGGGTCGTTGGAGGACACCGCGATCTTGGTGCGGTGGCCCGGCTCGCGCGCGCACGCCTTGATCTCGACGATTCCGTCCGCAATCTCGGGGACCTCGAGCTCGAACAGCCGCTTGACGAGACCGGGGTGCGTCCGGCTGACCACAATCTGGGGGCCCTTGGCCGTCTTGCGAACCTCGACGATGTAGGCCTTGAGCCGGGTGTTGGAGTCGGGCCGCTCGTAAGGGACCTGCTCGGCCTGCGGCAGCAGCGCCTCGACTCTTCCCAGGTCGAGAAGGGTGTAGCGGGCGTCGGTCTGCTGGATCATGCCGGTGACGATGTCGCCCTCGCGGCCCGCGTACTCCTCGTATTTGAGCTCGCGCTCGGCCTCGCGGATGCGCTGGGTCATGACCTGGCGGGCCGTCTGGGCCGCGATGCGTCCGAAGTTGTCGGGGGTCACCTCGTACTCCTCGCCGACGGGGTTGCCCTCGTCGTCGAGGTCCTGGGCCAGCACGTGGAACTCCATGCTGGAGGGATCGATCGTCACCCAGGCGTACTCCTTGGCATCCGGCAGCCGCTTGTAGGCCGACTCCAGGGCATCGGCCAAGGCCGCGTAGAGGGCGTCGACGGTGATGCCCCGCTCGGCCGCCATCGCCTGCAGGGCTTCCATCATGTCTGAGTTCACGGCTTCTCCTCCGCTCGTTGTCGAGACTCTCGTGAGTTGGTGCGGCCCGGGCCCCACTCGAAGACGGTGCGGGCCGAGGCCATCTGCTCGAAGGCGATGCGCGACACCCGGCCGTCGCCCTCCCGCAAGTCCACGCCGTCGTCGGCCACCGCCTCCACCACGCCGGTCAGCCGGCGAGGCCCGTCGAAGTCGGGGCGGGTCTTGACCTTGACCTCCGCGCCGGCGGCCCGGCGGAAGTGGTCCGCGGTCCGCAGGGGCCGCTCCAGGCCCGGGCTCGAGACCTCCAGCGTGTACCGGCCATCGATCAGGTCCTGCTCGTCGAGGGCGCGGCTCACCGACCGCGACAGCCTCGCCAGGGCATCAACGTCCACGCCCCCGTCGGAGTCGACCAGCACCCGCACCATGCCCCCATGGTGCTCAACGTCGTAGAGATCGACCGAGGCGGCCTCGGCAAGTGGGGCTACGAGTTCGCGGACGCGATCGACGATCGCCATGCTGTTTCCTGGGATGCTGCTCTCGAGATGCTGCTCGGGCCGGGGCCCGAACCGGCAACGGCGTGGGCACGAGCCCACGCCGCTTCCGGAGAATCGAACGTTGGACCCAGTATAGGGGCGCGCCGGATCGGGGCGCGCTGTCTCCTAAGGGGCCACGCGGATAGGTGAGAGCCGGTCGCGGTGTGGCGGGGTCATTCCCGCTCTTGTTCGCTGCGCTCACGGGCCGCTCGGGCCACGGCCTCGCCCGTATGGGCCGGATTCGCGTGCCTATCCGCTCGGCCTCTAGGTGCGGGTCTTGCGGCGCAGTCCCGCTACCACGACCTCGGAATTGTTGGCGTCGTCGCCGAGCTCGTGGAGGTTGCGGCGGCGATCCTCCTCAGCGGCCCGCCGGGCCGAGGCCCTGGTCTGCGCGGCCCGTTCGAGTGCCGCTTCCGAGCCGTGCTCGCAGATGAACTCGGCCCACTCCACCAGCGCGTCCACCATCGCGTCCTCCGCCACGACAGCCACGTTCTCGCCCTTCACGAACAGGTGTCCCCGGCGGTTCCCGGCGGCGATGCCGAGATCGGCGTCGCGGGCCTCGCCCGGACCGTTCACGACGCAGCCCATGACCGCGACCTGCAGGGGGATCTCACGGTCGCCGAAGGCCTCCATGGCCCGTTGGGCGACACCGAAGACGTCCACCTCGGCCCGGCCGCAGCTGGGGCAGGCGATCAGGTCGACGTTGCGGCGCTCCCGCAGCCCCATCGCCTCCAGCAGCTTCCGGCCGGCCCGGGCCTCCTCGACCGGGTCGGTGGTGAGCGAGTAGCGGATGGTGTCTCCGATGCCCTCGGCGAGCAGAGCGGCGATCCCGGCCGTCGACTTGATCGTCCCGGCCGGCGGCGGCCCGGCCTCGGTCACTCCCAGGTGCAGCGGATGGTCGGTCGTCTCGGCGAGCTGCCGGTAGGCCTCGATCATCAGCGGGACGCTCGACGCCTTGACTGAGATCTTCACCAGGTCGAAGCCGACGTCGGTGAAGTAGGCCAGCTCACGCATCGCGGAGGCGACCATAGCCTCGGGGGTCACGCCCAGATCCGGGTCGTAGAGGTCGGGATCCAGTGATCCGCCGTTGACTCCGATGCGGATGGGCACGCCCCGGTCCCGGCACTCCCGGGCCACCGCCTTGATGTGCTCGGGCCTGCGGATGTTGCCGGGATTGAGCCTCAGGCAGTGCACCCCGGCCTCGAGCGCGGCCAGCGCCATCCGGTGGTTGTTGTGGATGTCGGCCACGATCGGCACCGGTGAGCGGGGCACGATCCGGGCCAGCCCCTCGGCGGCCTCGGGCCGGTTGCAGGTGCATCGCACGATGTCGGCGCCCGCGGCCGCCAGCGCGTAGATCTGCTGCAGCGTCGCCTCGTGGTCGGCGGTCTTGGTGACCGTCATCGACTGCACGGTGATCGGCGCGCCACCGCCTACCGGAACCGACCCGACCATGATCTGCCGTGTGGCTCGCCGCGGGAACGTCGCGGTCACCTTCACGACTCGAATCCTACTCGGCCTCTGGGCGTCAGCCGAAGCTGACCGGGTCGAAGATGTCGCGCACCAGCGCCACGCCGCCCACCAGCAGCAGCAGGGCCACCACCGCGTAGGTGAGCGGCAGGAGCCGGGCCGCGTCCACCTGGTGGGAGCGGCCCCCGATGGAGCGGATCCGCTCGTAGGTGGCCACCACCACGTGGCCACCGTCGAGGGGCAGCAGCGGCAGCAGGTTGAACACGCCGAGGAACACGTTGACGTACATCAGCAGCAGGAGCACGTCGGAGGCGCCGTCGGAGGCCACCTCGGCGCCGATCCGGGCGACACCGTAGATCGACAGGATCCGGTTCTCGTCCGGATGGGACGTGTCGAGGCGCCGGACCTCCAGCTCGCGAACCGTCTCGGGGCTGCGCGCCGCCGGATCGTCGCCCCGGAGCCCGTCGAGGGTGCCTCCGAAGCCGTCGGTCACGATGCCGGGGATGGCGAAGACCACGTCGCGCACCGTCGCGGCCAGCAGGCGGACCGACTCGCCGGCGGCACCCACCACTCCGAGGCCCGGGTGTCGGTAGTCGGCCGAGACTCCAAAGAAGCCCATCACCGCGCTGGAGGGGTCGACGAGATCGTTGATGATGGCCCCCTCCACCACCGCGGGCCGGCCCGTCCGGGTGTCGACGATGGTGATGTCGACGGGCTGGCCCAGGCGCGGGCGCGCGTAGTCGGACACCTGTGCGTAGGTCGGGGCGCCGTCGGACTGGAGGCCGTCCACGGCGAGGATCCGGTCGCCCTCGATCAGACCGACGATCCCGGCCGCCCCCTGGGCGGTGAGACGCTCGCCGATCCGGGTCGCTGCGGTGCGCGTCGTGCCGGCGCGCCGGTAGACCACCTCCACCTCCTCGCCGGCGAGCTGCCGCACCTGCCGCGAGAAGTCGCCGAAGGTCGTGCGGCCCACGCCCGCGACCGAGACGAGCTCGTCACCGGGCCGAAGGCCCGCGGCGGCGGCCGCGCTGTCGACCGACACTGTCGCCAGGGTCCACTCGGCGACCTCCTCCGGCTCGGAGACCCGGCCGGCCGAGACGCTCCCGTCGACCAGCAGGAGTGCGAACAGCAGCACCAGCGCGATGACGAAGTGCATGCCCGACCCGGCCGTGAGCACCAGGAGCTTCCTCGGGTAGCTCTGCTGCCGGAAGCTGCGGGACTCGTCGACGGGGTCCACAGGCTCGAGGCTGCTCATCCCCGCGATGCGGACGTAGGCGCCCACCCACACGGCCTTGATGCCGTAGGTGGTCTCGCCCCGGCGGAACGACCAGACCCGGGGCCCGAAGCCGATGAAGAACTCGGTGACCTTCATGCCGGTCATGCGGGCGGTGAGGTAGTGGCCGAGCTCGTGCAGGAACAGCATGGCCACCAGCAGCAGGATGATCACCACCCAGCTCACGCCGGCCAGCACCGCGATCAACGCCAGCAGCGCGACGAGGCCGGCCAGACCGCCGTGGTCTCCCAGGCGCTTGATCATCGCTTGATCATCAGGCGGCGTCGCGCTGCTCCACCAGGCCGGCCGCAACCCGGCGGGCGTGGCGGTCAGCGGCCAGCACCGCCTCGACATCGTCGGCGGTGTCGCCGGGCCACAGCCCCAGCGCCTCCTCCAGCACGAGGGCGATGTCCACCCAGCGAATCCGGCCGTCGATGAAGGCCTGGACGGCTATCTCGTTGGCCGCGTTGAGCCAGGCCGGCGCGGTCTCGGAGGCCCGTCCGGCCTCATAGGCCAGGTCTATGCAGGCGAAGGCGTCCCGGTCCGGCGGCTCGAAGTCCAGGCGGTCCAGCTCGGCCCAGTCGATGGCGCCGAAGGCCAGGTCGAGGCGGTCGGGATAAGCGAGCGCGTAGCCGATGCAGAGCCTCATGTCCGGCTGCGAGAGCTGCGCGACCGTGGCTCCGTCGCAGTAGGTGACCATCGAGTGCACGATGGACTGCGGGTGAACGACGACCTCGATCTGGTCGTAGGAGACGCCGAAGAGCTCGTGGGCCTCGATCACCTCGAGACCCTTGTTCATCAGTGTGCTGGAGTCAATGGTGATCTTGGGACCCATCTGCCACGTCGGGTGGGCCAGCGCGTCGGAGACGGTGACCGACTCCAGATCCTCGATGCTTCGACCCCGGAAAGGGCCGCCGCTGGCAGTCAGCACGATGGAGGACACTCGCTCCCGGTGATCGTTGGCCCGCAGGCACTGGTGGACCGCGCAGTGCTCGGAGTCCACGGGAATGATCTCGGCTCCGGGGGTGGCGCGGGCCCGCTGAACCACCGGACCGGCCGCGATCAGCGACTCCTTGTTGGCCAGGCCGAGCCGCCGGCCCGCTTCCAGGGCGGCCAGCGTCACCGGCAGCCCGGCGAAGCCGACCACTCCGTTGATGACGGTGTCGGCATCGGACGAGGCGGCAGCCATGGCGTCGGGGCCGGCGAGCAGCTCCACTCCCGGCGGCAGCCGCTCGGCCAGCTCGGGAGCCCCGGACTCGTCGGCCAGCGCCACGACCGTGGGCCGGAAGCGCTGAGCCTGCTCGGCCAGCATCTCGAAGGAGCGGGCCGCCCCCAGCGCGGCCACGCGATAGCGGTCGGGCCGGGCCGCGATGATGTCGAGTGTCTGCGTCCCGATCGACCCGGTCGAGCCCAGGACGGCGACCGAGGTAGAACTCAGATCAGCTCCCCCTCCGGCTCCCCGACCCGGTGTCACCCATCCGCTCGGTCCCTGGACCCAGGCCGCTAGATCAGGTCCGTCATGAGGGCCACGTAGTAGGTGGCCGGCAGCACGAACAGCAGCGCGTCGAAGCGGTCGAGAATCCCACCGTGGCCGGGAAGGAGCGAGCCCATGTCCTTGATGTTGAGGTCGCGCTTGAGCATCGACTCGGCCAGGTCCCCGACGGGAGCGGCCACCGCGACCACCAAGGCCAGGATGATCGCAGTCCAGGCGCTTCCAGGCTCGGCCGCGACCGGCGACGGGATGCCCGCGAGCCCCATGATCACGCCGACGCCGACGGTGACGACCATGCCCCCGACGAGCCCTTCGAGCGTCTTGTTGGGGCTGGCCCGTGAGAGCGGGGTTCGGCCTGCGGCCCTTCCCACCGCCATCGCGCTCACATCGTGGGCGACGGTGAGCACTATCGCCGCGGTGAGCAGCCCGGTTCCATGGGTCGGGACCTTCAGCATCAGGGCGGCGTGCGCCCCGAGAATCCCTATGTAGGCCACGGCGAAGACGGTCACCGCCAGACCTCGCATCGGCCCCTCGACGCCGGCCCCGGTCAGGTACCACAACGCTCCGAACACCACCATGAGCACCATTACGAGGACGATCGCCTCCATGCCGCGCCAGTACGCCGCGAGCGGCATCATCACCACCCCGGCCAGGCCCAGCACCACCGCTGGCTGGTAGCCGGCGACCCTCACCGCGCTGAGCAGCTCGACGGCCGCCAGACCGAGCACGATCGTGGCCACGACGAGGGCCCACGCCGGCCCGACCTGCATGGCCACCAGGATCACCGCCGACAGCACGACACCGACCAGCACCGCCATCGGCATGTCGCGCTCGGCCGCGGCCACCGGCGACGAGCCGGTCCCGGTCATCCCGGAGTGCTGGTCTTCGTAGCCGAAGAAGTCCTGGTCTGCCATCGATGATCCCACCGGCTCCTGCGGTTCGATGGGGGGCAGCGCGTCCTCGGGCTCATCCCACTGGGGCGAAGTGGTGTGGTCGGTCCAGACTCCCATCTCCTGGGGGTCGGCCTCCTGGAGTCTCGGCTCCGACGACGTGGCCTGCGACGGCCCGGCGGGATCGGGCTCCATCCAGTCGGGCTCACCGGAGTCGTCACCGAACACCGATCGGCCCGCGACGACGCCTGTGTCGTCGGCGAGCATGTCACCACCGGCGGCGTCCGGCTCTCCAAAATCGTCCTGCTCGCTCACTGCATCGCTCCTTCCGGCTCGCCGGGCTCCTGACCCGGGCCATGTGTGCGTTCACACCTCAAGCAGTTCATCCTCTTTGCTGGCCAATGCCTGATCGACCTGCTTCTCGTGGGCGCGGGTGATGTCGTCGAGCTGGTCGGCGGCACGGGCCACCGCGTCCTCGGACACCCCGCCGTCCTTCTCGATGCCTTCCAGGTCCTTGCGGGCCTGGCGGCGCAGGCCACGGATCCGGTTGCGGGAGTCCTCGGCCATCGAGCCGACGAGCCTGGCCAGGTCCCTGCGGCGCTCCTCGGTGAGCGGCGGGAACGAGAGCCGTATCACCCGACCGTCGCTGCTGGGCACCAGTCCCAGCTGTGCCTGCTGGATGGCCCGCTCGACGGCGGTGATGTTGGCGGGATCGTGGGGGGTGATGATCAACTGGCTGGCCTCGGGGATCGCGAAGCTGGCCAGCTCGCGCATAGCCATCCTCACGCCGTAGGCCTCTACCTGGACCCGCTCCAGCAGGGCGGAGTTGGCCCGGCCGGTGCGCACGGTGGAGAAGTCGCGGCGGGCCGCTGCGACGGCCTCATCCATGCGCTCGCCGGCGTCGGCCAGCACCATGCCGATCAACTCCTCGCTCATGGACTGCGCTCCTCCTGCGCAACGAGCGTACCCACCTCGGCGCCGTCAAGCAGGGATTGCAGGTTGCCGGGCCCCATCAGATCGAAGACCACGATCGGCAGGCTGTTGTCCATGCAGAGCGTGATGGCGGTGGCGTCCATCACCTCCAGCCCCCGGTTGAGCACCTCGAGGTATGTCACCCGCTCCAGGCGGGTGGCGGTGGCGTCGGTCTCAGGATCGGCCGTGTAGATGCCGTCGATCCGTCCGTGGGTGCCCTTGAGGACCACCCCGGCCTCCACTTCGGCAGCCCGCAGCGCGGCGGTGGTGTCGGTCGTGAAGAAGGGATTGCCGGTGCCGCCGGCGAAGATGACCACCCGGCCCTTCTCGAGGTGGCGGATGGCCCGGCGACGGATGTAGGGCTCGGCGATCTGGGCCATGTGGATCGCGGTCTGGACCCGGGTTGGCTGTTCCAGCTGCTCGAGGGTGTCCTGCAGGGCCAGCGCGTTCATCACGGTGGCGAGCATCCCCATGTAGTCGGCCTGGGCCCGGTCCATGCCCGCGCCTGCGCCCTGGGTGCCCCGCCAGAGGTTCCCGCCGCCGACCACCACCGCGATCTCGACGTCGAAGAGGATCCGCGCCTCGGCTATCCCCGCGGCGATGTGCCGGACGGTGTCGCCGTCGATCCCGCCGCCCGATCCGCCGGCGAAGGCCTCCCCGGAGAGCTTCAACAGCACCCGATCCCAGCGAGCCGGTCGCCGTTCGGCTGGATTGGCGGGATCGGCGGGGAGGTTCACGGTCAGTCTCCGATCATGACCTGCACGAACCGCACTATCGACCCGCCGCCGATGCTGTTCTTCACGGTGGTCTTCTCGCCGTGAAGGCCCTGTTCGAGCAGGACTCGCTCGGCGTACCAGCCCCGCATCCTGCCGTCGACGATCTTGTCCCATGCCTGGGCGGGCTTCCCCTCCGCCTTGGTGATCTCCAGCAGGGCGGCTCGCTCGCGCTCGACCTCGCTGGCGGGGATCTCCTCTGCGCTGAGGAACTGCGGCTTGGCGAAGGCGATGTGCAGCGCCACCTGGTGCAGGTCGTCGGCGCCGACGCCGTCTCCCTCCACGACGACGGCGTTGACACCCCGCCCGTCCTGGCGATGGAGGTAGTGGTCGAGGATGTTCCCGTCGGCGGCCTCGATGCGCTCGACCACGCCGACCTGGATGTTCTCCTTCAGGGTCAGCTTGAGGTCCTCGATCTCTCCGGAGTGCTGGTCCACCGCCCCGACGCCGCCCTCCAGCACCGATCCGGCGAGATCGTGGACCAGCGAGGTGAAGCCCTCGTTCTTGGCCGAGAAGTCGGTCTCGCACTTGAGTTGCACCACCGCCGCGGTCCGGGCGTCTCCGGCCACCGCGATCGCGCCCTGATCGTTGTCGCGGCCGGTGCGGGCGCCGGCCTTGGCCAGCCCCTGCTCCCGGAGCATCTGCCGGGCTGACTCCATGTCACCGCCGGCGGCCGTCAGGGCCTTCTTGGCATCCATCATCCCGGCCCCGGTGGCGTCGCGCAGGGCCTTGACGTCGCGGGCGCTGACCGCCATCTCAGGCCTCCTCGTCCGTCTCGGCAGCTTCAGCCGCATCACCGGACGCATCGGCGGCCGCGCCGGCGGTGTCGGCGCCACCCTCGGCAGCAGCCGCGTGGTCGGTTGCCGGCGCCTCCGCGGCCGTGCCCTCAGCGGCCTCCGCGACCGTGTCCGGGGCGGTGGAGCCCGAGCCTCCCGGATCGGCGTCGCCGTCGGCGGCGGCGGACTCAGCCGCCTTGGACTTGGCCCGGGCGACGCGTGCCTCGCGCTCGGCGGCCTCGGTGGCCGCCTCGGCCCGGGCCCGGGCCTGCTGCTCGGCCACCTCGGCCTCGGTCAGCACATCGCGCTCCACGCTGGCCACGTCGGTCCGCTTCGAGTGAATGAACCGGCCCTCCTGCACCGCGTCGGAGATCACCCGGGCCATGAGCTTCCCCGACCGGATGGCGTCATCGTTGCCGGGGATGGCGTAGTCGACCAGGTCGGGGTCGCAGTTCGTGTCCACCACGGCAACGATGGGCACGCCAAGCTTGCGGGCCTCGGTGACTGCGATGTACTCCTTCTTGGTGTCGAGGATGAAGACCGCTCCAGGGGGCTCCTCCATGTCGCGGATCCCGCCCAGGTTGCGCTCGAGCTTCATCAGCTCCCGCCCCAGCTGGAGAGCCTCCTTCTTGGGCATGGCGTCGAACTCGCCCGAGTCGCGCATCCGCTGGAATTCCTTCATCTTGGCGATGCGCTTGGCGATGGTGTGGAAGTTGGTGAGCATCCCGCCCTGCCAGCGCTCGTTGACATAGGGCATGTTGCAGCGCTCGGCGTAGGACTGGATGGAGTCCTGGGCCTGCTTCTTGGTGCCGATGAACAGGACCGTTCCCCCGTCGGCCACCAGGTCTCGCACGAACACGTAGGCCCGCTCGAGATGGGCCAGGGTCTGGCGCAGATCGACGATGTGGATCCCGGCCTTGTCGCCGTGGATGAAGCGCTTCATCTTCGGGTTCCATCGGCGGGTCTGGTGGCCGAACTGAACGCCGGCCTCCAGCAGTTGCTTCATGGTGACGACAGCCATGCCTATGTGCTCTCCCGGTTCTGCGTGGCCCGCGCCGGACGCCTGGGCGACCGGGTGAAGGCGCGGGTTGCGAAATGATTCGGCGACGCCGTCCGGTGTCGTCGGGCCCGCGAGGGCCAGTGGGCGAGTCTACCGAGAGGCCGCCCGGAGGCGGCGCTCGGCCTCTGGGCCGTCAGCGCCAGGGCTGCAACGGCACCAGCCGCACCCGGGTTCGCCGCACCCCGATGAATCCGGCCGGGTCGGCGTAGCTCCCCTGGACCCTCACGCCGAAGTGCAGCCTCTCCCCCGCGCTCGCGATCACCTGGCCCTGCACCACACTCGTTCCGGCCCGGACGCCGACACGGAGAAGGTACGAGTACGTGCTGGACACCCCGCCGCCGTGATCGACGGTGACGTACAGGTCACCGGCCACCGCGCCGGCGAACACGACGGTGCCGGCCGCGGCGGCCCGCACGACATCACCGGGCTCGGTGTGGTACTCGACGCCGCGGTTGCCGGGCCCGTAGGGATCCTCCGGAGGGCGGAACGGATCAGCGACGGGTCCGTCGACGGGCGGGCGGAACACGAGCCGCTCATCGCCGGAGGCGGCGCCGGCCGCGGCGACCGGCACCGGCACGGCGAGGGCCACGGCCGCGGCGAACACGAACAGAAGGCAGCCGGCCCGCCGTCGCGAGCCGGCCCGGAACCTGCAGAGAATGCATGGGCATCGCATAGTGGCGCTCCCCGAGTGGTGGTCCTTTAGAGGCCGAGCGGATGGGCGAGCGGCTTCGTCCCATACGGGCGAGGCCGTGGCCCGAGCGGCCCGTGAGCGCAGCGAACAGGAGCGGGAACGACACCGTTGAGGCGCAGTCGGCTCGGACCTGTTCGCCGGCGCACTTTGGGGGAAGCGCAGTCCGCAGTTGCGGCTCCGCCCGCGGCGGCCGCTTCGCCAAGGCCGCACTGCGGGTTTAAGGAACCTACAGGCGAGACATCGCCTTGCGAAGCCGGGCCAGCGTCTCCTCCTTGCCCAGGAGGCGCATCGGCTCCCACAGGGGAAGGCCGGCTCCGGTCCCGGTGAGGGCGACCCGGACCGGGGGCTGGGACCGCACCCGCACCCCGAGGCTCTCCGTCAGCTCATCGCCGACGCCCATGACGATGGCCTCGAGCCTCTCAGCGGAGCTGAAGTCATCGGCGGCCAGGCGGGCCTCCACGGCCTCCAGCACCTGCGCGGCAGCCCGGCCCTTGACCACCGCCTTGGTCCAGGCCTTCTCGTCGTAGGCAACGTCGGGGCGCAGGATCCAGTCGATCCATCCCGCAACCTCGTCGAGGTTCACGATGCGCTGCTGGATGTCGCCGGCGAGCACCCGGACCATGTCCGGGTCGTAGCGGTCGGCGGGCCACGCCGCGCCGGAGCCGGTGAGGAACGGCTCGGCCCGCTGCGCGAACTGCTCGGGGGGGAGCGCCTTGATGTAGGCGGAGTTGATGTGGTCGAGGCGGGCCGGATCGAAGAAGGCCGGGGCCGGCTTGACGGCATCGAGGTCGAAGAGCTCGACGATCTCGTCCAGCGGGCGGATCTCCACCTCGTCGGGCGGTCCCCAGCCCAGCAGCGCCAGGTAGTTGACCATCGCCTCGGGCAGGTAGCCCCGGCGGCGGTAGTCGTCGAGAGCGACGTCGTCACGCCGCTTCGACAGCTTCTGGCGCTTGGCGTTCACCAGCAGGGGCAGGTGGGCGTAAGCGGGCACCTCGCCGAAGCCGAGGGCCTGCCAGATCAGCTGGACCCGCGGCGTGGTGTTGAGCAGGTCCTCGCCCCGGATCACATGGGTGATCCCCATGTCGTGGTCGTCGACCGCGTTGGCCAGGTGGAACGTGGGCGACCCGTCGCCGCGCCGGATCACGAAGTCCTCGAGCGGCTCGTTCGGGAAGCTCACCCGGCCCCGGACGATGTCGTCGACGACGGTGGTCCCGTCGTCGGGGCACCGGAAGCGCACCACCACCCCGGGCCCGTCGGCCACCTCGCGGTCTCTCGACCAGCCGTGATAGCCGGCCGGGAGTCCGCCCGCCTCGCACCGCTGCTCGATCTCGGCCCGGGTCAGGTCGCAGAAGTAGGCCGCGCCGCCGGCCACCAGTTGCTCGATGGCCTCGGAGTGCCGGTCGCGACGCTCGGACTGGAAGTAGGGGCCGGCATCCCAGTCGAGTCCCAGCCACCGCAGCGGCTCGACGATGGCGTCCACGTACTCCTGGGTCTTGAGCGCCGCGTCGGTGTCCTCCACCCGCAGCACCATCTCGCCGCCGTGGTGCCGGGCGAACAGCCAGTTGTACAACGCGGTCCGGGCGCTGCCCACATGCAGGAACCCCGTCGGCGCGGGCGCGAACCGGACCCTGGGAGAACTCACACGGCGAGACTACCGACGGCGCTCAAGCCTTCTGCGTCCCCGACCGTCGCCACGGGCGTCGATACGGCCGCCGGCAGCACTCTGCTACCGTCGCGGCAGCCGTCCGATCCCGAGACTGAAGGAGCTGCCCGTGTCCGACATGCCCCCGCCCCCTCCTGACGACTCGAATTGGTCGTCGCAGCCTCCACCCCCACCGGGTGGAGACGCCAACCAGAATCCGCAAGCGGTGACCGGCTGGGCAAACCTCGGCACAGGCGGCGCAGTCGAACTCGCCAGCCCCGGAGCGCGGCTCGGCGCGCGGATCTTGGACATCGTGATCGTCACCGTCGCGTTGATCATCCTCGCTGCCATAGGAATCGGCGCCGCGTTCGCGGGCAGTTCGAACTCCGATGACGCATCGGCGTTCTCAGTGGGCGCCCTCGTTGTGTCGGTGCTGCTGGCCGCCGCTGTCGGCCTCCTGTACGAGGTGACGATGATCGCCACCAGAGGTCAGACACTGGGCAAGATGGCCACCAAGATTAAAGTCGTGCGCGCCGACAACGGCCTCGTCCCGGGATGGGGCAAATCCATCGGCCGGTGGATTCTCCCCGCGCTTCTCCCGATCATTCCCCTCGTCGGATGGCTCCTGTCGCTGCTGGTCTACATCTCGTTGCTGTGGGACCGGGCCCGGCAAGGGTGGCACGACAAGGCAGCGGGAACGCTCGTCGTCAAGGTCTAGTCGGAGGGCTCCGGCGGCAGTCGGAGCCTCAGATCGAGTCGCCTACACGCCCAACGGGGCGCGCCAGTTCTCGTTGCAGGCCTCGGCGGCCGCGGCGGGGGTCAGGCGCAGCGTGTCGGTGGGGACCAGATCGGCGAGGCGCAGCTTGACGTGGTAGCCGTGGTGGCCGGCCGCGCCCGCGAAATGGGCGCGGCGCCAGGTCACCAGGGCGGCGTCGGCGTCGATGAGGAAGCCGAACAGCTCGAGCGCCAGCCGCAGGTCGTGCACCACCGGCGCCCGGCCGAAAAGCGAGGCTCGGCGCAGGGCCACCGCGCAGCACCCGGCGAGCGCGTCGTCCTCCCGCTCGCCGTCGGCCAGCACCAGTTGGCCCGTGAAGCGCTCCGCCAGTTTGAGGGCGTAGCCCTGGTCGGGGCCCTGGCAGCCCAGGCCCGGGCCGGCCGGGGTCTCGGCGCCCACAACCTCGCCGGGGCGGTCGGCCATCCACGGATCGTCCCGCCGGGGCGGCGACCGGTAGAAGGACGGAGCCCTAGAGGTAGCGGGAACGTGCGACGGAGCGGCCACGAGCCGACAGCGTAGGCGCTGCGTTCAGTCGTCGGCGTGGAGCAGGCCGTACACCACGGAGTCGGCCAGCGCCTGCCACGACGCCTCGATGATGTTCTCCGACACGCCGATGGTGGTCCACACCCTTCGACGGTCGGTGGAGTCGATCAGCACCCGGGTAACCGCGCCGGTCCCCTTCTGGGTGTCGAGCACCCTGACCTTGAAGTCGGTAAGCGAGATGCTCTCGAGCGCCGGGTAGCGGTCGCCCAGCGCGGCCCGCAGCGCGGTGTCCAGAGCATTGACCGGTCCGTTGCCCTCCCCCACGGCGACGCGGCGCTCACCATCGACCCACAGCTTCACAGTGGCCTCGGTGTCCACCTCGACCGAGACGTCGTTCCAGGCCCGGGCCCCGGTTCCGGAGCGGTGGTCCATGGACACCCGGAAGGACTCCAGCCTGAAGAAGTCCTGCTCCCAGCCGGACGCGCCCCTCATCAACAGTTCGAGCGAGGCGTCGGCCGCCTCGAAGTGGTATCCGGCGTGCTCCAGCCGCTTGAGCGTGTCGATCACGTCACCCAGCACCCGCCCGTCGATGTCAAGGCCCAGATCGGCAGCCCGCATCTCAAGCGTGGAGCGGCCTGCCATCTCCGACACCAGAACCCTGGTGCCGTTGCCGACCAGCTCCGGCGACACGTGCTCGTAGGCGTCGGGGCGGCGGCTCAGGGCGCTGGCGTGTAGCCCGGCCTTGTGGGCGAAGGCGCTGGCCCCCACGTAGGGCTGTTGGGGGTTCAGCGGCAGGTTGACCAGCTCGGCCACATGGTGCGACACCGAGGTCAGCAGCGGCAGACGGCCCTCGGGCAGCGCCTGCATTCCCATCTTCAGCTCGAGGTTCGCGATGATCGGCACCAGGTCGCAGTTGCCGACCCGCTCGCCGTAGCCGTTGATGGTGCCCTGCACGTGCACCGCCCCGGCCTGCACCGCGGCCAGTGCGTTGGCCACCCCGCAGCCGGTGTCGTTGTGCAGGTGGATCCCGACATCGCAGTCGACGTGGGCGACCACAGCCGCCACCGCCTCGGAGATGTCCTCCGGCAGGGTGCCGCCGTTGGTGTCGCACAGCACCACGGTGGAGGCACCGGCCATGGCCGCGGCCTCCAGCACCCGCAGGCTGAACTCGCCGTTGTTGCGGTAGCCGTCGAAGAAGTGCTCGGCGTCGAAGAGCACCCGCTTGCCCGCCGACACCAGGAACTCCACCGAGTCGGCCACCATCGCCACCCCCTCGTCGAGGGAGGTCTGCAGCGCCTCCGTGACGTGGTAGTCCCAGCACTTGCCGACGATGCACACTGCCGACGTGCCCGCCGAGACCAGGTTGGCCAGCACCTGGTCGGAGTCGACCTTGCCCCTGGCCCGCCGGGTGGAGCCGAAGGCAACCAGCTCGCTGACCCTCAGATCGAGCTCGGCGCGGGCCCTCGCGAAGAACTCGTCGTCCTTGGGGTTGGCGCCGGGCCAGCCCCCCTCGATGAAGGCGACGCCGAGACTGTCGAGCTGTTCGGCGATGCGCAGCTTGTCGTCGACGGTGAGCGATATGCCCTCGAGTTGGGTGCCGTCTCGCAGGGTGGTGTCGTAGATCTCAACCGCGGGTCGCGCTGCTCTGCTCATGGACCTACTCGTTCCATTGCTAGTCGGCGAGACGGGCCACGACGGCGTCGCCGATCTCGCTGGTCGTGCCGGTGAGCGACTCGGGCTGGTCGCAGGCCTTGCGGATGCGCTCCGCGGCGTCGGCCTCGCCGAGGTGGTCCAGCATCATCGCTCCCGAGAGCACCGCCGCGACCGGGTTGGCCCGCCCGGTGCCCACGATGTCGGGCGCAGAGCCGTGGACCGGCTCGAACATCGAGACCCGCCCGGGGTGCAGGTTGGCCGTGGGGGCCAGACCGATCCCGCCCGAGACCGCCCCGCCGAGATCGGTGAGGATGTCTCCGAAGAGGTTGTCGGTGACGATCACGTCGTATCGGCCGGGATCCTCGACGAAGTAGATGCAGGCCGCGTCCACATGGTTGTAGGCCGTCGCCACCTCGGGATAGTCGGCGGCGACCAGGTTGAAGGTGCGGTCCCACAGGTCGCCGGAGAACGTGAGAACGTTGGTCTTGTGGACCAGCGTCACGTGCCGGCGGCGGGTGGTGGCCAGTTCGAACGCGTAGCGCACCGCCCGCTCCACGCCGTGGCGGGTGTTCACCGAGCCCTGGGTGGCGATCTCCTGCGCGGTGCCCCGCCTCAGGAAGCCGCCCTCGCCGGCGTAGGTGCCCTCGGTGTTCTCGCGGATCACCACGAAGTCGTGGCCGGGAGCGGTGAAGGGCCGGAGGTTGACGTAGAGGTCGAGCTCGAACCGCATCTTGAGCAGCAGACCGCGCTCGATCACGCCGGGCGGGACCCCGGGAGTGCCGACCGCGCCCATGTAGATCGCGTCGAGGCTGCGCCATTCGTCCACGGTCGCATCGTCGAGCACCGTGCCGTCGCGGAGGTAGCGGCCACCGCCGAGGTCGTAGTCGGTCGTGTCGAGTTGGACGCCCGCGGCTGCGATCACCTTAAGGCCCTCGGCCACGACCTCGGGGCCGATGCCGTCGCCTCCAATGACTCCCACTCGATGTGCCATGGCTGATTGCTCGTTTCGTGATCCGGTTGGTGGCGCCTGCTCGTTGGTGAAGTCCTGCTCGTCGGTGAAATAAGAAACCGTCCACCTAGGTGGACGGTCGTGGGCGCGCGCCGGGGTGGCGCGCGCTAGGTAATTGCGATAGCGGGCTTGCCTGCCACAGCAGCAAGCATAACGCGCCGCCCGACCGGTCGGCGGTTCGGCGGCCGCGGCGCGGCGACGATCCGGCCTTCATTTCCCCGGCGGTAGATTGGAGGGATGCCCGACGTCCATCACCTGTCTCAGGACGCGCACGATCGGCTGAGCGCGGAGCTTAAGGACCTCACCACGCGGGGCCGCATCGAGATCGCCGAGAAGATCGAAGCCGCCCGCAAACTGGGCGACCTGTCCGAGAACGGGGACTACCACGCGGCCAAGGAGACCCAGGGGCTGATGGAGGAGAGGATCCTCCATCTGTCGAGGATCCTCACCGACGCGGTGATCATCGACGCCGGCGCCGACGGCGGCGGGGTGGCCCTCGGCTCGATCGTCACGGTGCTCTACGACGGCGACGACGAGCCCGAGCGCCTGCTCTTCGGCTCGGTCGAGGAACGCACCGACGGCGTGATGATCGTGTCGCCGGGATCCCCGATGGGCAAGGCGCTGCTCGGCGCCGGAGCGGGAGATCAGGTCGAGTTCGAGACACTGGCCGGGATGATCGAGACGGTCACCGTCGTCGACGTCTCCTAGCCGGGAGCGCAGATGGGTGAGAGCCGGTCGCGTCGCAGTGGTGTCATTCCCGCTCTTGTTCGCTGCGCTCACGGGCCGCTCGGGCCACGGCCTCGCGCCGTATGAGCCGCGTTGTCCCCGACTACTCGCTCTGCCTCTAACCGCAGCGCCGTGAACGGCCCACAGCACG
>JAJEEV010000010.1 GCA_022820805.1 Acidimicrobiia bacterium
GCGAACCAGCCGCACCGCCTGGGCCTTCTCCTCCACCGAGTACCTCCTCGTCGAAGGACTCCCCGGCATCTTCTGTGTAGGCATAGCCACATCCTCGCTTTCCCAAGGTCAAGATCCTCCGGGAAAGCCAGGGCGGTTCACCTGTACACAGCGATCTCCAGCGAGCGGCTCGCAAGGTATCTCAAGCTTGCTGGAGGTGACAAGAGACGGGCCCTACAGCAGTATGCGCATAATGCTGCCCTTGGGAGCGCATTCCATGGGCCCCTTCAAGCACTTGAAGTGACGCTACGAAACGCGGTGCACAACGTCATCACGAAGGAGCGCGGGGCGAATTGGTTCGATGGCCCGGGACTCGAACAGCCTCAGCAGGACGCGGTCCTCAACGCCAAGGAAGACCTCCGCTGGGAGAAGGGGCCACAGGATCCCGAACGTATCGTGGCTGCACTGAGCTTCGGATTCTGGGTTGCCTTGTTCGCGAAGCGCTATGAGGAAGAACTCTGGCGCCCAGTGCTACACCAGTGCTTCAACCCCCGGCAGGAGCGACGGCGACTTCACGATCGGCTAAACCGGCTTCGTCGACTTCGCAACCGCATCGTGCACCATGAGCCGATCTTGCACCGGGACCTTCGAGCGGACCATGACTTGATTCTCTGGGTTCTGGACCTGCTGTCGCCCGAGACGAGGAACTGGGTTGAGCACCACAGCCGCGTCCCAGGAACTCTAGACCAGCCAGCCCACCAGGTCAGGTACTTCTGAAGTCCCCTTCGCCTAGTCGGCGAGGATCAGGGTCTTCAGGTCGCTGTGGAAGTCGAGGGCGTGGTCTCCGCCCTCGCGGCCTATGCCGGAGAGGCCGCAGCCGCCGAACGGGGCGGACAGGTCGCGCACCAGGAAGGTGTTGGTCCACACGATCCCGGCCCGCACCGCCCGGCCCACCCGCTCGGCGCGTTCGGCCGAGCCGGTGTAGACGATGGCGGACAGGCCGTAGCGGGTTGAGTTGGCCAGCTCGACGGCCTCAGCCTCGGTGGCGAACGTCTGGAGGGTGAGCACCGGTCCGAAGACCTCGCTCTGGACGATCTCGGAGTCGTTGGCGGCGGGCTCGATCAGGGTGGGCTCGTAGTGCAGTGAGCCGGTCCGGCGCCGGCCGCCCCACACGATCGTGTCGCCTGCGGACCGGGCCCGGTCCACGAACGCCTCGACCCTGGCCAGATGGTCGGGATGGACCATCGGTGCGATGGTGGTGGCATCGTCGCGGCTGTCGCCCAGCACATGGGCCGCGGTGCGAGCCGCCAGAGCCTCCAGGAACTCGTCGCGGACCGCTGCCTCCACCAGCAGGCGGGTGCCGGCCAGGCACACCTGGCCCGAGTCCTCGTACTGGGCCGCGGCCTGTGCGGCCGCCGCCTCCAGGTCGCAGTCGGCGAACACGATCAGCGGGCCCTTGCCGCCCACCTCGGCGGTGAAGGGCACGATGTTGGCCGCCGCGGCGGCACCGATGCGGCGGGCCGTCTCGGGCGAGCCGGTGAAGCTGATGCGCCGCACCCTCGCGTCGGCGGTGAGGGCCGCGCCGACCTCGGAGCCGATGCCCTGCACCAGGTTGAAGACACCCGCGGGCAGGCCTGCCTCCACCGTCAGGTCGGCCAGCACCGAAGCCGACAGCGGCGACCACTCGGCCGGCTTGAGCACCACGCTGTTGCCCGCGGCCAGCGCCGGGGCCACCTTCCAGGTGGCCAGCATGAACGGCGCGTTCCACGGCGTGATCACCACTGCCGGCCCGGCCGGCATGCGCTGCACGGTGTGGGTCGTGCCCCTCGCCGGCCAGCGGGGCTCGGCGTGGGCCTCGGCCATGTCCGCGTAGAACCGGAAGTTGAGCGCGCCCCGAGCCACCAGACGCTCCCGCATCGAGCGGTGCAGGAATCCCATGTCGAGCGTCTCGACCAGGGCGATGTCGTCGTTGCGCTCCTCTATCAGGTCGGCCACCCTCCGCAGGGCTGCAGCCCGCTCGCTCGCGTCTAGCTCGCTCCACACCCCGAAGCCGTCGACGGCCGCCCCGACGGCCCTCTCCGCGGCGGCCACGCCGCCCCGGGCGACATCGGCGAGCTTGCGGTCCCACTCCAGCGGCGAGCGGCACTCGAAGGTGTGCTCACCCGCGACCCGCTCACCACCGATCAGGTGGTCGACGCTGACCTCCACGCCACCGACCGCGGCCCGCGGCGACTCAGTCATCGCCACGCACTGCCGACGGCGTGGATTCTCGGGAGAGTTCATGGGGCCATACGACACACAACTCTCCCGAGATTCTCAAGGGGGCGCGGGCGGTCATCAGCCGCCGTCCTCCACCGCCGACTGGTAGTGGCGGGCGCCCGGGCCCCGGGGCGCCCGCTTGCCCCGGTGCTCCCAGTCGCCGCCCATGGCGGTGGAGACGACCTCCTCGCTGGCCGACGGCTGGGCGCCGACATCGGACCGCACCTCAGCCGGGCCGGACACGATCGTGTTGGTCAGGGCTCCGAGCCCCTCGACCTCCACCGTGACCACATCGCCGGGAACCACCGGACGAGAGTTGGCCGGCGTGCCCGACAGCACCAGGTCGCCCGGCACCAGCGTGATCGTGCGGGCCAGGTCGGCCACCAGGTAGTGCATGTCCCACTCCATCTCGTCGGTGTTGCCGTCCTGGCGGACCTCGCCGTTGACCAGCGTCCGGACCTGCTTGCCGCGGAAGTCCCAGCCGGTGACCAGCGCAGGCCCGACCGGGCACAGGGTGTCGCCGCCCTTCACCCGCAGCATCGACCCGGCGTCGGTGTCGCGGAAGTCGTGCAGCCCGTAGTCGTTGGCCACGGAGTAGCCCGCGATGTAGTCGCCGGCCTCGCCGGGGGACACGTTGCGGCAGGTGCGGCCGATGACGATGGCGATCTCGCCCTCATAGTTGAGCCACCGGCACGGCTCGGGCCGCACCACGTCGGCGCCGTGGGAGTTGAGGGCCGTGATCGGCTTGTGGAAGTAGGTCGGGGCGGGTGGCAGCCGGGTCATGAACTCCGCGACGCGGCTCGAGTAGTTCAGGTGGACGCAGACGATCTTGGTCGGCTCGCACGGCGCCAGGTGCACCGCGTCGGCCACGGCCACCCGCCGGCCGTCGCGCGCCTCCAGCTCGTCGCCGTGCCGTTCGACCAGGGTGGGATACCCGTTGAGCAGGATGCGGCGGTACTCGGTCACAATCGAACTCCTTGCAGTGCTGTCGGGCGGGTTTCAGCCGGCCGGCCCGGCGGCGGCAGCCCCGAGATAGGCGGCCTGCACCTGCGGGTCGGCGTGGATCTCCTCGGGGGTGCCGGCCGCGATGACGCGGCCCTGGTCGAGGCAGTAGATCCGGTCGCATACCCCGGTGATGAAGGCCAGGTCGTGGTCGATCACCACAACACCGGCACCCACCGCGGCGGCCAGGGCCCGCACCTCGTCGATCATGTCCACCGACTCCACGTTGCTCATGCCGCTGGTCGGCTCGTCGAGCAGGATGTACACGGGCGACAGCGCGGCGGCTCGCACCAGTTCCAGGCGCCGGGCATTGCCGTAGTCCAGCTCGCGGGCCCGGCGGTCTCGCATCTCCCACAACCCGGCGTGAACGAGGAGTTGCTCGACGGAGGGGCGGTCGCCGCCGGGCCGGTGCCGGGATGCGACCAGCGCCGCGATGTTGACGTTCTCGCGCACGGTGAGGGCCGGGAACAGCCGCAGGTTCTGGAAGGTGCGGGCCAACCCGGCCCGGGCGACCTCGAAGGGCTGGGCGCCGGCGATGGGGCAGGCCTCGGGCCCTCCGGCGGACTGCTCGGTCAGCGTGGCCGAGCCCCCGGTGGCCTCCACCAGACCGGTCACCACGTTGAGCAGGGTCGTCTTGCCCGCGCCGTTGGGACCGATGAGGCCCACGACCTCCAGGTTGGACGCTTCCAGTCCGGCCTTCTCCAGGGCTCGGAAGCCCCCGAAGTCCACGGTTATGTCGACCACGCTGAGTTGGGCCTCCTCGGGGGTCGGCGCGGCCCGCAGGGGCTCGGGCACGGCTTCGGCCCGGCCGAAGCGCCGGCGCAGCCAGTGGTCGATCTCCCAGTCCTCGATCAGTCCCCTGGCCCTGAAGATCATGAAGCCCAGCATCGACCCGCCCAGCACGATGTCGGTGAGACCGGGCCGCAGCACGATGTCGAGGGCCTCCGCGGGGCCGCCGTCGATCTCGACATCGGCAAGATGGCGGGTGGTCTCGTCGACGACGGTCATGAGGGCCACACCGAGCACCGAGCCGGCGATGCTGTTGCGCCCGCCGACGATCAGCATCACCAGGGTGAGCAAGGTGTAGTCGAAGAAGAAGGTCGACGGGGCCACCGTCCCGAGTTGGAACACCCGCAGCGACGCGGCCACCGAGACGACCGCCACCGACAGGACCAGAGCCACCATCTGCCCCCGTGCCGGGCTGATGCCCATAGCCCGGGCGGCCAAATCGTCCTCGCGGGCCGCTTGGGCCAGGCGCCCGATGCGGCTGCTCTTGAACAGCCGGGCGACCACTATGGCCGCGATCAGGGCAACGTAGATCCAGAGGCGGCTGTCGAGCCCCCGCCCGACCGAGAAGGAGATCCCGTTGCGGCCTCCGGTCAGGTCGGCGTATGCGCCGCCCACCTCGTGGACCATGAACAGCAGGGCGAGGGTGATGACCGTGGCCGCCACCGCGCCCGACTTGGCCCCGGACCGGGCCAGGCCCAGCCCGACCACCAGACCCACGACCACCGTGACAACCACGGCGGTGGCCGCGGCGGCCAGCGGGTTGAGCGACACGCTGTCGAGGCCCAGGGGCACATCGGGAACGATCCGGGCCTTGCGCTCGACGGTGGTGGCCAGCAGCGCGAACGCGTAGCCGCTGATGGCCGCGAACCCCATGTGCCCGAACGACAACACGCCGGTGTTGCCGATGTAGATCTGCAAACCGATCACCATGATGGCGTTGATGAGCATCTGCGTGACCAGGATGTCGCGAGCCGGGGCGCCACCGGAGGCGTAGGCCAGCCCGCCCAGCACCAGCACTGCGAAGAGCACCCCCGAGCCGGCCAGTTGCGAGCCGACCCGGCTCGACAGCAGTGCCTGCATCACACCGGCCTCACCACGGCCGCGGACCCCCACATCATGACCGTCACACCCGCTCCGCGGATCTCACGTACACCAGTCCCTGGGGCCGGAAGATGAAGAACAGAGCGATCAGCGCGAACACCACGCCGTCGGTGATGCCGACCAGGTCCTCGGGCAGCCAGGATCTCAGAAGCACTTCGGACACCCCGAGCAGGAGGCCGCCGTACACGGCTCCCCGCATGTTGCCGAGACCGCCGATTATGGCGGCCAGGATGCCCTTGAGGAGTGGGCTGAGACCGGTGGTGGGGCGGGCCTGGCCGGTGCGCATCAGGAAGAAGATCGCCGCGATCCCGGCCAGGGCGCCGGCCAGGATGAACGCCCGGCGGATCACCTTGTTGCTGCGCACGCCCATGAGCCGGGCCGCGTCGAAGTCCTCGGCCGCGGCCCGCAGCGAGATGCCGAACATGGTGCGCTGCAGCAGGTACACGGTCACCGCCAAAGTGGCCGCCGTGGCCCCGATCACAGCGACGTCTATGACCTGGATGTTGAGGTCGCCGACCGACCAGACCCGGTCGGCCCACTCCGGGCGGGGAAAGCTGCGCACGCTGGCGCCCATGGTCATGACGAAGATGGCCTGGACCAGGAAGTGCACCGCGAACGATGTCAGCAGCATGGTGAAGTCGGAGGATCCCCGGACCCAGCGGAAGGCGATGAACTCGATGGCGACCGAGGTGCCCACCGCGGCGCAGAAGACCAGCGGCACCGCCGCCCACCAGCCCCACCCTGCGGTGACGCCCACCGCGAAGGCCACGTAGGCGCTGACCGTGATGAGCTCGCCGTGGGCGAAGTTGACCATGTGCATGACACCGAAGATGACCGCGATCCCCAGCGCCAGAAGGGCATAGATCGAGCCCCGGCCCAGACCGTCGATCAGGCTCTGGACGAGGTCGATCATGCCTGCGGCAACGCTGACGAGTCCGGGCGGTCGGAGACGCCCACGAACGTGTCGAAGAGGTCTTCACGGGCGAGCAGGTCCGATGCCCGGCCCTGAGCCGCGATCTCGCCGGTGCGCAGCACGTAAGCCCGGTCGGCCACATCCAGCAGGCGGGTGGCGTTCTGCTCGACGACCAGCATGGTCCGTCCCTCGGTGCGCAGACGGCCGATGAGGTCGAACACGAAGTCGACCAGCACCGGTGCCAAACCCAGCGACGGCTCGTCCATCAACACGATGCGCGGGCTGCTCATGAGAGCCCGGGCGATGGCCAACTGCTGGGCCTCGCCGCCGGACAGGTACCCGGCTGCTGTGGCCCACTTGTCCTTCAGAACCGGGAACAGCTCCACCATCTCGTCGAGGCGCTCGGCCCGCTCGTCGGCGGAGACGGTCACACCGCCGATGCGCAGGTTCTCGACCACCGTCATCTGGGCGAACAGCCGGCGGTGCTCGGGCACCAGCGCCAGGCCGGACCTCAGCATCCGGTCGGGGCTGTAGCCGGTGACCGGCCTCCCGTCTAGGACCACCTCGCCCTGAGCGGGACGCAGCAGCCCGGCGACGGTGTTGAGCATCGTCGTCTTGCCCGCGCCGTTGGGCCCGATGAGGCCGACGACCTCATTGGCTCCAACGGAGAGGCTCACCCGGCGCAGCGCCGAGATAGCCCCGTAGCGGGTGGTGAGCCCGGATACCTCGAGCATCGCGGCACACTACCTGAGGGCCGGACGCCGGCCCCGGCGGGAAGCGCCTCTACTGCATCCTGGCGGCGAGGGCGGTCTGCCCGTCGACGATCTGCAGGATGTACACCGGCGTGTCGGGGGTGCCGTCGGTTCCGGCGTAGCCGATCGTGTCGGTGACCGCCTCGACGCCGCTCAGGCTCGCGATCGCCTCGGCGATGGCCAGCGGGTCGGTCGACCCGGCGTCGATGAATCCCTGGATGGCGACGGTGATTGCGTCGCCCGCGAGGGCCGCGAAGCCGGGGGCTTCGCTGGGCATTCCCGCGGCCGCCAGACCGTCGTTGAGACGCTGGTACCGGTTGTTGTCGACACCGAAGCCGTGATCGGTCCAGTAGACGCCCTCGTTGTTGTCGATGACCGTGATGCCACTTACACCGAACGCGTCAGCGCCGAAGTAGACGATGCTGTCGATGCCGCGCTCCTCGATGGCACCGCGCAGAGCGTCGAGCTGGGGAGCGATCATGGCGGTGTAGAGGATCTCGGTGCCGTCGGCCGCGCCGGCCACCTCGTTGGCGTGGGAGGCGAAGTCGAAGTCCTCGAAGGGCACGTAGCTCACGTCGAGCACCAACTCGCCGCCGAGTTCTTCGAACTTGGCCGCGAACGTCTCGGGGTTGTACCCGAAATAGGGGCCCTCCGACGAGAACGTGATGGCCCGGGTGATGCCGTTGTCGATGGCGAACTGGGCCGCGGCCTCTGCCTGCTGGGTGTCGCTGAAGGTGGTCATGAACGAGTAGATCGACGGATCCGGCAGCACCGGCTCGGTCGAGGCCACGAAGATCACCGCCCGGCTGGCGTTGACGGTCTGGAGCACCGCGTCGCCGACATCGGCGAACGGCGGACCGAGGATCACGTGGGCGCCGGCGTCGAGCAGGTCGGCGGTGGCCCGCTGGGCGACCTCGGGGTTGCCCTGGACGTCCTCGATCACGAGCGCCACGGGGTGCCCGCCCACGCCGCCGGCGCAGTTGATCAATGACACGTAGTACCCCGCGGCCTCCGATATCGGGATGTCAGCGAAGCCGCCCACCTCGGACAGATCCGCCGCGAATCCGATGATGAACGGATCCCCTGTCGGTGCCGGGCCGCAGTTGTCCAGGTCGGCATCGAGCGCCGCGTCGACGTCGAAGCTCATCTCCATGGCCATGTCCTCTTCCTCGGCCATGGGCTCCTCGGCCATCTCCTCCTCTTCAGCCATCGGCTCCTCGGCCATCTCCTCCTCCTCGGCCATGGGCTCCTCGACGGCGGGAGCGGCCGTGGTGGTGGCGGCGGGGGCCTCAGCGGCGTCTTCCTCGTCGTCGCCGCAAGCGGCGGCCACAAGCGCCAGCACGGCGAGAGAAGCGACCAACAGTCTGTTCAGTCTCATGGGGATCCTCCAGAGATCTCGCGGAACGTTCCGCGTGGTGTGTTGCCAGACACTTAGCATAATATCCGTTTGGTAGCAAACGAAATAGGGGTCCCCGAAGTGCAGCAGCGAGCCGATCCGCGCCTGCTCGACGCCGAGCGCCTCACCCAGGAGCGCCTCGGCGACCGGCCTCTCGACTTCGACTCGATGCTGGCGGTGTCCAACATCTACCGGGCCGCGACCGCGGTGCGCCGCCGGGCCGAGAAGGGGGTGCTGTCGGAGTTCGGGCTCTCCTGGGGCGGGTTCACGACCCTGTGGGTCCTGTGGGTCTGGGGCGAGATGCAGTCCGCCGACCTCGCCGAGGAGTGCGACCTGTCCAAGGGAACGCTGACGGGTGTGGTGAAGACCCTGGAGAAGCGGGGCTTCGTCCAGCGCACCGCGGTCGAGGCGGACCGCCGGAAGGTCATCGTCTCGCTCACCGACGCGGGACGCGATGCCATCGAGCAGTTGTTCCCGCGCTTCAACCTCTACGAGGGAGAGATGGTGGGCGACCTCTCGACCGGCGAGAAGCAAGCCTTGGCCGAACTCCTGCGCCGGGTGATCGTGGCAGCCGGCTCGGACTGAGCGCCCCGCCTACTGGCTCGGCCTCTGGGCCCCGTCAGGCGGTGGCGTCGATCAAGTTCCACAGGGCGTCGACGTCGGCCTCGGTCGTCCAGGTGGAACCCACCGAGATGCGGGCGTAGCGCTTGCCGTCGACCTCGGATCCGGTGATGTGGAAGCGTCCGTCGCCGTTGATCCCCGCGACAAGCTCGTCGGTGGCCTCGTCGCCGTCGACATGGGCGAAGGAGACCAGCGCGAAGGGCGTGGGGGCGATGGTCGCGAGCCTGCTGTGGGCGTCGATCCGCTCGACCAGCTTGCGGGCCCAGGCAACGTGAGTGCGGATCATCGAGCGCAGGCCCGCAGCGCCGTAGCAGCGAAGCACGAACCACAGCTTCAGCGCCCGGAACGGCCGGCCGAGGGGGCCGTGCCAGTCGCGGTAGTCGATCACCTGTCCGGACTCGGACGCCTCGTTTCGCAGGTAGGGAGGCAGAACGCTCAGTGACTCGATCAAGGGGCGGCGGTCGGCCACCCACATCACCGAGCAGTCGAGGTTGGTGGCCAGCCACTTGTGGGGGTTGAACGTGTAACTGTCCACCAACTCCAGACCGTCCTGGTGGCGGCGGAACTCCTCGCAGATCATGGCCGAGCCGGCGTAGGCCGCGTCGACGTGGTGCCACATCTGCTCAACCCGGGCGATCTCGCCGAACCGTCGCACAGGATCGACCCCGGTGGTGCCGGTGGTGCCCACGGCGGAGCAGACGAAGGCCGGGGCGAGGCCGTCCCGCCGGTCCTCGGCGACGGCCGCGGCCAGCGCCTCGGGCCGGGCCGCGAACTCGTGGTCGGTCTCCAGCAGCCTGATGTGGCCGAAGCCGGCCATCCGGGCGCCCTTCTCGATCGAGGAGTGGGCCTGGCTCGACGCGTAGGCGACCATGTCCTTGGGACCGGCCCCGGTCCGCAGCAGGCACTGCTCGCGGGCGACCACCAGCGCGGTGTGGGTCGATTGCGACGCACCCGACTGCAGCACCCCGCCGCCGGATGCGGTGGTCTTCCACTGCTGGGGCACGCCGAGGAGGTCGACGAGCCAGTCGAGCACGTGCGACTCGACCTCGGTCGCCGCCGGCGAGGTGGACCACAGCATCCCCTGCACGCCCAGGCCGGCCTGTGCCAACTCGCCCAGGATGGCGGGAGGCGAGGACTGGGCCGGGAAGTACGCGAACCACCCGGGGTGCTGCCAGTGGGTCAGCCCCGGGACGACCACCCGGTCGAGGTCGGCGAGAACCGCGTCGAAGCCCTCGGGTTCCTCCGGGGCCCGGTCGGGCAGCTTCGCCCGCACGTCGCCCGGTCGGACCGGCTCGCACACCGGCCGACTCGCCAGTCCGCCGAGGTAGTCGACGATCCAGTCGACGAGGGCGTAGGCGTTCCGGCGGAACGCCTCGAGGTCGAGCGGGTCCGGCCCCAAGGCTCGACCCCGCTAGCCCTCGAAGCGGGCGCAGTAGTCGACCATGCGACGGCAGATGGAGGGCACCTCTCCGATGTTGTCGGTGTACTGCGACGGCTTCATGCAGAACAGCGTGTAGCCGGCCGCGACCTGCTCATCGATGGCGGCCATGGCCCCATCGACGTCCGCCACGGCGTCGGGGGAGGCGAACGTGGCCCGCGTGCCACCGATCAGCTCGATCTCGGAGATGTCGCGCCCCGCGGCCGCGAGCCCGTGGGCCAGTTGGGCGAGATCGTCGGCGGTGGGCGCTCCGAACGGGTGGAATCCGGTGCCGTAGCGAGCCATGCGCCGGATGAGCGCGGGGTGCATCCACTCGCCCCCGAACCACATGCGGGGTCCGGCCGACCGCCACGCCTTGGGCTCGCAGTACGCGTCCGAGAAGCTGAAGTAGCGGCCCTCGAAGCTGGCCGGCGACTCGGCCCACAGCCGCGACATGGCCTCCAGGTGCTCGTCGAGGATCCTGCCCCGCTCCGAGAACGGCACGCCGTGGGCCTCGTACTCGGCCCGCTGCCACGAGACGGTGGGCTGCACCACCAGCCGGCCCTCGCACAGCAGATCGATGGTGGCCAGGTCCTTGGCCAGCAGCAGCGGGTGCCGCAACGGCGGGATGATGGCGCCGGCCACCACCCGCACCGTGCTGGTGGCCGAGGCCACCGCGGCCAGGGTGGCCACCGAGCTGGGCCACGGCGTCATCGGGTCCTGGTTGCCGATGGCGGCGTACATCCGGGGGTTGCTCATCAGACCGTCGCGGGCGGCGTCTGCGCCCAGCATGGTCTGCTCGCTCACCATCACCGAGTCGAACCCGCTGTCCTCGGCCATGCGGGCCAGCTCGACCAGCCCGCGCATGTCGCGGGGGTCGAGCATGGTGTGATTCTCGGTGAGGATCATCAGCATTCGCGGCGCGGCCATGTCAGCCCTCGAGCATGTCGAAGGGGCCGAGGGCGACCGCGCCGCCGTCGAGGCGGAACGACACTCCGGTGGCGAAGCGGCCCGCGGGGGCCACCAGGTAGTGCACCAGGGCCGCGATCTCGTCGGGCTTCCCGGCCCGGCCCGCGATGTTGACGGACACGCCGGCCGCGTCGAGCTCGCGGATCACGTCGCTGGCCATGGGCGTGTCCACGATGCCCGGATCGACCTGGGTGACCCGGATGCCGTCGGCCCGCCACTCCTTGGCCAGCGCCACGGTCACCGCGGCCAGACCGGCCTTGGTCGCCCCGTAGACGGCGCCCCCCGCGGAGGGACGCACCGCGTCGACCGAGCCGATCATCACCACCGCGGCATCGGTGGATGCGGCCAGGTGCGGATGGGCGAGCTGGCACAGGCGCAGGGGTGCCCACAGGTTGAGCCCGACCAGCCCGTCGAAGTACCGGCGGTCGAGATCGTCCAGAGGGAGCCAGTCTCCCCGGCCCGCGTTGTTCACCAGGATGTCGAGCCCGCCCAGCTCGGCCACAGCATCGTCGATCACCGCGTCGACGGCGTCGGCGTCGCTCAGGTCGGCAACGAGAGGCTGCACCGAACCCCCCGCCTCCGGGCCCCGTCCGGACCGCGACACTGCGACCACGCTGGCGCCGGCACCGGCGAGGCGGGATGCGATCGCGGCCCCGATGCCGGCCGACGCTCCGGTGACCACAGCACGGCGACCGGTCAGGTCGAAAGCAGCATCGGGCACGGCGACACGATAATCACTCGGGCCGACGCCTTGATCGTTCGGTGCCAAACTAATATGCTCGACAGGATGGCCGAGTTCCAGGGGTTCATGTACCCGCGGACGCCGTCCGGGATCGCCGGGATCGTGCCGGCTCCCCCTTGGCACTACTCCGGTGACATGCTCACCATCGAGTACCGGACCGATCCGGACCGGGTGACCGACCTGCTGCCCGAACCCCTGGAGCCAGCCCCCGACGATCCCGGTGCGGTGGCCATGGTCTGGGCCGAATGGCAGAGCTGCGGCGACACCTTCGACGAGCTGCTCGACCCGGTGCGGGCCCAGTACCGGGAGGTGTTCGCGGTGGTCCGCTGCCAGTTCCGGGGCGAGACCTACAGCCGGGCCGCCTACATCTGGGTGGACAAGGACTTCGCGATGGCCAGAGGCCACTTCCAGGGCTATCCCAAGAAGATGGGCGAGATAGCCATGACCCGGCCGGTGACGGTGGGCCGGGCCGGACCCCGCCTGGAGCCGGGCGGCCGATTCGGAGCCACACTGAGCACCTGGGGCCGGCGCATCGCCGAGGCCCGATTCACCATCACCGGCACCGCTGAGGCCCCCGGCTTCGTGAACGGCCATCCGATGCTGCACAGCCGCCAGATGCCGGCCATGGAGGCCGACGGCACCGACTCGCTCGACGAGCTGGTGACCATGAGGGGCTACGACGCCGACCTCGGACCGGTGTACTCGGGCGACGCCGACCTGGTGCTGCCCGACTGCCCCACCGAGGAGCTGCATCACCTCCAGCCCGTCGAGATGATCGGCGGCTACTACCGTCAGGTCGGCCTGTCCATGGCCTCGGGCACCACCCTGTGGGCCGCCCCCAACCCCCGAGCCGGATGACCAGCCCGGCTGCGGCCACCTTCGTCGACGGCTACCTGCTGGACCACGGCGACGACGACGCCGACCTGGCGTCGCACGACTCGTTCACCTCCGGTGTGCCCCACGCCACCTTCACCCGCCTGCGCCGCGAGGACCCGGTCCACTGGACCCCCGAGGCTGACGGCTCCGGGTTCTGGTCGATCACCGGCTACCACGACGCCCTGGCCGTCAGCCGCGACGTGGAGACCTTCACCTCCTCCCAGGGCATCCGCCTGGAGGAGATGGACGCCGACGAACTCGAGGCCCGCCGCACGATGATGGAGCTGGACCCGCCCGAGCACACCCGCCTGCGCCGGCTCGTGAACCGGGGGTTCACCCGCCGCACCGTCGAGTCCTACGAGGACGCCATACGAGCCCTGGCCGCCGAGGTTCTCGACGAGGCCCTGGCCGCCGACGCCTTCGACTTCGTGACCGAGGTGGCTGCCAGGCTGCCGATGCGGATGCTGGGCCGGCTGCTCGGCACCAGCGACGAGGACGGCCACCAGCTGGTGGAGTGGGGTGACGCCTTCCTGGGCAACAGCGACCCGGAGTTCACCACCCACGTGGTCGACATGGCCGACACCGAGGAGTTCCGGCTGATGCCGTTCCGCAGCCCGGCCGCGGCCGAGGTGTTCGAGTACGCCGAGCACCAGGCCGCCGAGCGCCGGGCCTGCCCCCGGGAGGATGTCATCACCCAGCTGCTGGCCCCGACCCGCGACGGTGAGCCCTTGACTGACCTGGAGTTCAAGAACTTCTTCCTGCTGCTCATCGCGGCCGGCAACGACACGACCCGCTACACCATGACCCACGGGCTGCGCACGATGATGCAGCATCCCGAGCTGTGGCGGGCCTGGCGGGCCGACCCGTCACTGACCGAAACCGCAGTCGAGGAGGTCCTGCGCACCAGCGCGGTGACAATGCACTTCCGCCGAACCGCCACCCGGGACGTGACCGTCGGCGGGAAGCGGATCGCAGCGGGCGACCGGGTGGTCATGTGGTTCTGCTCGGCCAACCACGACGACCGCGGCTTCGCCGACCCCTGGCGGTTCGACCTGGCCCGGAACCCCAACGACCACATGGCCTTCGGGCGCAACGGCCCCCACCTGTGCCTCGGCGCCTGGCTGGCCCGCATGGAGGCGCGTCTCGTGTACGAGGAGCTGATGAAGCGTGTCGACCGGCTCGAGCCCGACGGCGAGCCCCGGTACCTGCGCTCCAACTTCATCGCCGGCATCAAGCACCTGCCCGTTCGGGTGGTGGCCTGATGGGATCGATCGTCGGCGCCGCGGTCGTGTCGCACGTCCCGCCCCTGGTGATGCCCGAGCACGAGCGCCGGGCCCTGAACGGCGGGCAGGACACGTCGCTGTTCGCGGGCCTGCACGCGCTGCGGGCCGAACGGCTCGCTCCGGCCGCGGCCGACACCGTGGTGGTGGTCGACACCCACTGGTTCACCACCATCGAGCACATCGTCTCGGCCCACGAGCGCCGCAAGGGCCTCTACACCTCCGATGAGCTGCCCCGGGGCATGAGCGCCATGCCCTACGACATGGTTGGCGATCCCGAACTGGCCCATGCCTTCGCGGCCGCAGCCGACGGCAGGGACGACACCTGGGTGACCGCCGTCGACGATCCCCACTTGCCGGTGCACTACCCCACCATCAACCTGCTCGGCTTCCTGCAGGGCGACGAGCGCTGGATCTCGATGGGCGTGTGCCAGACGGCCGAGCCCGACGACTTCCTGCTGGCCGGCGAGCTCCTGGCCTCCGCGGTGGCCGGACTGGACCGGCGGGTGGTGATCCTGGCCAGCGGCGGGCTCAGCCACCGGTTCTGGTCGCTGCGCCAGTTCCGCCACCATGAGGGCGCCGATCCCGACCTTCACATCCGCACCCCCGAGGCCGCCGCGGCCGACCGCCGGGTGCTGGGCTGGATGGCCGCCGGCGACCACGCCGCCATCATCGACTTCCTGCCCGAGTACTCCCGCCACGCCCCCGAGGGGTACTTCGGGCACTACCTGACAATGGTGGGAGCGCTGGGGGGAGCGGCCTGCACCGCGAAGGGCACCCAGTTCGGTGAGTACGAGTCGGTGTCGGGCACGGGCCAGGCCCACGTATGGTTCGACCTGTGAACCTACCGAGGAGGGCCCTGGTGCTTGCCCACGAGCCGCAGGGCACCAGCGCTCTGGTGGGTGAGCGCCTGCAGCAGCGCGGCTACGACGTGCACGACCACGTGGTCACAACCGACCTGGACCGCCCCAACGACGCGGCGCCCTTCCCCGACTTCGCCGACTACGACATGGTCGTGCCGATGGGCTCGGTCCGGTCGCTCACCAACACCGGCGAGATCGACAGCTGGATCTTCGACGAGATCGAGCGGGTCCGGGCCGCCCACGCCCGGGGCACACCGATGCTCGGCGTCTGCTTCGGGGGGCAGCTGCTGGCCGCGGCCCTCGGCGGCGAGGTCGAGCAGGCTCCGGCGCCCGAGATCGGCTGGTACGACGTGTCCGCGGTGGACGGCACGCCCAATCCGGCCGGGCCGGGGCCCTGGTTCCAGTGGCACCACGACCGCTTCACGCCGCCGCCCGGCGCCGACGTCCTGGCCGTCAACGACAACGCCGTTCAGCTCTTCCGGCTGGGCCGCTGCGTGGGCACGCAGTTCCATCCTGAGGTGACGTACGAACACGTCGAGAGCTTCCTGACGGGGGCCGACGACGAGTACCTGGCCGAGCACGGGTTGAGCCGGGAGGGCCTCCTCGCGGGCATCCGCCGTCATGAGGACCGCAACGCCCGCCAGTGCTTCGCCCTGGTCGACTGGTTCCTCGACGAGGTGGTTACCTCCTAGACGCCCGGGACACGATGTGCTCGCAGAGGGCCCGGACCTCTGACGGGTCGTCGGTGTGCTGGGAGGGCTTCACGCAGAAGGTGGTGAAGCCGGCCGCGATCTGCTGGCCGAAGTCGGCCATGGCCCGGTCGATGTCGGCGGTGTCGTCGGTCCCCTCGAAGGCCGCCCGGGTTCCGCCCACCATCTCGATGCTGTGCGGGTCGCGGCCCGCCGCAGCCAGCCCCGACCGCAGCGCGGCCAGGTCCGCCGCGCTGGCCGTTCCGAAGGGGTGGAAGCCGTCCCCGTAGCGCACCAGCCGCCTCAGCAGCCGCGGGTGCATCGACTGGCCCCCGAACCACATCTTGGGCCGGGCCGGGCCGGTGCGCCACGGCTTGGGGACGCAGTACACATCCTCGAAGGCGAAGCGCGGGCCCCGATGCGACGCCGGTGTGTGCTCCCACAACGCCGACATGGCCTCAAGCTGCTCGTCGAGGATGCCGCCCCGCTCCGCGAACGGCACGCCAAGGGCGTCGTACTCCTCGCGGTGCCACGACACGGTGGGCTGCACCACCAGCCGGCCCTCGCTGAGCCGGTCCAGGGTGGCCAACTCCTTGGCCAGCAGCACCGGATGGCGCAGCGGCGCTATGAGCGCTCCCATCACGAGGCGCACCCGGCTGGTGGCGGCGGCCACCGCGGCCAGCAACACGTTGGAGCTCGGCCAGCACGTGGCCGGATCCTGGTTGCCGGGCGCGGCGTAGGCCCGGGGATTGACCGGCCTCCCGAGCGCGCCCGCGGAAGGACCCAGGACGATGTGCTCGCTGGCCATCACCGCATCGAAACCGGCCGCCTCGGCGTCGACGGCCATTTGCACCAGCCCGACCAGGTCGTCGGGATCGACCAGCGTGTGGTTCTCGGTGAGGATCAGCAGCAGCCGGGGCCGCCCCTCAGTCATGGCCACCGCCGCGATCGCAGGGAACCTCGGACCATCGGCCGGCAGAAAGTAGTTTTCTGAACTGATAGAAGGGGCAGCCCATGGCGACCAAGATACGGCTCGCGAGCATCATCAAGCCGGCGAGAGCGTGAAGGGCCCGCTGTGAGGTCCGCGCTGCTCGCCACCGGCTTCTGGGACAAAGCCACCCTCGACTCGTGGGAGATCCCGTTCGGCCTGTGGATCGAGGAGATCGTCTTCTGGCTGACCACCCACGTCAGGGGACTCCTCGATGCCGTTGAGTGGCCGGTCGACAGGCTGCTCGAGCTCATCATCGACAACCTCTTGCAGGACTGGCTCCCGTGGCCGGTCGTGCTGCTGCTGTTCCTCCTGCTGGGACTGGTCACCAGGAACTTCCTGGTGGGCCTCGGCAGTGCGGCCGGTCTGTTGTGCTGCGGCCTGCTCGGGACCGCCTACTGGGACCTCACCATGGAGACGGTCGGCATGATCATCGTGGCCGTGCTCATCTGCACCGTGATCGGCATCCCGCTCGGAATCCTCGCCGCCCGCGTCGACTCGTTCTGGAGCCGCTTGCGTCCCGTGCTCGACGGCATGCAGGTGATCCACCCCTTCGTCTACCTCCTCCCCGTCATCTTCCTGTTCGGGGTCCGGCGGACTCCGGGCGTTCTGGCCACGCTGGTGTTCGCCCTTCCCCCGATCGTTCGCCTCACCAACCTGGGAATCCGTCAAGTACCCGCTGACGTGGTCGAGGCGGCCAGGGCCTACGGAGCGTCCGAGACCCGGGTGATGCTCGACGTCCAGCTGCCGCTGGCCCGACCCTCGGTCATGGCGGGGCTCAACCAGACCCTCCTGCTGTCGCTTTCGATGGTGGGGATCGTGGCGATCATCGCGGGCGGCGGGCTCGGAAAGCCGATCCTCAGCGCGCTCAACACGGCCGACATCCCGCTGGGTGCATCCGCGGGTGCCGGCCTCTACTTCGTCGGCGTGCTCCTCGACCGCATCTCACAGCCCGAGGACAGTGACAAGCGCCTCAACCTTCTGGCGCGGATGCGCGACGCCTGGATGACGCGAGCCGACCCCGTAGTCCCACCCACAGCCGGCGTCGAAGCCCCGACCGCGGCAGGGATCCAGCCACCGGCAGCGCCCCCGCCGCAACTGATCTGGTCGCACGTGATCGGAGCGCTGGCCGCCCTGACCGGCGGCCTCGTGGCATCGTTGTCGACGCTGCTGACCTGGGGCCGCGGCGCCGGCCTCATATCCGGCTACGCCCGGTTCGACGACACCGACCTCCCCGGAGCCCACAGCGGCCTCGACGCCACCGGCGGCTCGTGGTTCGGGATCACGCTGGCACTCGTCGGTTTTGCCGCAGCCTTCGGCGGCGCCTCGGCGCTGTGGCGCCCCAGGAGCCGCGACCGGTTCATTGCCAGCCCCAGCGCGTTCCTCGCCGCCGGGCTCGTGCTGGCGTCACTCGCGGGCGCCTACCTGACCGTCTCGCCGCGGGGCGACAACTACAGCCACGGTCCCGGGGCGTGGCTGGCGATGGTCGGCGCCGCCGTGGTCCTCGCCGGGGGCCTGTGGGCGACCCTCGGGGCGAGATCCGGCCATGAGCCGACCCGTGTGAAGGCACGGGAGGTGGCCGCCGTCCTGATGCTCGCGCTGTTCCTCGGGTTCGCCGGGGCGTCGGGATCGTGGATCCTCGACCAGCGCAGCGACGCGGCCGAACTGGCGGCCGAGCTCGCCGCCGAGGCCGAGGGCGTCAACCAGGGCGGCCTGGCGGCCGAGCTCCTGGCCGAGGCCCTGGCCGAGACGCGCCGTGTGACCGTGCGCGGCCTGGCCGGCGACGGTCCGGGAATCGGCTACGTCGTCCTGGTCCTCACCGTGGCCGGCACCGTGGCCGCGCTCGGCCGTCTGGTTCGCCATCGCCCGGCCCAGAATGTCCTGGGCTCGGTGGTGTTCGGGGCGGGATGCGCCATCACGGCTGTCGGCCTGGCGTGGATCGCGACCTTCGTCCGCCTGGCGACACCGGCACTCTCGGCCGGTGCCGGCGCCTTCATCGTCGTCGCGGGCGGTCTGGTCCTTGCCGCCCAGGGGTGGCGCGGCAGCCGCTCGCCCAGTGGCACGACCGGCTGACAGGCCGAGCCGGAAGGTCGCCCGCACTCCTCAACACCACCGCAACAGTCTCAACTAGGATCGCGTTCAGCAGTCGACCCGAGCTCGTGAGGCCGGCGGCTTGACACAGCGGGAGAAGTGCCATGCTGTCCATCCACAGGAGAGTCCTGTTCGCCGTCCTTGTCTTGTTGACGCTGGTGGCGGCTGCCTGCGGCAGTGACAGCGAACCGGCGACGGGCACTGAGAGCCCGCCGGCCCCGGCCGAATCCGAGCCGTCGGGACCCGCGGAGGCTGAGCCGGAGGCGGCGCTGCCCGGCCAGGGCGTCACGGTCGCAATGGGCCGGGGAAACTGGGTCGAGACGAACTTCCAGAACTTCGTGGTCCAGCTGCTGCTCGAGGAACTCGGTTACGACGTCTCCGACCCCGAGGAGATCGCGCCGGCGACCTTCTACCCGGCGGCCGCCCAGGGCGACTTCGACTTGTGGGCATCGGCGTGGCCCTTCAACCACACTCCGTTCCTGGAGAGCGAGAGCCCCGGCGGAGGCACGCTCGGCGACAGCGTCGGGTATATCGGCACGATGCTGGCCTCGGGGGCCCTGCAGGGCCTCCTCGTCGACATTCCCAGCGTCGAGCAGTTCGGCTTCAGCACCCTCGGAGAGCTGCTCGACAATCCGGATGCGGTCGCCCATTTCGACAGCGACGGCGACGGCAAGGCCGACATCAACGGCTGCGACGACGGCTGGGGCTGCCAGAAGGTCATCGACGACACGCTCGCCAAGAACGGGTGGGACGACCGCGCTGCGCAGATCTCGGCCACCCATTCGGCGTTGTTCGCAGAGTCGCAGGCCAGCTTCGCCGGAGGCGGGCCCGTCCTGCAGTACGTCTGGACGCCGACCGCCTTCGTCGGGAAGCTCGTCCCGGGAAGGGACGTGCTGTGGCTCGCAATCGAGCCGGAGGAGACCCTCGATGGCCAGGACGGCGTCTCCGACGTCGGCGACGCCTGCACCAACGATCCGTGCACAACGATGTTCACCCCGTCCGACATCGTGGTCGCGGCCAACAAGGAGTTCCTGGCCGCCAACCCGGCCGCGGCCTCGTTGCTCAGGGACTTCGAACTCGACCCGCTGGCGGTGGCCGTTCAGGCGGTCGCCATCGACGCCGGGGCCAACACCGACGCAGAGATAAAGGCTGCGGCCGCCGAATGGATCGCGGCCAACCGCGCCCGCATCGACCCGTGGATCGAAGCCGCTCTGGCGGCGGGGTGAGCCCGTCCGGGCGCTGCGGACGGTGGCGCCCGGCCCAGCTCAGTGGTAGGGCAGGTACTGCCCCAACTCCCATGCGGTCAGGGGCTCGTCGCCGGTGATTGCATCCCAGTCGCTCACGGCCTCGTCGCCCACACCGGCGGTGTAGCGGTCCCATTCGGCCCGCTTGTTGTACACGAAGTTGGCGCACAGCTCCGAGCCGACCGCCCCGCAGAGGGCGTCGTCGGCCTCCATGTCGTCGAGGGCGGCGCTGAGGCTGTGGGCGCAGTGGACGTCGGTGTTGATCTCGTCGAAGCCGTCGGTGGTCATGGGACCCGGGCACTCCAGCCCGCCCGCGACGCCTAGCCGGGCCGCCTGCAGCACGGTGGCCACCAGGGTGTGGACGTTGGCCGCGCCGTCGCCGATGCGGCTCTCGATGCGCATGTGGGATCCGGCGCCCCGCGGCACGCGGTTGCCGGCGCAGCGGTGCTCCACACCCCAGTTGGCCCAGTAGCCGTTGAGCTGTCCGTGGCGCAGGCGGCGGTAGGCGTTGACGGTCGGAGCGGAGAGCGCCGTCATCCCCCTGTGATGGTGGATGAGGCCCGCCATGCATCCCCGGGCCAGGTCGGACATGCCGTGGTCGCCGGACGCATCCGACATGGCGTTGTTGCCCTCGGCGTCGGCCAGGGAGAAGTTCACATGGACGCCGGTGCCGGAGATGCCCGGGAACGGCTTGCCCAGGAAGGTCAGGTCGAGGCCGAGGGGCCGGCCTGCCGCGTCGGTGGCGGTCATCACCGTCTCGCGGGCCAGCAGCCGGAACAGGAAGGCGTTGTCGGCGGCCCACATGGCGTCGCCGTACTCGAGGGTCAGCTCGAACTGGCCCTCGTCGTACTCGGCGTTGACCGACTCCATGGCGATGCCCGACGCCTCGGCCCGCCGCACGAGCTTGGTGATCACGCCGCCGGGATCGGAGGCGACGCCGGTGCCGTAGACCATCGCACCGGGCGTGTCGTAGGGCCGGGGATCGCTCAGGCCGCCGCTGAACACGTAGGCCTCCAGCTCGATCCCGACCTTGGGCGTGTACCCGAGGGCCTCCCAGTCGGCAACGGCCCGGCGCAGCGCCTCCCGGGGCGACACCGGCAGGGACTCGCCGTGCATGGACAGGTCTCCGATGACCACGCCGGTGGCGTCGTCGTCCCAGCCCTGCCGTATGTCGCCGGTGTCGAAGCTGATCTGGGTGTCGGGCAGACCGTCGAGCAGGTAGGCACCCGGCGCGGGCACCATGCTGCGGTCATAGCCCAGCGCGAAGACGCACACGCAGTGGCTGGTGCCCTTGTGGGCCAGCCGGGCCGGCAGGTACTTGCCCCGGGCCAGCCCGAGGTGGTCGGGCCACAGCACCCTTACGCGATCCCAGTCCGTCATGAGAGCTCTCCCGGTTGCAGGACGGTGAACGTTCGGCCCCAAACGGTAGTCCGCGCCGCGCCGGCGGTCACACCGGAGCCTCGTCGTGTTCGGGGTAGAGGCCGGTACGGCCCAGGCGGTCCAGGCACACCTCCACGCTCCAGGGAAGCATGGCGGCCCCGCAACGGGCGTCGCGGTAGGCCTGCTCGAGGTAGGACGGTCTCAGCATGCTGCGGCCCCCGCACACCTGAAGGGCCACCGACGCCATCGCCGGCGCTCCCTCCATGACGGTCACAACCGAGGACCACGCCCGCCGCACCTGCTCGGCGCTGGGATCGACACCGCACTCGCCGAGCACCCGGTAGGTCAGCGACTGGGCCCGGTCGTAGGTCAGGTTCATCTGGGCCCAGCCCTGCTGCTTGATGGGGTGGTCCCGGCGGGCCGGTCCCCCGCCGCCCTCGCCGCGCAGGTAGGCGCCGGTGGCGTCGAGGATCCCCCGCATGAGGCCCAGGTAGGCGAACGACAGCGTCATGTAGAAGTAGGGCCACCGGGTCGCGGCCTGATCGAAGACGCCCGGCGGGAGCCACTCGTTTCCGGCCGGCACGAGGGCTCCGTCCATCACCAGGTTGCGGGAGTCGGTGCCTCTCATTCCCAACGGGTCCCAGTCCCCCTCGATGGTCGCCCCCTCCGCGTCGGCGGGAACGCCCATGAAGCGGATCCGGTCGTCGCCGGGCACCAGGCAGACGACGTTGTGGATGTGGGCCGCGCCCGACAGCGAGGCGAAGATCTTTCGACCCGTCACGCGGTAGCCGCCGCCTGCGCCGTCGACGGGGACGGCCCGGGTGGAGTAGCCCGCAGTGGCTCCTGCCGCCGCCCCCTCCGAGAAGGGCTGGCTGTGGATGCTGCCGTCCTCGACGATGCCTCGCCGCAGCTCGGACCGTCGCTCGGCCAGCAGCGACCTCTCGGCCGCGTCGAGGTCCAGGTCGTCGGCGATCTGGCCCACCAGGATCGTGGTGGCCGTGTGCATGTTGAAGGTGAGCGCGGTGGTGGCGCAGTGCCGGCCCAGCTCCTCGGCCACCAGGGCGTAGCCCACGAAGTCCCCACCGAGCCCGCCGTCGGAGGTGGGGATGCACAGCCCGAGCAGTCCGGCATCGCGCAGGTCGGCCCAGTTCTGGGTGGGGAAGGTGGCGTCACGGTCGTGCGAGGTGGAGCGCTCGGCGAAGCTGGGCCCCAGCAGGGCCATGCGCTCCACCAATGCGGCCCGCTCGGGCGTGACGATGTCTGCTGCTAGTCCCACGCGCCGATCACTCACTCGCCAAATGTACCGATCGCGCCCTGCTGTGGCCCAAACAAGCCGCCTACGGCCCACCTGGAGGGCGCGCAGATAGGGGCAACTCAGATGGCCCACCTGGGGGCGGAGGGGGCCAAGTCCGGAGGGCCGGCGAGGAAGTCCCGCACGATGCGGTTGAACGTTTGCGGGGCCTCCGAGGCGGCCAGGTGGCCTATCCCGTCGAGCACCACCAGCTCGGCTCGCGGCAGTCCGTCGGCGAGGACGCGGGAATAGGTCACGGGAGTCTCGGCGTCGAGTTCCCCGGCTATGACGAGCGCAGGCGAGCCGATCTCGCCCAGCCGCTCCCGCACGTCGTGGGACGGGAGGCAGTCGACCGCAGCTCGCAGTCCGTCCGCCGGGATGCGAGCGAAGCCGGCGACCCTCATGCCCAGCGCCTCGCGGCTGAGTCCCGGCCCGGCAATGGCAGTCAGGACGTCCTCGGCCATGTCGGCCGGAGCGAGGCCGGCGTCCAGGGGGTCTAGACGAGTGGCGCGCCACTCGCCGGGGTCGGTGCCGTCGAGGCCGAAGGCCGGGCTGGTGTTGGCCAGCACGAGCCGGCCGACCCGGTCGGGATGGCGCAGGGCGACATGCAGGGCGTGCATGCCTCCGAAGGACTCGCCGACCAGATGGGCCCGCCTCACCCTCGCCGCGTCAAGGAGCCGAGCCACCGCGTCAGCGATGGCGGTGAACGTCAGCGGCTGCACCGGGGCGGATGCGCCGTAGCCCGGCATGTCCCAGGCGATGCACCGGAACGCGCCGCCCAGGCCGTTGAGTTGCGGCTCCCACGATGTCCGGCTGCCGCCCAGTCCGTGCAGGAAGAGCACCGGGTCGCCGGCGCCGCGCTCGCGCCAAGCCAGCGGGCCGTCAACGTCGGAGGCACCGGGCACGGCAGCAGGGTCTGACGGCTCGGCCACGACCGGAACGTACACTCTCGCCCATGTCAAGCGCACCGCTCATCGGCATCACGGGCCGGACCAAGACCGCAGGCGAGCTCAACATGAAGCCCGAGACGTTTCGAGACCTGCACCTGGACGTGTACTACTGCGACTACGCCCGCGCGGTGATCTCCGCGGGGGGCTTGCCGGTCTTTCTTCCCGTCAGCGCGGACCCTGCCCGGTACGCGGACCGCCTCGACGGGCTGCTGCTGAGCGGCGGCACCGACATCGAGCCGGAGCGCTACGGCCAGGCGCCCTCCGCCGAGCTGTACACCCGTGAACCGGAACGGGACGCCTTCGAGCTGGCCCTGCTCGACGGCGCGGCCGACGCCGGGAAGCCCGTGCTCGGCATCTGCCGGGGCATCCAGGTGCTGAACGTGCACGGTGGAGGCACGCTGCACCAGCACATCGCCCCCCACGCCTGCCACGACCAGCCGCCCGACTCGATCGTGCACCGGGTCGATCTCACCGAGGGGTCGCTGGCCGCGTCGCTGTACGGTCCGTCGATCCGGGTCAACTCGCTGCACCACCAGACCATCGACGATCTCGCCGACGGCTACTCGGCGACCGGGCGCAGCGACGACGGCGCCGTCGAGGTCATCGAGGCCCACCGCCGGCCGTGGATGGGGGTGCAGTGGCACCCCGAACTCATGGGCTCCCGCGACTCCGACCCCGTCTTCGACTGGCTGGTGCAGGCGGCCGCGACAGGCTGAGAGAGTCGGCCTGTCAGGAGGCGGCGCGCTCGACGTGACCGCCGTAGCCGACGGTGCCGGACACGCCCGCCGCGGAGCCGAGGCGTTGTAGCGGCACGGTGTTGCGCGACGGCGAGGGCGTGTAGGCCACCGGCAGGCGCTTCACCCCGCCGATGAAGTTGGAGCGCAGGTAGTCGGGCTGGCCGTCGAGGCGGATGTCGGGCATCCGCCGGGCGATCTCGCGGAACATCAGGCGGATCTCCATGCGGGCCAGGCTGGCTCCCAGGCAGTAGTGGGGGCCTCCCCCGCCGAAGCCGATGTGGTCGTTGGGGGTGCGCTCGATGTCGAAACGCCACGGGTCCTCGAAGGCCCGCGGGTCGCGGTTGGCGGCCACGTGCCATATGAGCACCTTGTCGCCCGCGGCGATCTTGACCCCGCCGATCTCGTAGTCGGAGAGGGCCTGGCGGCGGAAGTACATCACCGGGGTGGCCCAGCGCACGATCTCCTCCACCGCGGTCTCCATGTAGCGGTCGGGATCCGACACGAACTTCTCCCACTGGTCACCGAACTCGAAGAAGGCCATCATCCCCCGGGTGATCGAGTTGCGGGTGGTCTCGTTGCCGGCCACGCACAGCAGCATGAAGAACATGTCGAACTCGAGCTCGCTGAGGGCCTGGCCGTCGAGGTCGGCCGACAGCAGCGTGGTGACGATGTCGTCCGACGGCGTGTCGCGGCGATCCATCTGGAGCTGGTGGGAGTAGCCGAAGAGCTCGGCCGCGGCCTGGAGGATGTCGTCGCGGCTCTTGATGAACTCGGGGTCGTCGCCACCCACCATGGCGTTGGTCCAGTCGAAGACCTTGGAGCGGTCCTCGATCGGGATGCCCATCATCTCGGCGATGGCCTGAAGGGGCAGCTCGGCCGAGATGTCCCGCACGAAGTCGCAGCGGCCCGCCTCCACCACCCGGTCGAGGATGATGTCGGTGCGGTTCTGGAGGTAGTCCTCGAGCAGGTTGATCATGCGGGGGGTGAAGCCCCGGTTGACGAGCTTGCGATAGCGGGTGTGTCGGGGCGGGTCCATGTCGATCAGCGTGAGGTCGTTGGCGATGCCCGACGCCCACTTCCGCTGTTCGGGGTCGCGCATCTGCGTGCCGCTGTGGCCGGACGAGAACACGTCGGCGCGGCGGTTCACCTCCTTGAGGTGGGCCTGGCGGGTGACGGCCCAGTAGCCAGTGCCCTGGTCTCCCTCGTCCACCCAGTGGATGCCGGGATCGGTCTCACGCAGCCGACCCAGGACCTCGTGATGGTCCTGGCGCTGGAACATGTCGATGTCCCAGAAGTCAGCGTCGGCGGCTGGGCAGGACTGCCCGCTGTGGTTCACGGGACAGCTTGCCGGTTGCTCATCGACGATCGACATGATCACACCTTCCGTCCGTCGCGCACGGACTCGCCTCCCCAGAAATTACCTTCCCAGGAAGATTGCTTCCTAGGAAGATACATCGCTGGGCATTCGCGTGCAACCTCACATCGAGCCTCAGCTGATGGGGCTGGAGGGGACGGTGGCCTGGGCGACGGAGGCCTCCACCACGGGCACCTCATGGCGTTCCAGGGGGCGCATCCACTCCTTGCGGGCCAGCGCCTTCTCGATGTAGGGGGCCAGCTCCTCGGCCTTGGCCGCGTCGCGCTCTGAGCGTCCGGCTGTGAACTCGCCCAGCACGTCGGACCCGAACAGGCGCAGGCTGTCGCAGATGTCGCTGTGGCGGTTCTTGCCGCCCTGCTGGAGGAATATCACGTGGTCGATGCCGGCCCGCTCGGTCTCCTTGAGCCACCGGATGGCGTCAGCGGGGGTGCCGATGGTGTCGGCGTAGTCATCGCCCGCGTCGAGCGCGGCGGCCACCGCGTCCTCGAGGGCCGAGCCCCGCTGGGCCTCGTAGCGGTCCCAGATGTCGGAGTGGCCCGGGACGGTGTCATGCACCACCAACTGGCGCAGCGCGTAGGCGAAGAAATGGAACCCGTCGAAGCCCCTGCGGATGGCCTCGGCCCGATCCTCGTGCAGCGAGAAGCCCGTGACCACCGCGATGTTGGCGTTGATGCTGTGGCCCAGGGGCACGCACTCGTCGCTGCGGATGATGTCGTAGTAGATGTCGGCCCAGTGCCGGGCCTCGGCCGGGTCCACGAAGGCGAACGCCAGCGCGCCCAGGCCCCGGCGGGCGGCCAGCTCGATGGTGGTGCGGTTGGTGCAGGCGATCCACATCGGCGGATGGGGCTTCTGCACCGGCTTGGGGATCACGTCGCGGCACGGCATCGAGAAGAACTCGCCCTCGAAGCCGGGGTAGGGCGACATGGCCATCATGTTGGCCATCTGCTCGCCCGCCTCGAGGCTCATGGCCCGCTTCTGCTTGGCCGGGATGCCGAACCCGCCGAGCTCCAGGCGGGTGGCACCCTCACCGATCCCGAACTCGACCCTCCCGCCGGAGATCAGGTCCAGCGTGGAGACGCACTCGGCGGTGCGGGCCGGATGGTTGTAGGCGGGAGGGGCCTGGCGGATGCCGTGGCCGAGACGGATGTTGGTGGTGCGGGCCGCGCAGGCCGACAGGAACACCTCCGGGGCGGAGCAGTGCGAGTACTCCTCCAGGAAGTGGTGCTCGACGGCCCAGGCCACGTCGATGCCGACCTCGTCGGCCACCTCCACCTGCTCGATCGCCTCGGCCAGCAGCCGCTCCTCGGAGTCCGCGCCCCAGGGGCGGGGCATCTGCAGCTCGTAGAAGACTCCGAATCGCACGGTGGCTCAACCTACCGGCGGGCCAAAAGGCCGAGCGAATAGGCGGCACAACGCGGCCCATACGGCGCGAGGCCGTGGCCCGAGCGGCCCGTGAGCGCAGCGAACAAGAGCGGGAATGACCCCACTGCGACGCGACAGGCTCTCACCCATTTGCGGGCGCCGGAACTCGCGAGGCCGAGAGTCGGGATCAGAACTCGAATCCGGCCACGCCGTAGTAGCCGCTGGCCGCGGTCTTGTCGCTGCGGTGCCGGTCCCACACCGGCACGTCGACCGGTGGCTGGGGGTCGTCGCCCAGCACTGTGACCCGGTGAAGGATCCGGGTGCCGTCGTCGTTGCCGATGTCGTCCACGATGGAGTGCAGCGTCACCCGCTCGTCCCACAGGGCCACGTCGCCGGGCGACCAGCGCCAGCGACAGCTGAACTTGACCTGCTCCTGCCAGCGGTACAGGAAGCCGAGCAGGGCCTGGCTCTCGGGTCGCGACAGCTGCGGGATGCGCCGCCCGTGCTGCTTGTTGACGTACAGGCTGCGGCGGCCGGTGCCGGGGTGGACCCGCACCACCGGGTGCTCGGCCCGCAGCGACCCCTGCTTGCCGTCGTCGTGGATGCAGGTCAGCCCGGCCAGAAAGGCCTGCATCGGCTCCGACAGCGAGTCGTGCACCTCGTAGCAGTTGGCCCACATGGTGTCGCCGCCCGCGGGCGGGCACTGGACCATGTGCAGCAGCGCGGCGATGGGCGGGTGCTCGCTGTAGGTGACGTCGGTGTGCCAGATGTCGGCCTTGGGGGTGGCCGACGTGTCGAGCACGCACACCTCGGGAGTGTTCTCGTCGACCTTCTCGATGTAGGGGTGCACTTCCAGCTCGCCGAACAGCGCGCCGATGTCGCGCAGCTGCTTCACGCTGGGGTTCAGGCCGGGCAGGAAGAGCACGAGGTGGGTGTCGAGGGCATCGCGCAGCGCGGCCGCGACGCGGGTGTCGAGGCTGTCGGGATCGAGTCCCCGGACCTCGGCGCCCAGCGCCCCCGCGATCGGGGCGATGTCGAGCGCCAGCTCGGAGTCGGGACCGGAGGACTTGACAGGAGCGAGAGTCATGGCTCTCAGGGTACCGGCGGCGGGGAAGCCGAGCCGAGCGGACCGGCCGCTACGGTGGGCGGCAGCCGGCCAGTCCCTGGACCGGGCCACGACGAGGGAACACCAAAGATGCCGGACCGGAGTCGATGACCGCGTCGATCGGCGACCTCCTGGAGACCAGGGGCCATGTGGTAGCCGACGGGGCCATGGGCACGCAGCTCTTCGCGGTCGGCCTGAGCGCCGGCGATCCACCGGAGGCTTGGAACGTGCACCACGCTGCGGAGGTGCGGGCGATCCACCGGGCCTACCTGCAGGCCGGAGCCGACGTGGTGGTGACCAACAGCTTCGGCGGTACCCACTTCCGCCTGGCCCTGCACGACTGCCAGGACCGGGTGGTCGAGTTGAACGAGGCCGCGGCCCGCAACGCCCGCACCGAGGCCAACGCCGAGTCCGAGCGGACGGGCCGGACGGTGCTGGTGGCCGGATCGATGGGGCCCACCGGCGAGCTGCTCGAGCCGATGGGAACCATGTCGGCGGCGGCCTGTGAGGCCGCGTTCGCGGAGCAGGCCTCCGGCCTTGCTGCGGGCGGAGCTGACGTGCTGTGGGTGGAGACCATGAGCGACCTCGATGAGGTGGAGGCCGCCGTGCGGGGGGCCCGTTCGGTGTGCGATCTTCCGGTGACCGCGACCATGAGCTTCGACACCGCGGGGCGCACCATGATGGGCGTGACCGGCACGGAGCTGGCCGAACGGCTGGGCGGGCTGGGCCTGGCGGCGATGGGCGCCAACTGCGGCAACAACATCGCCGACACCGAGGCCGCGGTGGCCGCGATCGCGGCCGCGTCGCCGGGCACGCCGGTGATCTCCAAGCCCAACGCGGGCGTGCCGGTGTGGAGCGGCGACAGCCTGGTCTACGACGGCACCCCCGAGGTGCTGGCCGCCCACGCCCACCGGGCCAGGACTGCGGGCGTGACCGTCATCGGCAGTTGCTGTGGCAGCACCCCGGTCCACACCGCCAAGATCGCGGCCGTGCTGCGGGGCGACGAGCCCCCGCCCGACATCGAGGCGACCCCACCGGCGACCCCGCCCACCGAGGACCGCCTGGCCCGCCGCCGCACCCGCCGCCGCTAGCACCGGCCGTCGGGCCTAATAGATGATGTCCAGGGCGTAGCGGAGGGCTCGATCGAGTTCAGCCCGACCGGCTACGTCCAAGCGCCCGACGGGTCGAGGATCGAGACTCTTGACGGGGACGGTGACGAGACTGTCGCAATTGATGGCACAGGGATCGTCAAGTCCGTCGGCTGGTCCGAGGCCGACCTCGGATCTGATCCCCCTGACGGTGCGGGTGATGGGAGCACAGACGATTGCGGTCAAGACGGCCGCAGCTGCGTCCCTAGTGACCACACAGACCGGTCGACGGCCCGCGGGCGGACCGAGATCGGTCCAGTAGATCTCGCCGCGAGCTACCACTCGGGGATAGTCAGGGAAGCAAGACGGGCAGCGGACTGGACCAGTTCAGGGTCGAGTGGATGGCGGCGGTACGCGGCGACCAGCTCCTCGTCGGCAGTGCGAAGCGAGTCCGCCTCGATCACTGCCCTGGCCCCGCGCCGGAGCAACTCCGAGCGGCTGGTTCCCAGAGCCTTGGCGATCTGGTCCAGACGGCCGACCAGCTCGTCGTCAAGTTGCACGAGCACCTCTCGGCGGGACATGGCCATATGGTACACCATATGGCCACTCGTTCACTGAATGACCCTCCTCAGTGGCGGAACTGGCGTTCTCCGGTTAGGAGCATGGCTAGGTTGCGCTCGTTGGCGGCGGCTATGACTGCAGCGTCGTTGACTGAGCCGCCGGGCTGGACCACCACGGCGACGCCGGCGTCGGCAGCAGCACCGATGCCGTCGGGGAACGGGTAGAAGCCGTCGCTGGCGCAGGCCCCGCCGGCGGCCCGGCCGGCGGCCTTGGCCGCGGCCAGCTCGCCGGCCTCCACCCGGTTCTGCTGGCCAGCTCCTATCCCCCAGGCGGTGCGGTCGCGGGCCAGCACCACCGCGTTGGAGCTGGTGTGAGCGCACACTCGCCAGGCGAAGACCGCGTCGGCCCACTCGGATCCGCTCGGCTCCCGGGCGGTGACCAACTGCCAGGCGGAGGGGTCGACCTCCAGCGCTCGGGGGGTCTGCACCAGGAAGTCGTCTCCCGAACCGCCGAGCGTCCGCAGCTCCCATTCGGGCTCGCCGGAGCGGTGCCAGGGCGCTTCAAGCAGACGGGTGTTGGCCCGGCGGGCGGCCAGACGCTCGATCACGCCGTCCGCGTAGCCGGGGGCGATCACTACGTCAGCCTGGGCGGCGGCGACCATGGCGTCGGTGGTGGCCTCGTCGATCACCGAGTTGACGGCCACCACTCCCCCGAAGGCGCTGCGAGGGTCGCAGTCGAATGCCCGCGAGTACGCGGTGGCCAGATCACCGGCTACGGCAGCCCCGCACGGGTTGGCGTGCTTGACGATGACCGCGGCGGGACCGTCGCCCAGGCCGTGGGCCAGGCGCCAGGCCGCCTCGGCGTCCATCAGGTTCAGGTAACTCAATGCCGGTCCGCCGTGCTGGACGACACCGTCGAAGAACCCTGCGGCGCCTCGGGCGCGGTATCGGGCGCCCTGCTGGTGGGGATTCTCGCCGTAGCGCAGCACCTCGGCTCGCTCCAGTTCCAGCCGGATCGCAGCAGGCAGGTCCGCCCCGTCCGGCACGTCGTCCGCCCGCACATCCTCGGCTGACACCTTCTCCGCCGGCACATCCTCTTCGGCCGGCTGATTGTCGTCGACCGCCGGGGCAGGGCCGGCATGGCCGGGCTCATCCCCGTCCAACCAACTCAAGATGGCAGACTCGTAGGCCGCGGTGTGGGCGAACGCCTTGCGGGCCAGGCCGCGCCGGGTGGCCGCCGACAAGTTCCCGTCCGAGCGGATCTCGGCCAGGACGGGCTCATAGTCGGCCGGGTCGACCACCACGCCCACATGGGCGTGGTTCTTTGCCGCCGCCCGCACCATCGTCGGGCCGCCGATGTCGATCATCTCGATGCCGGGCGACGCCTCGAACGGGTACAGGTTCGACACCACCAGATCGATCGGGTCGATGCCGTTGGCCTCCAGGTCAGCTCGGTGCGAGGGGTCGTCGCGGTCGGCCAGGATCCCGCCGTGGATGCGGGGATGCAGGGTCACGACGCGATGCCCCAGCATGGCCGGCGAGCCCGTGTAGTCGGCCACGTCGGTGACGGGCAGGCCCGCCTCCCCGAGCACTCGGGCCGTTCCCACGCTGGCGATCAGCTCCCACCCCAATTCGTGCAGCCCCGCGGCCAGCTCGACGGCGCCCGTCTTGTCGTACAGGGCCATCAGCGCCCGCGGCGGTGCATCCATCGAGACCAATCCTTGCCGAACATCAAGGAGTTAACCACCTCACGGGTGGCTAACTGATTGAAGTTGGACGAGCCGCCCAATGCATCACAGCGAAGCGACGATCTCCACCATCAGGTCGCCGGCCTCGGTGGGGTTCTGGCCCACCCGGGCGCCGGCCGCGGCCAGAGCCTCCATCTTGGCTGCCGCGGTGCCCTTGCCGCCCGACACGATGGCTCCGGCGTGGCCCATCTTCTTGCCCGGCGGGGCGGTGACCCCGGCGATGTAGGCGGCCACTGGCTTCGTCATGTGCTCGGCGATGAACTCGGCGGCCTCCTCCTCGGCCGATCCGCCGATCTCGCCGATCATCATCACCGCCCGGGTCTCATCGTCGGCCTCGAACGCGGCCAGGCAGTCGATGAAGCTGGTGCCCGGCACCGGGTCGCCGCCTATGCCCACGCAGGTGGTGACCCCGATGTCCTGCTGCTGGAGCTCGTACAGGGCCTGGTAGGTGAGCGTTCCCGAGCGGCTGACGATCCCGACCGGGCCGCCCGGCTTGGCGATGTGCCCCGCGGTGATGCCGATGTTGCACTGGCCCGGGGTGATGATGCCCGGGCAGTTCGGGCCCAGCAGCCGCACGCCGGGATGGTCGCGCCGCAGCTTGTTGAACAGAAACGCCTCGTCGTGGGCGGGCACGCCCTCGGTGATGACGACCACCAGCTCCATTTGGGCCTCGGCGGCCTCCAGCACCGCGCCCCTCACCCCCGGCGCTGGTATGAACACGCAGCTGGCGGTGGCGCCGGTAGCGGCCGCGGCCTCCGCCACGGTGGCGAAGATGGGGATGCCGTCCACGTCGGTGCCCGCCTTGCGGGGGTTGGTGCCGGCCACCACCTGGGTGCCGTAGTCCCGGTTGAGCAGGCCGTAGTAGCGGCCCTGGGAGCCGGTGAGCCCCTGGTACACCACCCGGGTGCTCCCGTCCACGAAGATGCTCACGGCTGGCTCCCCCCTGCTCCGGCCAGCGCGACGGCCCGGCGGGCCGCGTCGAGCATGGTGGGCTCCATCATCAGGGCATCGCTCAGGTGGGGCTCCAGCAGCTCGCGGCCCTCGGCTGCGTTGGTGCCGTCGAGGCGGATCACGATGGGAGAGTCGATGGCGACCCGGCCGGTCGCCTCGACGATGCCGTTGGCTATCTCCTCGCCCCGGGTGATGCCGCCGAAGATGTTGATCAGGATGGACCGCACCGCGGGATCGTTGTTGATCACCTCGAGCGCGTTGGACATGACCTCGGCGTTGGCGCCGCCGCCGATGTCGAGGAAGTTGGCCGGCCGGCCCCCGACCTGGTTCACCACGTCCACCGTGCTCATGGCCAGACCCGCGCCGTTGGCGATCACCCCCACCGAGCCCTCCAGGCCCACGTACTGCAGCCCCTTGGCGTGGGCGGCCTGCTCCCGCTCGTCGCGGGTCTGGGTGGCGTCGTACTGGGCGTAGTCGTCGTGGCGGAACGTGCTGTTGGCGTCCAGGGTGACCTTGGAGTCGAGCAGGACCACGTCACCGGCGGAGGTGACGATGAGCGGGTTGACCTCCACCAGGTCGGCGTCGGCGTCCACGTAGGCCCGGTAGAGGGTCGCGAGGGCGTCGGCCACCGCGCCGGCGACGGCTTCGGGGATGCGGGCGGCCTGCACCCACTGCCGGCACGCCTGCTGCGACAGCCCGTCGGTGGGATCGATGTGGATGCGGGCGATGGCGCCGGGATCGCGGGCGGCCACCGTCTCGATGTCCACGCCTCCCTCGGCTGACAGCATCCCGAGGTGCTGGCGGGCGGAGCGGTCGAGGGTGAAGCTGGCGTAGTACTCCTCGGCGATGTCCGAGGCCTCCTCGATCCAGAGGCGCCGAACGATGTGGCCGGAGATGTCGAGGCCCAGGATGTCGGCGGCATGGCTGCGCACCTCGTCGAGGTCGGCGGCCAGCTTCACGCCCCCGGCCTTGCCCCGTCCCCCGGTGTGGACCTGGGCCTTGACCACCACCGGCAACCCGATCCGGGCCGCCGCGGCCACAGCCTCTTCGGGCGATAGCGCCACCTCGCCTGAGGGCACCGGGAGCCCGAATCGGGCGAACAACTCCTTGCCCTGGTGTTCGAACAAATCCACGGGAGGCGATACTAGGAACGTGCTGGGACTTATGCCACGCCTGTCACGTCGCAGCGGCGTCATTCCCGCTCTTGTTCGCTGCGCTCACGGGCCGCCCAGAGCCAGGGAACAGCGCCCACGGCCTCGCCCGTATGAGCCGGACTCGCCTACCTACCCGCTCGGCCTCTAGGCCGCGATGCCTGTTTCCAGTGGACCCCGGCCGAGCTTGCGGGCCGCCGTCCTGGTCGGCCTGGCCGGCGTGGTGGTGGCGCTGGGCCTGGTGGGGGCGGTGCTGCTGCTGACCCGCACCGGGACCGGCGTGGAGATCCGCCTCGGCGACCACGACTTCAGGGACATGGAGGTCGGACGGATCAGCACCGAGATAGACGACCGGGGACCGATCCTGTTCGGCGACGTTGCCGACGGCAGCCTCGACATCATCCTTCAGCACATCGGCGACGACCCCGAGACGGGGTGGCTTGCCTTCGAGGCCCGCCGGGCCGGCCAGAGCCGCGACTGTTACTTCCGGTGGCGGCCCGAAGAGGCCGATTTCGTCAACACCTGCGACCCCGACGACATCGTCGACGCAGCCGGAACCGGCCTGCGCCACTTCGAGGTGGCTGTGGTGGACGGCGATGTCCGGGTAGACATCAACCCACCCTGAGGAGCCCCAGGAGGCCCGCATGGCTGACGTGAACCCCACCGATCGCATATTCCTGCGCGACGCCCAGTGCCGGGCCTTCGACGCGACCGTCGTCGCCGTCGACGGCGATGGGCGGGTAGCGCTGGACGCCACCGCCTTCTACGCCACCAGCGGGGGACAGCCCCACGACACCGGCACGCTGAGCTGGGGCGGCGGCTCGGCGTCGGTGACCGACGTTCGGGGCCACGACGTGGTGTGGCACACCCTCGACGGCGATGCTCCGGCCGCCGGCACGGCCGTGCACGCAGAACTCGACTGGGAGCGCCGCCACGCGCTCATGCGGACCCACACCGCGCTGCACATCCTGTGCGGGGTGATCTACAACACCTGGGGCGTGTCGGTGACCGGCGGCAATATGGCGCCGCTGTCGGCCCGCATGGACTTCGAGTTCGACCCGCTGCCCGAGGGGTTCGCGGCCCAGGTCACCGAGCTCGTGAACGCCGAGATCGCGGCCGACCGCCCCATCGAGATCTCGTTCCTCCCCCGGGCCGAGGCCCTCGCCGACGACGACCTGATCCGCACCAAGGTCAACCTCATTCCCGAGTCGGTCACCGAGATCCGGGTTGTCGACATCGTCGGGCTCGACAAGCAGGCCGACGGGGGCACCCACCTGCGCTCCACCGGCGAGGTGGGCCGCTTCGAGGTGGTCAAGACCGAGTCGAAGGGCAAGGCCAACAAGCGCCTCCGCATCGCGGTCCACGACGCGTAACGCGGGCAGGCCCGCGGCTGCGGGGAGACCCGACGGTCTCAGAGCTTCTCGAGGGGGGCCCAGGAGAGGAGCAGGCGCTTCTCGCCGACGTTCGGGAAGCGCACCGACGCCTCGGGCTCGCCACCAGCCTCGTCGATGTCGACGATCACACCCTCGCCCCACTTCGCGTGGCGGACGTCGTCGCCCACCTTGAGGCCGAGACGGTCGGCACCCGAGGGCGACGGCCGGGCCTGCCGGCCCGCCTCCAGGGCCCGGTCGACGATCTCGTCGCGGTTGGCCGACGCCCGGTCGAGGCTGCGCTCGCGCCGGCTGCGGCGGTAGTAGCGGCTGCGGGCCATCCGGGAGCCGTCCACCGTCTCAACGAGCTCCTCGGGGATCTCCTTGAGGAAGCGGCTGGGCGGGTTGTACTGGCGGCTTCCGTACAGCAGCCGGCTCCAGGCGTGGGTCACGGTGAGCTGGCGCATGGCCCGGGTGATCCCGACGTAGGCGAGGCGGCGCTCCTCCTCCAGCTCGTGGGGCTCGGTCAATGCCCGGATGTGGGGGAACACGCCGTCCTCCAACCCGATGATGTACACGTCGGGATACTCCAGGCCCTTGGCCGAGTGCAGGGTCATCAGGGTGACCGCGGACTCGTCGGATCCCGGGTCGGCGAGGTCGTCGGTGTCGGCCACCAGCGCCACCGCCTCCAGGAAGTCGTCCATGGTGTCGTGCTCGCCGGCCACGCCCACCAGCTCGGCCAGGTTCTCAAGCCGCCCGTCGGCCTCGACGGACTTCTCCGAGCGCAGCTCGTCGAGGTAGCCGGAGCGCTCCAGCAGCTCCTGGAGCACTGCGGCCGGCGACGCCTGCAAGGAGGCGATGTCGTCGATCAGCGCGCAGAACTGGCCGGCGCCTACCGCGGACCGGCCACTGACGCCGGCGGAACCGCAATGGCGGAGGGCCTCGTAGAAGGTGAGGCCGCCGGCCGCGGCGTAGGCGTCGATCTTGGCCACCGACGTGGCGCCCACGCCCCGCTTGGGCACCCCGAGAGCCCGCTTCACGCTCACCTCGTCGCCCGGGTTCGTCACCGCCTTCAGGTAGGCCATGGCGTCGCGCACCTCCCGGCGGTCATAGAAGCGGGTGCCGCCCACCAGCCGGTAGGGAACCTCGGCCTTGATCAGCTGCTCCTCCATCGCCCGTGACTGCGCGTTGGTGCGGTAGAAGACCGCCATCTCGTCCAGGGCCATGTGCTCGTCCTGGCGTCGCCGCACGATCTCGCTGGCGACGTAGCGGGCCTCGTCGGTCTCGTCGTCGGCGTGGTAGCGGACGATGGCGAGTCCCGACCCCTGATCGGTCCACAGGTCCTTGGGCTTGCGCCCGGTGTTGTTGACGATCACCGAGTTGGCGGCGTCGAGGATGTTCTGGGTGCTGCGGTAGTTCTGCTCCAGCACCACGATTCGCACGTCGTCGAAGGCCCGCTCGAACTCGAGGATGTTGCGGATGTCGGCGCCGCGGAAGGCGTAGATCGACTGGTCGGCGTCGCCGACCGCGGTCACCTGGCGGCTCTCGGCGCCCAGGCTGATCACCAGCTCGTTCTGGACCGGGTTGGTGTCCTGGTACTCGTCCACCAGCACATGCGAGAACCGCTGCCGCCACCGCTCGAGGACCTCCGGGTTGTTCCGGAACAGCTCGACGGTGCGCAGCAGCAGGTCGTCGAAGTCCATGGCCGCGGCCGAGGCCAGCCGGCGCTGATAGGTGGAGAACACCTCCGCGATGCGCCGCTCGTGGATGTTGGAGGCCCGCTCGGCGTACTCCTCCGCGCCGATGTTGTCGTTCTTGGCTGCGGAGATGACGGCGTGGACCGAACGGGGCGGGAAGCGCTTGTGGTCGAGGTTGAGGTCCCTCAGCACGTAGCCGCAGAGCCGCACGGCGTCGCCCTGGTCGTAGATGGTGAACCGGGTCGGGTAGTCGATGTAGGCCGCGTCCCGGCGCAGGATGCGGACGCAGGCGGCGTGGAACGTGGACACCCACATGCTCTCGGCCACCGGGCCCACCAGCCAGCCGACCCGGTGGCGCATCTCGCCGGCGGCCTTGTTGGTGAACGTGATGGCCAGGATCTCGAACGGCGACAGGCCGTGGTCCTCGATGAGGTGGGCGATGCGGTGGGTGAGCACCCTGGTCTTGCCCGACCCGGCCCCGGCCACCACCAGAAGCGGTCCGCCCTCGTGGGTGACCGCCTCATACTGGGCCGGGTTCAGGCCCTCCAGAATCGCCGACTCCACCATCGCCGGCCACCCTACTGCCGGTGCGCGACAGCCCTTACCGACAGCGCGTGGGGCAGCGTTCAGGCGGAGTCGGAATCATCGGCGAGCACGTCCAAGAACGGCGAGTACCGGTAGACGCGACTGCGCCGGCGTCCGGTGACTTCGTCAACGATGCCCAGCGAGACCAGTTCGTCGAGCATGCGTCCCACCGTCGCAGGCGTCGAACTCAGTCGCGCCGTCGCGTACTTGATGGTGACGACGGGCTGCTGAGCCAGCAGGTCGATCAGCGGCCAGCCGTAGCGCCCCAGGTTCTGGTCGGTGGCGATGCGGCGATGCATGTCCGTCAACGCCGTCAACTCGGCTGCCACCCGCACCGCGTCATTCGCCGTGGACTTCACGGCGGTCAGGAAGAACCTGAGCCAGCCCTCCCAGTCGCCCCGGGTGCGGATGGCGGCGAGGCGGTCGTAGTACTCGCTGCGGTTCTGCTTCAGGAAGAGGCTTAGGTACAGCAGCGGGCGGGCAAGCACTCGACGCTGCACCAGCAGCAACGTGACGAGGAGTCGTCCCACACGACCGTTGCCGTCCAGGAACGGGTGAATGGTCTCGAACTGGGCGTGGGCCAGGGCTGCGAGCACCAGCGGAGGGTCGTCGCTCTCGTTGAGGTAGACCTCGAAGTCCCGGATCGTGCTGGGAAGGTCGTCAGGCGCTGGCGGCACGAACGTCGCAGACTCCAGGGTGCAGCCAGCAGAGCCGATCCAGTTCTGGGTCTTGCGGAACTCCCCCGGGTCGCGCTCCTGGCCCCGGACGCCCTCCATCAACTCGCCGTGGACTCTGCGGATCAGGCGACCCGACAGCGGTAGCTCATCGAGGAGGCGCAGTCCCAGGCTCATAGCGCGCACGTAGTTGACCGTCTCGGCGATGTCATCGGGCGGTGTAGCCACTCTGGCTTGCACCTCGTGGGCCAGCACATCGTCGAGACTGGATTGAGTGCCCTCGATCTGGGAGCTGAGCACCGCCTCGCGGCGAACGTACGACGCCACGAACAGATCGGGGTTCGGCAGGGTGCCCGCCGTCCCGTCGAGTCGGCCCACTGCGGCGGTGGCGTCCGACAGCAACCCGAGCAGACCGGTGTCCCACCGCAGGGGCGGGTCAGGTGGCAGTGGCTTCGGCACGAACGCCTCGTACCCGGTCTGCTGTCGACGGAACTGCCCGGCTCGCGTGCTTTCCAACTGTGCTCCTTGTTGCGCTCGCTTGAATATCGAGCCCGATTGGAATGTTATTCTAATATGTGGCTATTTGCTAAAACAACAGTGCAGTCGTGGGTGCGCTTATTTGCGCGACTGGAATAGCAACAGTCAAATCCAGATCTTATTCTTGCAAATCACTGATCACTAAAATAAGAGCCGAACCCAGGGCTGGCATTTTGAACGACTGGAATAAAGGGCACCAATAATGGAAGCTTGTTCCACTAAAGACCTATTGACTAAAATAACATGCAGTTCTGGGACCCGGCTAGCCGGGGGTAGCGTGCGGCGGATGTTCACCAGCGCCGGGTTGCAGCCGTCGTGAGCAGGCCGTTCCGGTTCGGGTTCAGCCTCGACGGGCTCGACGATCCCGATGAGATCGCGCGACGGGTCCGCTGGGCCGAGGAAGCCGGGTACTCGTCGGTGGTGATGACCGACCACTTCGACGAACGGCACGGTCCGCTGGTGGCACTCACCGCCGCCGCTCTGGCCACCGAGTCGCTGAAGGTGGGCACCCTGGTGCTAGCCAACGACTACCGTCACCCGGCCGTGCTGGCCAAGGAGTTGGCCTCCCTCGACTTGGTCTCGGGCGGGCGCCTTGAGATCGGCATCGGCGCGGGGTGGATGGCCTCGGACTACGAGCAGGCCGGCATCGGATACGACCGGCCCCGGGTGCGCATCGACCGTCTCGATGAGGCGATCTCAGTGCTGGAGGGCTGCTTCGGCGATGGCCCGTTCGACTTCGACGGCGACCACTACCGGAGCTTTCGGCATCACCGCCGAGGAGGCGCTGGGCTCACCCCACGCCCTGGTCGGCACCGTGGACGAGTGCGTGGACAGGATCGAGCGTTGGCGGGAGCGCTGGGGGCATCTCCTACATCTCCTTCATGGGAAGCTCCGCAGAGGAGATGGCCCCCGTGGTCGAGCGTCTAGCCGGCCACTAACCGGGGACTAGCCAGCAACGGTCTAGAGCCGTAGCCGGTTACTCCCATTCGATGGTGGCTGGGGGTTTGGAGGTGATGTCGTAGACCACCCGGTTCACGCCGGGAACCTCGGCGATCACCCGGCTGCTCATCGCCTCCAGCACGTCGTGGGGCAGCCGGGCCCAGTCGGCGGTCATGGCGTCGGAGCTGGTCACCGCCCGGATCACCACCGGGCGCCCGTAGGTGCGCTCGTCGCCCATCACCCCGACCGTGCGGATGTCGGGCAGCACCGCGAACGACTGCCAGATCTCGCGCTCCAGTCCGGCGGTGCGCAGCTCCTCCCGCACGATGGCGTCGGCGTGGCGCAGGGTGGCGGCCGCCTCGGGCGTGACCTCCCCGATGATCCGCACCGCCAGGCCGGGGCCCGGGAACGGCTGGCGGTGCACGATCTCGTCGGGCAGGCCCAGCTCGGCGCCCACCGCCCGGACCTCGTCCTTGAACAGCAGCCGCAGCGGCTCGACCAGCTCGAAGTCCAGGTCGTCGGGCAGCCCGCCCACGTTGTGGTGGCTCTTGATGGTGGACGAGTGGGTGGTGGCCCCCGACTCGATCACGTCGGGGTACAGCGTGCCCTGCACCAGGAAGCCGGCGTCGGGCACCTGGTGGCGGGCCCGCTCGAAGGCCCTTATGAACTGCTCGCCCACGACCTTGCGCTTGGTCTCGGGCTCGGTGATCCCCGCCAGCGCACCGAAGAACTCGGTGGCTGCGTCGACACGCACGAAGTCCATCCCGAAGTGACGACCGAAGGTCTCCTGCACCTGGTCGGCCTCGTCGAGGCGCAGCAGGCCGGTGTCGACCAGCACGCATGTGAGCTGGTCGCCGATGGCCCGATGCACCAGGGCGGCGGCCACCGCGGAGTCCACGCCCCCCGACAGCCCGCAGATGGCCCGGCCCCTGCCGACCTGGTCGCGGACCGAGGCCACCGAGGCATCGATGATCGAGTCCATCGACCAGCTCGGCCGGGCCCCGCAGCCCCGACGCAGGAACCGCTCGATCACCTGGAGCCCGTGGAGCGTGTGCTCGACCTCGGGATGGAACTGCACGCCGTACAGGCCGCGGTCGGGGTCCTCGAAGGCGGCCACCGGCGACGCCGCCGTGGACGCGGTGACGGTCGCTCCGGGCGGCGGCTCGACGATGGCGTCGAAGTGGCTCATCCACACCGGCTGGGACGCCGGCAGGCCCTCGAGCAGCGAGCCGCCCGTGCCGGCCACGGTCATCTCGGCCCGGCCGTACTCGCCCCGCGCGTTGGGGCCCACCGAGCCGCCCAGTTGCTCGGCGATCAGCTGGGCGCCGTAGCAGATGCCGAGAACCGGCACTTCGAGGCCGTAGATCTCGGGGTCCAGGATGGGCGCACCCTCGACATGCACCGAGGCGGGCCCGCCGCTGAGGATCACGCCCGCGGGCCGGCGGGCCGCGATCTCGTCCGCGGTGATCGATGCCGGCACGATCTCGCTGTACACCTCGCACTCACGCACCCGCCGGGCGATCAGCTGCGCGTACTGGGCGCCGAAGTCGACCACCAGAACGGTGTCGAACCCGCGGCCGGTGACCGCCGCGGCCCCGGCGGTCACGGCGAGACGATTGCGACCGCGGCCCGCTGGAAGTCCTTGACGTCGGTGTAGCCGCACTTGGCCAGCGACGTCCGCAGCCCGCCCATCATGTTGGTAGTGCCCTCGGGCCCGAGGGCGGGGCCGTGGAGGACCTCCGCCAGCGTGCCCCGGGGCTCGACCTCGGTGATGCGGCCCCGCGGCAGAGTCGGATGGCCTGACGAAAGGTCCCAGTGCCGGCCCGGGCAAGGCGAATCGGAGGCCGATGCCAGCGGCAGGCCCAGCATCACGGCGTCGGCGCCGCACACGATGGCCTTGGCGATGTCGCCCGCGGTGCGCATGGCCCCGTCGGCGATGACATGGCAGTACACGCCGGTCTCGTCGAGGTGGCGCATGCGGGCGGCGCGGGCATCGGCTATGGCGGTGGCCTGCGGGGCGTCGAGTCCCAGCACATGGCGGCTGGTGCCGACATGGCCCGAGCCGGCCCCGACCAGCACCCCGGCCGCACCCGTGCGCATCAGGTGCAGGGCCGCCTGGTAGCTCACGCAGCCGCCGACGATGACCGGCGTCTGCATGCGCCGGATGAACGTCTTGAGGTTGAGCGGGTCCACCGATGACGAGACGTGCTCGGCCGACACGATCGTGCCCGAGATGACCAGCAGATCGATCTCGGCACCGGTGGCGTGAGGGGCGAGCTCCACCGCCCGCTGGGGACGGACCCGGCCCGCGGTGCGGACACCGGTCTCGGCGATCTCCGAGATGCGTGCGGACACCAGCTCGGGCTGGATCGGGAGCGAGTACAGCTCGCGCAACCGGCGGGCCGCGGTCTCCGGCGGCATGCCGGCCAGTTCGGCCAGCTCGGAGACGGGATCCTCGCAGCGGGTCCATACACCCTCGAGGTCGAGCACCCCGACCCCTCCGAGCTCGCCCATCTGCACCGCGGTGGCCGGGCTGGTGACGCTGTCGGTGGAGGCCGCCAGCACGGGGATGTCGAAACGGTACGCGTCGATCTGCCAGGAGATGTCCACGTCCTCGGGGTCCCGGGTGCGCCGGCTCGGGATGATGGCGATCTCGTCCAGCCGGTAGGCGCGGCGACCCGACTTGCCCAACCCGATCTCTGTGTCAGCCATGGCAGCGCCTCGAGTGCCGGAATCCAGGCACCGGGTGAGCCTATCCGGTGCCCACCCCCGGGATCGTGATCGTGAGCAGCCGCCGCAGCACGGCCGCAGTGGCCCCCCATACCGTGTCGCCCGGCAGTTCGAAGAAGGTCATGGCACGCTTGCCTCCGAGTTGCTCGCCCAGCGACCAGACCTCCTCCCGCCACGTGTCGGGGTGCGTCAGCTCCGACAGCGGGACGTGCAGCACCCGCTCCACCTCGGCGGGGTCGGGCGCCAGCTCGGGGCGCCGCTCGACGGTGGCCACGTACGGGCACACTAGCGAACGCGACCCGACGGTGACGAAGCTGTCGAGCCGCCCGACAAGCCGGGCCGTGCCGGGATCGAGGCTGATCTCCTCGGAGGCCTCCCGCACCGCGGTGGCCCACAGGTCGGCGTCGCCCGGCTCGCGCCTGCCGCCGGGGAATGACACCTCGCCGGCGTGGTGTCGCAGGTGCCAGGCGCGACGGGTGAGCACCACCCACGGCTCGCCGCAGTGCTCATAGAGCAGGACCAGGACCCCCGACGGCGCCGACCCCGGTGGCACCGTCGCCCGCGACGCGATGTGGGTCGGCACGGTGGTCTCGACTGCGTGGCGCACCTGATCCAGGCTCGGGCAGCGCTGGTCGTCCGGCACTGCCGCCCACGGCGCCGGCCCGCCCATGTGCACGTCCGCCGGACGGGGGATGTGCTGGGACCCGCCCCGGCCGGCCGGAGGAAGCGGCGGCTCGAAGACCACCGTCGTCGATGCAGCCGGCTCGATCAGGACTCGTCCCCGCCGCCGGCGGCCCCGGCGAGGTCCCGGAGGAGGTCACGCAGCCCACCGGTCTTGAGATCGCTCATCACCCGGCCCGGCGGGGTCTCGCCCCGCTCCCACTCCTCCCAGTGGTCCAGCAGCTTGCGCGGGTCCGGCGCCGGGCGATCCATCCCGGTGAGGCTACCGGCGACCGCCCGAGTCGAGAGTTGCCCATCGGCGCCGGCGCAGAATGCCACCATGCCCGACAGCCACCGGGGCAGGGCTCCCCGGGGCGGGGCGTCAGCGGCGCGTGATGGTCAAGGTGTAGGAGCCAGCGCCGAAGCCGCCCACCTCCACATACAGAGGACCCGAGTCCGCCGCCTCCCATAACAGCAGCGGCGCCAGCGACCCTCCAGAGTCGTCGTCGAAGTCCAACTGCCAGACACCGGCGTCATACAGCGCCAGCGTCGGATCCTCCAACGTCCCCGGAGCGACCGCTATCCCGTAGGACTCGCCGCTCACAGCCTCGAATACGAAGAAGTCGACTTCACCGGCATAGTGCAGCACCCCCGCAGCCGGCTCGCCCACTGTCACCGCCGTCGCATCCTCGGGTGAGTCGGCATGGTCGTCGACGAGGTCGGAGACCGCGACCGTCAGGGTGTAGGACCCGGCGCCGAAGCCTCCCACCTCCACATACAGAGGACCCGAGTCCGCCGCGTCCCGGAACAGCAGCGGCGCGAGGTCTCCTCCGGAGTCGTCATCACTGTCCAGCCAATAGCCGTCGGCGTCATAGAGCGCCAGCGTCGGGTCCTCCAACGTCCCGGGCGCCACCGCGATCTCGTAGGACTCGCCCTCCACAGCCTCGAACACGAAGACCTCGGTGGCGTAGGCAGAGTCGAGGTCGCCCTCGACCGGCTCCCCCACCGGCACCGGCTTCGCTCCCTCCGTTGAGAACTCTCCTTGCGAGAACTCCTCCGGGGCCGGTGCCGGCTGTCCCTCGGCCAGGTCGGGCACGCAGCCGAGCAGGCCGAAGGAGAGGGAGAAGAGCGCCTCGTAGGCGGCTTCCACATCGTCCTCCGAGCCGTCGAGCCCGTCCCAGTCCACCTCGGCCAGCAACTCCCGCGCGCAGGTCCTCTCGTCCTCGTCCAGTTCGTCGAGGCGCACCCCCGTCTCCTGGAGGAACAGCGAGATGAGACCATCCGGGACGCAGGCCGCCATGCTGCCCAGGAACGCCAGGCCGGCTTCCGCATCGTCGGCGGCCGTGCCGGTCGACTGCACCAGCGCGACCAGGTCGATGCGGTCCAACCAGTCTCGGAGGCAGGCCCTCTCGGCGTCGCTGACTGCCACACCCAGCTCCGGCTCGATGGCCGCCACCATGGAGGCGACGAATACGTCGGCGGCCGTACCGGCGGCCAGGCACGCGAACATGGTCGCGTCCTCAGCCGTCGGGAAGTCGTTGGAGAACAGTCGCCGGCTCATGGCCGACTCCCGGCCTGCCTGGTCCAGCCCCGCCTCGTCCAGCACGCCGCGGATGCAGGACTGCTCGGACGCGCTCAGACGGTCCAGGATCTCCGACCAGCTGGGCTCGCTGGCCAGCCCAGCCACCTCGGGGCCGTCCGACCGCTCGGGTGCTGGACTCGGCCCGGCATCGTTCGACTGATCCGTTCCGGGTCTCGTCTCAGCCGTCGCCGCAGTGCCGGCCGGGGGCGCTTCGGTGGTCTCGGGCCCCGCCGGAGTGGTCGCCTCCCCGGCAGACCCCGCCGCCGAGGTCGTGGTCGCCTCCGCGGCGGGCTCGGTGATCGGGTCGTCAGCGCCGCAGGCCGAGACCGCCAGAGCAAGGACAATGGCCGTTGCAGCAGCCCGCTGTCGGGTGGCGCGACGACGGCTGCAGCACGAAGTTCCGAACATATGTCGATGTCCTTTCTGCGGACTTCGACACCGTAGCGGTTGAGGACCGCGCCGGACGCGAAGGAGCCCGAGCTCACCGCTCGGGCTCCCTTGGGGGGTTCGCTGGGGGCGAACGGCTACATCATGCCGCCCATGCCTCCCATTCCGTCCATGCCGCCGCCGGGGGGACCGGGCGGGGGCTTCTCCTCGGGCTTGTCGGCCACGAGCACCTCGGTGGTGAGCATCAGTCCGGCGATCGATGCCGCGTTCTGGAGCGCGGCCCGGGTCACCTTGACCGGATCGATCACGCCGGCGCCGATGAGGTCGACGATCTCGCCTGCGACCGCGTCGAAGCCCTCCGGGCCGGAGGCCGCCTCGACCTCGCGCACCACGATGGCGCCCTCATGGCCGGCGTTCTCGGCGATCAGCCGGGCGGGTGCCGACAGGGCCTCGCCAATGATGCGAGCGCCCGTGGCCTCGTCTCCTTCAAGGTCGGCGCCGACCGCCGCGACCGCGGCCCGGCAGCGCAGCAGCGCAGTGCCGCCGCCGGCGACGATGCCCTCGTCGATGGCGGCCCGGGTGGCCGAGATGGCGTCCTCAATGCGGTGCTTGGTCTCCTTGAGCTCCACCTCGGTGGCCGCCCCGACCTGCACCACGGCCACGCCGCCGGCCAGCTTGGCCAGGCGCTCCTGGAGCTTCTCGCGGTCCCAGTCCGAGTCGGTGTTGTCGATCTCGGTCTTGATCTGGCCGACGCGGCCCTCCACATCGGAAGTGTCGCCGGCACCCTCCACGATGGTGGTGTCGTCCTTGGTGATCACGACCTTGCGGGCCGATCCCAGCAGCGACAGGTCGACGGAGTCGAGCTTGAGGCCCACCTCCTCGGCCACAACCTGGCCTCCGGTGAGGATGGCCATGTCCTGCAGCATCGCCTTGCGGCGCTCGCCGAAGCCGGGCGCCTTCACTGCGGTGGAGTTGAACGTGCCGCGGATCTTGTTGACCACCAGCGTGGCCAGGGCCTCGCCCTCGACGTCCTCGGCGATGATCAGCAGGGGCTTGCCCGTCTGCATGACCTTCTCGAGCACCGGCAGCAGGTCCGACACCGCGCTGATCTTGCCCTGGTTCAGCAGGATGTAGGGCTCCTCGAGCACGGCCTCCTGGCGCTCCGGGTCGGTGACGAAGTACGGCGACAGGTAGCCCTTGTCGAACTGCATGCCCTCGACGAAGTCGAGGTCCATGCCGAACGTGTTGCTCTCCTCGACGGTGATCACGCCGTCCTTGCCGACCTTGTCGAAGGCCTCGGCCAGCGTCTCGCCCACCGCTGCGTCGGCCGCGGAGATCGAGGCAACCGACTGCACCTTCTCCTTGTCGGTGGACACCGGGACAGCCTGGCTGGCCAGCGCGTCCACGGCGGCTTCCACGGCGGCCTCGATGCCCCGCTTGAGGGCCATCGGGCTGGCCCCGGCGGCCACGTTGCGCAGCCCCTCGCGCACGAGGGCCTGGGCCAGCACCGTGGCGGTGGTGGTCCCGTCACCGGCGATGTCGTTGGTCTTGGTGGCCACTTCCTTCACGAGCTGGGCGCCCATGTTCTCGAACTGGTCGTCGAGCTCCACCTCGCGAGCGATGGACACGCCGTCGTTGGTGATGGTCGGGGCGCCGAACTTCTTGTCGAGCACCACGTTGCGGCCCTTGGGGCCGAGGGTGACCTTGACCGCGTCGGCGAGCTTGTTGACGCCCGTCTCGAGGCCCCGGCGGGCCTCTTCGTCGAACTTGAGGATCTTGGGCATCGGCTACCTCAGCCGACCTTGGCGAGCACGTCGCGGGCGTTGAGGATCAGCAGGTCCTCACCGTCGACGGTGATCTCGGTGCCGCCGTACTTCGAGTAGACGACGGTGTCGCCCACCGCTACGTCCATGGGGATGAGCTCGCCGCTGTCGTCGGATCGGCGACCGGGGCCTACCGCCAGTACGTCGCCCTGCTGGGGCTTCTCTTTGGCGGTGTCGGGGATGACGAGACCACTGGCTGTGGTCTCCTCGGCGTCGCCGGGCCGCACAACGATGCGATCCTCGAGTGGCTGCAGGTTCATGTGTCCTCCCGGACTCGGTGTTCTTGGTGTTTCTTGGACTGAACACGGGCGTTGGCACTCTCCCGTGACGAGTGCCAACGATAGGGCGCGTCGGTGGGCGCCACAACGCGCGAACTGGGCCTTCTAGCCCTCCGGGAGTCCGAGCGACGGGTCGGCGCCCACCGTGAGCGGTGACGGCCCATCGGCCTCCAGCCTCCACCACGCCGCCGCGGCCACCATGGCCGCGTTGTCGGTGCACATGGCCCGGCTCGGCAGGTAGGCGGCCAGCCCGTCAGCCGTGCAGGCGTCGAGTGTCATCTCCCGCAGCCGGCTGTTGGCGGCGACCCCTCCCGCCAGGCACAGGCCCTTCGCCCCCTGCTCGGCCGCGGCCCGCCGGGCCTTGGCCACCAGCACGTCGGCCACCGCCTCCTGGAACGACGCGGCCACATCGGCGGCCGGCGCGTCCGGCTGGCGGCGCAGGTAGTTGATGACCGCGGTCTTGAGTCCGCTGAAGGAGAAGTTCCAGCCGTCGTGCAGCATCGCCCTGGGAAAGGCGATCGCGTCCCGGTCTCCCTGCTCGCTCAGCCGGTCGATTGCGGGTCCGCCCGGATAGCCGAGGCCCATGTAGCGGGCGACCTTGTCGAAGGCCTCCCCGGCGGCATCGTCGACGGTGGCGCCCAGGACCCGGTAGCGCAGCCGGTCCTCCATAAGCACCAGCATGGTGTGGCCTCCCGAGACCAGCACCACGACCACCGGCAGCTCCAGGGTGGGCTCATCGAGGAAGGCGGCGTGGAGGTGGGCTTCGAGGTGGTTGACGGCCACGAACGGCACGTCCCACACCAGTGCCAGCGCCTTGGCCGCCGACACGCCGACCAGCAGCGCCCCCACCAGGCCCGGTCCCGTGGTCGCGCCCACCGCCGCGATGGCGGAGTCATCGACCGCGGACTCGACCAGGGCCTGCGACACCACCGGGATCATGCGCTCGACGTGGGCCCGGCCGGCGACCTCGGGCACGACGCCCCCGTAGCGGGCGTGCAGGTCGATCTGGCTGGAGACCACCGACGACAGCACCTGGTGCCCGCCGGCGACCACCGCCGCGGCCGTCTCGTCGCAGGAGGTCTCGATGCCCAGGATCGGCGCGTCGGCGGCCGCGGGCATTCCGGACCCGGTCACGGCGCGCTCCGCGGCCTCTGGGGCTGCGCGTCGGGGCGGCGGAGGTAGAGGGGCTCGATCTCGTCGGGCCGCACGAACTCCTCTCGCACCGCCAGCGCGTGCGCCAGCAGCACCAGGGACTCCGCCGAGGGATGGGCGAAGCCGGGATCAGCCAACTCCACGCCCCGCAGGCCCTCGAACATCGAGGCGTACCGCACCGCGCCGTCGCCCACCACCAGAGTCTCGCCCGTGGCGGCCAGCAACTGCGACACCACATGGTCCGGTAGGCCGACCTTGGGCTCGCTCAGGCGCTGCACCCCTCCGGGCAGGCACCCGTACCGGGCGTGGAACACCTCGCCGCGGCGAGCGTCTATCGCCACCGCGATGGTGCGGCCGGTGTGGCGCAGCGGGTAGGCGAGCAGGTCGAGGCTGCTGACCGCCACCATGGGCACCCGCAGGGCGTGGGCCATGGTGATCGCGGTGGACACCCCCACCCGCAGACCGGTATAGAGCCCCGGGCCCACATCGACCGCCACCGCGCCCAGATCGCTCAGGGCGACGCCGGCATGGGCGCAGGCGGCCTGGATCTGGGGAGCCAGCAGTTCGGCGTGGCGACGCTCGCGGGTGGTCTGGACCGAGGCCCGCACGCCCTCGTGGCCCCCGATGGCGCAGCCCACCCGGCCGGTGGCCGACTCAATCCCGAGTATCAGCACGGCACGGTCCACCGGCCGAGCACGGCCCGCAGCCGGTCGGCGCGGCTCCTCCAGGCCTCTCCGTGGGTCCGCAGCTCGAAGCTGCGGTCGTCATCTCCGTCGCCGAAGCGGATCCGCACCGACAGATGCTCGGCCGGGAGCGCCGACGCGATGGTGTCGCCCCACTCCACGAGCGTGACCCCATCGTCGAGGAGCTCGGGCAGGGCCAGGTCGCTCACCTCTTCGGGGCAGTCGAAGCGATAGACGTCGAGGTGGTTCACGATCAGGCGCCCCTCGTAGCGGTTGGCCAGCGTGAAGGTGGGGCTGGTGACGGGGGCGGTCACGCCCAGCGAGGCTGCGAACCCCTGCACGAAGGCGGTCTTGCCCGCGCCCAGGTCGCCCACCAGCACCACCACGTCGCCGGCATCCGCGATCGTGGCGACCGCGCCGCCCAGCGCCCGCGTCTCGTCGACGCCGGCGGTCCTACACGCGAGCATCCACGCCTCTCGCGGGCCGCTGTGCGGGCTCCTGGTGCACGCTTCGAGCGTACCGAGGCGCGGTGCGGCCCAGAGGCCGAGCGGAGGGTTGAGCAAATCCGGCACAGACGGGCGAGGCCGTGGCCCGAGCGGCCCGTGAGCGAAGCGAACAAGAGCGGGAATGACACCGCTGCGCCGCGTCAAGCGCTCGCCCGTCCGCGGTGCGCCCCCAAGAGGGCGCCCGGCGCCGGTGTCACCCGTCGACGGTTGCCGCGGCGCTTCGAACGGCCTCGGCCACTGCGGCCACGGCCAGCAGCCGGACGTCGTCGACCTCCGCAGGCACTTCGCCGGTGGCGGCGGCGACCACCGCGTCGCCGTCGCTGCGGGTGTGGGCCGGGACCAGTTCGCGGGCCAGGCCGTCGTGGCCGCCCTGGGCCACCCAGAAGCAGTCGAGCTTCGACAGGGCGGCGTTGGTGACGATCGCGGCCAGCGTGGTGTTGGTGAACGGGTCGGCGCGGTCCGGCCACCGCTCGAACGACCCGTCGGCGACCTGCTCGAGCACGTGCTGCCCGGCGAGCGGCGGGCTGCCGGCCGCGTTGAGCGCCACCACCGCGCTGACCGTCAGCTCGTCGCGCTGCACGGTTGCGACACCGAGCCCGCCCGGCTCGGCGTTGTCGGCACCCAGCCACTTGGACACCGTGGCCCCAGTGCCGGCCCCCACCGGCCCGACGTCGGAGGAGGCGGCCCGGTTGGTGGCCGCGTGGCGGCCGGCGGCGGCACCGGGGCGCACGGCCGGATCGCCCACACCGAGGTCGTAGAGGGCCATGCCCACCACGATCGGCACGTTCCCGTGGGCCGTCTCGAAGCCCCGACCCTCGGCCTCCATGACCTCCATCACGCCGTCGGCTGCGGCCAGGCCGAAGGCTGAACCCCCGGCGAGCACGATGGCGTCCACATGCTCGACCATGCGCTCGGGTGCCAGCAGGGCGAAGTCGCGGGTGGCCGGCGCGCCGCCGCGCACCTCCCCCGAGGCGACCGTTCCCGGCGGCAGCACGATCACGCTGCAGCCCGTGCGTGCGACCGGATCGGTCCAGTGGCCGATCTCGACGCCCGGAATCAGCAGGTCAACAGGCACGAGACCTCCTAGACCAGCACCCGGGGCACACGGGCCGAGATGGAGGTGAGCACCTCGTAGGCGATGGTGCCGAGCCTCTGGGCGACCTCGGTCGCGGTTATCTCCTCCGCGCCCTGACGCCCGATGAGCACCACCTCGTCACCCGCCGCGACCTCCTCTGCGATGGTCGGATCCAGTGCGACCATGAGCTGGTCCATCGTCACCGCGCCCACGATCCGGCACCGGCGGCCCCGCACCAGCACCTCCACCCCAGCCTCGCCGCTGTCTCGCCGGATGCCGTCGGCATAGCCGATGGCGACGGTGGCAACCCGGGTGGGCTCGGTGGCCCACCAGTGCCGGCCGTACGACACGCTCTCGCCGGGGGCCACCGCACGCACCGCGGTGACCCGCGACGCCACCTCCATCGCCGGCTCCAATGCGACCAGGCCGTCGAGCTCGGGGGACGGCGGGACGCCGTAGACGGCGATGCCGCACCGGACGGCGTCGCGGCGGGCGGCGGGATGGGCCAGCAGACCCGCAGAGTTGGCGGCATGGACTGCACCGGTGGGCAGGCCGAGGCCCCGCAGTCCGGCCAGCACCTGATCGAACCTTCGCAACTGCTCGGCGGTGAAGGGATCGCCGGGGGAGTCGGCCACAGCCAGATGGGTCCACACGCCCTCGAGGCGCAGCCGCCCGCGGGCCGCTCGAAGGGCCTCGGCGACCGGGTTGATCTCGGCGGGCAGGGCGCCCATCCGGTGCATGCCGGTGTCCACCTTGAGATGGACGGCCCGCTCGGGTCCCGCCCCGGCGGCCAGCGCCCGGACGCCCTCCACCGACGCCACCGTGAACCGGATCCGCTCCGGGCAATCGCCGGCCGCTTCGACCGCCAGCGCGGGTGCGGCCTCCGAGAGAATCAACACCGGTACCTCGCGACCGATGCTGTCGGCCACCTCCAGAGCCTCTGCGATGGTGGCCACAGCCAGCCACGATGCGCCGCCCGCGAGGGCGGCTCCGGCCGCGGTGGCCACACCGTGGCCGTATCCGTCGGCCTTCACCACCGCGCAGACATCGGCCTCCCCGGCCAGCGCGGCCAACCGTCGCACGTTCGACTCGATGGCCGACGGGCGCACCCGCGCCACTCTGGCCGACCGCACCTGAGCACTCACGTGACGCCCTCGCTCTCGGCAGGCCGCCAACGGACGGACCGGCCGAACTGGCGGCCCAACGCGCCCGAACCGGCCCCCACAGCTGCCAATCCGCCAGGTGCTTCGGAGTTGCTCACGACGTGACCGTGCGCAGGGCGTCGACGAGGTCGCCGGCCGTGATGCGGGCACCCTCCACAGCCGACGCGGCCCTTCCGTGCAGGTGCGCGGCCTCGGCGACCCGGTCGAGGAGGCGCTCGGGGCCGAAGGCGGCCAGGCGGCCCGCGACCATGCCGGTGAGGACATCGCCGGTGCCGGCCGTGGCCAGGCGGGCGTCGCCGCTGGAGACGATCCTGGTGCGCCCCTGCGGGTCGGCCACCACCGTGGGACCGCCCTTGAGCAGCACGACCGCGTCCAGCCCCGCTGCCGCGGCTCGGGCTGCGGCGATGCGGTCGGGACCCGGCCGGGCTGAGACGAGAGCCTCCAATTCGGCGTCGTGCGGGGTCAGCACCAGTGGGGCGGCGTCGCGGCGACGCTGGTCGAGAACCGAGACCACCGCGGGGTCTTTCAGCAGCCGCAGGCCATCGGCGTCGATCACCGTCGGCAGGCCGAGCCCGAGCGCGCCGGCCAAGCGGGCCGCGGCCTGCTCGTCGGTGCCAAGCCCCGGCCCGGCCGCGCACACCGCGAAGCGGCCGGCGTCCACGGCCGGCGGCGGCTCGGATCGCACCGCCTCGATGGGCGAGACCACTCCGGCGGAGGCCGGCGCACTCAGATGCAACATGCGGGCCCCGCTGCGCAGCGCGGCCGAGCAGGCCAGCGAAGCCGCGCCGCCCATCCCCGGCGAGCCGGCCACTACAAGTGCGGCGGCATGCCACTTGTGGGTGGCGCCCGTGCCGGTGGGCAACGCCTCGACATCGGCGTCGGTGAACAGGGCGCATGCGGCGCCGTCGTCACCAGCGACAGCAAGACCGATGTCGGCGACGGTCGTGGTGCCGCAGGCGGCCGGTCCCCCGCCGAACAGCAGGCCCGGCTTGAGCGCCGCGAACGTGACCGTGCGCCGCGCCGTCCACACCGGCCCACCCAGCACCTCGCCGGTGAGCCCGTCGAGTCCGCTGGGAATGTCCACCGCAAGCACCGGAGCATCCGGGCGGCCTCTGCGGGGCGGGGTGTATGGCCGGGACAGCCCGGTGCCGAAAGCCGCGTCGATGTACAGGTCGGCTGCGGGCAGCACCTCGGGGGCGTCGGCGACCGGCCACACACCGGCCCGCCCGCCCGCGCGCCGCAGGCGGCGGGCCGCGGCCCGCCCGTCGGCGCCGTTGTTGCCGGGACCGGCCAGCACAACCACCCGTCGCCCGTACCTTCCTCCCATCATCTCCACCGCGGCTCGGGCCACGGCCCCGCCGGCCCGCTCGATCAGTAGCGCGGTGGACTCGGGACCGGCCGCGTCGATCTCGGCCATCCGGGCCGGTGTGACGACCGGGATCATCGCACCAGCGCTACGACGGTGGCTTGAGCGAGGTGATCGGTGTGGGACAGCGACACCAGCCAGCGGCCCACGCCGTGCTCGGCCGCCTTGGACCGCGCCGCGCCGTGGAGCAGGATCTCGGGTCGGCCGTCGCCGTCCCTGACGACCTCGATGTCGGCCATCCGCATGCCGCCCAAGCCGTAGCCGAGGGCCTTGAGAGAAGCCTCCTTGGCCGCGAACCGGGCGGCGAGCCGGGCCGCCGGGTCGACAGCCGCATGCGCATAGGAGAGCTCGCCTGCGGTGAACAGCCGGTCGGCCACCGAGGGCCGCCGCCGCAGCACCGCGCGGAACCGGTCGATGTCGACCAGGTCGGTGCCGATCCCCACGACCCCGCAGCCGGGCAGGTCGCCAACGTCGTGAGCCACCTTGGCAACGATACCCAGCGGCCGGCGGGCTCCTGCCGTCGGCGGAACTGGCAGCACAACGCACGCCTACCGTGCAAAGAGCGCCCGCAAACGGGTGAGAGCCGGTCGCGTCGCAGCGGTGTCATTCCCGCTCTTGTTCGCTGCGCTCACGGGCCGCCCAATTCATAGCAACAGCGCCCACGGCCTCGCGCCGTATGCGCCGGATTCGAGTGGCTATTCGCTCGGCCTCTAAACGCTGCCAATCCCGGTGGAGGGGGCGGGCGGTCAGGTGCGCCAGTGGTCGGCTAGATCACCGATGGGCGCGGTGAGCAGGTCAACAGGCGCGATCCGGGCCAGGCGTTCTTCGTCGAAGTCGGGCTCGGTCTCGGTGACGGCGTCGCGCATCTCCGAGTAGCGGTTGCGGTACCCCTGGAGCACGCCCCGAGCGGCGGTCACCGTCAGCGACTCCGCGAAGCGCACGTGCAGCAGGGTGATGCCAACGGTGGAGCCCGCGGCGACCTCGGGCACGAACACGACCGTGCGGCCGTCGTGGCGGCCCCGCGCCGCCAGGACCCGGCGGTCAGCCGCGACCCGGTGCTTGCTGCCGGTCAGCGCGCGCGAGGCGGCCGTGCGCGACATGATGCCGGCCGCGATGCCGCCCTGGTCCACCACCGCGATGGTGTCCAGCCCATCGACGTGGTAGCGGGTGTGGCCCAGGACCTCGGCCACCGCCGGGCTCAGATCGGCCAGCGCCCGCAGCGTCGAGTAGGAGAGGCGGTCCCGGGGCGCTCCCGCGGCGAGCACGGCCTGAATGAGCGGCGCCTCCAGCAGGGTCTGATCCGATCGGGAGATCCCCACCGTGACCGTCTTGGCCTGATGCCGGATGGCGTCGATCGGGCGGGTCAGCTCGTCGATCCCGACGCTGAGCGCCCCGGCCAGATCGTCGACCACGGCCTCGGGCGTTCCGACCCGGCCCAACTCGAGCTCGTATCCGTCGAGCGGCGCCGACCCCACCGCGTAGCGCATCAGCGTGGTGATCCGCACCGCGGTGGACGCCTCCAGATGACCGTCGTAGTCGCCGCGGCGGAGTCCGGCCGAGAAGGCGGCCGCGCCGGCTGCCAGCGCCGGCCCCGCCAGGCTCAGGACCTCCTCGGCGGTGGTGTCCGAGCGGGCCGCGGCGGCCTCGATGGCGGCCCGGGCCTCTCGCAGCGGCCGGGCTCCGGCGTCGATGGCCAGGGCCGCCTCGTAGCCGAACAGGTGACCGACCATGGTTGCGGGCAGGAACGCCAGCCGCGGGTCGACCGGGGGCACGCCGAGCACCGCCGACGCGCCGTTGAAGCGGGCGTCCTCGTCGTCGGCCACCACTACCGGCGCGGCCTGATGGGCACCGAAGATGGCGACCTCCTTGGCCACGTCGTCGGCCACCGATCCCGACAGGCCCGCTGCGCACACCAGGACCAGCGGCTCGGCCGACAGGTCGATGTGCTTCTTGTCCTCGGTTACGTCGCTGGAGATCGACATGTAGCACAGCTCCGAGAGCTTGATGCGCACCTCGCGGGCCGCCACCTGGTTGGGGCCGTTGCCCACCACCGCCCAGTGTCGGCGGCTCAGGGCCAGGCTCCGGGCGGCCTCACCGATGGCGGGCCGCCGTTCGAGCACCTGCTCCAGGACGCCGGGCATGGCCCGGAGCGCCCCGAGCAGGCTGCGCCGCGAGGCGATCCGGCGGTCGCCGGCCACTTCGCCGGCGATGGCGACGGCCAGCAGGCAGCCGGCCGCCACCTGGGAGTAGAACGCCTTGGTCGAGGCCACGCTCATCTCAACGTCGCGGCCGTCGGAAGTGTAGAGCACCCCGTCGGCCCGATCGGTGAGGTCGCTGTCGCGGCGGTTGACCACGGCCACCACCGACGCGCCCCTGGCCTTCGCCAGCTCCACCGTGCGGTTGGTGTCGGTGGTCGTGCCCGACTGCGAGATGGCTACCACCAGCGTGTCGGACATGTCGGGCCGGAGACCGAACGCGGACAGCTCCGTGGCCGGCAGCGCCTTCACGTCGAGCACGGCCTCGCCGGCGGCCTCGGCGAGCAGGGTCCTGAGACTCAGCGCGAAGCTCTCCCCCGCCACTGCGGCGGTGCCCTGGCCGATTGCCAGCACCGTCGACACCGTCCCGTCCCGCAGGCCCGACCGGACGTTTCCGGGCAGCGTCTCGGGTCCGATCGACAGGTCCAGGCCTGCCGGCGTGTCGATGATCCTGCCCCGCAGCGTCTTGCGGAACGACGACGGAGCCTCGCTGATCTCCTTGAGCAGGTAGTGGCGGTGGTCGCCGCGGTCGACGTCGCGGGTGGTAATGGAGGCGGTCGAGATCTCGGTTGACGCCACCGGCAGGCTCGTGCCGTCGTAGGCGTGCCGGGCCACGCCCTCGAGCAGCCCGGCCCGGGACGCGTCCAGCTCGACGATCTGACCGCGGCCGGTGCTGGGATTGGCGCCGGCCGCCACCGCCTCGCCGTCCATGCGCAGGTAGCGAGAGGTGTCCTCGACCACGCCGTAAGGCTCGCTGGCCACGATGAAGGCATCGTCGGCGAACCCGACGTAGAGAGCCTGCCCGCTGCCCCTCAACGCCAGCTGCAGGCGATCCGGCGTCTGCGCGGCGCAGACGGCCACCGCCACCGAACCCTCGCACTCGGCCACCGTGCGCCTGAACGCCTCGCCCGGCTCCAGGCCCTCGGCCGTGCGCCGGCCCATCAGGGCGGGGACCGTCTTGGAGTCGGTGGTGATCGCGGTCGGTACCTGCACCCCGGCCCCGTCGAGCAGTTCTGCGTAGTTGTCGACGTCGCCGTTGATGGCGCCGACGACATACGGCGTCTGCTCGCCGAGCAGTTCGCTGTTGAGCGGATGGGCGTTCGCCTCGGAGATGATGCCGACCGAGGCCCAGCGGGTGTGGCCCAGCACCAGCACCCGCGCGTCGCTGGAGGCCAGCGCGGCCGCCAGCAGACCGTCGGAGGCGATCGCGGCCCTCAGAGCCGCGGTGTTGTCGCCCAGCTCGCCGATCTCGGCCGCGGTCTTGTGGACGATGCTGAGCACGCCGTCGACCAGGCGGGCCGAGCCCGAGCCGAAGGTCTCGTCGCAGGCCCGGCGCTCCAGGGCCCCGGCGACGGCGGGATCGTCGGGGTCGAGTCCGTGTCCGGTGACCTGCAGGTGCAGTCCGGCCGAGTCGCGGCCCCGCACCTCGAGCCGGTCCAGCGCGGAGAGGGCCTGATGGACCGACAGGTACGCCTCGGCTGCTGCCGTTGGAGCCGAGGCGGGACTCAGACCCGCGGCCGCCAGCAGGTCCGACACGGCCCGGGCCGCCCGCAGGCGGTCCCGCCCGATCGCCCACATGCCGTCGCGGATCCGCACCAGCTGCTTGTTGAAGTGCTCGAGCTCGCCCGGGTCGAGTGAGGTGTCGTCGTCCAGGCGGGACTCCATCGCGGCGACCGCCGCGGTGGCCGTCCCGATGAGGCCCTCCAGGGCGTGGACCGTCGCCGGCGACGCCAGCATGAGCCGCAGGCCGGGCACGCCGCTCAGCAGCCGGTTGGCCGCCAGGAGGCGGTCGGCCGCCTCCACCAGAGTGCGGGCCACACCCTCGAGCGCGCCGCCGGACGCAGCGGCCGCGCCCTCTGCAAGCGCGGCCGCTGCCGCCTCCACCAGGCCAGTGACCTCTGCGGCCTCCGGGACGGGCCGCGTCGCCGGACGGCGCACTATGGCGATGATCCCGCACATGTCAGAGTCCCATCGCCGCGACGCTCGCCGCGAGAACCGGCCGGCGAGCGGACCCGCTCACATTCTCGGGTCGATTTCCCCGTGCATACGACACCCAACACTCCCGAGATCCCACAGTCACGACAGTGCCTCTTTGATCCGGGATGAGAGGTGATCGGCCTCGGCCTGGGCGGTCTCCAAGTCGGCGGCCTCGACCATCACCCGCACGAGCGGCTCGGTGCCCGACGGGCGCACCAGCACCCGGCCCGAATCGCCGAGGCGGGCCGCGGCCTCGGACGAGATCGCGCCGAGCGCCTCGTTGAGGTCGGGCGGCCGCGTCGAGGCGGGCATGGGAACGCCCACGAGCACCTGCGGCAGCCGGGTCATGGCCCCGGCCGCGAGGTCTCTCAGGCTGCTGCCGGAGCGCTTCACCGCGTCCAGCAGGTGCACCGCGGTCAGCAGCCCGTCACCGGTGGTCGCCAGATCTCGGAAGATCAGGTGGCCCGACTGCTCGCCGCCGAGCACCAGACCCCGCTCCTCGAGCGCGCCGAGCACGAAACGGTCGCCCACCGGGGTCTCGACGACGCCTATGCCACGCGCGGCCATGGCCTGACGAAGACCGAGATTGGCCATGACGGTGACCGCCACCGCGTCCCCGGCGAGCCGCCCGCGCTGGGCACGATCGATGGCGCACACGGCGAGGATCTGGTCCCCGTCGACGAGCGCTCCGCGGCCGTCGACGGCCAGCACCCGGTCGGCGTCCCCGTCGAAGGCGAGCCCGGCATCGGCGCCGGAGGCGACCACCGCGGCCTGCAGGCTCTCGGGATGAAGCGATCCGCAGCCATCGTTGATGTTGTAGCCGTCCGGCGCGGCGTGAATCACTTCCACGTCCGCACCCAGGCCGCGCAGGCACTCGGGAGCGGAACGGTAGGCGGCTCCATTGGCCGCATCGACGACGACGCGCAGGCCTGACAGGTCGCGCCCTTCGAGGCTCGCGGCCACGTCCTCGATGTGGCGACGCCGGGCCAGATCTCCGGCAGCGCCGCCGGCCGAAACGACGTGCCCGCTCGGGTCGTGCATCCGCCCGCCGTCCTGGCCGGGCGGGGTGCGGCGGGGCCCACCCGACTCGAGGTCCGCGCCGGCACCCGCCGCAGCCGCGCCTCCGCCGCCGGCGAGCAGCCCATCGAGGTGCCGCTCGACCTCGTGCTGGGCCTCATCGCTCAATTTGCGGCCTCCGGGCGCGAAGAGCTTGACGCCGTTGTCGTGCCAGGGATTGTGCGAGGCCGAGACCACCGCGCCGGCGACCTGCTCGTCATGGCACCAGCGTGCCACTGCAGGAGTGGGGGCGACGCCCAGGTCGACGGCCGATCCTCCGGCCCGACGGATCCCGGTGAGCAGGGCTGCGACCAGGATCGGCCCGGAGACCCTGGTGTCGCGCCCGACCGCGAACCGATCGGCGCCCAGGACACGGCCCGCGGCCTCGCCCACCGCACCCACCAGATGGGCGGTCAGCGGGCCTCGGGTGTCGCCCCGCACCCCGTCGGTACCGAAGGCCGGCGTCATGAGGAAGTCCCGGCCGCACGGACCGACGCCACCATCACGGCATTCTCGTCGCGCTGCCCGATCCCGGCAAAGGGCCCGGCAACCGGTGCGCCCACAGGACGGGGCCTCCCGTTAGCGCGTGGCTGTCAGCGCTTGCTGTACTGGGGCGCCTTGCGAGCCTTCTTGAGGCCGTACTTCTTCGATTCCTTCTTGCGCGGGTCGCGGGTGAGGTAGCCGCCCTTCTTGAGCGCGTCCCGCAGTTCGGGCTCCACCTCCACCAGCCCCCTGGAGATGCCCAGGCGCAGGGCGCCGGCCTGGCCGCTGGAGCCGCCGCCGCCGATGGTGGCATCGATGTCGTAGCGGCCCTCGGTGGCGGTGACCGTCAGCGGCTCGAGTATCTGCATCCGGTGGGTACGCGACGGGAAGTAGTCCTCGACCGGCCGGCCGTTGACGACGATCTTGCCGACGCCGGCACGGAGCCGGACGCGGGCGACGGACCGCTTGCGCCGTCCGGTGGCTTGCACGAGTGGAGCGCTCATCGTTCGATCACCTCGATCGTTCCGTCGCCTATCGGGCCCGTGCGTGGTCGATGGCGTAGGGCTGGGGCTGCTGGGCGGCGTGGGGATGGGTAGGGCCCGCGTAGACCTTGAGCTTGCGGATCTGCGCCCGCCCCAGGCGGGTCTTGGGCAGCATGCCCCGGATCGTGTCCCTCACAGCCTGGTCGGGCTGGCGGGCCATCTTGGAGCCGTACGTCTCGGTGCGCAGACCGCCCGGGTAGCCGGAGTGGCGGTGCACCAGCTTGGTGTCGGCCTTGTTGGAGGTCAGCACGACCTTGTCGGCGTTGACGACAATCACGTGGTCGCCGGTGTCGATATGGGGGGCGAAGGTGGGCTTGTGCTTGCCTCGCAGCAGCCCGGCCACCTCGGTGGCCAGCCGCCCGAGCACCATGCCCTCGGCGTCGACGAGGTGCCAGCTGCGCTCGATCTCTGAGGCTTTGGGGCTGTAGGTCGCCACGGTCGCTCCCGTTGGTCTCTTCGCTCGGCGGACGGCCTCTCAGGCTACGGCCGACCCCGCCAAACGACACCCGCCCCGCCCTTGGAACATGCGCTGGTCAGCGGTCGTATAGGGCGGCCCAGAGCACCAGGCCCTGGGGCGGTGCCGGGCTGGGCGAGGCGCTGCGGTCGCGGGCCGCGATTATGGCCCCCACGTCGGAGGGCTTGTGCCGGCCCAGGCCCACCGACACCAGCAGCGCCACCAGCGAGCGCACCATCTGGTGGCAGAAGGAACGGGCCTCGATCTCGAAGACGGCGACGTCTCCTTCAAGCCACCACACGGCCCGCCGCACGCTGCGAACCATCGACTGGTCCGGACGGGACGGGTTGCGGCGGCAGAACGAGCTGAAGTCGTGGTCGCCCAGGAGCCGGTCGGCCGCAGTGCGCATGGCTCGCAGGTCCAGCGGGCGCTCGACGTGCCAGCACAGTCCGGCCGCCAGGGGGTTCGGCACCGGCGAGTTCAGCACCCGGTAGCGGTAGACCCGGCCGGTGCACGAGTGTCGGGCGTCGAAGCCGGGGGACTCGATGCTGGCCCTCGACGCGGAGATGCGTGGACCGCACATGCGGTTGATGGCCCGTACCAGCCGCACCGGGTCGGCCCTCTCCATGTCGGCGTCGAAGGAGATCACCTGGGCCCGGGCGTGCACGCCGCGGTCGGTCCGTCCGGCGCACACGATGTCGACGCGATGGCCCAGAACGCTGGCCAGAGCGTCGCCGAGGGCTCCGGCCACCGTCGGCACTCCCTCGTTCAGGGCGAATCCGTGGAACTCGGAGCCGTCGTATGCGACCGTCATCCGGACCCGGACGACTCCGACAGGCTCACCAGTGTCGGGAATGGAAGCCAATCAGACGAGTTCGATGCGGGCCATCGGGGCGTTGTCGCCGTGGCGGGGTCCCAGCTTGACGATGCGGGTGTAGCCGCCGGGACGGTCGACGTAGCGGGGGCCGATCTCGTCGAAGAGCTTCGAGGCCATCTCCCGATCGCCCAGGAACCGGACGACCTGGCGGTGGTTGTGCACCCCGCCGTAACGGGCCTTCGTGATCATCTTCTCCGCGATGGGCCGCATCGCCTTGGCCTTCGCCTCGGTCGTGGTTATGCCCTCGGCCGCGATGAGCGAAGCCACCAGGTTGGCCATCATCAGCTTCTGGTGGCGGCTGCTGCCCCCGAAACGGCGCCCTTTGCGGGGACGGGCGGGCATGTCAGCCTGCCCCCCGCAACGACAGGCCCCGCTCGTCGAGCTTGGCGACGACCTCGTCGAGGCTCTTCTCGCCGAAGTTGGTGATGGCCAGCAGGTCGTCGGAGGTCTTCTCCAGCAACTCGCTGAGCGTGTTGATCTGGGCCCGCTTGAGGCAGTTGCGGGGACGCTCGGTCAGCTCGAGGTCGTCCACCATGAGCTCGGCCTCGGCGTCCGCCTGGGGGGTGGCGGCTATCTCGCCGAGCTCGAGGCCGCGGGGATCCTCGCTGAGATCCTCGACGAGCTCGATGAGGCTGCGCAGCGTGGCACCGGCCGAGGCCACCGCCTCGGTCGGTGAGATCGACCCGTCGGTCTCGACATCGAGCACCAGAAGGTCGTAGTCGGTCGACTGCTCGACGCGGGTGGCCTCCACGTTGAACGCGACCCTCCGCACCGGGGAGTAGATCGAGTCGACCGGTATCACGCCGATGGCCGCGGCCAACTCCTTGTTCTCCTCCGCGGACACGTAGCCGCGGCCCCGGGCGACGGTGATGTCGACCGCGAGGCGGCCGGCCTGGTTGAGAGTGGCGATGGGAGCCTCCGGGTTGAGGATCTCGACATCGGGATGGCGTTGGATGTCGGCCGCGGTGACGTCGGCCGGACCCCTGGCATCGAGCCGCAGCGTCACGGGCTCCTCGCACAGGACGACCAGCACCAGATCCTTGAGGTTCAGGATGATGTCGGTGACGTCCTCGGCCGCGCCGGGGATGGTCGCGAACTCGTGGAGGGCGCTGTCGAAGCGAACCTGGGTGACGGCGGCTCCGGGGATCGACGACAGCAGCGTGCGCCGCAGCGAGTTGCCGATCGTGTGCCCGAAACCGGGCTCGAGCGGGCCGATCTCGAATTGCTGCCGGTTGCCTTGGGCCGGCTCACGGATCTCGACCGTCGGGCGCTGCATTACAAGCATGGGACTCCTCGACTCTGCTGCGTCGGGCAGGACTCGGACCGCGCCGAGTGCTTCCCGGTGGGTAGGTGATCCAACTACTTCGAGTACAGCTCGACAATGAGCTGCTCTCGGATCGGCACGTCGATCTGCTCGCGGATTGGCAGGTCGCGCACCGTGGCCGTGAAGGCATCCTCGCCACCGTCGATCCAGGCGGGCGGGTTGCGATCGAGCACGTCCACGTTCCACTGGATCGTGGCCGAGTCGCGGATCTTGGCCCGCAACTCGACGACGTCGCCCTTGCGCAGCCGGTAGCTGGGGATCGTCACTCGGGAGCCGTTCACGTTCACATGGCCGTGGTTGACCATCTGGCGGGCCTGGGGGCGGGTGGCGCCCCAGCCCATGCGGTAGACGAAATTGTCGAGGCGCAGCTCCAGGAAGCGCAGCATGTTCTCGCCGGTCACGCCCTGGCGCCGGCTGGCCTCTGCGAACAGGTTGCGGAACTGGCGCTCGGTGAGGCCGTAGGTGTGGCGGGCCTTCTGCTTCTCCTGCATCTGCACCAGGAACTCCGAGGCGGTGTTGCGCCGCCGGGAGCGGCCCCGCTCCCCGGGGGGGTACGGTCGCCGGTCGAGGGCTATCGCCTCTCCCTTGGTGCCCCAGATGTTGGTGTTGAGGCGGCGCGACACCCGCGCCTTGGGTCCCGTGTAGCGCGACATGTCAGACCCTTCTGCGCTTGGGCTGCCGGCAGCCGTTGTGGGGAACGGGCGTCACATCAGTGATGCCGGTCACGTCTATGCCGACGTTCTGCAGTGAGCGGATGGCGGTCTCGCGGCCCGAGCCGGGACCCTTGACCTGCACGTCGACCTTGCGCAGTCCGTGCTCCATGGCCTTGCGGGCGGCCTGCTCGGCGGCCATCTGCGCCGCGAAGGGCGTGGACTTGCGGGAGCCCTTGAAGCCCACGTTGCCTGCTGACGCCCACGACACCACGTTGCCCTGGAGGTCGGTGATGGTGATGATCGTGTTGTTGAACGAGCTCTTGATGTGGGCCACGCCGTGGGTCACGTTCTTGCGCTCGCGCTTGCGGGTGCGCCGCCGGTCCGAGGATGGTTTCGCCATGCTGCCAGCCGCCTACTTCTTGACCTTCTTCTTGCCCGCCACGGTCCGCTTCGGGCCCTTGCGGGTGCGGGCGTTGGTATGGGTCCGCTGGCCCCGGACGGGAAGCCCGCGGCGGTGCCGCAGCCCCTGGTAGCAGCCGATCTCCATCTTGCGCTTGATGTCCTGGGAGACCTCGCGCCGCAGGTCGCCCTCCACCTGGACGTTGGCGTCGATGAAGCCTCGCAGCCGCGCCACCTCGTCGTCGGTGAGGTTGCGCACCCGCGTGTCCGGATTGATCTCGGTCGCCTGGCAGATCTGCTGGGCGACGCTGCGCCCGATGCCGTAGATGTAGGTCAATGAGATCTCCACCCGCTTCTCGCGGGGGATGTCCACACCGGAGATACGGGCCATCTAGCCGTGCTCCCCTGCTGCGAAGATGAGCATCGTCTCAGCCCTGCCTCTGCTTGTGGCGAGCATTGTCGCAGATCACCATGACGCGGCCGCGCCGGCGGATCACCTTGCAGCGGTCGCAGATCTTCTTGACGCTCGGTCGGACCTTCATGGATGTTCGATGCTCACTTGTATCGGTAGGTGATTCGCCCCCGCTGGAGGTCGTAGGGCGTGACCTCAACCTGGACGCGGTCTCCGGGGAGTATCCGGATGTAGTGCATCCGCATCTTGCCCGAGATGTGGGCCAGCACATAGTGGCCATTCTCGAGCTCCACGCGGAACATCGCGTTGGGAAGGGACTCCGTGACGGTTCCCTCCAATACGATTGCGTCCTCTTTGGGTTTCGGCAGTGTCTGGCCTCCTGTGGGGTGAGCCCCGGTTCGCGCGCGTCGGCACCGGCCCGAGGCCGAAAGGCAACGCTACCTGCGGCGCCGCGTCCATCCAACCCCAACCAGGCCCCTACTAGGCCGGTTGGGGGCGGGTGCGCTCGACGGCGGACACGATGCGCTCGAACACCTCGTCGGGGGTGCCCACGCCGTCGACCGTCGCCAGCAGCCCGCGGGCATCGAACCAGTCCAGAAGGGGTGCGGTCTGCTCCTCGTAGAGTTCAAGGCGGCGCTGGATCGCCTCCAGCGTGTCGTCCGAGCGCCCCCGGTCCACCATCCGGGCCGTCACCACGTCGATGGGAACATCGATGTTGACGGCCACGTCGAGACTGTGGCCCAGCTCGTCCAGGATGGCCTCCAGGGCATCGGCCTGATCGCTGGTGCGGGGGAAGCCGTCGAGCAGCACCCCGCCGGCCGCGATGTCATCGCGGGACAGGCGGTCGCGCACGATGCCGTTCATGATGTCGTCGCCCACCAGCCCGCCGGAGTCCATGACCGCCTTGGCCTGGCGGCCGAGTTCGGTGCCGGCGGCCACCGCGGCCCGCAGCACATCGCCGGTGGAGAGGTGAATGCAGCCGAATGCGGCGGTGAGGCGCTCCGACTGTGTGCCCTTGCCCGAGCCCTGCCGGCCCAGGATCACCATGTGCAAGGCGGGCATCTCTACTTGAGGAAGCCCTCGTAGTTTCGCATCATCAGCTGGCTGTCGATCTGCTTCATCGTCTCGAGGGCCACGCCCACGGCGATGAGCAACGAGATGCCCCCGAAGGCGATGTTCAGGGCTCCGGCGCCCGAGCCCGGGTCCACGTCGGTGCCGATGGTCACCGCCACCAGGATCGAGGGAACCAGCGCGACCGACGCGATGAACAGCGCACCCGGCAGGGTGATGCGCGACAGGATCTTCGCCAGGTAGCGCTCGGTCTGGACGCCCGGGCGGATGCCGGGGATGAAGCCGCCCTGCTTGCGGATGGTGTCGGCCTGCTTCACCGGGTCGAAGGTGATCGCGGTGTAGAAGTACGCGAACCCGATGATCATCAGCCCGTAGAAGGTCAGGTACACGGGGCTGGTCGGGTAGGTGAGGTGGTTGTTGACGAAGTCCTGGATCGCGCCGCCGATGCCGCCGTCGGGCATGGCCGCCCCGATGAGGGTGGGCAGGTACAGTACGGAGCTGGCGAAGATGATCGGGATGACGCCCGACTGGTTGACCTTCAGCGGTATGTAGGTGCTCTGTCCGCCGTACATGCGGCGGCCCACCACCCGCTTGGCGAACTGCACCGGGATGCGGCGCTGGCCCTGCTCCACGAACACGATGCACACCATCAGGATCAGCGCCACGGCCACGAAGCCCGCCAGTGCGTTGTTCCCGTTGTTGGTGCGGACCAGGGTGAGCTGGGCCGGCAGCGCCGAGACGACACTGGTGAAGATCAGCAGCGACATGCCGTTGCCGATGCCCCGCTGGGTGATCAGCTCCCCCATCCACATGAGCAGCGCAGTACCGGTAGTGAGCGTGAGGACCACCACGAAGACGACCCAGACGGTGAAGTCGGGCAGCAGGTCGATCCCGCCCACCAGCGCGCCGCTGTGGAACAGGAACGCGAAGCTGGTCGACTGCAGCAGGGCGATGCCGACCGTGAGGTAGCGGGTCCACTGGGTGATCTTGCGCTGGCCGACCGCTCCCTGCTGCTGCCACTGCTCGATGCGGGGGATCACCACCCCGAGGATCTGCATGATGATCGAGGCTGTGATGTAGGGCATGATGCCCAGCGCGAAGATCGCGAACTGGGTGAGCGCGCCGCCCGAGAAGAGCTGGACGAAGCCCAGGATGCCGCCCGACGTGTTGGCCTGGTCCCGCATCAACTGGACCGCGTCGGTGTCCACGTAGGGCGCCGGGATGAAGGCCCCCAGACGGTAGACGCCGATGATGAACAGGGTGAACAGGATCTTGTTGCGCAGATCCGGTATGCGGAACATGTTGAGAACCCGGTTCAGCACAGCCGGCTCCCTCCCCCAGTCACCTCGGCCTTCCGGGTCGTCACTGCCCTCTCCGGATCAGCGGTTGGTGTGCTGGTTGTAGCTGCCGTGCGGTGGGCGGCGATCGCCCCACGGCAGCGCCAGGATCTCGACGCTGCCCCCGGCCGCCGAGATGGCAGCCTCGGCGCTCGCCGACACCGCGTGGGCCTGAACCCGCACCGCCCGGTTGAGCTCGCCCCGGCCCAGCACCTTCACCAGGGCCTTCTTGCCCACCAGGCCCCGCTCGCGCAGGATCTCCGGGGAGATCTCGTCGAGCCCGGAGTCCTCGATGGTGTCGAGGTTTATGGGCTGGTACTCCACCCGGAAGGGGTTGGTGAAGCCGCGCCACTTGGGAACGCGGCGCAGCAGCGGCATCTGCCCGCCCTCGAAGCCGACAGGCACCTTGCTGCGAGCCTTCTGGCCCTTCATGCCGCGGCCCGCGGTCTTGCCGCCGCGCCCGGCGATGCCCCGGGCCACCCGCTTGGCGCGCTTGCGCGAACCGGGATCGGCTCTCAGGTCATGCAGCTTCGTCATCCGTCCACCTCCTCGACGGAGACCAGATGGGGAACCCTATCGATCATTCCACGTATCTCGGGGCGGTCGGGCAGGGTGTTGCTCCGGCCGATCCGCCCCAGGCCGAGGGCCCGAAGGGTACCGCGCTGCTTGGGCTTGGTGCCGATGGCAGAGCGGATCTGGGTGACCAGCAGGGCCATCACTCCTCCTCGGCCTCGTAGTCCCGCTGCGCGGCCGCGGCCCGGTCGATCCGGGTGGCCTGGTAGGCGTCCCACAGACCCTTCGGGAGGAACTCCTCGGGCTCCAGGCCCCGCATGCGAGCGACCTCGTCGGGGCGGCGCAGCGCCTGCAGCCCGCTGATCGTGGCCCGGGCGACGTTGATGTGGTTGGGCGAGCCGAGCGACTTGCACAGCACGTCGCCGATGCCCGCCTCCTCGAGGATGGCTCGGGCCGCGCCGCCCGCGATCACGCCCGTGCCGGGCGCCGCGGGCTTGAGCAGCACGCGACCGGCCCCGGTCGTGCCGATCACCGGATGCATGATGGTGGTGCCCGCCATAGCCACCTCGAACACGTTGCGCCTGGCCTCCTCGGTGCCCTTCTGGATCGCCAGCGGCACCTCCTTGGCCTTCCCGTAGCCGAGGCCCACCCGGCCGGCCCCGTCGCCGATCACCACCAGGGCGGTGAAGGAGAAGCGGCGGCCGCCCTTGACGACCTTGGCCACCCGGTTGATGTTGATGACCCGCGACTCTCGAAGCGGCGGGCCGGTCGTTCGCTCCTCGGCCATCAGAACTCCAATCCGGCAGAGCGCGCCGCGTTGGCGAGCTCGGCCACCCTGCCGTGATACCGGTAGCCGCCGCGATCGAACACGGCGGCCTTGATGCCGGCGTCGAGGGCCCGCTGCCCGATCAGCGTCCCCACCGAGCGGGCCGCAGCCACGTTGCCGCCCGAAGCGGACCGCAAGTCGGCCTCGAGCGTGGACGCCGACGCCACCGTGGTTCCCGTCTCGTCGTCGATGAGCTGTACCGAGATGTGCCTGCTCGACCTGAACACCGACAGCCGGGGCCGCTCAGCCGTGCCGCGCACCTTCTTGCGGACGCGCCGGTGCCGGCGGATCCGGCCCTCCCGGCGCGTCCTGGCCTGATCAACCATGACTACTTCGCCGCCTTCCCGGCCTTGCGCTTGACGCGCTCGTCGGCGTACCGGATGCCCTTGCCCTTGTAGGGCTCGGGCGGGCGCCATTTCCTGATGTCGGCCGCCACCTGGCCGACGAGTTGCTTGTCGATGCCCTTCACGAGGATCTGCGTCCGCTGCGGGACCTCGAACTCCACTCCCTCCGGGGCCGTGATCTTCACGGTATGGCTGAAGCCGAGGGCCAGTTCCAGCGACGCCGGGGTGGACTCGGCGACCCGGTAGCCGACCCCCTGGATGCGCAGCTCCTTGGTGAATCCCTGGCTCACCCCCGTGACCATGTTCTGCACCAGCGACCGGGTGAGCCCGTGCAGCGACTTGCTGCCGATGGTGTCGTCGGGGCGCTCGACGAGCACCGTGCCGTCGGCTGAGCGCACGGTGATGGCACCGGGGAGCTCCCTGCGGAGCGTTCCCTTGGTGCCCGTCACCACGACAGTGCGGCCCTCGATCGCCACGTCGACCCCGTCGGGGACAGTGATTGGGGCGCTTCCTACGCGACTCATCGCCTGCTCCCGCCTGTCACCACACGTAGCAGAGGATCTCGCCGCCCATGCGGTTCTTCCTCGCCTCGCGGTCGCTCATCAGGCCCTTGTTGGTGGACACCACCGCCACGCCGAGCCCGCCCTGGACCCGCGGGATCTCGTCCCGCTTCCGGTAGATGCGCAGCCCGGGCTTGGAGATGCGCCGCAGCCCGCGGATGACGCGGTCCCGCTCGGGCGAGTACTTCATCTCGATCGTGAGGGTCTTTCCCGGCCGGGGCGAGTTGTCCTGCTCGGCGTAGGCCGCGATGTAGCCCTCCCGGCGCAGCACCTCGGCCAGCGCCAGCTTCCGCTTCGAGGAGGGCATCGAGACCTCGTCGTGCATGGCCACGTTGGCGTTGCGGATGCGGGTCAGCATGTCGGCGATGGGATCTGTCATCGTCATCGGCGTATCACCTCACCAACTGGCCTTCTTCACGCCGGGCAACTCCCCGGCATGGGCCAGATCTCGCAGGCAGATGCGGCACAGGCCGAACTTTCGGTACACGGATCGGGGACGGCCGCACTTGCGGCACCGCGTGTAGGCCCGCACCTTGAACTTCGGGGTGCGCTGCTGCTTCTGGATGAGCGCCTTCTTGGCCATCGGTCATTGCCCCTCTCGCCGGAACGGGAACCCGAACGCCTCTAGCAGCGCCCGGCCCTCGGTGTCGGTCTTGGCTGTGGTGACGATCGTGATGTCCATCCCCCGGGTGGTGTCGACCGTGTCGTAGTCGATCTCCGGGAAGATGAGCTGCTCGGTGATGCCGAACGTGTAGTTGCCGCTGCCGTCGAAGGACCTCAGCGACAGCCCGCGGAAGTCGCGGATGCGGGGGATGGCCAGCGAGATGAGCCGGTCGAAGAACTCGTACATGCGGTCGCCCCGCAGGGTGACCTTGCAGCCGATGGCCATGCCGGTCCGCAGCTTGAAGCTGGCCAGCGACCGCTTGGCCCGGGTGATCACCGGCTTCTGGCCCGAGATCACCGCCATGTCGGCCAGCGCACCCTCCAGCAGCTTGGCCTGGGTGGTGGCGTCGCCAACGCCCATGTTGAGCACGATCTTCTCGAGCCGGGGCACCATCATCACGTTGGACAGCCCCAGCTGCTCGATCAGAGCGGGCTTGATCTCCCCGTCGAAGGAGGCTCGCAGACGGGGCCGGTAGTCGGTGGCCGGGCTCACAGGTCTGCTCCCGTGCGCCGGCAGACGCGCACCTTGGCGCCCTCGGGCGTGAACCGGTACCCGACGCGGGTGGCCTTGCCGTCGGTGGGGCTCAGCACCGCCACGTTGGACACGTCGATGGGCATGGCCTTGTCGATGATCCCGCCCTGCTGGACGTTGCGGGTGGGCGCCTGGTGGCGCTTGGAGACGTTGACGCCCTCCACGATCACCTTGCCCACCGAGGGGAGGACCCGCTCGACGGTGCCCTCGAGCCCGGCGTCCTTGCCCGTCAGCACCACGACGCGGTCGCCCTTGACGATCTTCATCGACCGTGAGCGGGGACGCTTGGCCATCAGAGCACCTCCGGTGCCAGCGACACGATGCGCATGAACTGCTTGTCCCGGAGCTCCCGGCCGACCGGCCCGAAGATGCGGGTGCCCCGCGGCTGGTCCTGCTCGTTGATCAGGACGGCGGCGTTCTCATCGAAGCGGATGTAGCTGCCGTCGCCGCGGCGCTTCTCCTTGCGGGTGCGCACCACCACGCAGCGCACCAGGTCGCCCTTGCGGACCTGGGCGCCGGGGATGGCGTCCTTGACGGTGGCCACGAACACGTCCCCCACGGAGGCGTAGCGCCGCTTGGAGCCGCCGAGCACCTTGATGCACAGCACCTCCTTGGCGCCGGAGTTGTCGGCGACGCGCAGCCGGGACTCCTGCTGGATCACTTGGCACGCTCCACGACCTCGACCAGACGCCAGCGCTTGGTCTTGGAGAGCGGGCGGGTCTCGGCGACCCGGACGCGGTCTCCGACGCCGAGCTCGTTGTCGGCGTCGTGCACAGTGAGGCGGGAGGTCCGCTGCACGGTCTTGTCGTAGCGGGCGTGGCGGACGCGCTCGGTGGCCTCGACGATCACCGTCTTGTCCATGCGGTCCGAGACCACGACGCCCTCGCGGACCTTGCGGCGGTTGGGGCGGGACTGGGCGTCGGGGGCCATGGTCATCTCTCCTCGGGTGCGGCCGGCTCTGCCTCGGCGGCCGCGATCTCGCGGACCCGCAGCTCGGTGAGCACGCGGGCGATGTCGCGGCGCACCTGCTTGAGGCGCGCCGGGTTGTCCAGCTGGCCGGTGGCGAACTGGAAGCGCAGGTTGAACAGCTCCTCCTTGGCCTCCGACAGGCGCTCGATCAGATCGGTGTCGCCCAGATCGGTGAGGGCCTTGGCCCGGGCCATCAGAAGTCCTCCGTGCGGCTGACGAAGCGCGCCTTCATGGGCAGCTTCTGGATGGCCCGGTCGATGGCACCGCGGGCGATGCCCTCGTCGTGGTAGGAGAGCTCGAAGAGGATCCGTCCCGGACGGACCACCGCCACCCAGTGCTCCGGGTTGCCCTTGCCCGAGCCCATCCGGGTCTCGGCGGGCTTCTGGGTCACGGGCTTGTCGGGGAAGACGTTGATCCAGACCTTGCCGCCCCGCTTGATGTGGCGGGTCATGGCCACCCGGGCCGCCTCTATCTGGCGCGATGTCAGCCATCCCGGCTCCAGCGCCTGGATTCCGAAATCGCCGTGGGTGACGTCTGTGCGCCCCTTCGCGACGCCCTTGGTGCGGCCCCGGTGGTGTTTGCGGTGGCGAACCTTGCGCGGCATCAACATGTCGTTCGCACCCCTCAGTCGTCGCGGCGCGTGTTACCGGGCCTGCTCGCCGCGAGCGGGCCGTCGCACCCTCTGTCGGTGTCGATGCGTCTGCACATCGCCAACTACCTCAGTCGTCGCCCGGACGGAAGTGGGGCGTCTCGTGGTGCTCGCGGGTGGAGGCCTCGATGGCGGCCTCCTCGTCGAGCAGCTTCTCGAACTCGGGATCGGCCTCGCCGATCAGCGGCGCGGGCTCCTCGTCGACCATCTCGTCGGTGAACTCCCGGCGGCGGGCGGCCGACGAGGACACGATCTTGCGGGGGCGGGCCCCAGGACCGGAGGTCTCGCCGGCGGCCATGGCGGCCTCCTTGGACGCCTTGTCCTCCGAGAGCGTCTTGTAGGGCAGGATGTCGCCCTTGTAGAGCCAGACCTTCACACCGATGCGTCCGTAGGTGGTGCGGGCCTCGCGGAAGCCGTAGTCCACATCGGCTCGCAGGGTGTGCAGCGGCACCCGTCCCTCGCGGTACCACTCGGTGCGGGCCATCTCCGAGCCGCCGAGACGGCCCGAGCACTGCACCCGGATTCCGAGGGCCCCGGCCCGCTGAGCGTTCTGCACGGCCCGCTTCATGGCTCGGCGGAAGGCCACCCGGCCGGTCAGCTGGTCGGCGACGCCCTGGGCGATGAGGGCCGCGTCGAGCTCGGGCTGCTTGATCTCCTGGATGTTGAGCTGCACCCGCGGGTTGCCGCTGATCTCGGTGAGGCCGGCCCGCAGCCGGTCGGCCTCGGCGCCGCGCCGGCCGATCACGATGCCGGGCCGGGCCGTGTGCACGTCCACCCGCAAGCGATCCCGGGTGCGCTCCACCTCCACGCGGCTGATGGCCGCGTGGGGCAGCTCGGTCATGAGGAAGTCCCGGATCTTCCAGTCCTCGATGACGTTCTCGGCGTACTCCTTGCGGTCGGCGAACCACCGGCTCTTCCACTCGGTGGTAACGCCCAGGCGGAACCCGTACGGGTTTACCTTCTGGCCCATCAGTCGCCCCCTCCAGACTTGCCGGACGCTTCCTCGCCGGCCTCGGCCTCCCCGGCGTCGGGTTCTGCGTCCTCGGACGCGTCGATGTCGTCGCCGGCCTCGGGGGATGCCGCGACATCCAGGGCCTCGCCCTCGTCGAGTCCGGCGCTCTGGTCGTCGGCCAGCGCGGCCTCGGTGGCTTGCACCACCGCGGACGCCTGGGCCTCCACGTCGGCCTCGGCGCCAGGGCTCTCGACCTCCTGGCCCGCGGCGGCCCGGGACCGGGCCACCCGGCGCCGGCGGGCCTCGGCCGCGACGGCGCTGCGCCGCGTCTGCGAGGCCTGCATCTGCTCGAGCGTCTCGGGGTCGTAGCGGCTGACGATGACCGTGATGTGGCAGGTGCGCTTGCGGATGCGGGTGGCCCTGCCCCGGGCCCGGGGCCGCCAGCGCTTGAGGGTGGGGCCTTCGTCGGCGTAGCACGCCGAGACGTACATCTCGTCGGCGTCGAGGCCGTCGTTGTGCTCGGCGTTGGCCATCGCCGAGTCCAGAACCTTGCCGATGGGTTGAGCGACGTCGCGCTCGGAGAAGGCGAGGATGTCCTGGGCGTCGATGCAGCTCTTGCCCCGGATGAGGTCGAGAACCTCGCGTGCCTTGTAGGCCGAGCTGCGCACGTAGGAGGCGCGGGCCCGGGTACCGGGACGCTCGTTCGTCTTGGTGCCGGCCATCAGCGGCGCGCTCCCCGCTCCTGGCCGGCGTGGTACCGGAACGTCCGGGTGGGGGCGAACTCGCCCAGCTTGTGGCCCACCATCGACTCGGTGATGTAGACCGGCACGTGCTTGCGGCCGTCGTGCACCGCGAGGGTGTGGCCGACCATGTCGGGAATGATGGTGGACCGGCGCGACCACGTCTTCACGACCCGCTTCTCGTTGCGCTCGTTGAGCTCATCGATCTTGCGAAGGAGGTGGTCGTCCACGAAGGGACCCTTCTTGAGACTTCGGGGCATTGGAGCTACCTCCGGGTGCCGCGCCTGCGGCGGCGGCGAACGATCATCTTGTCGGAGTCCTTGCGGCGGGCCCGGGTCCGCCCCTCGGGCTTGCCCCACGGTGAGACGGGGTGGCGGCCGCCCGAGGACTTGCCCTCGCCCCCGCCCAGGGGATGGTCGACCGGGTTCATGGCCACGCCCCGGGTCTGGGGGCGCACGCCCTTCCAGCGGTTGCGGCCCGCCTTGCCGATCTTGATGAGCTCGTGCTCGGAGTTGCCGACCTCGCCGATGGTGGCACGGCAGTCGATGGGCACCCGCCGCATCTCCGTGCTGGGCAGGCGCAGCGTGGCGAAGCGCCCCTCCTTGGCCACCAGCTGCACGCTGGCTCCGGCGCTGCGGCCGATGCGGCCGCCCCCGCCCGCCTTCAGCTCGACGTTGTGGATGACGGTGCCGACCGGGATGTAGCGGAGGGCCATGGCGTTGCCGGGACGGATCTCCGAGCCCTGGCCAGACATGATCCGGTCGCCGACCTCGAGGCCCTTGGGCGCCAGGATGTAGCGCTTCTCCCCGTCGTGGTAGTGGAGCAGCGCGATGCGGCAGGTCCGGTTCGGGTCGTACTCGATGGCGGCCACCGTGGCCGGCACGCTGTCCTTGGTGCGGACGAAGTCGATCTTGCGGTAGCGCTGCTTATGGCCGCCGCCGCGGTGGCGGGAGGTCTTGCGACCGAGATTGTTGCGGCCGCCGGTGCCGGACTGCTTGACGAGCAGGCTGCGCTCGGGAGTGGCCCGGGTGACCTCCGAGAAGTCGGATGCCGTCTGGAATCGGCGGCCCGGGCTGGACGGCTTGCGCTTGCGGATCGCCATGGTCAGGCCTCGAAGAGATCGATCGAGTCGCCCGCAGCCAGGGTGACCAGGGCGCGCTTGGTGTCGGGCCTGCGGCCCCAGGTGTTGTTGCGGCGGTTGAGCCGCCGCTTCCCCTTGCGGCGCAGGGTGTTGACCTTCACCACCGAGACGTCGAAGATCGACTCCACCGCGGCCCGGATCTCGGGCTTGGTGGCCTCGGGGGCGACGATGAACGTGTAGACGTTGTCGGCGAGCAGCGCGTAGCTCTTCTCCGACACGACGGGGCGCAGGATCACGTCTCGCTGATCACGCATCGCCGCCACCGCCTGCTCCGCCCTCGTCACCGGTGGTGGGCAGGGTGTCGGAGGTGAACACCACCACATCGCTGTTGAGCACGTCGTAGGTGTTCAACTCGCGGACGTGCAGGCAGTGCACCGGCGGAAGGTTGCGGAAGCTCTTCTGGGCGTCGGCATCGTCGTCGCCCAGCACCACCAGCACCTTGCCGGTCGCCCCGATGGCGTCGAGGGCGGCCGCGGCGTCCCTGGTGCGGGGGCCCTCGAAGCTCCAGCGGTCCACCACGATGATCTGTCCGGAGCGGGCCCGGTCCGACAGGGCCCCGGCGAGGGCCAGGCGCTTCATCTTCTTGGGGGTGCGCTGGCGGTAGTCGCGGGGCTTGGGGCCGTGGGCCGCGCCGCCGCCCCGCCATTGCGGGGACCTGATCGAGCCGTGGCGGGCCCGGCCGGTGCCCTTCTGGCGCCAGGGCTTGGAACCGCCGCCGGCCACCTCGGCCCGGCCCTTGGTGCTGTGGGTGCCGGCCCTGCGGGCCGCCAGCTGGGCGTTGACCACCTGATGCATGAGGCCGATGTTGGGTTCCACGCCGAAGATCGAGTCGTCCAGGACGACCTCGCCGACCTTGCGGCCCTTGGGCGACACCACTCTCACCGGATCCATGGGCTCAACCGTCCTTGACCGCGTTGCGCACTACGACGGTGCCGCCCTTGGGACCGGGTACGGAGCCCTTCACCAGCAGCACCTCAGCATCGGCGTCGGCCTTGACCACTTCGAGGTTGAGGGTCGTGACCCGGTTGGCTCCGGCCCGGCCGGGCAGCTTCTTGCCCTTGAACACCCTCGAGGGGGTGGCGCACTGGCCGACCGCGCCGGGCTTGCGATGCACCTTGTGGGCGCCGTGGCCGGCGGGCTGCCCCTTGAAGCCGTGGCGCTTCATCACGCCGGTGAATCCCTTGCCCTTGGAGACCGCGGTCACGTCGACCTTCTCGCCGGAGGCGAGCACGTCGACGCCGATCTGCTGGCCCACGGCGAACTCGCTCACGTCGTCGAGTCGCAGCTCCAGCACTGCCCGGCCCGGGTCAACCCCGGCCCGCTGGAAGTGCCCGGCCTCCGGCTGCGTGCGGCGGGCCGGGTCGATCATGCCGTAGGTCACCTGTATCGCGCTGTAGCCGTCGTTCTCGTGGGTCTTCACCTGCACCACCCGGCAGGGCGCGACGCGCAGGACAGTGACGCCGACGACCTGGTTGTTCTCGTCCCACACCTGGGTCATCCCGACCTTGGTGCCCACGATCGCCTTGGTGGCCATGGCCTCGTCCTGACATCTCGGCGCGAGCACCGCTCACGCGAACGCTCCGCTCGGGCTTGCCCGGCGGAGCGGCGACTCGGTTGTGCCGCACGGTTCCCCCGCGGTCGGACCGCCAGGGCCTGTGCGGACGTCGATTCGTACCCGCCCCGGACGGCCCGGGGCGAACTGCGGAGTGTAACGGCGCGCCCGGTAGCCCCCAACCCACCGCCAGAGGCCGAGCGGGGCGGCGCCATCTACGCGGACTCCACGGGAGCCCTGAGCGAGGCCGTGGGCGCTGTCCCCTGGAATTGGGCGACCCGTGAGCGTAGCGAACAAGAGCGGGATTCCAGAGGCCGGAAACGGTCCCCCTGTCCGTTGGCGGTGGTGGCTAACGTCGCCGCGATGGACGACGGCAGGACCATGCCGGCCTGGGTGAAGCGGGCGATCGTCTGGTTCTGGCTCGGCGGCCTGGCCACTTTCTACGCGGTCGGGGTGGTGCGAGCCCTGAGAACCCTGCTGGTGGTGCTGTTGGTGTCGATGTTCGTGGCTTTCGCGTTGGAGCCGGCCGTGAACTGGATGGCTGAGCGGAACATCCGCCGGGGCATCGGAACCGCCATCACGTTCCTGGGCGTCACCGCGCTGGCCGCCGGCTTCTCGGCGGTGGTGGGGAGCGCGCTCGCCACCGAGACCAACTACCTGATCGACAAGGCGCCCGCCTACATCGACGACATCGGGGGCTGGCTCGACGACACCTTCGGCATCGAGCTGGAGTTCGACACGCTGAAGGAGGAGTTCCTCGCCGGGGGCGGGCTCCAGGACCTGGCCAGCCGCTTCGCCGACGATGTGGTCAATGTGGGGACCACGGTGGTGAGCCTGCTGTTCCAGTTGTTCACGGTCGCCCTGTTCACCTTCTACCTGGTGGCCGAGGGGCCCAAGCTGCGCGAGATGGTGTCGGCGCGCCTGAGCGAGCGCAAGGCCGCGGTCGTGACCACGATCTGGGACCTGGCCATGGAGAAGACCGGCAAGTACATGTACTCCCGCACGATCCTGGCCTTCATCTCGGCGCTCGTGCACTGGGTAGCGTTCGCCCTGCTCGACGTGCCCTCCCCAGTCGCCCTCGCCGTGTGGGTCGGAGTCATATCGCAGTTCATCCCGGCCATCGGTGCATACATCGCGGGCGTGCTGCCGGTGCTGGTCGCGCTGTTGCACTCGCCCCGAACCGGGCTGTTCGTGCTGATCGTGATCGTCGCCTACCAGCAGGTGGAGAACTACTTCTTCTCGCCCCGGGTCACGGCCCACACCATGGAGATCCACGTCGCCCTGGCATTCGGCGCCGTCATCGCGGGCACCGCGCTGCTGGGGATCGTCGGGGCGTTCCTGGCCCTGCCCGTGGCCGCCACCGCGCAGGCCTTCATCTCCACCTGGCTGGACGAGCGCACTGAGCGGGCCACGGCTGCTGAGGCGTCCCCGGCGCCCGACCCCCCTCCGGCGGACACCGGGGCGACGGCCGCTGCCGGGGGCGAGGAGGAGTAGCGAGCACCCGGCGGCGGCTCCGGGCCTGCCGGTAGCATCGTTGGCGTGGTGACCGTGTCCGGTGACAGCACCGAGGCCATGGAGGCGGGCGCAGCTGCGGGCTCGCCCCCACCGGCCGGCCGCGTCGGGTTCGGGTTCAAGCGGGCCCTGCTGGCCGAGGGCCTGTCGGTGATCGCCGAGGTCAAGCGGCGCTCACCGTCGGCGGGCACATTGAACGCCAGCGCCGATGCGGCCGAGGTGGCCTGCCGGTACCGCGACGGCGGCGCCGCGTGCCTGTCGGTGCTGACCGACGGCCCCCGCTTCGGCGGGTCACCCGAGGACCTCCAGCGGGCCCGGGCCGCGGCCGGCATTCCCGTGCTCCGCAAGGACTTCCTAACGACCCTTGATCATGTGCGCGAGTCCAGCGCCATGGGCGCCGACGCCATGCTGTTGATCGTCGACGATGTGGACCCTTCGCTGCTGGGCCCCATGCACGAGCTGGCCGTCGAGCTGGGCATCGACGTGCTGACCGAGATCCGCGACGAGCCCGAACTGGAGCTGGCCGTCGAGGCCGGGGCCTACATGATCGCGGTGAACCAGCGCAGCCAGCCCAAGGCGACCAGCTTCACCGTCGACTTCAACAAGGCGGTCGAGATGGGGCCGCGGTTCGCCGAACTCGGCGACGGGATCGTCTCGGTGGCCGCGTCGGGGATCGGGGTCGAGGGCGGGACCACGATGGCGGAGATCGCCGGGGCCGGCTACGACGCCGCCCTCATCGGCGAGGCGCTCATCACCGCGTCCGACCCGACCGCCCGGCTCAGCGAGCTGCTCGCCGACGCGGCCGGGGCCGTCCATCGCTGATCGGTCCGGGCTCCGGCGCGGGCACCGGAGTCGGCGGGTTCAGGCCTGCTGGACCTTCAGCTCTATGTCGACACCGGCGGGGACTTCGAGGCGCTGGAGGGTGTCCACGGTCTTCTTGGACGGCTCGAGGATGTCGAGCAGCCGCTTGTGGATGTGCATCTCGAAGTGCTCGCGCGAGTCCTTGTCCTTGAACGGGGACCGCACCACGGTGTAGCGGTGCTTCTCGGTCGGCAGCGGCACGGGACCGCTGAAGGTGGCCTGGGTCCGCTTGACCGTCTCGACGATCTTCTTCGTCGACTGGTCCAGGATCTCGTGGTCGTAGGCCTTGAGCCTTATCCGGACCCTGTGCTTGGCAGCCACCGCCAGAACCTCGCAGCTACTTGATGATCTTGATGACCGAGCCGGCGCCGACGGTGCGGCCGCCCTCGCGGATGGCGAAGCGCAGGCCCTCGTCCATGGCGATGGGGCTGATCAGATCGACGTGCATCACGGTGTTGTCGCCGGGCATGCACATCTCGATCCCCTCGGGCAGGGTGATCGTGCCGGTCACGTCGGTGGTGCGGAAGTAGAACTGGGGCCGGTAGTTCGAGAAGAACGGCTTGTGGCGGCCGCCCTCCTCCTTGCTCAGGACGTACACCTGGGCCTCGAACTCGGTGTGGGGGGTGATGCTCTTGGGTGCGGCCAGCACCTGGCCCCGCTGGACTTCCTTCTTGTCGATGCCCCGCAGCAGGGCGCCGATGTTGTCGCCGGCCTCGCCGCGGTCGAGGATCTTGCGGAACATCTCCACGCCGGTGCAGGTGGTCTCCTGGGTCTCGCGCAGGCCCACGATCTCGACCTTGTTGCCGGTCTCGACCACGCCCTGCTCGACCCGGCCGGTGACCACCGTGCCCCGCCCGGTGATGGAGAACACGTCCTCGATGGGCATCAGGAAGGGCTTGTCGACGTCGCGCTCGGGCGTCGGCACGTAGCTGTCCACGGCGTCCATCAGCTCGATGACCTGCTGGGCGGACTCCTCGTCGCCGTCGAGCGCCTTGAGGGCGGACACGCCGATGACCGGGGTGTCGTCGCCGGGGAACTCGTACTCGTCGAGCAGCTCGCGCACCTCGAGCTCGACCAGCTCGAGGATCTCCTCGTCGTCGACCATGTCCACCTTGTTGAGGGCCACCACGATGCGGGGGACGCCGACCTGGCGGGCCAGCAGCACGTGCTCACGGGTCTGGGGCATCGGACCGTCGGCGGCCGAGACCACCAGGATGGCCCCGTCCACCTGCGCCGCACCGGTGATCATGTTCTTGATGTAGTCGGCGTGGCCCGGCATGTCGACGTGCGCATAGTGCCGGTTGTCGGTCTCGTACTCGACATGGGCCACGTTGATGGTGATGCCCCGCTCGCGCTCCTCGGGAGCGTTGTCGATCTTGTCGAACTCGGTGAACTGGGTTCCCTCGACGCGGTCGGCCAGCACCTTGGTGATGGCGGCTGTCAGCGTGGTCTTGCCGTGATCGATATGGCCCATAGTGCCCACATTGACATGAGGCTTGGTCCGCTCGAACTGCTCCTTGGCCATGGGTGCTTCCTCTTGTGTTCAGTTGGTTGAGAACTTCGGATCACTCGCCGCGTACGCGGGCGACGATCTCGGATTGGACGCTCGCGGGAGTGGGCTGGTACGAGTCGAACTGCATCGTGTACGTCGCTCGCCCCTGCGTGCGTGACCGAAGGTCGGTACTGTATCCGAACATCTCCGCAAGCGGAACCTGCGCGCTTATCACCTGATTGTTGCCGCGCCGCTCGGTGCCGCGCACCTGGCCGCGACGGGCGTTGAGGTCGCCGACGACGTCGCCGAGGTAGTCGTCGGGAGTCACGATCTCCACCGACATCACCGGTTCGAGCAGCACGGGCCTCGCCTTCGGCGCCACCTCCCGGAACCAGCCGCCGCCGGCGATCTTGAAGGCCATCTCCGAGGAGTCCACGTCGTGGGTGCGGCCGTCGCTGAGCGTGACCTTCACGTCCACGGTCGGGAACCCGGCCAGCACGCCGTTGCTCATCGCCTCGCGGATGCCGTCGTCCACCGGCTTGATGAACTCGCGGGGAATGGCGCCGGCCCGGATCGTGCTCTCGAAGACGTACTGGCCGCCCGGGTTGGGCTCGACCGTGGCGGTGACCACGGCGAACTGGCCCGACCCGCCGGTCTGCTTCTTGTGCACGAAGGTGTGCTCGGGCACCGCCGCCGACAGGGTCTCGCGGTAGGCGACCTGGGGCTTTCCCACGTTGGCCTGGACGTTGAACTCGCGCAGCATGCGGTCCACGAGCACCTCGAGGTGCAGTTCGCCCATCCCGGCGATGAGGGTCTGAGCGGTCTCGTCGTCGGTGCGCACCCGGAAGGTGGGGTCCTCCTCCGAGAGGGCGGTGAGAGCCTTGGACATCTTGTCCTGGTCGGCCTTGGACTTCGGCTCCACCGCCACGTCGATCACGGGGTCGGGGAAGTCGAGGTCCTCGAGCGCGATGGCGTGGGACGGATCGCACAGCGTGTCGCCGGTGCGGCAGTCCTTGAGACCGATCGCGGCCGCGATGTCGCCCGCGGCCGCCGAGTCGAGGTCGACCCGGTCGTTGGCGTGCATCTCCAGGATGCGGCCGATCCGCTCCTTGCGGTCGGTGCGCGTGTTGAGCACCTGCGCGCCCTTGTCCAGGGAGCCGCTGTAGACACGGAAGTAGGTGAGCTTGCCGACATGGGGGTCGGTGGCGATCTTGAAGGCCAGGGCGGCCAGAGGCTCGGAGTCGTCGGCGGCGCGGGTCAGCTCGGCACCGGAGCGGGGGTCGGTGCCGGTCACCGCCGGCACGTCGCGGGGAGACGGCAGGTAGTCGACCACCGCGTCGAGCAGGGCCTGCACTCCCTTGTTCTTGAAGGCCGAGCCGTTCAGCACGGGCACGAGGCCGCCGCCGATGGTGCCGGCCCGGACGGCCGCCGCGATCTCGTCGCAGCTGATCTCCTCGTCCTCGAGGAACTTCTCGAGCAGGCTCTCGTCGTAGTCCGACAGCGTCTCCAGGAGGTCGTGGCGGTACAGCTCGGCCTCTTCGAGCAGGTCGTCGGGAACGTCGGTCTCGGTCCATGTGACCCCGAGGTCGGTGCCGGACCAGATGCGGGCCCTCATCCGCACGAGGTCCACAATGCCGCGGTAGTCGGACTCGCTGCCGATCGGCAGCTGCAGCACCGCCACCTGCTCGGTCAGCCGCTCCCGGATGGAGTCGAGCACGAAGTGGAAGTCGGCGCCGGTGCGGTCCATCTTGTTGACGAAGCACAGCCTGGGCACGCCGTAGCGGTCGGCCTGGCGCCACACCGTCTCGGTCTGGGGCTCCACCCCGGCCACCCCGTCGAACACGGCCACCGCTCCGTCGAGAACCCGCAGAGACCGCTCCACCTCCACGGTGAAGTCGACGTGGCCGGGCGTGTCGATGATGTTGATGCGGTGGTCGCGCCAGATGCAGTGGGTCGCCGCCGAGGTGATGGTGATGCCCCGCTCCTGTTCCTGGGCCATCCAGTCCATGGTGGCGGCGCCGTCATGGACCTCGCCGATCTTGTAGTTGCGCCCCGTGTAGTAGAGGATCCGCTCGGTGGTCGTGGTCTTGCCCGCGTCGATGTGGGCCATGATCCCGATGTTCCGGGTCTTGGACAGGGGGTATCGTTCGTCAGCCATTGCTCGGAATGGAACGGCGCGTCTACCAGCGGTAGTGCGCGAAGGCCTTGTTCGACTCGGCCATCTTCTGGAGGTCCTCGCGCCGCTTCACCGACGCGCCCACACCGTTGCCGGCGTCGAGCAGCTCGTTGGCCAGCCGCTGCGCCATGGTGTGCTCCCGGCGGTCCCGGGCGTACGAGACGATCCAGCGGACCGCGAGGGTGGTGGCCCGCCGGGGCCTGACCTCGACCGGAACCTGGTAGGTGGCGCCGCCGACTCGCCGGCTGCGCACCTCCAACTGGGGACGGACGTTGTCGACGGCCCGCTTGAGCGTGGACACGGGCTCCGCGCCCGTCTTGTCCTCGACGATGTCGAGCGCGTCGTACACGATCCGCTCGGCCAGCGTCCGCTTGCCCCGCTGGAGCACCTTGTTGATGACCTGCGTCACCAGCAGCGACCGGTAGATCGGGTCGGGCTGCAGCTCGCGGCGCGCCGCTGGTCCCTTGCGCGGCACCTCAGGACTCCTTCTTGACCCCGTAGCGGCTGCGGGCCTTCTTCCGCTCGCGCACGCCGGCGGTGTCGAGGGTTCCTCGCACGACCTTGTAGCGCACGCCGGGCAGGTCCCGCACCCGGCCGCCGCGCACCAGCACGATCGAGTGCTCCTGGAGGTTGTGCCCCTCGCCGGGGATGTAGGCGGTGATCTCCACGCCGGTGGTGAGGCGGACGCGGGCCACCTTGCGCAACGCGGAGTTCGGCTTCTTGGGGGTGGCCGTGTAGACCCGGGTGCACACGCCCCGCCGCTGGGGCGCGCCCTGCAGGGCGGGCGTCGACTCCTTGCGGCGCTTCGTCTGGCGGCCCTTGCGGACCAGCTGCTGGATGGTGGGCATGCGGCGGTTGTTCCTCGGCGGTAGGCCGGCGTTGGGCCGGACGGGGCAGTCTAGGGGCGCGCGGGACCCGTGCGGCGCACGCGCCGGACGTTCAGCGGGCGAGCCGACAGGATCATCCCGCCTCGGGAACCGCGCCGGCGGCGTCGCCCACCGGATAGTCGAGAACCTCAGCCCCTTCGAGCTCGCTGCTGCGCTGCGCGAGCACGTCGGCGAGGTCGACCTCGGAGTCCTCGGACGTGTAGTAGTCCATCGGCGTGTGGTCCGGGGCGTGGGTCGCGTAGCCCTGGCGGTAGCGGGTCATGCCGGTCCCGGCCGGGATGAGCTTGCCGATGATGATGTTCTCCTTCAGGCCGACCAGCGTGTCGCGCTTGGACTCGATGGCCGCCTCGGTGAGCACCCGGGTGGTCTCCTGGAACGACGCCGCCGACAGCCACGACTCGGTGGCCAGGGAGGCCTTGGTGATTCCCATCACCTCGCGCCGGCCCGACGCCGGCCTGCCGCCGGATGTCACGATCTCCCGGTTGGTCCGCTCGAAGCCGGCCTTGTCGACCCGCTCGTCGGGCAGGAAGCTCGTGTCGCCCGGCTCGCCGATGGCGACCCTCTTGGTCATCTGGCGCACGATCAGCTCGATGTGCTTGTCGTGGATCGACACGCCCTGGTCGCGGTACACCTTCTGGACCTCGGCCACCAGGTAGCGCTGGGTGGCGTCGATGCCGCGGATCTCCAGCAGCTCCTTGGGATCGCGGGGTCCCTCCACGAGGGCGTCGCCCGGCTCCACCTCGTCGCCGTCGCGGACCTCGAGGCGGTACTCGCTCCCGATCCTGCAGTCGTGCTCGGTGCCGTCGTTCTCCACGATCACCACCGTGCGCTCGCCGCTGCCGTCGTCTCGGATGCGGACCACCCCGGCCTGGCGGGCCAGCGTGGCCTTGCCCTTGGGCGTACGGGCCTCGAACAGCTCCACGACCCGGGGCAGGCCGCCCGCGATGTCCTGGGCCCCGGCGACGCCGCCGGTATGGAAGGTGCGCATCGTGAGCTGGGTTCCGGGCTCGCCGATGGACTGGGCTGCGATGACTCCCACCGCCTCGCCCTGCTCGATGAGCTTGCCGGTGGCCAGCGACATGCCGTAGGAGGCTGCCGTGATGCCCGAGGCCGAGTCGTCGCTGAGCGGCGACAGCACCCGCACCCTCGTGACCTGCGGGTCGTCGCGCAGGGCCTCCTGCTCGGCGTCGCCCACCATCGTCCCGGCCAGTATCACCGAGCCGTCGCTGAGGGTCACGTCGTCGGCGAGCACACGGCCGAACAGCCTGGTGTCCAGGTAGGTGCGCTTCGCCGGCGTGTCCGGACCGATGTCGTCGAGCCAGATGCCCTTCACGTAGCCGCCGGACTCGAACGGGTCCTCGGCGTTGATGATGACCTCCTGGGCCACGTCCACGAGCCGCCGGGTCAGGTAGCCGGAGTCGGCGGTTCGCAGCGCGGTGTCGACCAGGCCCTTGCGGGCGCCGGGAGTGGCGATGAAATACTCGAGCACCCTGAGGCCCTCGCGGAAGTTGCTCTTGATGGGCCGGGGGATCATGTCGCCGCGGGGGTTGGCCACCAGGCCGCGCATGCCCGCGATCTGGCGGATCTGCATCATGTTCCCCCGCGCCCCCGAGCCGACCATCATGTTGACCGGGTTGAACGCGTCGGACTCGAGTTCGTCCTTCATCCGGCCCGTCACCTCTTCGGTGGCCTCGGACCAGACTTCCACCTCGAGCTGGCGGCGCTCGCCGTCGGTGATGATCCCCCGCCGGAACTGGCGCTCGATCTTGTCGGCCTGCTTCTCGTAGCGGTCGAGGATCTCGGTCTTCTGCTTGGGCGTCCGCACGTCGTCGATGGAGATGGTGAGACCCGACCGCGACGCGAACGCGAAGCAGATGTCCTTGACCGCGTCGAGGCTCTTGGCCACCTCCGCGACGGGGAAGCCGCGGGCCAGCCGGTCCACGAGCTCGCCCATGTCGCGCTGGCCGACGGTGTCGTTCACATAGCCGAAGGCGTCAGGGAGGGCGTCGTTGAAGAACACCCGGCCGGCGGTGGTCGGCTCGTAGCGGGCCGCCTCGCCGTTGGCCGGCGCGACCATCAGGTCCGGGCTGCCCCGGAACTCGATCGGCTCGTGCAGCGTGATGTCGCCGTTCTCGTAGGCGAACCGGACCTCGTCGATCGAGCGGAACGACCGGCCGGCGATGGCCGGGTCGGTGATCATCTCGGTCAGGTAGTGCGCGCCGATGATCATGTCCTGGGTCGGCGTAACCAGCGGCCTGCCGTGGGCCGGGCTCAGCACGTTGTTGGCCGACAGCATCAGCACCCGGGCCTCGGCCTGGGCCTCGGCCGACAGCGGCAGGTGCACCGCCATCTGGTCGCCGTCGAAGTCGGCGTTGAAGGCCGCGCAGACCAGCGGATGGATCTGGATGGCCTTGCCCTCCACCAGCACGGGCTCGAAGGCCTGGATGCCCAGCCGGTGCAGCGTGGGGGCCCGGTTCAACAGCACCGGATGCTCGCGGATGACGTCCTCGAGCACGTCCCACACCTGGGGCCGGCGCCGCTCGACCATGCGCTTGGCCGACTTGATGTTGGGGGCGAGCTCCACGTCCACCAGCCGCTTCATCACGAAGGGCTTGAACAGTTCCAGGGCCATGATCTTGGGGAGGCCGCACTGGTGGAACCGCAGCGTGGGGCCGGCCACGATGACCGAGCGTCCCGAGTAGTCGACCCGCTTGCCGAGCAGGTTCTGGCGGAACCGGCCCTGCTTGCCCTTGAGCATGTCCGACAGGGACTTGAGCGGCCGGTTGCCGGGCCCGGTCACCGGGCGTCCCCGGCGACCGTTGTCGAACAGGGCGTCCACCGCCTCCTGGAGCATCCGCTTCTCGTTGTTGACGATGATGTCGGGCGCAGCCAGGTCCAGCAGGCGCTTGAGGCGGTTGTTGCGGTTGATGACACGGCGGTAGAGATCGTTGAGGTCCGACGTGGCGAAGCGGCCGCCGTCGAGCTGCACCATCGGGCGCAGCTCCGGCGGGATGACCGGGACGACGTCGAGGATCATGGCCCGGGGGTCGTTGATGCGCCTCCCGTAGTTGTCGCGCCGGTTGAACGCGGCCAGGATCCGCAGCCGCTTGATGGCCTTCTGCTTGCGCTGGGCCGACAGGGGGCGCTGGCCCTCGGGCGGGTTGATCTGGTTCCGCAGCGTCTCCTCTTCGGCGTCGAAGTCGAGGGCCGCGATGAGCCGGGCGATGGCGTCGGCCCCCTGGCCGCCCTCGAAGTAGTCGCCCCAGCGGTCGACCAGCTCGCGCCAGAGGTCCTCGTCCTCGATGATCTGGCGGCCGAACAGGTCCGAGAAGACCTCCCAGGCCCGCTCGACCCGCTCGAGCTCCTCCGCGAAGCGCTCCTCGATCTCCTCGAAGTCCTTGTCCGCCTGGCGTTGCAGCGCCCGCAGCTCGGACTCCTTGGCCTCGGCCGCCTCGGCCTCGGCCAGCTCCGCCTCCAACCGCTCCTGGCGCTGTGACAGCTCGAGGTTGCGGTCGGCGTCGATGCCGTCGAGCTCGCGGCGCACCTCGGCCTCCAGCTCGGGCATGTCGACGTCGCGCCGGTCGGTGTCCACCGTGACGACGAGGTTGGCGCCGAAGTAGATCACCTTCTCGAGCTGCTTGGCCTTGAGCTCCTCCTTGGGCTGGGTGCCCATGAGCAGGTAGGCCAGCCACGACCTGGTGCCGCGCAGGTACCAGATGTGCACTGCGGGCGCGGCCAGCTCGATGTGGCCCATCCGCTCGCGGCGCACCTTGGAGCGGGTCACCTCGACGTTGCACCGCTCGCAGATGATGCCCTTGAAGCGCACCCGCTTGTACTTGCCGCACGCGCACTCCCAGTCGCGGGTCGGCCCGAAGATCTTCTCGCAGAACAGGCCGTCCTTCTCGGGCTTGAGCGTGCGGTAGTTGATCGTCTCGGGCTTCTTGACCTCGCCGTTCGACCAGGTGCGGATCGAGTCGGCGCTGGCCAGTCCGATCTTCAGGTCGCTGAAATCGTTGACGTCGAGCATTTCCTATGTCGTCTTTCGTTCGTGCGTCCGGTGCTTCGTCTTGGTTTGCTTGTTCGTCCCGCCGGGCTCAGCGGCGGCCGGCGGTGCGGGCCAGGTCGTCCTCGTCGCTGCCGCGCTCGGGGCGCTGCAGGTCGATGCCGAGGGCCTCCACCGTTCGGAGGCTCTCCTCGTCGAGCTCCCGCATCTCGATGTGCTCGCCCGCCGCCGAGAGGACCTCGACGTTGATGCAGAGCGACTGCATCTCCTTGATGAGCACCTTGAAGCTCTCGGGGATGCCGGGGTCGGGAACGTTCTCGCCCTTGACGATGGCCTCGTAGGCCTTGGCCCGGCCGAGCACGTCGTCGGACTTGACCGTGAGCAGCTCCTGCAGGCAGAACGCCGCCCCGTAGGCCTCCAGCGCCCAGACCTCCATCTCGCCGAAGCGCTGCCCGCCGAACTGCGCCTTGCCGCCGAGGGGCTGCTGGGTGATCATCGAGTAGGGACCGGTGGAGCGGGCGTGGATCTTGTCGTCGACGAGATGGGCCAGCTTCAGCATGTAGACGTACCCGGTGGTGATCGGGTTGTCGTACGGCTCGCCGGTGCGCCCGTTGTAGAGGACCTGCTTGCCGTCGACCTCGATCAGCCTGCGGCCGTCGGCGGTCTCCGGGTTGAGGTTGGTGAGGATGTCCACGATCGTCGGCTTGCCCTGGGCCAGGTCGCGCTCGTCCCAGGTGGCGCCGTCGAACACCGGCGTGGCCACATGGGCCGAGGGCGGGGTCACGGGCCGGGTCTTGGTCTCGGTGCCGCGGACGGGCTCGACCCCCACCTGGTCCCCGTTGATCGCCCAGCCATAGCGGGCGCAGTACCCGAGGTGGGCCTCGAGCACCTGGCCGACGTTCATGCGCGAGGGCACTCCCAGCGGGTTCAGGATGATGTCGACCGGAGTGCCGTCGGCGGTGAAGGGCATGTCCTCGATGGGCAGGATCCGCGAGATCACGCCCTTGTTGCCGTGGCGGCCGGCCAGCTTGTCGCCCACGCTGATCTTGCGGTTCTGGGCGACGTACACCCGCACCAGCTGGTTCACTCCCGGCGGCAGCTCCCCGGCGTTGGGATCGTCGCGGTCGAACACCTTGACGTCGATCACCTTGCCGGACTCGCCGTGGGGCACCTTCAGGGACGTGTCGCGCACCTCGCGGGCCTTCTCGCCGAAGATGGCCCGCAGCAGCCGCTCCTCGGGCGTCAGCTCGGTCTCGCCCTTGGGCGTGACCTTGCCCACCAGCACGTCGCCCGGACCGACCTCGGCGCCCACGCGGATGATGCCGCGGTGGTCGAGGTCGGCCAGGATGTCGTCGGAGAGGTTGGGGATGTCCCGGGTGATCTCCTCGGAGCCCAGCTTGGTGTCGCGGGCGTCGATCTCGTGCTCGTGGATGTGGATCGAGGTGAGCACGTCGTCGCGCACGAGGCGCTCCGACAGGATGATGGCGTCCTCGAAGTTGTAGCCCTCCCAGGACATGAAGGCCACCAGCAGGTTCTTGCCCAGGGCCAGCTCGCCGTGGTCGGTCGAGGGGCCGTCGGCCAGCACCTCACCGGCGCGGACGGTGTCGCCGGCGCGCACCAGCGGCTTCTGGCTGATGCAGGTGTCCTGGTTGGACCTCTCGAACTTGCGCAGCTTGATGGCGGTCCGGCCCGAGTCGGCGTAGTCCAGCACGATGCGGTCGCCGTCCACTGCGACGACGGTCCCGTCCTCGGAGGCGATGACCATGTCGGCCGCGTCGCGCGCCGCCCGGCCCTCCACGCCAGTGCCGATGTAGGGGGCCTCGGTGCGGACCAGGGGCACGGCCTGGCGCTGCATGTTGGCGCCCATCAGGGCCCGGTTGGCGTCGTCGTGCTCGAGGAACGGTATGAGGGCAGTGGCCACCGACACGATCTGCTTGGGCGAGATGTCCATCATCTGCACCTCGTCGGGCGGCACGAAGGAGATCTCGGTGGTGGCACCGAAGAACACCTCCTGCTCCAGCTGGAGTCGAAGGTCCTGCAGCGACGCCGCCTGCGGGGAGCGCCGTACGAGCACCCTCGGGTTGATGAACCGGCCCTCGGAGTCGATCGGCGCGTTGGCCTGGGCGACGACGTACTCCTCCTCCTCGTCGGCGGCGAGGTAGACGATCTCGTCGGTCACCTGACCGTTCTTGACCACGCGGTAGGGCGACTCGATGAAGCCGAACTCGTTGACGCGGGCGAAGGAGGCCAGGCCCCCGATGAGGCCGATGTTGGGGCCCTCGGGAGTCTCGATGGGACACATGCGCCCGTAGTGGGAGAAGTGCACGTCGCGGACCTCGAACCCGGCCCGCTCCCTGCTCAGGCCGCCGGGGCCGAGAGCGGAGAGCCGGCGCCTGTGGGTGAGGCCCGACAGCGAGTTGACCTGGTCCATGAACTGCGAGAGCTGGGAGGTGCCGAAGAACTCCTTGATGGATGCGACCACGGGCCGGATGTTGATCAGCGTCTGGGGCGTGATCGCCTCCACGTCCTGGGTGGTCATGCGCTCGCGTACCTGCCGCTCCATGCGGGACAGGCCGATGCGGACCTGGTTCTGGATCAGCTCGCCGACGCTGCGGATGCGGCGGTTGGCGAAGTGGTCCTGGTCGTCGAGGCGGTAGCCGGGCTCGCCCTTGGCCAGGTTCAGCAGGTAGGTGGCCGCGGCCAGCATCTCGCACGGCGACAGCAGCGACTGCTCGGGGTCCGGGCGCTCGATGTCGAGCCCGAAGGTCTCCTCGAGGAAGTCGAACTCGGGGCCGAGCTTGCGGTTCAGCTTGTGCCGGCCCACCCGGGACAGGTCGTAGCGTCGGCCGCTGAAGAACGAGTTCTCGAAGTACGAGCGGGCCGTCTCCGCGGTGGCCGGGTCTCCGGGGCGCACCCGCTTGTAGATCTCGATCAGGGACTCGTCGCGGCTGGGCGCGAGGTGGCCCTGCTTGTCCCACTGCTCGGCCAGGAAGTCGAAGTGCTCGACGAAGCGCTCCAGGAACCCCGGATGGGTCTCCTCGTCGTAGCCGAGGGCCCGCAGCAGGGTGAACAGGGGCAGGCGGCGCTTGCGGGCCACCCTCACCCCCGCGGTGATCTCCTTGCGGGGCTTCTGCTCGACGTCGAACTCGATCCACTCCCCCCGGTAGGGATGGATGGTGCCCGTCACGAGCTGGTACTTGGCCAGGTTCCGCAGCCGGTAGCGCTCGCCGGGCTGGAAGATCACGCCGGGCGAGCGGACCAGCTGGGAGACGACGACGCGCTCGGTCCAGTTGATGATGAAGGTGCCCTTCTCGGTCATCATGGGGAAGTCGCCCATGAAGACGATCTGCTCCTTGATCTCGCCGGTGCCGGCGTTGAGGAATCGGGCCCGGACGAAGATCGGCGCGGAGTAGGTCATGTCCTTCTCCTTGCAGTCGTCCACCGTGAACTTGGGGGGTGGATGGAGCTCCTCGTCGCCGGGGTCGAACTCGAGCTCGAGCTCGAGCGTCCCGCTGTAGTCGGCGATGGGCGATATGTCCTTGAAGGTTCGGGCCAGGCCCTCGGTCATCAGCCAGGAGAAGCTCTCCCTCTGGATCGCGATGAGGTCGGGCAGTTCGAGGATCTCCTCGAGGTTTCCGAACGAGTAGCGTTCGCGTGAAGCGGCGCGTGCGGTCACGTGGTACTCCCGAGGGCCGGCTGATCTGGGATCACGCGGTCGCGCGTGCGCGCGTCAACAGTGAGGAATTGACCACGGGAGCCGCCTCCCGGCGCGCACAGACGACCACGGTGGCAGGAAGGCTAGCCCGCGGCACGCCTGACCGCAACCACCCCGGTGGCGCGATCGCCGCGAGATTAGCCGATGGCGCGCCGGTGCACCGCTTTCGGGATCCGACCCGCCGGCTTAGGCTCGCAGCAGGGCCCGGACGGTGTCGATGTCGGCGTCGGTCGCGCCCGCGGCCGACAGGTACCCGGCTGCGCCGCCCCACTGGTCGTGCAGTTCTTGCAGAGTGCCCAGGATCACCGCGGGCCGGGCCTCCCACAGGGGGGCGAACCGGGCCGGGTCGAGGCCCAGGTCCTCGAGCATGGGTTGCAGCGATCGGGCCTCGGTGTGGTCGCGGTCGAGGCTGGGGCGCCGCTCCGACGACAGCGCGTAGTCGGCGGCCACATCCTCGGCCGACACCCCGACCAGGTCGAGCAGGAGCATCGAGGCCACCCCGGTGCGGTCCTTGCCGGCGGTGCAGTGGATCACGATCGGATCGCCCCGGCCGACCTGCCGGGCGATGTGCACGAACGACGGGCCGAAGTTCTTGAGGATGCGCACGTAGCCGGCCACCATCTCCGGCTCGCCGTAGAACTTGATCTCGCCCTCGACTATGCGGTCGTAGATGGTCCGGGTCCGGAAGGTCTCGTCGCTCGTCATCGGCAGCCGCACATAGGACGCCCCCGCCGGCAGCCGGTCGGGGAACTCCGATGCCTCAGCCTCGGAGCGCAGGTCGAACACGTGACCGATGTTGGCCGCGGCCAGGCGGCCCAGGTCGGCGTCGCTCAGCGTGCAGAGCCGGTCGGCCCGGTACACCAGGCCGCTCCTCGTCGTGCCGCCGCCGCCGACGGGCAGCCCGCCGAGGTCGCGGAAGTTGCTGGGACCGTCCAACTCCACCCGTCGGTCCATCGAACGGCCTCGGCTGGGGCCGCGCCGTCAGGGCTCGGAGGGTCGGGAGGCGGACGGTTGAGGCGTCAGACGAGCTCCACCTCGGCTCCGGCGGCCTCCAGGGCGGCCTTGGCCTTGTCGGCGTCCTCCCTGGCGAGACCCTCGAGGACGGGCTTGGGCGCGTTGTCGACCAGCTCCTTGGCTTCCTTGAGCCCGAGCGACGTGAGGCTGCGCACCTCCTTGATGACCTGGATCTTCTTGTCGCCGACCCCGGCCAGCACGACGTTGAAGGAGTCCTTGACGTCCTCGTCGTCGCCGCCCGCGTCAGCGGCCGGCGCCGCCACCGCCACTGCCGCCGGTGCGGCCGCGGTCACGTCGAAGCGCTCCTCGAACTCCTTGAGCAGCTCGCTCAGCTCCAGCACGGTCATCTGCGAGATCGAATCGAGGATCTCTTCCTTGGTTGCCATGATTCAGGCCTCCTGTGTTTCGGATGGTTGTCGGTCGTTGGCGGTCTCGGCACTGCGGCTGTCGATGAGCGACTTCAGGCCGTAGGCGAAGTTGCGGGGCAGCGCCTCCAGCAAGCCGGCGAACTTGGAGAGGGGAGCCTGGAAGGCGCCGGCGAGCTGCGCCAGGAGCACGTCGCGCGAGGGGAGGTCGGCCAGGGCGACCAGGTCCTCGGGGCCGAGCACCTTGGTGCCCAGCACCCCGCCCTTGAGCACGAGGTCCCGGTTGGTGCGGGAGAAGTCCCTCAGGGCCTTGGCCACCGCGGCTGCGTCGCCGCTGCCCTCGGCGCCCTCGCCCACGAAGGCGATGGCCGTCGGACCGGTGAGCAGGTGGGCGACGTCGATGCCCAGCTCGTCCACGGCCAGCCGAACCATCGTGTTCTTGTAGATGGTGTACTCGCCGCCGGCGGTGCGCAGTGACCGGCGCAGCGCGGCCATCTGCGGGACGTTCAGCCCGCGGTACTCGGTCAGCAGGGCCGCGTCGCTGGCCGCCAGCCGGTCACGCACTTCGGCGACGACGGCCGCCTTCTCGGGCCTTGGAGCTGTCATGGGTGCCTTCCTCGTCCGGCGGGCCTGACGACCCATTGGTGCTCCCCGCGGAGCGCACCGGATGTCTCAGGTGAGCGTGGTGGCGTGCGAGCCTACCGGGCTCATTCGTCGGCTCCGACCCCGGCCGGGTCGACGCGCACGCCCGGGCCCATCGTGGAGCTGAGGACGACCTTCTTCACGTACTTGCCCTTGGCCGCGGGCGGCTTGGCCCGCTGGAGCTCGGACAGCACCGCCCGAAGGTTCCTCACCAGGTCCTCCTCCGCGAAGGACGCCCGGCCGATGGGGACATGCACATTGGCGAAGCGGTCGGTGCGGTACTCGACCTTGCCCCCCTTGAACTCCTCGATGGTGCGCTCGACGTCGTTGGTGACGGTGCCGGTCTTGGGGTTGGGCATCAGGCCGCGGGGTCCGAGGATGCGGCCCAGCTTGCCGACCACCGGCATCATGTCCGGCGTGGCGATGGCCACGTCGAAGTCGGTCATGCCGCCCTGGACCTGCTCGGCCAGATCCTCGGCTCCCACCAGGTCGGCGCCGGCCTCGCGGGCCTTCGTCGCGGTCTCGCCCTGCGCGAACACCGCGACGCGCACCTCCTTGCCGGTTCCCGAGGGAAGCGAGATCGTGCCCCGCATCATCTGGTCGGCCTTGCGGGGATCGACTCCCAGCCTCACGACCACGTCGACGCTCTCGTCGAAGCGCCGCTTGGCCAGGCTCTTCACCAGGCTCACCGCGTCGGCGTCGTTGTGGAGGTGCATGCGGTCGAAGCTCTTGACCGCGTCCGCATGCTTCTTGCCCTTGGCCATGCTCGTTCTCCGTGCTCGTAATGCTCGCGATCGAAGGCTCAGGCGACGGTGATGCCCATGGACCGGGCCGTGCCCTCGATCTGCGCCTTGGCCGCCTCCAGGTCGTTGGCGTTCAGGTCAGGCATCTTCACCTCGGCGATCTCGGCCACCTGCGCGTCGGTGATGGTGCCCACCGTCTCGCGGCCCGGCGTCTCGGAGGCCTTCTCCAGGCCGGCGGCGGTGCGGATCAGGTACGACGTCGGCGGGGTCTTGGTGATGAACGTGAACGACCGGTCCTCGTAGATGGTTATCTCCACCGGGATGATCTGGCCCCGCTTGTCCTCGGTGCGAGCGTTGTAGTCCTTGCAGAAGTCCATGATGGCCACGCCGTGGGGCCCCAGCGCGGTTCCCACCGGCGGCGCAGGGGTGGCCTGGCCTGCGGGAATCTGGATCTTCACTACGGCAGCGACCAGCTTTCGGGCCATCGGACTCTCTCAGGGGTGGGGACGGGGGAACGGGGCAGTGTGGCGGGATCGGTGGCCGGCTACAACCCCGGGCGGTCTACAGGCGGGCCACCTGCGCGAACTCGAGCTCGACGGGCGTCTCGCGGCCGAAGATGTTGACGAGCACCTTCACCTTGAGCTGGTCCTCGTTGATCTCGATGATCTCGCCGGAGAAGTCCGCGAAGGGGCCGTCCTTGACCCGGACGGTCTCCCCCATGCCGTACTCGAACATCGGCTTGGCCCGCTTGGACGCCTCCCGGGACCGGTCGGCCTCGACCCCGAGGAAGGCCTCGACGTCGCGGCGGCGCAGCGGCGAGGGCGACCCGCCCTGGTTCACGAAGCCGGTCACATTGGGGGTGTCGCGTATGACGGGCCAGACCTCGTCGTCCAGCTCACACCGCACGAACACATAGCCCGGGAACAGCCGCTTGGAGGAGATCACCTTCTTGCCGTTCTTGAACTCGGGGACGTCGCGCAGGGGGATGACCACCTCGTGGATGCGGCCCTCCATGTTCATCGACGCCGTGCGGGCCTCGAGGTTCTGCTTGACCTTCTTCTCGTAGCCGGACTGCGTGTGGACGACGAACCACTTGCCGGGCTTGTCGTAGGGGCTGACCGGTGCGGGCGCCTCGGCTTCCTCGGCGAACAGATCGTCCTCGGTGAGGACGGCCGCGTCGCTCTGGGCGGGCTCGTCCAGCGGGGCCACGTCCGTGGCGGGCGCGTCGGAGACGGGGGTGTCTGTGACGGGAGTGTCAGTCATGGGCGGGGACCTCAGGAATCGAACAGCTCGAGTACGAACGTGGAGAAGACCCAGTCGAGCCCGTAGATCATGGCGGTGAGCACCACCACCGTGACCAGCACGACTATGGAGTAGTTGACCGTCTCGGCCCGGCTGGGCCAGGCCACCTTGCGCAGCTCGCCGCGCACCTCGCGCAGGAACTGCGTGGGCGAGGTCCTCTCGTTCGGTGTCGAAGCAGGGCGGCCGCGGGTGCGGACGGGCGCGCCGTCGGCGTCGACCTCGCCCTGCTTCTGCAGCATGCGCTTTTGCTGGCGGTTCATCGCCATGGTTGGGTTCACCTCGGATGGGTTGCGGCGCCGCAGGTGGTGGCCATCGGCGATTCGCAGGGGCGGAGGGACTCGAACCCCCAACCGCCGGTTTTGGAGACCGGTGCTCTGCCAATTGAGCCACGCCCCTCAGCAGCGGTGAGAGGCTACCAGCGCGACTCCCCGAACCGCTACGGGCCGGGCCTCTGCATGTCCGGCCCCGACGGACTAGGACAGGAGCCTGGCGGCCCGGCGATGACGGGCCGCGATGAAGCCGGCGGTGGCCGCCGCCCCGGCTGCGATTCCGCCGACCGCGGCCACGACGCCCGCTCTGGCCCGCCGGGCCAGGAGACGCCCGTGAAGGTCGATGGTCGTGAGGATCTGCGACTCCAGGCGGGAGTCCTCCTCGACGGGCGCCTCCCGCAGCGCCTGCATGGCCTCCATCAGCCGCCGGTACCGGGCCTGCTCGGCCCGGCACCGCAGGCAGGTAGTCAGATGGTCCAGCTCCAGGGGTCCGAAGGCGCGGTCCGAACCCGCGGCCGCGGCGAGGGCGTCGCTCACCGCCCGGCAGTCGGCACGCTCAACGATCATGGTCGTGCTCCTCGCCCGGCAGGGGGAGCACCTGCTCGCGCAGGCGGCGACGGGCACGGTGCAGGCGCACCTTGGCGGCGGTCACCGAGATGCCGAGCTCCTTGGCGATGGCCTCGTGGGGCAGGTCGTACATGTCCCGCAGCACGACCACGGACCGCAGCCGCGGCGGCAGGTCGCGGATGGCGGCGTCGAGGTTCAGCCGCAGCGCAGCCACGTCGCCCAGAAGAGTCGGGTCGTAGTCGGGCCTGGTGTCGATGAAGTCGTCGTGGGCGCCGAGGTGGTCGTGGCGGTGGAGCTGGCGCCGGCCGATGTGGGTGGCCGCGCAGTTGGCCACGATGCGGTACAGCCAGGTGCTGAAGAGCGCCTCGCCGCGGAAGCGGCCGACGCTCCGGTAGGCCCTCAGATACGCCTCTTGAACCACGTCGCGAGCATCCTCCGTGCTGCCCGTGAGGCGAAGGGCCAGCGCGTACGCATCGGAGTGGGTGATCCGCACGAGCCGGTCGAACGCCTCCCGGTCCCCGGACTTGGCCCGCTCGACGAGCGAGACCATGTCCGGTGAAGATTGAGACTCGCGATCGGCGCTGACGTTACGGCGCCGCTTCTCGACGGCTCGCGGGCGGCGCCGGGGCGATGCAGTCACGGCAGTTGTCTACCAGGCCCGCACGCAGCCTTCCATGTTGCGAGGGATCACCGCGCGGCGGCCCTGCTGGTAGCGACGGACAGACTTGAACTGTCGACCTCTCGATTATGAGTCGAGCGCTCTTGCCAACTGAGCTACGTCGCCGGGACGGGCAGGACGATGCCTGCTCCGAGCTCCCTGTCAGAATCGAACTGACGACCTTCTCCTTACCATGGAGACGCTCTGCCGGCTGAGCTAAGGGAGCGGGTCGGCACCGCAGCGCCGGTCTGCCATGATGCCACGCCCCCGGGTCTATCCCAACCGGCGGCGGTCCGCTCAGGACGCGAACTCGGCCACCTGCACAGGCTGACCCCTCCGGGCACTGGCCACCGCCGCCTGGAACACCTCGGTCACCGCCAGCCCGACGCGGCCGTCGGTCTCGACAGGCACGCCTCGCCTGATGGAGGCCGCGAAGGCGGCGACCTGATCGACGAGCGGATCGTTGACGGCCAGGTCCACCTCGGCGGGACCGGAGTCTCCCCTGGACTGCACCAGCAGGCTGGCGCCATCGGCCCGGTTGGTCGCGACCCCCGAGGTGCCGTGCACGGTGACCTCGACCGCTCCCGGCACGAAGTGTGTGGTGAGCAGCGTTCCGACAGCCCCGGACTCGAACTCGAACATGAGCCCGGTGGCGTGATCGAGGGGCTGGTCGGGCAGGACGCTGCGACTGGAGGCGCTGACCACCGCGATCGGTCCGAGCAGGTAGTGGTAGGTGTCGATCATGTGAACGCCGAGCCCGGTCATCCCGCCCAGCGGCGTCTCGCTCGCGCTGGCCCGCCAGGTGTCCGGGTAGCCGTGGGACACGTTGAACACGGACGAGGCGAGCAGCACCGTTCCCAACTCGCCGTCGTCGAGCATCCGGCGGATCCGGCGGTTGGCGGCCTGGCGGCGCCGCTGGTAGCCCACCATCAGCACGGTGCCGGCCCCGTCGGCAGCGGCCACGGCTCGCTTCCCCTCCTCGACGGTGAGGGTGAACGGCTTCTCGACCAGCACGTGCTTGCCGGCCGCTGCGGCCTCGCAGACCTGATCGGCGTGGATGGTGTGGGGCGTGGCCAGCATCAACCCCTCGACGTCGTCGGCCTCCAGCAACTCCTGCCACGAGCCCGCCGCCCGGCAGCCGGCCCGCCGGGCGAAGTCCTCCCGGGAGGACTCGGTGCGGGCGTGGCACGCCACGACCTCAGCCACACCCGAGCGCCGGGCCGCCTCAGCGAGCTCGCCTCCCCACCAACCGAGTCCCACCAGACCCAGCCGAACAGCCCCGTCACTCATCGCTGACCTCCTTGTCTCACAGCAGCAGCCTCTCCTCGTACTCGACCCTCGAGAGCACCCGGGGCTCCTCCTCGGTGACCAGCACCATGTCCTCGATCCGCACGCCGCCCCCGCCGGGAACATCGGGCACCCACACCAGCGGCTCGACCGCGAACACCATGTTCGGCTCGAACTCGCACACGGTGGCCCCCGGCATGCTCTCGCCGATGTAGGGCGGTTCGTTGGCGCCCACCCCGATCCCGTGGCCGATGAACAGGCTGAACAGGTGGTCGTCCAGCCCGAACTCCGCGATCTTGGACACGACGGCCTCGGCGGCGTCCGCGTTGGTGCGGCCCGGGCGCATCTGGTCGATGCCGGCCATGAGCCCCTCGTACACCGCCGTATAGATCTCCTGCTGGCGCCGGCTGGGCCGTCCGATGACCGTGGTCCGGCCGATGTCGGCGAAGTACCCGTTCCACATGGCCCCGATGTCGATGAAGCACAGGTCGTGATTGCGCATCAACTTGTCGGTGGCCAGACGGTGCGGTGGCGACATGTGCTCGCCCGAGGCGACGAAGGGGGTGATCACGTGAGCCATCTCGCCGCCGAGGTGGAACAGCGTCTGCATGGCGTCGCCGGCCACCTCCAGCTCGCGGCGCCCGGCTCTCGTCTCGTCGAGCGCCCGCTGGGTGACGGCGTCGCCGATGGCGCAGGCCTCCTCGATGATGGCGATCTCCACATCGGTCTTGATGAGCCGGGCCCGCTGCATGATGGTGTCGCCGTCGACGACCTCGAGGTCGGGCAGGTGGGCTCGCAGGGCGTCGATGAACGACACGCTGGCCGCATCCACTCCCAGCCGGGCGTGGCCCAGACCCCGCTCAACCAGGATCGGGCGCAGGATGTCGCGCACTAAGCCGTCGACCAGTTCGGCCTGCTCCATGATGGGGATGGCGTGGGCCTCGGCGATCCATCCCATTCCGGCGGTGACCTTGTCGATCTCGCCGCCGGAGCAGAGCAGGACGGGATCGGCGCCGGCCTGCAGCAAGGCACCGTTGAGCGCCATGGTCTTGCCTGCGATCAACTGCGCCCGCAGCGACGTGAGATACCGGACGTTCTCGTCCTTCCACACCATCAGGGCGTCCGCGCCCGCCGCCACGAGCTGCCGCTGCGCGGCCGCGACCCGCTCGCGTCGCAGCCGAGCCATGTCGTAGCGATCCTCCCACTCGACCGAGAACGGACCCTTGGCGTAGCCGCCCAGAGAGCCGACGCTGCTCACGGCGAGGGCTCGGCGAGGTGCCGGTGGAGTGCTGCCGCGTCGAGGTCGCCCAGACCCCGCTCCACGGCCGCCCGGTACTGCGGCAGGGCGGCATCCAGCAGCGGGGTGAGCGCACCCACGTCCTCGGCGTGGTCCGCGATGATCTCTGAGTCCTTGAGGATGATGGCCAGACGGGCCGACGGCGGGTCGTACGCGCCGGAGACCATCATCGGCCCCCTGATGTCGAAGATCTTGGAGGATCCGACACCCGCGCTGATCACCTCCTGCACCACCCGGGGCTCCAGGCCGCTGGCTGCGCCGAGCCGGTGAGCCTCGGCTGCGGCCAGCGTGTGCACCGACACCAGCAGGTTGGCCACGAACTTCATCCGCGAGCCGTTGCCGAACTCGCCGAGGTAGAAGGTCCGACGCCCGACGTGGCCGAGGATCGGCTCGGCTACTGCGAACGCGTCGGGGTCTCCGCTGGCGTAGACGATCAGGGTGCCGTCGGCGGCCTGCAGGCCGGTGCCGCTGAGCGGTGCGTCGAGCACCGCCGCGCCGGCCGCCTCCAGAACGGCGCGCGCCTGCTGCTTGGCCTCGATTCCGAAGGTTCCCGTCTCAACCACCACCAGCCCCGCCCTGCCGGCTGAGGCGAGGCCGCGGCTTGCGTCGCGGAGTGATCCGACCGTCGGCAACGAGAGCACCACCACATCGGCCTCGGCGGCCACCGCCGCGGCGTCCGGCACCGGGCGGGCCCCGCAGAGGGCGGCACGGCCGGGGTCGAGGTCGAAGCCGACGACGTCATGGCCGGCGGCCCGGATGTGGCGAGCCATCGCACCGCCCATCACACCGAGGCCCACGACCCCCACGACGGGCCTGGCCCCGGTGTCAGCCATCGCCGGGGGGCAGGATGGCGACGCGGCCGGCATCGCCGTCGAGCATGCCCAGCCGGGGCCCGCGCCGCACGATGTCACCGATCGCGCAGTCGACCACGGCGGGCACCGTGAGGGAGCGGGCCACTTCGAAGAGGTGGGCGGTGGGCGCGCCGCCCAGCGACACGATCCCCGCCGCGTCGAACAGCAGCGGTGAGAAGTTGGCCAGCGGATACTGGGTCACGATGATGTCGCGGGGCCGAACGTGCCCGGTCTGCTTGGAGTTCTCGACCCACACGAGCCGGCCGGCCCCCACCCCGGAGGCGCTGGGACGGCCGGCATGGACCTCTCCCTGAAGCGCGGCCACACCGGCGAGGACGGGCTCCCACCGGTCGAGCCCCCGGCGACCGGGCGGGCGGGTCTGCTCGATGAGGCGTCGGGCCATGCCCAGCAGCCGGGCGGCCGAGTCCTCGTCCACCGGTGCCAACGACTGGAGGGCCTCTATCGACTCGTTGGGCCGGTCGCTGCGCATGCGGCGTAGCACGAGCGCGGCCCGCGCCTGCGCCTCTTCGGCGTCCTCGGGCGGAACTCCCCACGCCTGCGCCACCAGGCGGCGGGCCAGGGCCCGGGCCGCGCCGGCCAGATCATCCAGGCAAATGTCGGCTTCGGGCTCGACCGGCGTCAGGTCGGGGCCCATCGCCGGCAGCCACCCCAGCACCAGTTCCTCGCCCCAGGAGCCCGGGTAGTCGCGGGCCAGGCGCACGAAGTCCCTCGCGAAGCGATGGCCGAGGGCGGCGGGCACCTCGAGGCTCTCCTCCGCGTCACCGGCCCGGGACCGCTGCACCTGCAGGAGCAGCGGCTCACCGTCGAGCACCACCCATTCGATCAGGTTGCAGCCGAGCTCACGGCGGGCCTCGAGGGCAAGATCGGCCACCGACCGCAACCCCTCGGCACCCATGAGTTCCACTGCGTCGTGCCCCGAGACCTCACCTGCGGACACTTCGGCCCGGCTGCCGGAGGACCATCCGGCCATCAGGTCGCGCGGCGACCCCTTGACCGCGTCGATCCTCACCGACCCGTCGGCGAAGGTCAGGGCCGCCCCTCCGAAGTCAGGGGTGATCTCAGGCTGCACCACCAGGCCCATGGGGGCGTCGACGGGCTCGATGCCGGCTGCCTCGTAACGCTCCAGGACCTCCAGGGTGTAGCACGAGGCCCAAACGCTCTTGGCTGCCTTTCCCACCTCGTCGCGGCGCACCTCAGGCACCGAGGTGAAGGCACCGGACCACTCCCCCGCGCCCTCCAGGATGCTCGACGAGCGCACGATCAGCGGTTCGGGCAGACCCGTCGCCGCCTCGCTGAGGGCATCGACCAGCCCGCGGCCGAGATCACAGCCGATGATGGCCATCCGGGCGCCGCCCGAGCCCCGGGCCTCCATCTGGGCCTCCGCGAGTTCGAGCGCGGCCACCGATGCCGCGGGCGACACAACGAATCCGGGGGGCACGGGCAGGCCCGCGGCCATGGCCTGGGCCAGCCCGGCGCCCTTGGCTCCCGCGGCGGCGACGTCGCGGGCCGCGGGGGCGTCGAGGGGAACGACGAGCGGTGTGCCGCCGGGGTCGCTGCTCCGCGGTGGCGGCACGCGGGCGCTCACCCGGCGGTGAGGAGCCGGACGGTGGCGGCGCCGCCGCTCACCCGGCGCAGGTGATCTCGTCGAGCGGGAACGTGGAGATCAGCTCCACCCCGGTCTCGTTGACGATCAGCATCTCCTCGAGCCGCACGCCGAACTCGTGGAGCTTGCCGTGCTGGGTCTCGAGCGCGAACACCATGCCCGGCTTGATCTCCTGGGGATGGTCCAGAGACCAGATGCGCGAGATGACCGGCTGGTCGTACTGCGCCAGACCGAGGCCGTGGCCCCAGAGGTTGGCGGCCGCCTCGTCCTCCTCCTCGTATCCCCAGATCTCCTTGGCGGAGGGCCACACCGCGGCGATGTCGGCGGTGGTGACGCCGGGGCGGGTGGCCTCGATCGAGTCCTGGAGCCACTTGTTGGCCAGATCGTAGTACTGCTTCTGCTCGTCGGTGGGCGTGCCGCCCACGCAGTAGGTGCGGTACACGCACGACTTGAACCCGTTCCAGGTGAGCGCGGCCAGGTCGATGATGACCAGGTCGCCGGGTCGGATGATGCGGTCGCCGTGGTTGCGCCAGTTCGGCCAGGCATTGGGCCCGGACGAGACGATGACGTCCTCGACGTTCTCCATGCCCGGGATGCTGTACAGGTACTCCATCCCGAACGCGGTGACCTCGTTCTCGGTGAGCCCGGGCTTGAGGAACTGCGAGAACTCGTAATGGGTCACGTCGCAGATCGACCCGACGATGCGCATGGCCTTCTGCTCGTTGGGGCTCTTGATGGAGCGGGCCTCCATCATCGGCGTCATGCCGTCCACCCAGTTGATGTTGCGCTCCTCGAAGGCACGGATCATGTTGAGGTCCATGAAGTCCACGCCCAGTGGCTGGTCGGACACCCCCGCGTCCTCGAGGTCGTTCATCAGAGCGGAGGTGAACTTGTCGACCTGGGCCGTGGACGCGGGTCCGGCCGCGCCCTTTATCCAGGCGTAGGAATAGCGGACGTTCTCCTTGGGGATCCATGGTGAGTGCTCGCGGATGTGGTAGCCGATGTCGCCCTGCTCGTACAGGATCGGCTCCTTGCCCTCGATGAGCACCGCGTAGCGCAGTCCGGGCTTGAGCTGGTTCCAGCCCGGCGTCATGGTGGATGTGACGTACCGGATGTTCTCGTCGTACATCAGCAGCATGGCTCCGAGGCCGTGGCGCCGCATGGCCTCCCGGGCCCGGCGCAGGCGCCAGTCGCGCACCTCCTGCCAGTTGATCCCTTCACGCCAGTCGGTTCCTAGGACTCCGAATGCTTCCTTCACTGGGTGCTCCTTGGTAGCGGTGCGGTTGTTGGCTGAGCGATGCGACCCGACGCGTTGCGGGCTAGCTGATGACCTTGCGGGCGCACTCGACGAACTCGTCGTTGGTGAGCAGCGCCTTCTTCTGGAGGGACTTGGCCTTGACGATGGCGAGGATCTCCAGGATCTCGTCCTCGCCGGCCGACATGTCGTTGCGCTCCAGCCAGACCCGTATCGAGTCGACGCCCGAGCCCTTGCCCAGCACGATCTCGGGCGCGGCCTGGCCGACGAGTTCCGGCCGGAACGGGAAGGCCTCGGTCACCTCGTCGCCCACGTTGCGGACCCAGGTGGCGATGATGCCCGACTCGACGTTGAACAGGCGCTCCCCGACCACCGGGCGGTTGCCGGGCTGCTCGACCCCGGCCATGGCGAGCACCTCGCGGGATATGTCGGTGAAGTGCTCCGTCTTGATGCCGGTGTCGAGCCCGTACATGGTGAGCAGGGCCAGGATCGTCTCCTCGGTGGGAGTGTTGCCCGAACGCTCCCCGAGGCCGGTGACGGTGGTCTGGATCACCTCGACGCCCTCGGTCACGGCCAGGATGGTGTTGGCGACGCCCATGCCGAAGTCCATGTGGAAGTGGGTCTCCATCGGCACACCGAGGCGGTCCCGGGTCTGGCGCACGAAGTAGGCGACGGCGTGGGGCGACAGCACCCCGAAGGTGTCCACCAGGGCCACCGCGTCGACATAGCCGTCGGTGGCGACCCTCTCCATCATGTCGAGGTACTCGCCGATCTCGGCCCGGGTGGCGTCGATGGGGAAGAAGGTCACCTTCAGGCCGTGCTCATGGGCGAAGTTGGTGGCCTCGATGGACGCCTCGAGCGCCCGCTCCACCGGCCAGCGGTAGCCCTTCTCGATCAGGTGGTGGCTGGAGGGCACCTCCATCACGACACCGCCCACGCCGCAGTCGATGGCCAGCTTGACGTCGTCGACCATGCACCGCGAGAAGGCGTAGACCTCGGACTCGAACCCGGCCGCCGCGATCCGGCGCACGGCCTCCTCATCGGCGGGCGACACGGCGGGCAGGCCGGCCTCGATGCGGTGGATCCCGGCGTTGCTGAGCAGCTCCGCGATGCGCAGCTTCTCGTCGGCGGTGAACTCCACGCCGGCTTGCTGCTCGCCGTCGCGCAGGGTGACGTCGTGCACCTTGAGTGTCTCCGGGAGGTTCATCTCTCCGGTCGCCTCGGACAGGTAGTTCCACGGGCTGGAGAACCACTTGTCGGTGATCCACGGGGTCGCGGACGAACTCATCTCGCCTCCTCGGGCGTAACGGCGGCGCTACAGCGCCTCGGCACGCCGATCATATATTATGTCAGGTCCACCATCAACGCGGGCTCTCGCAATCAGACGGCAGGCTGCTGCGTGCTGCCCGCTCTTGTTCGCTGCGCTCACGGGCCGCTCGGGCCACGGCCTCGACCGTATGAGCCCGACTCGTGCACCGACTCGCTCGGCCTCTAGAGGTTGAACAGGCGGGCCGCGTTGGCGCCCTTGATGGCGGAACGCTCGGGCTCGGTCAGGCCCGCGACACGATCGATCAGGCCCACGGGGTCGGTCTCGCCCATGTCGAACGGGAAGTCGGTCCCCAGCATGACCCGGTCCGAGCCCACCACATCGATCAGATGCCTCACGTACTGGGGCTGGAACACCATGGTGTCGTAGTACAGCCTCTTGAAGTAGTGGCTGGGCGGACGGTCCGGGATGTGCGTCCGGGTCTCGGGGCGGACCTCCCAGGTGTGGTCGGCGCGGGCCGCGTAGAACGGCACGTAGCCGCCGCCGTGCAGCAGCACCAGCTTCAGGTCGGGCAACTCCTCGAACAGCCCCGAGAAGACCATCCGGTGCACCGCGACGGTGGTCTCCAGCGGATTGCCGATGCAGTTGACGAAGAAGTACTCGTCGAGCCGGTGGCTCTCCTCGTAGCCGTTGGGATGCAGGATCACCGGCACCCCCTTGGCCGCCACCGCCTCCCAGAAGGGCCGGAAGCGAGGCTCGTCGAGGTTGTGGCCGTCGACGGTGCCGCCGATCTGAAGGCCCTTGAACCCGAGATCGTCCACGGCCCGGTCCATCTCGGCGATGGCCGCGTCGATGTCCTGGAGGGGAACCGTCGCGCCGGCGGCTGCGAACCGGCCGGGGAAGTCGGCCACTGCCTGCGCCAGGGTGTCGTTCTGGATCCGGGCCGACTCGATGGCCACCGATGTCGGCAGCCAGTAGCCGTACTGCGACACGAACGTGGCCAGGCCCTGGATGTCCACGCCCATCGCGTCCATCGGCTCGATCCGGGACTCCGGTTCGTGCAGGTGCGCGGCGATCGACGGGAGCATCACCGCGTTGTGGTCGCGGGAGCTCTGGTTCATGTAGTGGCCGTAGGGCTCGTACTCGGACCGGTAGTGCGGTGCCAGCAGCGCCTGGCACTCCGCGACGGCCAGATGGCAGTGCATATCGATGGTGCGAGCCTCCTCGGAGGTACCGGGGGCGCCGCTCGCGGGCGCGTCGATGCCGGTGGGTGCCATCCGGCAGCCTCCCTTCGTCAGGAGCGGAGATCGACCTCGAGGACGGACCTCGGGATCTCCAAGTGATCCCGGACCGCCCTCGCAGCAGCCTCCGGGGCGTTGCTGGCAAGGGCCTCGAATATGAGCTGGTGGTCGCGGGTGGCCTGCTCACGGGCGGTGGGCCTGGCCTTGAGCGCCATGCTGACATACATGACGGAGGTGTCCAGCAGGGTGCGCAGGATCGCCAGCAGCCGGGGCGACCCGGCGGCCTCGTAGATCGTCATGTGGAAGTCGCGATTGAGCATCACCCAGTTGGCCGTGGGGTGCGCGGCCTGCATCTGCTCCAGCACGGCGCCGACCTTGGCCAACTGGTCGGGGGTTATCCGCTCCGCCGCCTTCTCCACCGCCACGACCTCGAGCAGCAGGCGCAGCTCGTAGATCTCCTGGAGCTCCTCGTTGCTGATGCGGTGCACGGTGCCGCCCCGATGGGCGTCCAACTCCACGATGCCTTCGGCGGCAAGGTCTCGCAGCGCCTCTCGAACCGGGGTGGTGCTGACGCTCAGTTGCTCGGCGAGATCGGCCTGAACCAGCCTCGTCCCACCGGGAATGCTGCCGTCGAGGATCCCCTCTCTGAGGGTCTCCCGGACGAACTCGTGCGCCGTTACCCGGGTGCGGGTGGTCTTGTTCGCACTGAGGCCCGTGTCGGTCACGTCCGGTCCTTCCTCGATTGTGCAGGAAGTGCATCGATAGTATCAGTGAAGTTGTATACGAAAGGGAGACCCGAATGAAGTGTGTGCAGGTCACCGCACCCGGGCGCCTGGCCCACGCCGACGCGTCCGAGCCGGATCGACCCGGTCCCACACACGCGGTGGTGAGAATCTCCACCGTCGGGATCTGCGGGACCGACGTGAAGATCCTCAGCGGATCCATCCCGGTCTCCTACCCGCGCATTATGGGCCACGAGACGGTCGGCGTCGTGGAGGTGGCCGCAGATTCGGGTCCTCGAGCGGGCAGCCGGGTGCTCATCGACCCGGCCATCGTGTGCGGCGCCTGCGCCCTGTGCCGGAGGGGCCGCGGCAACCTGTGCCTCGAGGGCGGCCTGCTGGGCCGCGACGCCGACGGCGTGTTCGCCGAATACGTGGCTGCTCCGGCTCACCGCCTGCTGGAGGTCCCGGACTCGATCAGCCCGACCGCCGCGGGCCTGCTGCAGGTGCTCGGAACCTGCGTTCACGGCCAGCGCAGCTCGCCGGTGTTCCCGGGCGATGTGGCGGTGGTGCTGGGCCTCGGAGTCAGCGGGCTGCTGTTCACCCAGCTGCTGCGGCAGGCCGGGGTCACCGTCATCGGCGTGACCCGATCGGAGTGGAAGCAGGATCTGGCCCGCCAGCTGGGCGCGACCGCGGTGGCCGCGCCCAGCGACGCCGACGCAGTGGTCCGGGAGCTGACAGGCGGCCTGGGAGCGGACCTGGTGGTCGAGGCGGTCGGGACCGAGTCGACCCTGGCCCAGGCCATCGAGTTGGCCGCCACCGGCGGGGAGGTGGTCGTGTTCGGAACCCTCACCGGAGGCGACCGCGGGCTTCCCTACTACCAGCTCTACTTCAAGGAGCTCACTCTGCGGAACCCCCGGGCCGCCACCGTCGACGACTACGGGCGCGGCATCGAGTTGGCCGCCTCGGGCGCCCTCGACCTCGAAGCCATCGTCACCGACCGCTTCGGCCTCTCGGAGGCATCCGCAGCCTTCGAGCGGGTCAAGAGCGCGGACTCGCTCAAAGTCCTGATGTCGGTGGCCTGAGCCCCAGAGGCCACATGCTCGGCCTCCATTTGCTCGGCCTCTAGCTGGCAAGGAGGTCGAGTTCTTCGAACTTGCGAAGGACATGAGCCTTCGCCACCGCCACCTCGTCGTCGGCGGGATCGCGAGGGAAGGGCAGGTCGATCTGGATGTCGTCCTCGAGGCGCCCGCCCTTGGCGAAGACCAGGATCCGGTTCGACAGCTCGACCGCCTCGCCGACGTCGTGGGTGACGAACACCACCATCTTCTTGGTCTCGTCCCACATGTGGTGCAGCTCCCGCCGCAGCGCCCGGGCCGTGATGGCGTCCAGGTGGCTGAAGGGCTCGTCCATGAACAGCACGTCGGGCTCGATGGAGAACGCCCTGGCGATGCCCACTCGCTGCTGCATGCCGCCCGACAGCTCGCCGGGGAACTTGTCGCCCTTGTCGCCCAGCTGGACCATCTCGAGATACCGCTGACAACGCTTCTTGGTGTCGTCGGACCGGTCCTCCTGCACGAACATCAGGTTGTCGGTCACCGTGCGCCACGGCAGCAGCCGGGCGGCCTGGAAGACGTAGCCGGGCGCGGCGACGTGCCCGTCGCTGGTGATCTCCACCGTCCCGTTCGTCGGGGTCTCGATCCCGGTGAGGATGTTGAGCAGCGTCGACTTCCCGCAGCCCGAGGGGCCGACGATGGACACGAAGCTGTGGCCCGTGATATCGAGGTTCACGTCCTCGAGGGCGACCACCTTGTCCGAGCCAACGCCGAACTCCTTGTGGAGGTTCTTGATCCTTATCTCAGCCACTTGATCGTCCGTTCATTCGTTGTTTCCGACAGTTCCTGCAGTTCCTGACCCGCGGCGGCATCAGCGCCGGGCCGTCTCCTCTTCGCCGTAGTGCTCGTGGTGCTCTCCGAACGCCTCCTCGACCACCTCGGTCTGGAGCTGCGGCCGCCAGCGGAAGGCCCGGCGGCTGATGGGCTCGAACACGAGCCTCTCGAAGAGGATGGCGAAGATCACGAAGAATGCGGCGTAGCCGACCACACCGTGGGCCCGGTGGGCGTCGTACCAGAACTTGATGGTCCAGCCGGCGCCGTCCTGGCCGCCGAACACCTCGGCGATGACCAGGCCCTTCCAGCCGATGGAGAAGCAGTAGCGGGCCGCCGCGAACATGAACGGCATGAGCGAAGGAACCAGCACATGGCGGATCACCTTCGACTGGGGAACTTGGAACGAGCGGGCCATGTCGAAGAGCTCACGCGGCGTGTTGCGGACCCCTTCTCGCACGTTGACGATCACGAAGGGGATGCCCGCCAGGATCACGGTGAGGATCGGGCCCCGGTCGTCGAAGCCGAAGATGATGCTGTTGAACAGTGCCCAGGCCAGCGCGGGCATGGCCAGGATGGCCATGGTCCAGTCATGGCAGAAGGCGTTGGTGGCCCGCGAGAGGCCCATGGCGAGCCCCATGGCGGTGCCCAGCACCATGGCGATGGCGAAGCCCGACATCAGCCGGCGCAACGATATGAAGAAGGTCTCGTAGAGGTTCTTGCGGGCCAGGGTGTCGGTGATGAACTCGTCCCACATGAACGCGCCGACCTCGCTGGGCGTGGGAAGAACGTCGACTGCGAAGGGCCAGATCTCCTCCACCGCTATCAGGGAGAGCTCCCACACCAGGAACAGGAAGACGGGGAACAGCACCCGCGCCAGCAGCGGCGACTTGGCGATCTTCGCAGGGAGCGCGGTCAGGCGCTGCGCGGGGTTCGGCGGCGGCGAGCCGCCGGCGGCGGTCGGACGGGTCTCGGTGACAGTCATGCTGGTGAACCCTCCCTCAGGTCGCGGTGACGGCCTGGCGCCAACGGAAGTAGCGCCTCTCGATGGCTTCCAGCACGACCTTCTCGAGGAACAGGGCGAAGAAGAAGAAGGCCAGGATCCAAGTCAGGAACTCACTCATGTCGAACAGCACGGCGCTGATCCGCATCTCGAAGCCGATCCCCTCCGACGACGAGAACACCTCGGTGAGCACCGTCACCTTCCAGGCGATCGAGAACCCGAATCGCAGACCGGTGAACAGGTAGGGCGCCAGATGCGGGATCACGATCTGGCGGTTGCGCTTGAAGACGCTCACCCGGAACGACTTCGCCATGTCGAGAAGGTCCTTGGGCAGCGCCTTGATGCCCTCGGAGACGTTGACGGTGACCAGCGCGAAGGTGGTCAGGATGATGGCGATGGTCGGACCCAGGGGACGGTTGCCGAAGATGATCGCGGTGATCAGCACCCAGATCAGCCCCGGCGCCGACAGGCTGATCAGCACTGCGTCCTTGAAGAAGCCCTCGAACCACTTGGACTGCATCAGGATCCCGATCATGGCGCCGATCAGGAACGACAGGCCGAACCCGACCGCGATCCGGGTCAGGGTGGCCTGGAAGGCCGCCGGCATCGTGCCCTCGCCCCAGATCTCGAAGAAGGTGGACACCACCTCCGAGGGGCCGGGCAGCAGCTTGGGGTCCAGGGGACTGCCCCGGAGGAAGCTGAAGATGTCGAGGAGGGCGAACTCCCAGATGGCCAGCACCGCGATGTAGCTGAGGATCCGCCAGAACCAGCGCGAGGTCAGTTCCGAGCGACGCGCCCGGCGCGCCAACTCCTCCTCGGTGACCCGGGGGGCCGACGGTGTCTCTACCGTCGTGGTGTCGGTGGTCGTCACAACGCAGTACCTCGCACTAGTGACCTTGGGAGTATTCCCGAATCTAGAAGGTGATCGTGCAGTGGCCGGCGGCCCTTGCCGGAAGCGAGGGACCGCCGACCACCACCAGAACCGAGTGGCGGGCTGACCGTGGGAGGGGGACTCCGGTCAGCCCGCCACTCGCGCCACAAGGATTAGGGGGCGACGACCTCGAAGCGCGGCGACGGGTAGTTCGCCGGGAGGCCGTTCGGGTTGTCGGGGTGCAGTTCGGTCATGAAGTCGTAGATCGCCTTCTCGGCCTCGACCCATTCCTCGTCGAGGTAGACGCTCTCGACGAACCAGTCGTTGGCACCCTGCATGAACTGGACGGTGAACTCCACGTCCGCATCGTCCTCGACCGCGAAGTGCTGCGGATAGGCCCGCACGATGTCGGCGGTGTTCTCCTCCCACTCCGCGATGCCGATCTGCCACAGCTCGAGGAACGCAGCAACCTCGCGCGGGTGGCTGTCGTAATACTCCTCAGTGGCAGTGAACAGGTTGGACATCACATGGTTCTTGCCGTCGTCAAGGCCCGAGAACTCGTTGTAGAGCTGGAACGGCATCCGTCCGCCGTACATGATCTCGATCTCGCCGGCGCGCAGGTGCGGCACCGCGGCCTCGGGAATCACGACCGCCGCCTCGCAGTCGCCGCGCAGCAGGTTGGTCGGGTTCACGAAGTGGTCGTTGACGATCAGGTTGTAGTCGCCGCCACCGACGCGGTAGTCGATGCCGTGGAGCTCGTTGGCCAGAACCGTCCAGAAGCCGGTGTTGGACACCGGGCTGCTCACGCAGATGTTCGAGCCCAGCGGGATGTCGGCGAGGGTCTGATAGGGATCGCCGGCGCGGCGCATCATCGGCGAGCGCTGGAAGTTGTACTTGCCGAAGGTAACCGTCGTGATCGAGGTCTCGTTCTCGAGCACCGGAATCTCCTGGGTGCCCATCGACACGATGTCGCCGTGGCCGCCCGCGAAGTAGGTGAACTCGTCCCACGTGGAGCTGGTGTGGATGCGGATGTTGTTCTCCTCCTCCCACTGGGCGAGCAGACCGGTGTCGGTCAGCCAGTCCCAGACGGGGTCCGGAGCGAACGCGAAGCGGATGATCGATGCAGCCTCAGGCTCCATCGCGGCCGCTTCCTGCGCAGCCATCGCCTCTTCCTGCGCGGCCATGGCCTCGTCCTGAGCTGTCATGGCGTCGGCCTGGGCGGCCTCTGCAGCAGCCTGAGCAGCCTCTGCAGCAGCCAGCGCCGCATCGAGTTCGGCCTGAGCGGCGGCAGCCGCGGCGTCGTCGGCGGCGCCGGCGGCCTCAGCGTCCGCCTGGGCCTGCTCGAGCGCGGCCAGCGCCTGGGCAGCCTGGGCAGCAGCCGCGTCGGCGGCGGCC
>JAJEEV010000051.1 GCA_022820805.1 Acidimicrobiia bacterium
AGGACCCGCCGGCCGGACGCCCCGACCATGGGGCGAGGACCCGCCGGCCGGACGCCCCGACCATGGGGCGAGGCCCCGCCGGCCGGACGGCCCGACAATAGGGCGACGGCCCGACTGGGACGAACGCCCGAGGCAACGCCCGCCGCTGCCGACTGGGCACCGGGCGCTAGCGTCGCCACCATGGCGGACCGCAGGATCAGGCTGGTCGTCCTGTTCGGGGGACGATCCGCCGAGCACGACGTGTCCTGCGTGTCCGCTCGCCATGTAGTGGCCGCGGCCGACCCGGAGAAGTACGCCGTCGAGCCCATCGGGATCACCCGTCAGGGTCGCTGGGTGCGCGCCGCGGCCGCCATCGAAGCTCTGAACGCAGGTCCCGGGGCGCTGCCGGAGCGGCTCAGCGCAGCCGGACCCGAGGTGGAGCCCCTGCCGGTGCTCGCCCCTCGCCCAGGCTCCGGCGGAGGCTCGGAAGCCGTCGCCGACGAAGCGACCGTGGTGCTGCCGGTCCTGCACGGCCCCATGGGCGAGGACGGCACGGTCCAGGGGCTGCTGGAGCTTGCCCGGGCCCCCTACGCCGGAGCCGGGGTGCTGGCCTCCGCGCTTTGCATGGACAAGACGTCGGCCAACACGATGCTGGCCGCGGCCGGGATCGCCCACGCCCGCTGGCGGGCCGTCACCCTCGACGACCCCGACGCCGGCGACCGCGACATGCAACCCGTCCTCGACGCCATCATCGACGACCTGGGCCTGCCGGTGTTCGTCAAGCCGGCCAGCATGGGTTCCTCGGTCGGCGTCTCCAGGGCGTCGACCCGCCCGGAGGTGGCCGACGGGCTGCGCCTGGCGTCGCGCTACGACCGCAGCATCATCGTGGAGGAGGAGGCCAGGGCCCGCGAGATCGAGGTGGCCGTGCTCGGCAACGACCATCCCGAGGCCAGCCTGCCCGGCGAGATCGTTCCCGGAGCGGAGTTCTACGACTACGCCGACAAGTACGAGGACGGGGCCAAGTTGCTGATCCCGGCCCCGCTGGACGACGACGAGGTCGCCGCATGCCGGCGCCTGGCCCTCGACGCCTACCGGGCCCTGCGGGTGGAGGGGCTGGCCCGCGTCGACTTCTTCTACGAGGACGGCCGAGACGGCCGGGGCGACCGGGGCTGGATGGTGAGCGAGCTGAACACCATGCCGGGCTTCACTCCCATCTCGATGTACCCCAAGCTGTGGGAGGTCAGCGGGCTCGGCTACCCCCAGCTCATCGACCGTCTCGTCGACCTCGCTCTGGAGCGGCACGCCAGGCGCGAGCGCCACACTCGCACCGATCCCGGACCCGCCGCCGGCGGGACGCCGTGAGCCTCTGGCGTCCGCGGCCACTAGAACTAAGGGCGTGATCGCGGAGTCCCTGGCCGGGAAGCGCATAGCCATCACCGGCGCAACCGGGTTCCTGGGGACCGCGCTGACGGAGCGCCTGCTGCGCTGCGTGCCGGACTGCGAGCTCGTGCTGGTGGTGCGTCCGGGCCGTCGCGGTGCGGCTCAGCGGGTACAGCGCGACGTGCTGCGCAACGACGCCTTCGACCGCCTCCGATCCGAACTGGACCAGCCGGACGCGACCGAGACCTACGACGAGATGACAGCCCGGCGGGTTCGGGCTCTCGCAGGCGATGTGAGCACCGACGGGCTCGGGCTCGACGACGAGGGCCGGGCCCTGCTGTCGAGTTGCGACATCGTGATCCACTCGGCCGCCACCGTGAACTTCGACTCGGCCCTCGACGATGCGGTGGAGGTCAACCTGCTGGGACCGGCCCGGGTTGCCGCCGTGCTGGACGAGGCCGGATCCGCGGCCCACATGATCGCGGTGTCCACCTGCTACGTGGCCGGCAGCCGGCGGGGCGCCGCACCCGAGCAGCCAGTGGACGACTCGCCCTTCTTCACCGATGTGGGCTGGCGCGACGAGGTCGACAGCGCCCGCCAGGCCCGCCGCGACGCCGAGCAGGCCAGCCGCAGCCCCGAACGCCTGGAGGCGCTGGCGGTGCAGGCCCGCCGGGAGCTGGGCGCGGCCGGCATACCTGCGCTGTCCGAGAAGGTGGAGAACCTGCGCCGTCGCTGGGTCAACGACCAGATGACCGCGGCGGGCCGGGCCCGGGCGTCGAGCCTCGGCTTCCCCGACGCCTACGCCTTCACCAAGGCCCTGGGCGAGCGTGCCCTGGCCGAGACTCGCGGCAACGTGCCGGTGAGCATCGTGCGGCCCTCGATCATCGAGTCGGCGCTGGCCGAGCCCTATCCCGGGTGGATCCGGGGATTCCGGATGGCCGAGCCGGTGATCGCGGCCTACGCCCGGGGCTTGCTGAAGGAGTTCCCCGGCGTGCCCGAGGGCATCGTCGATGTGATCCCCGTCGACCTGGTGGTGGCCACCAGCCTGGCTGTGGCCGCCCGAGGTCCCGCCGACCCCGGCCCCGACGTCACCCAGGTGGCCAGCGGAGCGATCAACCCGCTGAAGTACGGCACCCTCTTCGACCTGGTGAGCGGATGGTTCACCGAGCATCCCGTCTACGACGAGTTCAACCAGCCGATCCCCGTGCCCCGGTGGTCGTTCCCCGGCCGCGGCCGGGTGGCCCGGCAGCTGCACCGGGCCCAGCGGTCGCTGGAGGCAGCCGACCGGGTGCTCGCCGCGCTGCCGTTGAGGGGACGCCACGCGCTGATGAGCGCCACCCTGGAGGAGCGCCGCCACCAGCTCGAGCGGGCCAGCGAGTACGTCGAGCTGTACGGCGCCTACGCGGAGTGCGAGGCCATCTACCAGCTGGAGCGCCTGATGGCGCTGTGGGACTCGCTCGACGACGCCGACCGCGCCGAGTTCTGCTTCGATCCCCGCAGCGTGGACTGGGTCCACTACGTGCAGCAGGTCCACCTGCCGTCGATGGTGGAGCAGGCCCGGCTGAAGATGGCGCCCGGGGCCGGTTCGGGCCGGACCGCGTCGAGGTCGTCGCGGCTGCGGCGCCAGGTGCTGGACCCGCAGCGCCACCTGGCTGTGTTCGACCTGGAGAACACCCTGATCGCGTCGAACGTCGTCGCCAGCTACGCCTGGCTCGCCACCCGGGACCTCGACGACCTCGACCGCGTGCGCTTCGCGGCCCGCACCCTGGCGGAGGCTCCGAGGCTCCTGGCCCTGGACCGGCGCGACCGCAGCGACTTCCTGCGCTACTTCTACCGGCGCTTCGAGGGCGCCTCGACGGACCGTCTCGACACCGACTGCGCCGAGATGCTCAGCGACCTGATCCTCACCAAGTCGTTCCCGCAGGGGATCCGCAGGATCCGCGAGCACCGCCAGGCAGGCCACATGACCCTTCTCATCACCGGCGCCCTCGATTTCGTGGTGGAGCCGCTGCGGCCCCTGTTCGACCACATCGTGGCCGCGGAGATGGGGTCCAGCGACGGCGTGTACGACGGCCGCCTGCTGAGCGTGCCCCCCACCGGCGAGGCCCGCTACCAGACGCTGGTCGACTTCGCCGAACTCCACGACCTCGACCTTCGGGAGTCGGTGGCCTACGCCGACAGCACGTCGGACCTGCCCATGATGGAGGCGGTGGGCTTCCCGGTGGCCGTCAACCCCGAGACCAAGCTGGCCGCGCTGGCCCGGCGGCGGGGCTGGCTCATCGAGCACTGGGCCACCAGCGCCGGCGCCCCCACCAAGCTGCTGCCGATGGCGCCCCGCAACCGGGCCGGCGGCCGCCGCAGCGCGCTGATCGGATCGGCCTGATGGCCGTCGAGCGCCGCCATCGCGCCCCGCGGCCCGGGCTGGTCCTCGATGTCGACCGGTCCACCCCGCCCATCGTGTTCCACCACGGCGAGGGCTTCCGGCTGGAGCGGCTGCCCGCGGGCCGCAGCCGGGTGATCTATCCGGCCGAGCCCCTCCCGGGCCTCGCCGACCCCGAGGCGGCCATCCGCGACGCTCTGCTCAACCCCCTCGACTCCGACCCGCTGCCGGCGCTGCTGCGCCCGGGAATGAAGCTGACCATCGCCTTCGACGACATCTCGCTGCCGCTGCCGCCGATGCGCCGGCCCGACATCCGCCAGCGGGTCATCGAGCAGGTCCTGGACATGGCGGCCGCCGCCGGGGTCGACGACGTCCACCTGATCGCGGCGCTGGCCCTGCACCGCCGCATGACCGACGACGAGCTGCGCCACGCCCTGGGCGACCGGGTGTTCGACGCCTTCGCCCCCCAGGGAGCCCTGTACAACCACGACGCCGAGGATCCCGACGGCATGGTGACCCTGGGCCGCACCGACCACGACGAGCTGGTCACCATGAACCGGCGGGCCGCCGAGAGCGACCTGCTGGTGTACGTGAACATCAACCTGGTGGCCATGGACGGGGGCTGGAAGTCGACCGCCACCGGCCTGGCCGACTACTGGGCCCTGCGCCACCACCACAACGTCCACACCATGCAGCACTCCCGCTCGTTCATGGACCGGCCCCGATCGGAGCTTCACCGCTCCAACTGGCGCCAGGGCGAGGTGATCAAGGCCCACGGGCCGCCGATCTTCCAGATCGAGACCACCGTCAACAACAACACGTTCGGCCTCGATGGTCCCCTGGCCGTGCTCCAGAAGCGCGAGTGGGAGTGGACCGCCCGCGACCGGGCCTCGTTCATGGCCATGCAGGCCGGGCTCAAGGCGATGCCGGGGGCCGGCCGCCGGGGCGTGTTCGGTCGCTGGCTGGCGCCCTATGAGATGACCTCGGTGCAGGCCGGGGCGGTGGAGCCGGTGCACGAGAGCACCACCGCCAACGTGCTGGCCCAGCACCTGGTGCCGGTGCAGGGACAGACCGACGTGCTCACCATGGGACTGCCCTACATCTGCCCCTACAACGTGAACTCGGTGATGAACCCGATCCTGGTGATGTGCCTGGGTCTCGGGTACTTCTTCAACCTGTACCGGGGCAGGCCGCTGGTGCGCGAGGGCGGGGTGGTCATCATGGGCCATCCGACCCGCTGGGAGTTCCATCCCGTGCACCATCCCAGCTACATCGACTTCTTCGAGCAGCTGCTGGCCTCCACCACCGACCCGGCCGAACTCGAGTCCAAGTACGAGGAGCAGTTCGCCACCGACGAGTGGTACGTGCACCTGTACCGCACCGGCTACGCCTACCACGGGGTGCATCCCTTCTACATGTGGTACTGGGGGGCCCACGCCCTGCAGTGGCTGGGGCGGGTGATCGTGGTGGGCGGCGACCCCAAGGCGGTGCGCCGGATGGGCTTCCAGCCGGCCTCGACGCTGTCGGACGCCCTGGAGATGGCCAGCGACGTGGTGGGACCGTCGCCGACGATCACCCACCTGCACAACCCGCCGATCCTGATGGCCGACGTGGAGTGACGAAGCGCCGGTGGGGATAGCGCACGACCTCGGCCTGGTGCGGATGGCCCGCCGCCTGCCGTCGCCGGCGCGGGCCCTGCGGGCGCGGTCGTTCCCGTTGCGAGCGCCCACCGTTCCCCGGGGCGTCGAGCCGCCCGAGACGCCCAGGCGCACCGGCACCGGCTTCGACACCGACTGGTCCCGCCGCTGGCCGGCCCGGATGTGCCGGGCCGCCATCGTCGAGGGCCCGATGCGGCTCATGGTCCAGGCACTCGCCTCGCCCAGCCGGCGGGGCGCCGACCGCCTGGCCGACCTGGAGGGACCACTGATCTTCGCGGCCAACCACCACAGCCACATCGACACTCCCCTGCTGCTCACGTCGATCCCCGAGCCGTGGCGCCACAAGATCGTGGTGGGCGCGGCCGCCGACTACTTCTTCGGCACCCGGGCCGCGGGCGCCACCGCCGCGCTGGTGATGGGGGCCATCCCCATCGAGCGGGCCCGGGTTGGCCGACGGTCCGCGGACCTGGCCGCGGAGCTGATCGACGACGGGTGGAGCCTGCTGATCTACCCGGAGGGCGGCCGCAGCCCCGACGGCTGGGGGCAGCCGTTCCGGGGCGGCGCGGCCTACCTGTCGGTGCGCTGCGGGGTGCCGGTGGTGCCGGTCCACGTGGGCGGTACTGGCAACATCCTGCGCAAGGGCCGGACGATGCCCCAGCCGGCCGAGGCGACCGTCACCTTCGGGACGCCGATGCGGCCGGACGACGGCGAGCGGGCTCCCCGGTTCGCAACCCGGATCGAGGACGCGGTGACTGCGCTGGCCGACGAGGCCAGCACCGACTGGTACTCGGCCCGCAAGCGGGCCCACGCCAGCGCCAGCGGCACCCTCACCGGTCCCGACGTGGGCGTATGGCGCCGCCAGTGGGCCCTCGGCGGCCGCCGCCGCACCCCTGCGACCCGCTCCCGCCGCTGGCCTGACCTGTAGGGGCCGCAGCCCGAGGTCCAGTGCACGACGTGCCCTCCTAGGCTGGCGGCATGGCTGTGTTCTCTAGTACTCCGGTGGAGTTGATCGAGGGCGTGTACGCCACCCTCGACGAGCGGGTGGGGAGGGCTGTCGAGAGCTTCGGCCGGCCGCTGACGCTCGCCGAGAAGATCCTGGTCAACCATCTCGACCCGTCCGAGTCCGGGGTGCCGGAGCGGGGCGTCTCCTACGTGGATCTGCGCCCGGACAGGGTGGCCATGCAGGACGCCACCGCCCAGATGGCCTGGCTGCAGTTCATGACCGCGGGCCTCGACGAGGTGCAGGTGCCGACCACCACCCACTGCGACCACCTGATCACCGCCCGCACCGACGCCAGGCGCGACCTGCTGGCCGCGCTGTCGGGCAACGACGAGGTGTACGAGTTCCTGCACAGCGTGTGCGCCCGCTACGGCGCCGGCTTCTGGAAGCCGGGCTCGGGCATCATCCACCAGGTCGTGCTGGAGAACTACGCCTTCTGCGGCGGGATGATGATCGGCACCGACAGCCACACCCCCAACGCCGGCGGGCTGGCCATGGTGGCGGTGGGCGTGGGCGGCGCCGACGCGGTGGACGTGATGACCGGATTCCCGTGGAATGTGCGCTGGCCCGAGCTCATCGGCGTGCGCCTCACCGGCGAGCTGAGCGGCTGGTCCGCCCCCAAGGACGTGATCCTGAAGGTGGCCGACATCCTGACCGTGGCCGGCGGCACCGGCGCCATCGTGGAGTACTTCGGCCCCGGGGCCCGCTCGCTGAGCGCCACCGGCAAGGCCACCATCTGCAACATGGGTGCCGAGATAGGTGCCACCACCTCGATCTTCGACTACGACGAGTCGATGGACCGCTACCTGCGGGCCACCGGCCGCTCCGACGCCGCCGACCTGGCCGGCTCGGTGGCCCACCACCTCTGCGGCGACCCCGAGACCGAGGCCGACCCCGAACGCTTCTACGACCGGGTGGTCGAGATCGACCTCGACACCCTCGGTCCCCACATCAACGGCCCCCACACCCCAGACCTGGCCCGCGAGGTCGCCGACCTCGGCGACGAGGCCCGCGACCGGGGCTGGCCGCTGGAGATCAGCGCCGCGCTGATCGGGAGCTGCACCAACTCGTCCTACGAGGACATCACCCGGGCCGCCTCGATCGCCCGCGACGCCGCAGCCAAGGGCCTGCGGGCCCGCACCCGGCTGCTGGTGACGCCCGGATCGGAGCAGATCCGCTCCACCATCGTGCGCGACGGCCTGATGGACGACTTCGAGGCCCTCGGCGCCACCGTGCTGGCCAACGCCTGCGGCCCCTGCATCGGCCAGTGGGACCGCTCCGGCGAGGAGGGCCACACCCCGGGCGAGCCCAACGTGATCGTCACCTCCTACAACCGCAACTTCCCCAAGCGCAACGACGGCGACGCGGCCACGCTCTCGTTCGTCACGTCGCCCGAGACGGTGATCGCACTGGCGCTGGCCGGCACCGTGGACTTCGACCCGGTCGGCGGCACCCTCACCGGAGACGGCGGCGAGCCGGTGACGCTGGCGGAGCCCTCGGGGATCGAGCTGCCGCCCGACGGGTTCGATCCCGGCGAGGACACCTTCGTGGCCCCGCCCGCCGACGGCGCGGCCGTCGATGTGCGGGTGTCGCCGGACTCGGAGCGCTTGCAGCTGCTGGAGCCGTTCGCTCCCTGGGACGGGCGCGACTACGAGAACCTGCCCGTCATCGCCAAGGCCGAGGGCAAGTGCACCACCGACCACATCTCCGCGGCCGGCCCGTGGCTGCGTTACCGGGGCCACCTGGAGAATATCTCAGGCAACCTGTACCTGGGCGTGGTGAACGCCTTCGACGGCTACGACGTCGGCCACGGGCGCAACCAGCTCACCGGCGAGATCCAGCCCCTGCCCGACGTCGCCCGCGAGTACCACGAGGCCGGGCTGCGCTGGGTGTTCATCGGCGACTCCAACACCGGCGAGGGCTCCAGCCGCGAGCATGCGGCCATGGAGCCCCGCTTCCGGGGCTGCGTGCTGGCGCTGGCCCGCAGCTTCGCCCGCATCCACGAGACCAACCTCAAGAAGCAGGGCGTGCTGGCACTCACGTTCGCCGATCCCGCCGACTACGACCGCATCGGCGAGAGCGACCGCCTCGCGGTGCGGGGTCTGGCGGACCTGGCGCCGGGGCGGCCGGTGACGGTGGAGGTCACCCCGCCCGGCGGCGCGGTCTGGTCGTTCGAGGGGTTGCACACCCTGAGCGCCGAGCAGATCGACTGGTTCCGGGCCGGGAGCGCGCTGAACATCATCCGCCAACGCTCCCGCGCCTAGCGCCCGCCCAGGATCCGTCGAGCGCACATCTGAGCGCGACCGCACAAGACAGAAGCGGCTGACCTGGGGTGTGATCAGCCGCTTCATTGATGCTTGAGCCGATTTGGGGGGTATCGGACCCAAGTCTGACCGGCACGACGGGTGAGGAGGAGTACACCCACCGGCCGGATTGATGTTGTCAATATAGCACACTTCGGCGCTTGGTCAAGTATCATTTCGACAGTTTGAATAGATAGTTTGTATCGTTTCTTGTGATGGATGTGCGCCAGCTCAGTGTCCTGCTCGCAGTGGCGGAGCATCAGAGCTTCTCGGCGGCCGCCCATGCCCTGCACACCGCGCAGTCCAATGTCTCGGCCCACATCTCCCGGCTGGAGCAGGAGGCCGGCGCCACCCTGATCGACCGGACCCGGCGGTGCCTGACCCCCGAGGGACAGGTGGTCGCCGACCGGGCCCGCCGCATCCAGGCGGAGCTGCAGGCCATCTCCGACGACCTGGCGTCGATGCGGGCCAACCTCAGCGGCACCGTGACCGTCGGCGTGATCGGCACCACAGCCCGATGGATCGCTCCCCTGCTGCTCGACGAGGTGGGCCGGCTGCACGAGAGGCTCGAGGTGGTCATCCTCGACGCCACCACGACGTCGCTGGTGCCGCTGCTGGTCCAGAACCGCCTGGACCTGGCCATCGTGAACCTGCCCGTGGACGATCCCGACATCGAGACCGACGACCTGTTCTCGGAGGACCGGGTGGTTATCGCGCCGACCGGCCATGAGCTGGCCCTGCGCGACCGCATCGACCTGGCGGAGCTGGCCCGCCACGAGATCCTGCTGCCGCCCAAGGGCACCGCCTTCCGCGACGAGGTCGACACCGATGCCAGGCGGATCCGCGTCGAGTTGAGCACCCGGGCCGAGATCGACGGCCTCCGCCTGCTGGCCTCGCTGGCCTTCTCGGGCTTCGCCCCTGCGCTGCTGCCGGCCAGCGCCACCCACGGCGCATCGACCGACGGCTGGCGCAGCGTGAAGGTCGACCGGCTGAGCCCGCGGGCGGTGGGGCTGGGCCGCAACCGCCGCACCATGCCGGCCGCGCCGCCCCGAGCCGTCGCCGACGCCATCCGGCGCATCGTCCGCCGGGAATCGGCCAACCAGCCCCACATCCAATACCTGGAGTCCCTCGGTCCCCGACCGACGGCCGCCCGGTCCTCGCATCTACCATGACTCTGTGATGGCGGCCCCACAGACGACCGTGCATCTACCATGACCGCGTGATGGCGGCCGCCGATACGACCGTGATCGGTGTTCGCGCCGGGGCCTCCGGGTTCGTGCACAGCCGTGTGAGCACCATCGCCGGCCGCAGCGTGGTCGAGATCGACGCCCGCGGGTCCGACGAGAACAGGAGCGGCGCCCTGACGCCCGCCGACGGCCAGAGCATGGCCGCCGCAGCCCGCCTGGCCCGCACGCAGCGCCTTCCGGTCCTGCTGAGGCTGGCCTCCTCGGGGGCCGATCTCACCGCCGGGGTGGGCGCCCTCCACGGCTGGGCCACCGCCGCGGTGGAGCTGTCGCGGTGCTCGGGCGTGGTGCCGGTGGTCGTGATCGCGGCCGGGCCCAACGCCTCGGGCCCGGCCCTTCTGCTGGGCCTGGCCGACTTCGTGGTGATGACCGCCGACGCCTACGCCTTCGTGGTCGGACCGAGGATGGTGGAGCACTTCACCGGGATGCCCATAGACCACGGCGAGCTCGGCGGCGGCGAGACCCACTCGGTCAGCTCGGGCGTGGCCAGCTTCCTGGCCGCCGGCGACGCCGAGGCCGACGAGATCGCGGCCGAGCTGCTCGGCTACCTCCCCGACAGCAACGACTGCGACCCGCCGGCCCGGATGTGCACCGACCCGCTGGACCGGGCGGTGCCCGAGGCCTACGAGGTGCTGCCGGCCGAATCGGGCGGAACCTACGACGTGCGCGAGGTGGTGGCTGCGGTCACCGACCACGGTGCGCTGCTGGAGCCGCACGTCTACTGGGGCACCAACCTGGTCACCGCGTTCGCCTCCTTCGGGGGCCGGCCGGTCGGGATCGTCGCCAACCAGCCCCAGTCGCTGGCGGGGACGCTCGACATCACCGCCTCCCGCAAGGGCGCCCGCTTCGTGGCGTTCTGCGACGCGTTCAACCTTCCGCTGGTGACCTTCGTCGACACGTCGGGCTTCTACCCGGGCAAGGACCTCGAGTGGCGGGGAATGATCCGCTACGGCGCCCAGATGGCGTTCGCCTACGCCCGGGCCACGGTGCCCCGCGTGAACGTCACGCTGCGCAAGTCCTACGGCGGGGCCTACATCGTCATGGACTCCAAGCCCATGGGCAACGACGTGGCTCTGGCCTGGCCTACGGCCGAGATCGCGGTGATGGGAGCCAAGGGGGCGGTGGAGATCCTGCACCGCTCGGCCAGTGCCGACGAGCGGACCGAGCTGGAGACCGCCTACGAGGAGCGCCTGCTGAACCCGTACGTCGCCGCGGAGCGCGGCGCCATCGACTCGGTGATCGAGCCAGCCGACACCCGGCAACAGATCTGCGCCGCGCTGGAGATGCTCGTCTCCAAGCGCGAGCGCCTGCCCCGGCGACGCCACGACAACGCTCCCCTGTGAGCGGCGCCCGCTTTGCAAACGCTTCGCGACATGTGTCCCGCCGCGAACGCCCGGCTGTACTCTGATACTCGATGACCGCGACCAGCACGATCACCGCCGCAGCAGGGAACGGGGTGAATTCTCGTGGCTGAGAGCATCACCATCACCGACAACCGCACGGGCAGCAGCATCGAGATCCCCATCGTCGGCGGTGGCGTCGACGCCGCCGCCTGGCGCAAGCTGCTCCCCGGCATCTGGTTCCACGATCCGGGCCTGGCCACCACGGCGGTCACCACCAGCGCGGTGGCCGAGATCAACGGCGAGACCGGGATCCTGCGCTACCGCGGCTACCCGATCGAGCAGTTGGCCGAGCACAGCACGTTCCCCGAGGTCGCCCACCTGCTGATCTACGGCGAGCTCCCCACGCAGAACCAGCTCGACGAGTGGGTGGACCTGATCACGCACCACACGTTCATCCACGAGAACTTCCGCAAGCGCATCTACGACGCCTTCCACTACGACGCCCACCCGATGGGGCTGCTCACCTCGGGGGTGGCCGGGCTGTCCACCTTCTATCCGGAGGCCAAGGACATCTTCGACCCCGACAACCGCAGGGAGCAGATCGTCCGGCTGGTGGCGAAGATGCCGACCCTCGCCGCCGCCGCCTACCGGTTCTCGAGGGGCCTGCCGTTCATATTCCCCGACAACGCCCACGACTACCCGACGCGCTTCCTGAAGATGATGTTCGATGTCGGCGGCGAGTACGAGCCCGACGAGGCCCTGGTGAGGGCCATGCGGGTGCTGTTCATCCTCCACGCCGACCACGGCCAGAACTGCTCGACCACCGCCACCCGGGTGGTGGGGTCGAGCCACGCCGACCCCTACACCGCCATCGCCGCCGGCTGCGCCGCCCTCTACGGGCCGCTGCACGGCGGGGCCAACGAGGCCGTGATCAACATGCTGACCGAGATCGGCTCCTACGACGAGGTCGACAGCTTCATCGCCAGCGTGAAGCGGGGTGCGCACCGGCTGATGGGGTTCGGGCACCGCGTGTACAAGCAATACGACCCGAGGGCCGTGATCATCAAGAAGGCGGCCCACGACGTGTTCGCCGTCATCGGCAAGAACCCGCTGCTCGACATCGCCCTCAAGCTCGAGGAGGTCGCGCTGGCCGACGACTACTTCGTGAGCCGGCGCCTGTACCCGAACGTGGACTTCTACTCGGGCCTCATCTACCAGTCGCTGGGCTTCCCCACGAACATGTTCACGGTGCTGTTCGCCATCGGCCGCACCCCGGGGTGGCTGGCCCACTGGAACGAGATGATCGAGCAGAACTCGCGGATCTACCGGCCCCGCCAGGTGTACGTGGGCTCCGAGCGGCGCGACTACGTGCCGATGGCCGACCGCTAGGTCCAGCCGCTAGACACCGCTCCCGGCAATCTTTGCAGGAAGCGGCGTATGTCGCCAGAAAGCGCGAAGATTCGCGGCTTGGCGGCGCGGGGCGGGGCAGCTAGCCGGGGGCTACGTCGAGGACGATCTTCCCTGCGTTGAGGTTGGCCTCCATACGCTCGTGGGCCGCGGGCGCGTCGGCCAGCGCGAAGCGGCTGTCGATCACCGGCGTCATGGCGCCGGCGGCGACGTGGGGCAGCATCTCGGCCGCGAACTGGCGGGTGACCGCGATCTTCTCCTCGATGGGGCGGGCCCGCAGGGTGGTGCCGATGAGCGCGGCCCGCTTGGCCATCAGCGCGGCCGGGTTGAAGGGCACGTCCGCGCCCGACATCACGCCGACCTGGATGATGCGGCCGTTGGTGCGCAGGCACGAGATGTTGCGAGGCAGGTAGTCGCCGCCGATCACATCCAGCACCACGTCCACGCCGGCGCCGCCGGTGGCGGCCCGGACCGCCTCGGCGAAGTCCTCGCTGCGGTAGTCGATGACCGCGTCGGCGCCCAGGGCCTCGCACACATGGTGCTTGCCGGCCGAGGCGGTCACCGCTATGCGGGCGCCCATGGCCTTGGCGATCTGTATGGACGCGGTGCCCACCCCCGACGCGCCGGCGTGGACCAGCGCCCAGCGGCCGGTGGTGAGCCCGCCCTGGCGGACGAGCGCATCCCAGGCGGTGATGTAGACCTCGCAGAAGGCCCCGGCAACGTCCAGCCCGAGCGCGCTGGGCACGGCCATGGCCTGGCGCTCGTGGACCGTGACCTGCTCGGCGTAGCCGCCGCCTCCGACGATCCCCATGACGGCATCGCCGACGGCGTGCTCGGTGACCCGCTCGCCGACCGCGGCGACCCGGCCGGCGAACTCCAGGCCGGGGATCTCGTGGGCGCCCGGCGGCCCGGGGTACATGCCGCGGCGTTGCAGCAGGTCGGCCCGGTTGATGGCCGAGGTGGCGATGTCGACGAGGACCTCCTCCGGTCCAGGGACCGGGTCGGGCACCTCCCGCACGACGAGGACCTCGGGGCCGCCCTTCTCTTCGATCACTATCGCTCGCATCTGGGTCCTCCGGGTCTCTTTCCTTTGGGGGGGCTCGTTCGTGGGGGCTGGAGTTACGGCGCCGGTTCCGTCGACGGTGGCAGCTCGCGGTGGAGACGCACCGACGCAGGGTACGGAAAGAAGTCGGGGATGTCGCCGGTGCGGTTGAGCCCCTTCATCGACTGCCAGAAGTCGAGGGTGGCGATCTCGGGGTGGTGCTCGGCGAACACCTCGCCCACCAGGGGCGGTGAGCGCAGGTAGGTGGCGAACTCCTCGGGGAACACGTCGTCGGCGCCGACGGGGAACCACGGCTGGTCGAGCATCTCGTCGGCGTCGTCGCGGGCGGCCGGCAGGGCCCGGAAGTTGACCTCCGACAGGAGGGCCAGCTCGTCGTAGTCGTAGAACACGACCGAGCCGAGCCGGGTGACGCCGAAGTTCTTGCAGAACAGGTCTCCGGGGAAGATGTTGGCCGCGGCCAGGTCCTTGATGGCGTTGCCGTAGTCGATGGCCGCAGCCAGCGCCCGGTCGGGCGCCATCTCGCGCAGGTAGAGGTCCAGCGGGTAGACGCGGCGCTCGGTGTACACGTGGCCCAGCACCACCTCGGTGTCGGTGATGGTGACGGTGCGCGAGCACTCCTGGCGGAGCTCGTCGAGGAGGTCGTCGTCGAAGCGGTCGCGGGCGAAGGTGAGATTCTCGAACTCCTGGGCGTCGACGAGGCGGCCCACCCGGTCGTACCCGAACACGAGCCGGTAGCGGCGCTTCACGTCCTCGGGGGTGGTGCGCTTGCTGGCCGGGAAGCGGTCCTTGATCACCTTGAAGACCACGTCGAACGAGGGCAGCGCGAACACCGCCATGACGGTGCCGGGAGCGCCCCGGGAGTGCTCGAAGCGGGTGTTGGAGTGCTCCATGTGCCGGTAGAGGGCGCGGAACAGGTTGGTCTTGCCGTGCTGGGAGTATCCGAGGGAGGTGTACAGCTCGGCGACGGGTTTCACCGGCAGCATCGACTTGAGGAAGGCCACCACCGCGGCGGGGCGCTCCGACAGCACGTGCATGTAGGAGCGGGCGTAGCTGAACAGGCGGCTGGCGGCGGGCTCGGTGAGCAGGGCGGCGTCGACATGAACGCCGGTGCCGTCGTGGACGATGGGCAGGATGCAGGGAGACACCCGGTTGAGCCACCTCAGGCGGCCCACCAGGTAGGCGCCCTTCTGGCGGTAGAAGACGGCGCTGAGCATGTCGATGGCGTCGAGGCCTCGCCAGACGCCGTCGAGGTAGCCGTCGATGCGGCCGGCGACGAGCGCCGCGTCCCGGGAGAGGTCGGCGAAGTGCGGCCCGAGGGGGCTGCCCGCGAGGATGGCAGCCACTGCGGCCTCGGTGGACCGGCTCGCGCTGGCGCTGTAGTGCTCCGGTCCGGCGCCGTCGGTGTGGGGCAGGGCGGTGGGTCCGAGCCAGATGAACTCGAGCTCCCGGTCGAGTCCCACCACACCGAACAGGCGACGGGTGACGGAGTTGTAGAACGTCTCGGCCAGCTCCATGTCGCTGCGGTGGGTGACGAGCTGCACGTAGAGCCGCTGGGCGTCGATCCAGGCCTGGCGGGCGCCGGTGCCGGGCAGCCGGGCGCGGCAGGCGTCGACGGTGTCGAGCACCGCGTCGGTGTGCAGGTTGAGCCGCTCGGCGGCGTCCTGGCGGTGGCCGTGCCAGTCGCGGGCCAGGAACCGGCCGCTCGCCCGGGCGGTGACGGCGATGAAGTCCGAGTGGAACGCCTCGAAGCGCTCGTAGAGGATGCCGGCCAGCGCTTCGGCGTGCGAACTGCGTGAGCTGTTCACGGACTGCGCTCCTCAGCGCACGGGCACGATGCGGCCTTAGGGGCCACGCGGATAGGTACGAGCCGGTCTCGGTGCAGCGGTGTCATGCCCGCTCTTGTTCGCTCCGCTCACGGGCCGCTCGGGCCACGGCCTCGCGCCGTATGGGCCGGATTCGCGCACCTATCCGCTCGGCCTCTTAGTCGCCGGCGGTGCCGGCGTCGTCGCGGGCCTTCCTGTGGTGGCGGATGACCTCGTCGATGATGAGTCGCAGGAACTGCTCGCTGAAGGACGGGTCGAGGTTCACCTGCTCGGCCAGCGCGGTCAGGCGGGCGATCTGCTGCTCCTCCCGCTCGGGATCGGCTACCGGAAGGCCCGCGCTGGCCTTGTAGACGCCGACCTGCTTGGTGACCTTGAACCTCTCGGCCAGCAGCAGGATCAACGTGGCGTCGATGTTGTCGATGCTCGACCGGTACGCAGCCAGCGTCTCGTCGACGACACCCTCACTCACGGCTAGGAACCTATCGCCCGCCCGGGTATGAGCGCCCGTGACCGGCCCTCATCTGCTTGGAGGGCACTGGGCGGCGGTGCTGTTCGGGCGTGTGTCTAGGCGTCGGTGGCCATGCGGTAGAGCTCGCCTATCAGGTCGTCGTAGCGGCCGGTGGCGAGGGTCACGGCATAGGCGGCGCCCACCGCCCCGCCCACCGCCACTGCCGGCAGGCGGTCGAGCACCCGTTTGGTGGCCGGCAGCGCGTGCGGCAGGACAGCCAGCAGCACCGCGGGCAGCAGCGCCCCCGCCATGTACACGAGCATCAGGCCCAGCGTCCGGGCCGCCTCGGTGTCGGTGCGGTTGAGGATCTCCCCCAACTTGGGGCCCACGCACGGCCGCCACAGCCAGCCGGCCAGGGCGCCGGCCACCACGCCCGAGCCCGCAGCCGGCAGCGACACCGGGCGCTCGGCCCGGTAGGCCAGCACGAACACGCCGGCGGCGAGCACGGCAGCCACATAGACGGCCTCCCCACTCAGTTCGACATCCCAGTGGCCGGCCGCTCGGGCCCACGTCAGCAGGGTCACGCCCAGCAGGTAGAGGAGCGCCACCGTCAGCCGGGCCTTGCGGGCCACCAGCACCAGGGCAATGGCAGGCACCAGCGCCGCCAGCGTGCACGCCACCCCGATGGACTCCACACCCTCCAGGAAGGTCGCCACCGTGCTCAACCGTGCCGTGGCCGCGACCGCTCAGGCCTCGGCCAGCAGCCGCTCGACCGTCTGGTAGAGCTGCGCGTAGGTGGCCCGGCCGTCGCCGGTGCGGTCGAAGCGGATCTGGTTGTCGCCGTCGATCACGTACACACGGGGCCAGTAGCCGATGTTGCCCTCCTGCCAGCGGTGGAAGTTGCGCTTGTCGGTGTCCAGGGCGATGGGCCAGATCACGCCGAGGTCGGCGGAGGCCTCGATGATGTTGTCGACGTCGGCCTCGTAGGAGAACTCCGGCGAATGCACGCCCACGATCTCCACGCCCTCGCGGCGGAAGTCGGCGTAGAGCCGGCCGAGGGCTTCGAGGGTGTTCTTGCAGTTGCGGCAGCCGAAGGTCCAGAACTGCACGACGGTGAGCTTGTTGGCGGCCCGGATCTCCTCCAGCGACGTGGCGTCGGTGTTGAGCCAGCCGTCGAGGTTGGTGAGGGTGTCGGCCTGGCCCATCACCTCGATCGGTTCAGCAGGCACAGTCGTGGCGGCGACCGTGGCGGTCACAGCCGAGGCCGACGCGTCGGCGGTCTCCTCGCCTCGCACCGTCGTGGCGGCGACCGTGGCGGTCACAGCCGAGGCCGACGCGTCGGCGGTCTCATCGCCTCGCACCGTCGTGGCGGCGACCGTGGCGGTCACAGCCGAGGCCGACGCGTCGGAGACTTCGTCGCCGGTGCCGTCGCCGCGCGTTGCGGTCCAGACGATGGCCGCCAGCCCGGCGGCAAGCACGCCCAGTGCCAGATAGCGCACAGCGGAGGGTCGCATCGCACCCCGAACCATACGACCACCCGCGGCCGCTCACCCGCCGCGGCTCGGCGTGCGAGCCTGAGATGGACCACACGGCCTCGGACGGGCCGGTCCGTTCTGAGCGACGCTGCCAAGTCCGGCCATCGGGGGGTGTCGTGGGACCTCCGGCACCGGCAGAGCCTGAGGCGTAGGGTTGAGGCATGTCCCTCGCTCGCGCCTATGAAGACTTCGAGCCTCAGGGTCCGCGGCGCCGGGGCGGCTCAGACCAGACGACCGAGCGGCTCCTGGAAGCCGCCACTGCGGAATTCATCGCGCACGGGTACGACGCGTCGCGTGTGAGCACCATCGCCCGCCGAGCGGGACTGACCTCGGGCGCTGTCTACGCGCGGTGGCCCAGCAAGACCGACGTGATGGTGGCCGCGGTCGACCGTGCCCTGCAACAGATCACGCCCCAGCGCCGCCTCGAGGAGCTGGACGCCCTGGATCTGGAGCCTTCCGAGATGATGGCGGTCCTGGCCGCGAACCTCTTCGGGATCAACGAGCGGCGCGAGGTGCTGGTCCATGTGTTCGGGGCCGCCCGCAACAGCGAGGAGCTCGGCAAGTACCTGCAGGAGTTTCTCGATGAGGTGAGCGGCCAGGTCTACGGCATGGTTGAGGTGGCCAAGGATCGAGGACTCTGCGATCCCGGCCTCAGCACGGCTGCCATCACGCTGTTCAGCGCGGCGATTGGAATCGGAACCGTCATGCTCATGTCGACGAAGCTGGACAAGCGCTTCGTCCCCTCGGAGGATGAGTGGAACGCGCTGATCGAGCGGATCATCCACAGCGTGGCCCCGCCGGCCGAGACTGCCTCCTGAGCGGACACGCCCGCAGGGTGATTCACGGAGGGCTCGCGGCGAGGTAGCCGAGTGCGCTCGTCGCCGGCGGGCGCACGCGGCCATGCAGCCCGGGACCTGGATGGGCGAGGGTCGGTATCTTCACGGCCGATGGAGGTTCCCGCTGCTACCGACGCCGAACTGGCTGTTGACGCCGAACCGGATGTCGAGCGGACCGCGAAGTTGGTGCGCGACGCCGCTCGGGGGCTGGAACTGACCGGCGCGGGGTTCCGGCTGCTTCGCGTGGGCAACCACATCGTGATGGCGAGCCGCGACAACAGGATCCTGGCCAGGGTCGCGTACACGATCCGGCGACCCCTTGCGGATCACGCTGCTCATCTGCGCGCAGTCCGCCAGCTGGCGGCGGCGGGAGCGCCGGTTGTGGCGCCGCTGTGCGATCCGCACCGGTTGAGCGACGGCCGGGTCGTCACCTTCTGGCCGTTGCACTCCCCCGTCGAGGAGCTTCCCCTCGAGACGATCGTCGCGCTGATATCGCAGTGCCATTGCGCCGAGGCACCCGGCTCGCTGGAGGTGTGGGATCCCAGCGTGTCGTATCTCACCCGGTGGACGGAGCGGCTGCCGCTGATGACGGCGAGGGGCGTGCCCGCGGAGGTGCGCGACTTTCTGGACGTGGTGCTGCACCGCCGGGTGGAGGCGCTGAGCGAGTGCTGGGCGAGCCTCCGCGGCGCGGGTAACCCCCAGGTGCTGATCCACGGCGACGCCTACCCGACAAACGCGGTGCGCCGCAACGACGGGACCCTGGCGCTGGTCGATCTCGACTACATAGGGGTCGGCCCGCCGGAGGTGGACCTGTCGGCGGTGCGAATGCAGTACGAGCGCTACGACCAGGAGCCGCGGGTCCTGGATCGGATCGACGCCGCCTACGACGGAGCCCTGAACGATGGACTGCTGGCTTACGTCTACGCCGCCGACGAGGTGATCGAGCTGGTGTGGCTGTCGTGCCTGTGGGGGATCGTGCCGGGAGCCGACACCGAGCTACTGCAGCGAGTGGATCATTGGGACGACCCTTCATCGCCCTGGCAGCTCTTCTAGGCAGCAGGTGGCCCCAGCGACGAGCACTATCCGTACGTTCCCTGGGCCGGCGCGGAGTAGCGGCAGGGCATTTGATGCCTTGCACGACGACAAGTGAGATCATTCGCGAGGCGTTGCGCAGATTCCTAGACGTCGAACGGGCCGAGCAGGCACAACACGCCTGAGCGGACTCGACGAATCCGGCATCGAAGCTGCCCAGCCGGAGTCACTACTTGGGCGTCACTGCGACTGGGCTGATTGCCGCCCGTCGCGGTCTGCTGCTGCTATTGCCGCGTTGAGTCCGAAGATGACCGCCATGCCGCAACCGAACAGCACAGGCTGGTAGATGGGGTCGCCTGCGATCGTCAGCCATACGGCGGCCAGCGCCGGCGATGCGTAGAGCAGACTGTTGACGCGCGTGTCGGCAGTGACGATGTTGCCCGCCCGGTGCAGTATGCGGGCGCAACCCATGATCAGTCCGGACGCTGCCCCGTATGCCGCCGAGCGGGTGGCGCCCAATCCGCCGAAGGCGAACGTCAGCCCGACCGCGGCCACGATCGGAACGCTCACCGCCGAGGCGGCGAACGTCGACCACCACAGGGCGACGCCGTAGTCCCTGACGGACACAGCCCTGCGTCCATCGCGCCGAGCCAGGGCGCAGCGGTCGCCGTAGATGATCCCTGCCGATGGCCGCACGGCGAATGTCGCCGTGGTCAGCACCCCCAGCACCAACCCGACCGTCGTCCTCTGCCATGAGCCTCCCTCGAGTTGGCCGGGGGCCGTCTGACTCCACACGACAGCGGCCACCGCGATCGGCAGTCCGCACATCATGGTGGCGCTGCGCGTCGAGATGCTCCTGCTGCTGCCGCTCCAGCGCGCGATCAGAAGGGACTGGGGCACGACGTCCAGGCCGTCCGAGAAGCACGACAGCACGACGAGCGGCAGCAGGGCCGCCGTGCCGGCATACAGCAAGACATTGGGAGCCGTGATCAGCAGCAGCGCCAAGAGCACGCCAGGGCGCGGGCCTGCCAGCGCGACGGGAGGCAACGCCACGAGTCGTGCTGGACGCATCGCCTCGAGCGGGCCCACTCCCAGCACGGGCCTAGCCGACACGGCCAGCGCAGCCAGAAGCAGCGCCGCGCAAACAGACTCCATCAGCGTGCCGAGTACCAGAACCGAGAAGCCGTCCCCCGCGAACCGGATCGGCAGCGGGATCAGCGAGTAGGCGACGGCGGCCCCAGCGATGCACGCCGCACCGAGGGTGTTCCGGCGACGCGGGCGCATGACAACGGGACCATAGCCCACTAAGCGCTGTCCACGACTCCCCCACTGCCGACGACGCACTCAGAGATGAGGAAAGAGAACCGAGTTGAAGGCGTCGTAACAGTACAGTTGAGTGCGTCGTGATGGTATATGTAGTGCCGTCGTAACGGTATCGAGGACTGTGTCGGCAAGGAGTCCGGCGGCGCTCTCAGAGATCAAGATCCCGCTGCGCTACCGCCGGGCTCGCAGCGCGCTTGTCGTACCACTGGCACTCAATACTCGGTGAGGTTCAGTAGGGCTACGACACGGCAGTCGTCACGGTGATGCCCGTCTCGGCGGACGTGACCGGCTCCCACCGGGCACCGCTCCACCTGAACAGGAACGTGGTTGCCTTCCCGGTGCCGAAGCCCTCCCCTACCCAGACATCGACAGCTGCTACATCGTTTGCTGGGAAGTGAATCCGCATCACGTCAAAGAGAGTTGCTCCGGCGTAGGTGCCATGAGGCCCAGTTGCATCCTGGAGTTTGAACCGCCCTGGCTTTCCCGGAGGATCTTGACCTTGGGAAAGCGAGGATGTGGCTATGCCTACACAGAAGATGCCGGGGAGTCCTTCGACGAGGAGGTACTC
>JAJEEV010000020.1 GCA_022820805.1 Acidimicrobiia bacterium
TGCCGGGGCGGGATGGGGTTGCGCCGAGTCCGCCGGGCCGCCGGTCAAGGGCGCCACCGCCGCGGGGGCTGTCGGCTCGACGTCCCCGGCGGCGCCGGCTCCGCCCGCGGCGTCCGGCACAGCGGCGGGCTCGCGGTGCGAAGCCCCCGAGGAGGGCGGCTGGGCGTACGGGTACAGCCTCTCGCCCACCTGCTCGAGGCTGGCCCGCCACTTCTTGGACTTGCGCTTGCTGCGGGCCATGTACGCCGAGAGGTCGGTGGCCATGTCCGGAACGCGCTCGACCGAGCCGCAGAACGCCAGACCACAGGTCTCCAGCCACTCGTCGGGATCCATGGGCGACTTGCCGACGGACACCGCGCAGCCCACCGGCCCGTCGCCGCCGTCATCCGCGTCGAGCACGCCCTTGAGATGCTCGAGGCTCGGCATCTGGCTGTTGCTGCCGCACACCACGACCACCCCGGCCGCTCCCGTCGTCAGCGCCGAGGCCGCGGTGTCGGCCGTCACCCGGCCGCCGTCGATGATCACCGCCATCTCGTTCTCGGAGATCGCCCGCAGGTCCTCGGCGAAACCCGAGAAGGTGTTGAAGATGCCGCGGGCCCCCGAGGGGCTCGCCGGTGCCGGCATCACGTGGAGGTTCTCGAACAGCACGTCCTGGGCGTGATCGACCAGGTGGTTGCCGCGCACCGGAAGGCCCGAGGCCACGAACGACGCCGACCCGGGGGTGAACTGGATCCCGAGGTTGTGGCTCAACGATCCGCCGGAGGGGTCCAGCTCGATCAGCAGCACCTCGCGGCCCGAGGAGGCCCAGCTGGCCGCCAGGTGCATGGCGGTGGTCGAGGCGCCCGGCGAGCCCTGGGTGCTGTAGACGGTCAGCATGAGATCGACTCGCAGCCGCCCGCCGCTCGACCGCTGTTCGTGAAATCGGTCATCACTGATCCTCTAGGGGCACAACGCCAGATCCCAGTTCACCCACTTCAGCTGTTGCGTCTGTGAGAGCCGGCGGAACGCTAGCGGCCTGCTTCGCCAACGCGTCGGCAATTTCGTCAGCTGAAAGGTTGTGGCCCAGTTTCAGGATCGTGCGGTCGGCCGACTGGCTGAAGCGATCGACGCTGCGCTTGATGTCCAGGGCCTCGTCGGGAGTGACCACGTAGAAGATGTCGTCTCCCTGGACGAACTCCAGCCGGAGCACACCGATCAGGCTCAGGTTGCCGGGCTGGCCGTCGGGGCCGGACGACTCCCGGCCGAGCAGCGCCACCGTGTCTCCCGTTCCGAGGGTGCCGAACGGCGCCTCCCCCGCCGGCAGCCTGACCTGGATGAGCACCCGGTCCGCCTCGGACTCCGCCGACAGCGGCGGAGTCTCGAAGAGGCCCTCGGTGACCAGCGTGCCGGCCGGTATCCGGCCGGTCGCCCATTTGCCGAGCACCCGGCCGCTCTCAGCGACGGTGAGCGCCGACGCGTCGCCCACGTTGGCCTCGACCACCGTGAAGTCGGCGGCGGTGGCCACCTCCCAGCGCTCGATGGTGCGCGCCGCCGCCAGGTACTCGGCCCGCTGATCGACGCTCTGGAGCACGAACCAGAAGCCGAAGCCGGCCCCGAACACCAGCACGAGGCCCAACACGAGCAGGCCGCTCCGGCGCTGCTTCTGCTGGGCGCCGGGAAGCGCGACCTGGCGTCGCTGGGTCCGCGCGGCCGCGGGCGCGCGTTCTCGCTGGGGGGGAGGATTGGTCATGGGTCTCGATGTGAGCGATGCCGGGCCGGCAGGACACGCCTGACGCGTCCGGCCGGGTGGGCACCACACGATCGTATACAATGGCTGCTGTGGAGATTACTTCTGTTACGGACGAATCTGTCAATGCAATCTCCACCCGTGCTCTGAGTTCCCGGCCAAGGCTGGCGGCCTAGCGTTCTCGCGTGGTCATCCCAGCGGTATGCGTGGCGGCCGCGGCCGCAGGGTGGCTGGTCGCGGGCGTGTGGCTGGCGGTCACCGACCTTCGCACCGGCCTGCTCCCGACGCGGGTGATCTGGTCCACCGCCGGAGCGGTCTGGGCGCTCTACGCGGCGGCCTCGCTGATCGAGGCCGAGCCGGCCGGCCTGATCGGGGCAGCCCTGGGCGCGGCTCTATGCGGCGCGGTCCTGGCCGCGGTCCACTTCGTCCATCCGCCGTCGATGGGCTTCGGCGACGTTCGGCTGAGTGTGCTCAACGGCCTGCTGTGCGGGTGGTGGGGCTGGCAGGCCGCGCTGGTGGGCCTGATGGCCGGGTTCGCGCTGGCCACGCCCGAGGCCGTGGTCGTGATCATCCGCCACGGGATGCGGGCCAGCCGGCCTCTCGGCCCCTACCTGCTGGCCGGCGCGGCCGCGGCGGCGGTCTGGGCGATCGCGACCCGCGGCCTGGTCCCGGTGCGGTAGGGCCCCGGCGGGTCAGGCGACCATCTCGAAGTACTGCACCTCGACCATCAGCGGCAGCAGGTAGCGCACGTAGAAGCTGTGCAGCTTCAACACGGTGAAGTCCTCCACCGCGTAGCCGATGATGTCCACCCGCCCGTCGCGGGCCGCGAACGCCTCGGCCCGGCGGAGCACCTCCTGAAGCTCCTCGAGGCTGTCGACGGCCATCCCGAAATGGTCGCCCCTGGGTGCCTGCATGGGGTTGTCGTCGGCGATGACGAACACGAACTGGTCATAGGAGTGAACCCCCATCACCAGTCGCTTGCGGTCCTCGGTCATGGTGGGGTGCTCCTGCCAGCCGAACACCTCGCCGTAGAAGCGGGTGATGTCGGCCCGGCCCGTCTCGTCGAGCACCTCCGCGGGCACGCTCATGGCCACATGGTTGAAGCGCCCCGGACCCTTGAGGCCGTCCGATGTCATGGTTTCACCAGGACCTTTCCGGCCACCTCGCCGGAGCGCAGGCGGCCCATCACGTCGAGGATCCCGTCGAGGCCGACAGGATCCGGCTCGAGCAGCACGCCCATCGGCAGGACGCCCGACGCGATCAGATCGAGCGCGGCACCCAGGCCGTCGGGGTCGTACTCGTAGGCGCCGGTGACCACCAGCTCGTTGAGGATCATCCGGCTGGTGTCGAGCCTCGGATAGTCCATGCCGATGCCCACGATCACCATCGTCCCGCCCGCCGCGAGCTGGGTCAGGCCCGCCTGGGCGGCCTGGCGGGCCCCGGAGGTCTCGAACACCCATCCGACCGCGCCGGCGGCGACCTGGCCGGGATGGCCCGGCGTCTCCAGTTCGTCGGCGGCGCGGACCGCGGCACCGAGCCGCCGGGCCAGCTCCTGGCGCCGGGGCTGGGGCTCCACCACGGTCACATCGGCGCCCTGGGCGATCAGCACGGCCACCACCGCGGCGCCGATCGGGCCGCAGCCGAACACCATCGCCCGGCCTCCCGGCACGAACGAGCCCCGGGTGACGGCGTGCATGGCCACCGCCAGAGGCTCCGCGTAGGCCGCCTCCCGCAGGCCGACCCCGTCGGGGACGGCCGTGAGGTTCCGGTAGTCGACGGCCAGGTAGCGGGCGAAGGCCCCCGAGTGCTCGTCGTCCACTCCCGCCAGGGGGCGTTGAGCGCACAGCCCGGGCTGTCCCGCCCGGCAGCGCGGGCATCGGCCGCACTCGACCCAGCCCCGTCCCACCACCGGGGTGCCGGCGTCGATGCGGGCCTCGATGCCGGCCGAGGCCACCAGGCCCGACCACTCGTGGCCGAACACGGTGTCGGGCGTGCCCCAGCCGTCGAGCACCATGTGCAGGTCGGTGCCGCACAGCCCGCAGTAGGCCACCTCCACCAGCGCGTCGCGGGGGCCGAGGGCGGGCAGGGGCACATCCGCGATCTCCATCTCGCCCGGGCGCCGGTAGACCGCGGCCGGCATCGTCGCCGGGATCGCGGTCACGGTCCGGCCCGGCCCGAGCGGCCCGACCGGTCGCGCAGCCGGGAGGCGAGCTTCATGCGGTCTACTTTGCCCGATGCGAGCACCGGAAGCTCGTCCAGCACCTCGACCCGCTCGGGTGTGATGAAGCGGGCCGCTCCCCGCTGGGCGAACCACTGCTGGCAGGCGGCCAGGTCGAACCCGCGGGGCGCCACGACGAAGGCGGCCACCCGCTCGCCCACGCGGTCGTCGGGCTCGGCCACCGCGGCGGCCTGGAGCACCGCGGGATGGGCCTCCAGGTGCTGCTCCACCTCAGCCGCGGAGATGTTCTCGCCGCTGCGGATTATGCGGTCGCCGAGCCGGCCGGTGATCGTCACCCAGCCGTCGTCGACGCTGGCCAGGTCGCCGGTCCGGAACCATCCCTCGACGAAGGCGGCCTCGGTGTCGGCCGGGTCGAGATACCCGCGGGCGACCTCGGGCCCCGTCACCCACAGCTCCCCCGAGGCGTCGACCCTGAGCCGGGCGTCCCCGAAGGCCCGTCCGTCGGTGAGGATCATCCGGTCCGTCGGGTCGTCGAAGCGCGAGGTGGTGATGGTGGGAGCCTCCGTGGAGCCGTAGGCGCGCTTGACCACCGCGCCGAGGGCGGCGGCGGCCCGCCGGCAGAACGCGGGCGTGACCCCGGCGCCGCCGCAGGAGATCATGCGCAGCTTGGCGGTGCGGGAGGGCTCGAAGCCTTCGCAGTCCATGAGGGTCGTGAACAGCGTCGGCGGCCCCACCATGTAGGTGACCGACTCCCGCTCGATCAGCCCCAGCGCATCTTCTGGGTCCCAGCGGGCCATGAGCACGGTCTTCATGCCCGACGCGCCCGGGATCAGCACACCGTGCAGCAGCCCGGCCACGTGGGCCAGCGGCGACGGCACCAGAGCGCAGTCGTCGCGGCCGAGGCCGTGGGCCCCGGTGAGCTGGACGACCTTGTGGGCCAGGCTGCCGTGGGTGTGGATCACGCCCCGGGGTGTGCCGGTCGAGCCGGAGGTGAACATCACCGCCGCATCGTCGCCGGCGGCAGCTTCGACGGGCAGGCTGGGTGCGGCGCCGCCGGCCGCCCCGGTCAGGTCGTCCATCGCGACCGGATCGACGCCGGGGACCGGCGGGAAGTCGGGCGCCGCGATGGTCACGACCGGCCGGGCCTGGTCCAGCGCCTGAGTCAGCTGGTGCGAGCCCGCTGCGGGATGCAGCGCCACCGCCACCGCCCCGATGCGCCAGCAGGCCCGGTAGGCGACCACCGCGTCCACACCGACGGGCAGCCGGAACGCCACCCGGTCACCCGGCGCCACCTCCCGGGCCGTGAGCGCAGCCGCGACCGCCCGGACCCGGCTCTCGACCTCAGCCGACGAGTACCGGCCGCGGCCGTCCACCACCAGGTCGTCGCGTGGCGGCGCCCCGGCCAGCAGCCCGTCGAGCGTCACCGCGCCGGCCCCGCTCTCTAGTCGTCTGGATGGTGGCGTTCGTCGCCGGTGAACACGATCTCCCGGCTGGCCACCTGCCAGCCGTCGTCGCCACGACTCAGGATGTCGTAGTAGCGGCCGGTCTGCAGGACCTTGTTGTCCTTGGCAATGAAGGCGAAGTCGGTGGTGGCGATGGCCTCGTCGCCGTGCAGGTTGATGCGGGGTTCGCTGATCATGTGCTTGCCCCGGAGCTCGGCGGTCTGGAACGGCTCGATCAAGGCCCGCATCCCGGCCCGGCCCTCGGTTTGCTGTCCCATCACCGTGAACCGGCAGTCCGCCGTGTACAGCAGGCTCCACTCCTCGAAGTGGCCGTCGTCGAGCGCCTGGCAGCATCCCGCCAGCACCCGGCGGATCGCGGTGTTGTCCATCAGCAACTGGATCGCGTCGGTCGTCGCGGCCGCATCCAGGTCCTTCGCGGTCTCGTCCATACCCTGACGCTACCGGTCCGGGGTCGGGCGCTGTCGAGCGGCACGGCCGGCGGTAGTGTCCGCGACGCATGGACCTGTCGCTGTCGGCTGCCGAGCGGGCGTTCGCGCTCCGGGTGCGGGACTGGCTGGCCCGCAACGCTGAACGGCCCGAACCCGGGCTCAGTCCCGACGGGGCGATCGCCTGGGCCCGCCGGTGGCAGGCCAAGCTGGCCGGGGCCCGCATGGTGGCCATCGCCTGGCCCCGGTCGGTCGGGGGTCGGGGGGCCAGCCCGGTGGAGGTGGCCCTCTACAACATGGAGTACGCCCGCGCCGGCGCACCCCAGCCCGTCAACCGGGTCGGCATCAACCTGGCCGGGCCCACCCTCCTGGCCCACGGCACGCCCGGGCAGCAGGCCCGCTGGCTGCCGCCGATCCTGGACGCCGGCGAGATCTGGTGCCAGCTGTTCAGCGAGCCCGGCGCGGGGTCGGACCTGGCATCGCTGCACACCCGGGCCGAGCCGGCCGCCGGCGGCTGGCTGGTCACCGGTGAGAAGGTGTGGACCTCCTACGCCGGGTTCTCCAAGTGGGGGATCGCGCTGGTGCGCACCGGCGCCGGCGCCGGGCAGAGCCGCCACCGCGGCATCTCGTGCATGGTGATCGACATGGAGGCGCCGGGCGTGGAGATCCGTCCGCTGCGCCAGATCACCGGCGAGTTCGAGTTCAACCAGGTCGCGCTGGACGAGGTGTTCGTGCCCGAGGACCAGCTGGTGGGCAGGCTGCACCAGGGATGGGCGGTGGCCGGCACCACGCTGGCCCACGAACGGGGCACGGCCTACCCGTTCAAGGAGCAGGTCGCTCACGAGGTCTACTTCGATGAGCTCGCCGCCGACCCCCGGACGCGGGCCGCGCTGGGCGACCCGGTGGCCGCCGACCAGATCGTCGACGCCTACGTGGCGCTGGGGCTGCTGCGCCTCAGGAACTATCGCACCCTGTCGCGTCTGGGCCGGGGCGTCGAACCCGGTCCCGACTCCAGCATCACCAAGCTGGTGCACTCGTCCATGACCCGCCAACTCTCGGACGCCGCGCTGGACGTGCTCGGCGACGATGCCCCCTTGTGGCCTGCGCCGGACGGCGACCTCGCCGCAGGCACCTGGCAGCGCCAGTGGCTGTGGTCGAAGGCGGCCTCCATCGCCGGCGGCACCGACGAGATCCAGCGCAACATCATCGCCGAGCGCCTGCTCGGCCTGCCCAGGGGCTGAGGCCTGGACCCATAGTTCCCGGCCCTATTGGTCCGCCCCTATTGACGGGTCCCCGGCGATAGCTTGTCGGCGGTGACGAGAAAATGAGCGACGCAGCCGCCCAGCCCTCCGAGGCCCGCGCCGCGGCCCGGGCGGTGGACGCGGTCAAGGTCTACGGGTCGGGCAACACCGAGGTCCGTGCCCTCGACGGCGTGAACATCGCCTTCGAGCAGGGCCGCTTCACCGCGATCATGGGTCCGTCGGGGTCGGGCAAGTCCACGCTCGTGCAGTGCATGGCCGCCCTCGACGACCTCACCGGGGGCCGGGCCTACATCGGCGACACCGATCTGAGCACCCTGACGGACAAGGAGCTGACCCGGCTGCGCCGCGACCGGGTGGGGTTCATCTTCCAGGCCTTCAACCTGGTGCCCACCCTGACCGCCATCGAGAACATCACCCTGCCCCTCGAGCTTGCCCGGCGGGCGCCCGACCGGCAGTGGGTCGACAGCGTGATCGCCACCGTCGGCCTGGAGGACCGGTTGGACCACCGCCCCAGCGAGCTGTCCGGCGGCCAGCAGCAGCGGGTGGCGGTGTCGAGGGCGCTGGCCGGCAAGCCGGAGGTCATCTTCGCCGACGAGCCCACCGGCAACCTCGACTCGCGTTCGGGCACCGACGTGCTGCGGTTCATGCGCAAGGCGGTAGACGATCTGGGCCAGACCGTCGTCATGGTGACCCACGACGCCAGGGCGGCCTCGTACGCCGATCGGACCGTGTTCCTGTCCGACGGCAGCATCAGGGGCGAGCTGATCGACCCCACAGCCGAGCAGATCCTCGACTACATGAAGATCCTCCAAGTGGGCCAGTTCATCCGCGGCGTGCCCGAGGGGGCCACCATCGACCAGGTCCTCGAGCTCTTTGAAGAACTGGACGAGTGACTGTCCCCTCCCCGAGGCCGAGCTTGCGAGGCCGTGGCCCGAGCGGCCCGTGAGCGCAGCGAACAAGAGCGGGAGACCGCGTCGGGAACAGCTTGCGATACGCCACGATCCAGTAGTGGGCCGATGACTCTGCTGCGCTACAGCCTCCGCAACATCGCCGGCACGAAGATCCGGTTCGCGCTCACCAGCCTCGCCGGCGTGGCCGGCGTGGCCCTGACCGTCGGCGTGCTGATCAACACCGACGGCCTCCGCACCTCGCTGGACAGCCTGGCCGGGCAGCTCTACGACCATGTCGACCTCTCGGTCCGGTCGCAGTCGAGCCTCGGCGATGTCGACCAGTGGGAGGACCTGCCGCTGCTCGACCCCTCGTTGAAGGACCGGCTTGAGGCCGTCGACGGCGTGGAGAGGGCGGCCGGAGCGGTGTCGGAGTTCAGCGTCGTGGTGATCGACGGCGACGGCGACGCTCTCGATCCCTGGCTCGGCGGCCAGCAGGCCGGGATGGGCTGGCCCGAGGACGAGTCGCTGGGCAGGATCTTCGTGCTCGACGACGGGGTCAGCCGCCGGCCCTCCGGAGGCGACGAGTTCGCCATCGACCACCACACCGCGGTCGACGCCGGACTCCAACTCGGCGAGCGTTACGGGATCGCCACCCCGACCGGCACCCACTCCTTCGAGCTGGTCGGACTCTTCTACTTCATGGAGCCCGACCTGCGGGCCCCGTTCCAGCTGGTGGCCTGGGACATGCCGACCGCTCGGCAGGTGCTGCACGACGGCGGCGGCTATGACCTGATCGACGTGCGGCTGTCGCCGGGGGCCTCGCTGGAGACGGTCACGGCGTCCATCGAGAGCGCTCTGGGTCCGTCGATCGACGTCATCTCGCGCCAGGAGCAGGTCGACGCCCGCGATCAGGAGTTCAGCGAGCTGCTGGAGGTCCTCCGCAACGCGCTGCTGGCGTTCGCGGTCATCGTGGTGTTCATCTCGGCGTTCATCACGTACAACACCTTCACCCTGATCGCGGGCCAGCGCATCAAGGAGTTCGGCCTGCTGCGGGTGCTGGGAGCCGACCGGCGCCAGGTCGCCCTGACGGTGGCGGTCGAGGCTCTGGTGATGGGCTCGGTGGCCGCCGTGGTGGGATTCGGTCTGGGGATCCTGGTGGCCGCTGGGCTGGCGACCGTGATGGCCGCCGCCAACGACAGCATTCCCCGGGCCGAGCTGACGATCACCAGTGCCCCGATCATCGCCGCGCTGGTGCTCGGCATCGGTGTCACCCTGGCCATGTCGCTCTGGCCGGCCATGCGGGCCCGCCGGGTGACGCCGATGGTGGCGCTGACCGACGACGCTGACATCGATCCCTACAGCCGGCGCCGGACGGTCGTCGTGGGGTCGGTCGTCGGCGGGACCGGTCTCGTCCTGATGGTGGCCGGCCTGCTCTCGGAGCCGTCCACCCCGACGCTCATTCTGATGCTTGGCCTCGGCGCGGCCGGGATGCTGCTGGGCGTCAACATCTGCAGCCCGGCCGTGGCCGGACCGATGTCGGGGGCGATGGGATGGCCGGCCGCCCGGTTCTTCGCCCTGAACGGGCGCCTGGCCCGGCTGAACGCAGCCCGCAACCCTCGCCGCACCGCCACCACCGCCTCGGCGCTGATGATCGGGCTGGCCATGGTGTCGCTCGTCACCGTGGTCGGCAACTCGTTCAAGCAGACCCTCAACGGCCAGCTGGAGGACTCGGTGCAGGCCGACTGGATGATGTGCGCCGGCGCCTGCGACGACCGCCAGCTTGTGTTCAGCCACCAGGCCGCGGCCGCTCTGACCGGGCTCCCGGCGCTGGAGTCGGTGGAGGCCTTCCGGTACCGGATCGACGGGGTGCGCGGCCCCGACGGCAGCCGGCACCTGCTCACCGCGGCCAGCCTGGCCTCGTTCTCGGGCCATGTGGACCCTCACGTCGTCTCCGGCAGCCTGGTCGGCACCGGTCCGGGCGACGTGATGGTGCACGTCGACGCGGCCGACGAGCTCGGCCTGGCCGTGGGCGATCAGGTCCGCCTGGAGTTCTCGAGCCGCCAGGAGGCGACCTTGCGGGTGGTGGCCCTCCACTCCGAGGCGTCGGTGGCCGGATCGTGGGTCATCGACCACCGCGACTGGGACCGGTACGTCGTCGGTGACCAGGTCAGCCTGATCACCGCGGTCACCGCGGCTGGAACCGGTCCCGACGAGGCTCGGGCTGCGCTGCGGGCGGGACTGGCCGACTACCCCCAGGTCGAGGTGCGCGACCAGGCCGAGTACCGCCAGAGCAGGGCCACGCAGGTCGACGCGCTGCTGGCGGTCATCAACGTGTTCCTGATACTGGCCCTGCTGATCGCGGTGATGGGCTTCTCCAACACCATGGCCCTGTCGGTGTTCGAGCGGACCCGCGAGATCGGGCTGCTGCGAGCCGTCGGTATGGGCCGGTGGCAGGTCCGTGCCGCCATCCTGCTGGAAGGGAGCATCGTGGCCGTCTTCGGCGGGCTGATCGGCGTGGTCGCCGGGGTGGTGACCGGCTCCATCACAGCCTGGTCGCTTCCCGGCGACATCGTCTCCTCCGCCGCGATCCCCTGGCCCACCATGGTGATCTACCTGATCGTGGCCGCAGTAGCCGGCCTCCTAGCCGCCCTAGTCCCCGCCCGCCGAGCCAACCGAATCAACCTCCTAGAAGCCATCTCCTACCACTGACACCGCTGGAGGGGCCAGCGGCCCCCCGCCCCCCGAATCTCGGGAGCGAAACGTGTCGTATACCCGCAAGACTCGCACCAAGATTCCAGGGAGCAGCGCCCCCCGGAATCTCGGGAGCGAAGCGTGTCGTATACCCGCAAAACTCGCACCGAGATTTCCGGCGCGACCCCCGGCGGAACGTCAACGGACCCGGCGAGTAGGGAAGCGAATGCGGCCCATACGGGCCGAGCGCGACCCGCGAGGCCGGCGGGTGGCGCCGAGTCAGATGACCGACGAGTAGGGCGAAGCCCGTGTCGGTCATCTCGGCTCGGCGACAGGACCCGCCGGCCGGAAGGGAAGACCCTGGTCGGCCCGCTAGTCGGCCGACGGCCCGAAGCGGTCAGCGAGCAGGCGGCGCAACCCCTGAAGGTCGACCTTGCCCGACTCCAGCCAGGGCAGGTCCGAGCGCTCGGCGAACACCGCCACGTGCCGGGGCACCTTGTAGCTCGCCATGTCGGCTCGCAGGCGGCTCCGCAGGTCCTCGGGGTCGATGCCGACCCCCGGCTTGGTGACCACGGCGGCCGCCACCGCCTCGCCCCGCCCGCCGTCGGCGGGCACGCCCACCACGAACGCGTGCATCACGTCGGGCTGCGACTCGATCGCGAGCTCCACCTCCCGGGGCGCCACATTGGTGCCCCCTGCCTTGATCACCGTGCCCAGCCGGCCCCGGAAGTACAGGTGGCCGTCGGTGTCGAGGATCCCGCTGTCGCCGGTGCGGTACCAGCCGCCCGGTTCGAAGACGTCGGCCGGGTCCCGGCCGAGCAGGCCCAGCATCAGCGAGTAGCCCCGGATCCAGATCTCGCCGGGTTGACCGGCGGGCATCTCGTCGCCGGTGTCGGGGTCGACTATGCGGCGCTCGAGGCCGGGAACGCTGCGGCCGAACGATTCCTCCTTGCCTGCTGGCAGCTCGACGTGCAGCGGCTCGATCGAGTGGGGACCGTGCGACTCGGTCATGCCCAACGACGTGGCCTTCCTGCGGGGATCGCTCACCCGCAGGTGCACGGGGAGCAGCTCGTCGAAGCTGCCGCCCCGGATCGAGGAGAGGTCCCGCGCCGCGAACGACGGGTGCTCGACGAGCGCCTTGGCGATGTGGGGCCAGCCGATCACGTGCGTGACCCGGTGACGCTCGATCAGCTCCAGCGTGCTGCCCGGCTCGAATCGCTCCTCGAACACGACGGTGGCCCCCGTGTGCATGGCGCTCACCAGCGTGTAGGACAGGCCCCCTACCCAGAACAGCGGCATGGACGTGTAGAGCCTGTCGCCGGTCCGCAGGTCGCGGAACTGGAGCAGGTTGAACGGATGGACGATCACCGTCGAGTGGGAGTGGACCACGCCCTTGGGCTCCGAGGTGCTGCCCGACGTGTAGATGACCACTATCGGGTCCTCGGGCTCCACCCGGGCGGCCGCCCCGTCGAAATGCTCGTCGGACACCTCGCCCGTCCGGGCCAGCAGACCGTCGACGGTTCCGCACCAGTCCGGCGCCGGCGAAGTTGCCCCCCACATCCACACCGCGCGCAACCTCGGGTGGCTCTCGACCGAGATGGCGTCCCGCTGCTGGTCGGCGAGGTCCGGCACGGCCTGCTCCAGGCGGGCCAGGTAGTCGTGGTTCAAGTAGCGGTCGACGGTCAGCAGCGCATCGGCCTCGCAGTGGGCCAGCGCCCAGCCCAGCTCGCGGGCCTGGTGGAACGTGTTCAGCAACACCACCACCGCCCCGATCCTGGTCGCGGCCATCCAACCGACCACCCACTCGGGTCCGTTCGGGGCCAGCAGCGCCACCCGGCTGCCCGGTCCCACGCCCGCGGCCAGAAGGGCCCGGCCCAGGCGGCGGGACTGAGCCTCCAGGCCCCGGTAGGTGAGGCAACGCTCGCCCAGGACCACCAGGTCCCGGTCGCCCCACTGCTCGGCCAGGTGGCGCACGAACCGGTCGGCCGTGGGCGCGTACCCCGGCTCCCGGAACCTCCGGGCTCTCACAGAACAGGGACGGGTTGGCTGAAGCCGAAGTAGTCGTCTCTCATGAACTGGTAGTCGGGCGACACCACGCGGGGGCTGAGGCCCGAGCGGCTGATCCAGTAGCGCAGCATGTGGCGCCTCTCGTCCGGTCTCGCCGGGTCGTCCTGGTAGGCGGTGCGGGAGTGCAGGGTGACGTAGTTGTTGACCAGCTGGATGTCGCCCGCCTCGAGATCCATGTGCAGGGTCACGCCGGGCCGTTCGGGGATGGACTCGAGGTACTCGAAGCAGGCGAGTTCGTCGTCGGTGAGCGGGTCGACGCCATCGAAGCGCTGGGCCGAACGCTGGAAGCCGGTCTTGAGCGTGGCCGACAGCCACCCGTCGACGTAGCAGTACAGCGACTGCGGGTGCCAGCCCGGGCTGCCGGGCGGCTGCTCCATCTTCCAGTCGCAGGCCATCCGCTTGAAGAGGATGGGCAGCCACTCGGGGTGCTCCTCGAGCAGCGTGTTGAACATCGTCATCGAGCTGGCGATGATGCTCACACCGCCGCCGTCGGTCGAGGGCCGGAGGCACATGAGGCCGACGATCTCGACCCCGTCGGTGTGGATGTGACCGCCGATGTTGGTGGTGTAGGCCCGAGCGTTGGGGTCCTGCCCGGGCCCGCGGTCATAGACGTGGTTGAGGAGGGCTCCGTCACGCGTGGTGGGCACCAGCCGCCCAACACGAGAGCAGATCGCCCAGAACACCACTGCCGCCGCGGCCCGGTCGAACCGCGGCCCAATGGGGAGCCCTCGCAGCACCACGAAACCCCTCCCGGTGTCGAGCTCGTCGACGAACTCCTTGATGCGCCCCTCCAGCCCCGGCAACGGAAACGCATCCGGCACAAGTCCATGCACATCGCGGCCCCCGACCAGCTCCACACCACGTTCGAGTTCGTCGAGGTCAGCATCACTGAACCGGTAGATCCACTCGTCAGACCCCTCCAGCTCGTCAGCCCGCCACACCGAAGCCCCCGTCATAGCCTCAGTACGCATCTCCATACCCGCGCCATCCTCCCACAAAACGGGGCGCCACCCCCCAGGCCGGCGGGTGGCGGCGAGTCAGATGACCGACGAATAGGGCGAAGCCCGTGTCGGTCATCTGGCTCGGCGACAGGACCCGCCGGCCGGGACAAACCGACCGGCAATGGGGCGAAGCCCGTGTCGGTCGTCTGGCTCGGCGACAGGACCCGCCGGCCGGGACAAACCGACCGGCAATGGGGCGAAGCCCGTGTCGGTCGTCTGGCTCGGCGACAGGACCCGCCGGCCGGGACAAACCGACCGGGACAAACCGACCGGCGGAGATAAAGTGAAGCGCTCAGATCGGATAGGGAGGGGAACTATCGTGGCACGCGATCTCGGCTTCGAAGTCTTCGACTCCGACAACCACATGTACGAGACGGAGGATGCCTTCACCCGTCACCTGCCGCCCGAGTACCGGGGCGCCATCCGCTACGTGCAGGTCGACGGTCGCACCAAGATCGCCATAAAGGGACAGATCTCCGAGTACATCCCCAACCCCACCTTCGAGGTGGTGGCCCCTCCCGGCGCCCAGGAGGAGTACTACCGCCACGGCAACCCCGACGGCAAGAGCCTGCGCGAGATCTTCGGCAAGCCGATCCGCTGCCCCGAATGGGCCCGCAACGCCAGAGCCCGCCTGCCCCACCTCGACGAGCTCGGGATCCAGGGCTCGCTCATGTTCCCGACGCTGGCCAGCCTCCTAGAGGAGCGCATGCGCGACGATCAAGATCTGACCCACACCGTGGTCCACTCCCTCAACCAGTGGATCCACGACGAGTGGACTTTCAACTACCACGACCGGATCTTCGCCACCCCCATCATCACGCTGCCCATCGTGGAGAAGGCCATCGAGGAGCTGGAGTGGTGCCTGGACCGGGGGGCCCGCTGCATCCTGATCCGCCCCGCGCCCGCCTGGGGCCTGCGGGGGCCGAGATCGCCGGGCCTGCCCGAGTTCGACCCGTTCTGGGCCAGGGTCCAGGAGGCCGGGGTGCTGGTGGGAATGCACTCGTCCGACTCGGGCTACGCCGACCTGGTGTCGATCTGGGAGGGAAAGACCGAGTTCCTGCCGTTCAAGCCCAACCCGCTGCGGCTGCTGGTGATGCAGAACCGGGCCATCAGCGACATGATGACCGCGATGGTGTGCCACGGGGCCTTCACCCGGTTCCCCGACCTGCGCATCGCCACCATCGAGAACGGCGGCACCTGGGTGGCGCCTCTGCTGGAGAAGTTCGAGAGCATCTACAAGAAGATGCCCCGGGACTTCCCGGAGCATCCGGTGGAGGCGTTCCGGCGCAACGTCTACGTCAACCCGTTCTGGGAGGACGCCCTGGAGGGGCTGATCGACATCATGAGCCCCGATCGCCTGCTGTTCGGCTCCGACTACCCGCACCCCGAGGGCCTCGGCAATCCGGTCAGCTTCTACGACGACCTGCCCTCGTCGCTCTCGCCGTCCGACGCGGCCAAGATCATGGGCGGCAACCTGAAGGAACTGCTGGCGGTCTGACCGCCCGCGCGAGCCTGAGGTGGAAGGCGTGACCGGGCCGCTGGAGGGCGTCAGGATAATAGAAGTCGCGACGTGGATGTTCGTGCCCTCGGGTGGGTCGGTGCTGGTGGACTGGGGCGCCGAGGTCATCAAGGTCGAGAACCCCGCCGGCGGCGACCCACAGCGGGGACTGGTCACCTCGGGGCTGATCCCCGGCGGCGGGGTCAACTTCATGGTGGAGCAGCCCAACCGGGGCAAGCAGTCGGTGGCCCTCAACATCGCCCACCCCGACGGCCGTGAGGCCCTGCTCAAGCTGGTCGAGACGGCCGACGTCTTCCTCACCAACTACCTGGAACCGGTGCGGCGCCGGCTCGGCATCGACAACGACGCGATCCGGGCCCGCAACCCGTCGATCATCATCGCCCGGGGCACCGGGCAGGGTCCGGCCGGACCCGACGCCGAGAAGGGCGGCTTCGACGGTGCGTCGTTCTGGGCCCGGGGCGGGGTGGCCGCGGTGTTCCCTTCTGATGCCAACGGCTGGCCCCAGGGCCAGCCCTCGCCGGCGTTCGGCGACGTGATGGGGGGCATGGCCCTGGCCGGCGCCATCGCCGCCGCCCTGCTCAAGCGGGAGCGCAGCGGCGAGGCCAGCGTGATCGACGTGTCACTGCTGTCCACCGCGCTGTGGCAGATATCGCCGCTGGTGGTGGCGGCCAAGCTGTTCGGGCTCACGTCGCTGCCCCGGGGCGACCGGCGCAGGTCCCCCAACCCGGGCGTGGGCGTCTTCCGCACCGCGGATGACCGCTACATCAGCCTGATCCTGCTTCAGAGCGACCGCTACTGGGAGGACTTCGCCGCTCGCCTGGAGCGGCCCGTGCTGGTGACCGACGAGCGGTTCAGCACCTCCGAGGCCCGCGCCCAGAACGGGCCCGAGTGCATCGACATCATCGACGAGGCATTCGCCGAGCGGACCCTGGACGAGTGGAAGGAGCGCCTCGCCGACTTCGAGGGGGTGTGGACGCCGTTCCAGACCCTGGTCGAGCTCTACGACGACCCCCAGGTGACCGCCAACGAGTACTTGCCGGCCATGGAGGACGCCGCAGGCGAGCCGGTGCAGCTGGTGGCCAGCCCGGCCCAGTTCGACGAGACCCCGGTAGCGGTGGACCGGGCCCCGGAGCTGGGCGAGCACACCGAGCTGGTGCTGGCGTCGCTGGGCATCGACTGGGACGAGATAGCCGCGCTCAAGGCCAGCGGCGCGATCCTGTAGCTCGCCGCATGGGCGCCGGGAGGCAGGCCGGGAGCATGGACGCCGGGAGCATGGACGCCGAGATGGACTACTCGGCGCCGCCCTATGACGAGTGGGACTCCGCCCAGCCCTACGAGCAGTGGGACCACGCCCGCCGCCACTGTCCCGTCATCCGCGAGGAGGGCATCAGCTTCACCGACGAGCCCGCGCTGCACCGGTTCACGCTGACGTCCTGGGACGACGCCGATCAGGTGCTGCGGGACTGGCGCACGTTCTCGGCGTCGATCAACGCGGAGGTCATGCGCCCCTACATGGGTGAGCTGCTGCTCGGCCTCGACGGCGACGAGCATCGCCGCTACCGCAACCTGGTGGCCTACGCCTTCCGCCGCTCGACCCTGGAGCGCTGGCGGGCCGAGCTGATCGTGCCCGTGATCGACGCCCTGCTCGACGGCATCGCCGGAGCCGGCAGGGCCGACCTGGTGGCCTCGGTGACCAGCAGGTTCCCCGTGCAGGTGATATGCGGGATCGTGGGCGTGCCCACCGCCGACCACGAGCAGTTCAACGAATGGTCGATCCGGATCAACTACGGGCCGCTGTACCCGGAGGAGGGCAGCGCTGCGTCGCAGGCCATGCGCGACTACCTGGAGCCGCTGGTGGAGGCCCGCAGGGCCGAGCCCACCGGCGACCTGCTGTCGGAACTGGTGCACGCCGAGGTCGACGGCGCCCGGCTCACCGACGAGAAGATCTACGGGTTCCTGCGGCTGCTCCTGCCGGCCGGGGCCGAGACCACCTACCGGGCCTTCGGTTCGTGCCTGCTGGCCCTGCTGGACCGTCCCGGGGCGATGGCTCGGGTGCGGGCCGACCGTTCGCTGGTGCCGGCCGCGGTGGAGGAGACCCTGCGCTGGGAGACGTCGGTGACGATGGTGGCCCGCCGGGCCACCACGGACACCGAGGTCGGCGGCTGTCCGGTGCCGGCTGGGTCGCCGGTGTCGATAATCAACGGGTCGGCGTCGCACGACGAGGCCCGCTGGGACGAGCCCGCTGAGTGGGACCTTGATCGGGAGTCCCGCCAGCACATGGCCTTCGGCACGGGACCGCACCAGTGCTTGGGGATGCACCTGGCCCGCATGGAGCTGGAGGTCGGGGTCAACGCCGTGCTCGACCGCCTTCCCAACCTGCGCCTCGACCCCGACGCCGAGCACCCGGTGATCAGCGGCTACGCCTTCCGAGGCCCCCCAAGTCTCCCAGTCCTCTACGACCCGTCCTGACCGGCGAGGGCTAGGCGGGCGACCCTGCGGCGGTGGTGGGAGGCCGAGCCGAAGTGGAGCTCGCCCACCTTGGCCCGGCGCAGGAACAGGTGCAGGTCGTGCTCCCAGGTGTAGCCGATGCCGCCCGCCAGCTGGAGGCCGTCCTGCACGCAGCGGCGCTGGGCCTCGCCCGCGGCGGCCTTGGCCATCGAGGCGGCCGGCGTCCGGTCCGGGTGGTCCTCGGCCAGAGTGAGCGCGGCGTAGTACACCAGCGCCCTGGCCCGCTCGATGTCGCGGTACATGTCGACCAGCTTGTGCTTGACCGCCTGGAACGAGCCGATGGGCACGCCGAACTGGATGCGCTGCCTGGCGTGCTCGTTGATGATGTCGAAGATTCGCTGGCAGGCGCCCACGGTGACCGCGGCCACGGCCGTCACCGACTCCTCCAGCGCCCGCCGGACTGCCTGGGCGGCGTCGCCGTCGCCCAGAAGCCGGTCTGCGGGCACCCGCACCCCGTCGAGGGCGATGGTGGAGTGACGGACGGCGGGATCGATGGGCACAACCTCGTCGGCCTGCACCGACGAGCCCGGGACCAGCACCACCCGCACCTCGCCGTCGAGGCGGACCACGGCCGCGATCTCATCGGCGCCGGCCCCGTCCACCACGTAGTGCTTCGTGCCCGACAGCACCAGGTCGTCGCCGTCGCGCCGGGCGGTGGCCTGCACGCTCGCAGGGTCCCAGGTCCCGGCGCCCTCGTCGACGGCGACCGTGCCGGTGGTGTGGCCCGCGGCGACGGCCGCCAACAGCTCCGCTGCGCCCCTAGGGCCGGCCGCCTCGACGACCAGCGGCGCGAACTGGGTGACGGTGGCCACGAACGGCCCCGGCGCGGCGTGGCGGCCCAACTCCTCCAGCACGATGGCCAGCTCCACCCAGCCGAAGTCCAGGCCCCCGGACTCCTCGGGCAGGGCCATGGCCGGCCATTCCAGCCCCACCAGCGTCTCCCAGAGCCCGTCGCCGTCCGATCGGCCGTCGGCGACGGCCCGGGCCAGCTCGGGCGGCGCCTCCGCGTCCAGCACTTCGCGCACCGCCCGCTGAAGCTCCAGCTGGTCCTCGGTGAACTCGAACTCCATCGCTCAGCCCCGGGCGATCTCGGGAGTGTTGCGTGTCGTATGGCCCGGCAACTTGCACCGAGATTGTGTGGTGGGCCGTCGCCGGCGTGGCATCGCAGTCAGCCCCGGGGTTGGCCGAGGACCCGCTCGGCGATGATGTTGCGCTGGATCTCGCTGGTGCCGCCGCTGATGGTGCCGGCGAAGGTGAAGAAGTAGCGGTCGGCCCACGACAGCGCGGCCCGGTCGCTCTCGTAGGGCTGCTGCGCGTCCGGGGGCACGGTGCGGTCCAGCCCGGCCGGCCCCAACGACTCCAGCATCAGCAGGGCCAGCTTCTGCTGGGCCTCCGAGCCCAGCAGCTTCAGCAGCGACTGGTCGGCCACATGCAGGCCCCGCTGGCTGCGGGCCAGCTGGCGCTGACCCAGCAGGCGCAGGGCCCACGAGTCCACGATCGAGCTTCCGAGCCCGTCGAGCACCACCGGATCGTCGGCCGCACCCGCCCCCGCGCCGTCGTTGAGCTGCTCGAGCATGTCCTCGAGCATCCTGTCGAGGCCCTGGGACCACAGGATCCAGAGCATCTCGCGCTCGTGGGCCAGCGAGCCGGTGCACACCCGCCAGCCGTCGTTCAGCTCGCCGACCAGGTTCTCGCGGGGAACCTCGACGTCGTCGAAGAACACCTCGTTGAAGTCGGGTTCTGTGCGGGCGATGTCGCGGAACGGCCGGCGCACCAGACCTGGCGTGTCGGTCTCGATGATCAGCGCGGAGATCCCCTTGTGCTTCGGCGCGTCGGGGTCGGTGCGTACGAAGGCGAGCAGCACGTCGGCGTGGTGGGCGCCCGAGGTCCACACCTTCTGGCCGTTGACGATGAAGCGGTCGCCGTCCAGCACGGCCCGGGTGGACAGCCCGGCCAGATCGCTGCCCGCGCCCGGCTCGCTCATGCCCAGCGCCGCCGTCCTGGTGGCCCGCATGATCGGCACCGCCCAACGGTGCTTCTGCTCGTCGGTGCCGAAGGTGATGATCGAGGCGCTGACGATGCCCAGCCCCTGCGGGTTGAAGCTCTGGGTGATGCGCCGCCGCCCGAGCTCCTCCCAGAACACCGCCTGCTCGTACAGGTCGGCGTTGCGCCCGCCGAACTCGGGCGGGTAGCCGGGCACCAGCCAGCCGTCGTCGAACATGCGTCGCTGGAAGTCCCGGGACCAGGCCGGGATGTCGGCGCTGGACCGGGGCCGGACGGTCGTGGCCTCCTCGTCGGGCAGGTTGGCGTCGAGCCAGGCCGAGAACTCGGCCCTGAACTCCTCGACCGCAGGCGAGTAGGTCAGTCGCACGCGGCAGCGTCGGGTGGCCGGGGCAGAGTCGTGTCGATGATCATCATGGCATCTTGATCATCTCTGCTGCGGGCGGAAGCCCCGCCAGCGTAACGGCTCGCCCGGTGGGACGTGCAAGACTGAAACAGTGGAGACCTCGCTCGCGTCAGGGCCGATGCTGCGGCCGTCGTCGTGGCGGGGCGCGATGCTGCTGCGCTCGCAATACCCGGACGCGTCCCCCATCTGCGGCGGCACCGATCTCATGGTCGACGTCAACTTCGGCCGGGCCCGGCCGCCCACGCTGCTGGACCTGACATCGGTCGAGGACATCGACTCCTGGGAGCTGATCGACGACGGCCGGACGGTTCGCATCGGCGCGGGAATGTCCTACACCAGGATCATCGACGAGGTGAGCGGCCCGTGCCCCGCCCTGGCTCAGGCCGCCCGCACGATCGGTTCGCCCCAGATCCGCAACCGCGGCACCGTGGCCGGCAACCTGGCCACGGCCTCGCCGGCCGGCGACTCCCATCCCGCGCTGCTGGCGTGCTGGGCGCAGGTGGAGGTCGAGTCGGTGCGGGGCCCGCGCCTCATCGACATCGACGACTTCTTCGTGGGACCCAAGCGCAGCGCGCTCGAGCCCGACGAGCTGATAAGGGCGGTGCGAGTGCCGGCTGCGACCGGCCCGCAGCAGTTCGCCAAGGTCGGGCCGCGCAACGCCATGGTGATCGCCACTGTGTCGTTCGCCTTGAACCTGGATGCGGCCGCAGGGCGCGTCGGGACCGGGATCGGCTCAGCCGGTCCGACCCCCTTGCGGGCTCGGGCCGCCGAGCAGATGCTCGAGGATGTCCTGGCCGACCGACAAACGAGCGCGACCCAAGAGGCCGGCGGGTGGCAAACGAGCGCGACCCAAAAGGCCGGCGGGTGGCGGCGAGGAACGGCCGACCGACAATGGGGCGAAGCCCCGTCGGTCGGACGGCCTCGACGACAGGACCCGCCGGCCGTTGGCGACCGTGTGGCCCGTGAGTTCGGTGCCCTGGTCGCGGAGGCCGCTTCCCCGATCGACGATGTGCGGGGCAGCGCCCAGTACCGGCGGCACGCGCTCTCGGTGTTGGCCCGCCGCTGCCTCAACTGGGCACTCGCGGACCTGGAGGCCGACGCGTGAAGGTGAACGTCACCGTCAACGGCGTGGCCCACAGCGTCGACCATGTGTGGGCGCTGGAGAGCCTGCTGGACTTCCTGCGGGAGCGGGTCGGGCTACGGGGCACCAAGAACGCCTGCGAGCAGGGCGAGTGCGGGTCGTGCTCGGTGTACGTAGACGGGGTGCTGGTGTGCTCGTGCCTGGTGGCGGCGGTGCAGGTGGAGGGCCGTTCCGTGGTGACCGTGGAGGGCCTCGCCTCCGACGGTGGGGTGCATCCGGTGCAGCAGGCGTTCCTCGATGCGGGGGCCGTCCAGTGCGGGTTCTGCACGCCGGGGATGGTCGTGGCGGCCCACTGCCTGCTGGCCGGCCATCCCGATCCCGACGACCTGACCGTGCGAGAGGAGCTGTCGGGCAATCTGTGCCGCTGCACCGGCTACCAGAAGATCCTCGACGCCGTGAGCCTGGCCGCCGAGCGGTCCGGAGCGGCGCCATGACCGTGACGGGGCCGACGATGACGGTCACCGAGACCCCGACCCGGACGGCGACGCCGTCGGTGGTGGACGGCGTGGGGGCGTCGGCCGCCCGGCCCGACGGGCTCCCCAAGGTGGACGGCTCGTTCATCTACTCCTCCGACGAGTACCACGACGGTTCGCTGTGGGGCGTCACGCTGCGCAGCCCGCATCCCCGGGCCCGGATCCTGGGGATCGACACCTCGCAGGCCGAGGGGCTCGACGGGGTGAGGTGCGTGCTGACCCACCGGGACGTGCCCGGTTCCAGGACCTACGGCATGAAGGTGTACGACCAGCCGGTGCTGGCCTTCGACGAGGTCCGCTACCAGGGCGAGCCGGTGGCGGTGGTGGCGGCCACCCATCCCGAGATCGCCCGGCGGGCGTGCGACCTGATCGTGGTGGACTACGAGGAACTGGTGCCCGACACCGATCCGGAGATGTCGCTGACCGGTCAGGTGGAGGGTCTGTTCGGTGGGGGCCTCGCCCGCCACATCAAGATCCGCCACGGCGACGTGGGCGCGGCCCGGGCCGCCGCCGACGTCGTCATCGAGGGCCGCTACGAGCTCGGCACCCAGGATCCCGCGTTCCTGGGGCCGGAGTCGGGTCTGGCCGTCCCGCTGGGCGACGGCGGGGTGGAGCTCTACGTGTCGTGCCAGAACCTCCACCTCGACCAGCAGCAGGTGGCCGACTGCCTGGATCTGCCCCTCGACAAGGTGCGGCTGGTGCTGTCGGGCGTCGGCGGCGCCTTCGGGGGCAAGGAGGACCTCAACGTCCACATCCACGCCTGCATGCTGGCTCTGCGCACCGCCCGGCCGGTTCGGATGGTCTACAGCCGCGAGGAGTCCTTCTTCGGCCATGTGCACCGCCACCCGGCCATCGCCGACATCGAGCTCGGGGCGAGCCGCGACGGCCGGCTGGTGTTCAGCAAGGTGCGGCTGGTGCTCGACGGCGGCGCCTACACGTCCACCTCGCAGGTGGTGATCGCCAACGGCTGCTACTTCGCGGCCGGGGCCTACGACGTGGCCAACGTCGAGATCGACGGGTTCGCCACCTACACCAACAACCCTCCCTGCGGGGCCATGCGGGGCTTCGGCGCGGTGCAGTCCTGCTACGCCATCGAGTCGGCCATGGACCGGCTGGCCGCGGCACTCGACATGCACCCGTTGGAGTTGCGCATGCGCAACGCCATCAGCGAGGGCGACCTGCTGCCCACCGGCCAGCCCGTCGACGGCCCCGCCCCGGTGCAGGAGATCCTGGCCTACCTGCGCGACCTGCCGCTGCCGCCGGACGCCGATCACGAGGCTGCCGACATGCGGGCCCGGCCGGGCGGGGTCGGCAACGTCACCCGGGGTGAGGGCATCCGGCGGGGAGTGGGCTATGCGCTGGGAATGAAGGCGATCGGCTTCTCGGGCGGGATGGACGACACCTGCACCGCCCGGGTCACGGTGTGGATCCGCGACGGCGAGCCGGTCGCCGAGGTCTACTGCGCCGGTCCCGAGCTCGGCCAGGGGGTCGTGACCCTGGAGGCCCAGATCGCTCGCAGCGAGCTCGGCGTACGCACTGTGGAGTTGCGGGACAAGGACACCGACATCGAGGAATCAGGCGCCTCCTCCGCGTCGCGCCAGAGCTGGATGACCGCCGGAGCGGTGGCCGGCGCCTGCGGCCTGGTGCGCGACGAGATCCTGGCCCGGGCCGCGGCCTACCTCGGCCGGCCCGCCGCCGGACTGGTCCTCGACGGTCGCGAGATCCGCGACCAGGACGGTCAGCGGTTGGTCTCGGTGGCCGACGTGCTCGGCCCCGAGTCGGTGTCGCACCCGTTCACCTACCGCCACCGCCCCACCGAGCCGGTCGACCCCGAACGGGGCCAGGGCAACGCCCACATCGCCTTCGCCTACGCCGCACACCGGGCCGTCGTGGACGTGGACATCGAGCTGGGCCTGGTCAGGGTGGTCGAGATGGCCACTGCCCAGGACGTCGGCAAGGCCATGAACCCAGCCGGCGTCGAGGGACAGATCGAGGGCGGCACCGTCCAGGGCTTGGGGCTGGCCGTGATGGAGGAGCTGCAGATAACCGGAGGCCGGATCCGCAACCCGTCCTTCACCGACTACCTGATCCCCACCATGCTCGACGTCCCGCCCATGCCCATGAAGATCTTCGAGTTCCCCCATCCCGACTCCCCCTACGGCCTCAACGGCGTCGGCGAACCCCCCAACCTGTCGTCGACGCCGGCGGTGCTCAACGCGTTGCGCAACGCCACCGGCCTGGAGCTGCCCAGAGCACCCGTCCGCCCGTCGGACCTGGTGGTCGAGCCCTCGGTCCAGACAGGTATCGCGTAGGCTGCACTACTACGGCGAGGATTCGGGAGGGCGAGATGATCCTGAGCCGAAGCAGGACCGCATTGCTCTGCGCCTTCGTGATGCTCGCGGCGGCCTGCGGCAACAGTCCCAGCAGCGACGGGGCCGCGCCCGCTCCCGACACCGCGGCGCCCACCACCGCCGCGCCGGCCACGACCGCGGCCGGCACCTCCGACCCGGACACCGCTGCGGAGGCTCCCGAGCCCGACACCCCCGAGCCGGACACCCCCGAGACCGGAACGCCCTCCGACGAGGCTGCCGACGACCCGGACGCCGCCACGGGCACCCCCGAGCCGGACGCTGCCGAGACGGAGGAGCCCACCGGGGAGGCCGCCGAGCCCGAGGCCGATGAGCCCGCCACGACGACTACTACCGAGCCTGTCGTGGAGGAGCCGGTCGACCCGTACCCCCATCGCAACGACTTCGTGGCCCTCGACGGGGTGCCCGGCGTCACCGACGACGAGATCAGGGTGGCCGTCATCGGCACCGAGAAGAACAACGTGCTCGGCAACTGCATCCTTCCCTGTTTCCACACCGGGATCCAGGCGTACTTCGACTACGTCAACGACGCGGGCGGCGTCTACGGGCGCCGGCTGGTGATCGGCGAGTTGCTCGACGACGAGCTCGGCTTCAATCAGCAGCGCTCGCTCGAGGTGATCGACGGCAACAACAGCCTGGCCGCCTTCCAGGCCACGCTGCTCCCGCTGGGATGGGGCCCGCTGAACGATGCCGGGATCCCGACGTTCACCTGGAACATCCACGGCGCCGAGGCGGTCAACCGGTACGCCATCTACGGGAACATCGCCATCGGCTGTGCCGGATGCACCCAGCGGGGCCTGCCGTGGCTGGCCGCGCAGGCCGGTGCCAGCCGGGTGGGGGTGCTCGGATACGGCACGTCGGAGACGTCGAAGGTCAACACCCAGGCGTCGGCCGCCTCGATCAGGCTCTACGGCGATGTCCTCGGCGGGCTCGAGGTCGCCTACGTCAACGACAACCTCGCCTTCGGCCTGCCCAACGGCATCGGGCCCGAGGTCACCCAGATGATCGAGGCGGGCGTGGACTTCATCGCCACGTCCATGGACATCAACGGCATGCTCACCCTGGCCAAGGAACTGGAGCGGCAGGGGGTGCGGGACCAGGTCACCATGCTCCACCCCAACTCCTACGACGCCGACTTCGTGGCCGATGCGGGCGGGCTGTTCGACGGGGACTACGCGCTGGTGCTCTTCGTCCCGTTCGAGTACGACAGCGACAGCCCGCTTCGCCAGGCCTATGACCGGTGGGTGCCCGCCCACGGCGGTCCGGTCGCCGAACAGACCATGGCCGGATGGGTCAACGCCGACATGCTCGTGACCGGGCTGCTGGAGGCCGGTCCCTCCTTCAGCCGGCAGGCCGTCATCGACTCGCTCAACCGGATCACCTACGGCGCCGGCGGGCTGATCAACCCCATCGACTGGAGCCGGCAGCACGCGGCCGTGCTGCCCGGGGTCTACGACCACGCCTACGCGCTGGAGTGCGTCGCCTACGTCCGGATCGAGCAGGGCGCGTTCACCACCTTCCTTCCCGAGCCGTGGATGTGCTGGCCGGGCGACACCGACGCGTGGTCCGAGCCGACTCCCACCGACTTCGCGGGCTGACTCCGGCCACTCACCCGGATCCGACCAGACCCGGCTCGTAAGGTCTGAACGGTGAGCGGGGCGGCCGGCTTCTTCGAGGACCTGTTCCGGGGCCTGCTCCAGGGCACCCCGCCCGGAGCGGTGTACGCCCTGATCGCACTGGGCTTCGTGCTGACCTACAAGACCTCCGGCGTGTTCAACCTGGCCTTCGGCGCGCAGGCCTACATCTCCGCGGCCATGTACTTCAAGACCCACACGCTCTGGGGCTGGCCCAAGTGGGCCGCGCTGGTGGTGTCGGCCTTCGTGCTGGCTCCGTTGATCGGCCTGGTGCTGGAACGGCTGATCTTCCGCCACCTGCGCACCGCCTCGGCGGTGTCCAAGCTGGTCGTCGCCATCGGGTTGAGCGTGGCCCTGCCCGAGCTGTTCAACCAGGCAGCCCGGTTCACGGCCGTCGCCGGGCGCCAGATCAGCGGCATCATGCCCGACGGCGCGGGCGTGTTCTACGACCCCTTCGGGGTGTACCGCTTCAACCGCGACGAGCTGGCCATGATGGCCGTGGCCCTCATCGCCACCCTGCTGCTGGCCGCCCTGTTCCGGTTCACGATGATCGGCCTGGCCATGCGGGCCGTGGTGGAGAGCCCCCGGATGACCGGGTTGAGCGGCATCAACGCCGACCGGGTCTCGGCGGTCGCCTGGGCCCTGTCGAGCACCTTCGCGGGCCTGGCCGGCGTGCTGATCGCTCCCAGGTTCAACTCGCTCATCTCGACCGAGTTCTTCATGCTGGTGGTGATCGCGGTGGCCGCCGCCGCGGTCGGGAAGCTGGTGAGCCTGCCGCGGGCGCTGCTCGGGGGCCTGGGGCTCGGCTGGTTCATCGCCGTGTTCAACACCTTCCTGCCCCGCTGGTCCGGCGACCACACCTGGCTGCGGCCCTTCCAGGAGAACCTCACCCCGTCGCTGCCGTTCGTGGTGCTGTTCGCGGTCCTGGTCCTGTGGCGGGCCATCGGGCGCGAGCGGGAGGCGTCCGACCCGCTGTCGGGGGTCGATCCGCCGCCTCCCGCTCTGGCCGCGCTCGAACGGCACCCGAAGCTCACCCTGTTCACACGATTGTTCGGTGTGGGGTTCATCGCGGTGGTCGGCTCGGTGGTGTGGTTCCGGGCCGGGGTGCTCTGGATGCATCTGGTCACCACCGCGGTGATCATGTCGGTGATCTATCTCTCGGTGACGGTCATCACCGGCATGGCCGGGCAGATCTCGCTGTGCCAGGGGACTTTCGCCGCGATCGGCGGGTTCACGATCTTCCAGATGGCGGACCGCTTCAACCTGTCGGTTCTGGCCGCCGCCCTGCTGGGCGCGGGCGTGGCCGCCGCGGTCGGCGCGGTGCTGTCGTTGCCGGTGCTGCGCCTGGGCGGGGTGTGGCTGGCCATCGCCACCCTGGCCTTCGCCTTCTTCTTCGACGCGGTGATGGTCAAGTTCTCGTGGGTCGGCGGCGGGACCACGGCCCTGCTCACCGGCACCCGGGTGCCGCGGCCGCTGGTCGGCCCCGTCGACTTCGCCAGCGACCGGGCCTTCCTGGTGCTGGCCGTGGTGGTGCTGGTGATCGTGTCGATCGTCGTGATCCAGCTGCGGGAGGGGACTGTCGGCCGAACCCTCACCGCGCTGCGGGGAAGCGAGGTGGCCGCGGCCTCGATCGGCATCTCGGCGGCCCGGGCCCGGATCGTGGCGTTCGCGATGTCGGCGGCCATCGCGGGGCTCGGCGGGGCGCTGCTGTCGATGCATCAGCAGAACGTCAACTACAGCACCAACTTCGGTCCGGTGAACGCCCTGTTCTGGCTGGTGATCGTGGTGGCGCTGGGAGCCCGGACGGTTGAGGGCGCCATCCAGGCCGGGGCCGCCTTCGCCCTGTTCGAGCCGCTGATACTGAAGGGGGATCTGCTGGCCTGGATCCTGCGGGGCGAGGATCACCTTCCCGGGCTGTTCCCCATGTCGGGAAGCTGGCGGCTGGTCCTGTTCGGCCTGATGGCCATCCAGTTCGCCCGCCATCCCGAGGGCCTCGTCGAGCACGGCAAGCGCCGCGCCTCGGCCCGCATCAACCAGTGGCTAGAGGCCGAGCGGTAGGCGGCGAGTCGTGATGACGCTGGCGAGGCCCTCAGCGAGGCCGTGGCCCGAGCGGCCCGTGAGCGCAGCGAACAAGAGCGGGAACGACGAAGCACGCGAGGAGGCGAGGGCGTGACCGCGCTGCTGGATGCGTCGGGCGTCAGCGTGGCCTTCTCGGGTATCCTCGCCCTCGACGATGTGAGCGTCAGTGTCCAGGCCGGTGAACGGGTGGGCCTGATCGGGCCCAACGGAGCGGGCAAGACCACGCTGTTCAACTGCCTGCTCGGGATCCTGCGGCCGGACTCGGGACGGGTGACGCTCAACGGTGTGGATGTGGGCGGATGGCCGGTCCACCGGCGGGCCCGGGCCGGGATGGGCCGCACCTTCCAGCGGGTGGAGCTGTTCTCCGACACGACGGTGCGCGAGCACCTGCTCATCGCTGAGCGCGTTCGCAACGGAACCGGTGCCTTCTGGAAGGACCTGGTCGGTCTCGGCCGCCCGCGTCCCGAGGAGGTGGCGGCCAGCGAGGAGGTGCTCGAGCTGCTGGGCATCGCGGAGTTGGCCGCCAAGCCGGTGGAGTCGCTCAGCCTGGGGCAGAGCCGGCTGGTGGAGGTCGGGCGGGCCCTCATGACCGGCCCGCAGATCCTGCTGCTCGACGAGCCGTCCTCGGGGCTCGACCGCGACGAGACCCAGGCGCTGGCCGCGACGTTGCGGGCCGTGCAGGACTCCAAGGGGTATGCGGTGCTGCTGGTGGAACACGACGTGTCGTTGGTGGCCGACTTCACCGAGCGCGCCTACGTGCTCGACTCGGGCGCACTCATCGCCGGCGGAGCCACCGGCGACGTGCTGGCCGATCCCGCGGTCCGGCGGGCCTACCTGGGTAGCTTCGAGGTCTCGTGATGGCCCCCATCCTCGAGCTGCGTGACGTTGAGGCCGGCTACGGACCGTTCCGCGCACTGTTCGGCGTGTCGCTCACGGTGGAGCCGGGGGAGGCGGTCGCCCTGATCGGGGCCAACGGCGCCGGCAAGACCACTCTGGCCCGGGTGGCCAGCGGCCTGCTGGCTCCTAGTTCGGGGACGGTGCTGGTGGACGGAACCGGCATGGCGGAGGCCGCGGCATGGCGGTTCGTGCGCACCGGGGTGGTGCACGCCCCCGAGGGACGCTCCGTCTTCGCCACCCTCAGCGTGGAGGACAATCTGGCCCTGTCGTTCCAGCGGGCCTTCGGCCGGGCCGGGTTGGCCGGTGCCCTGCGCCGGGCCTACGAGCTGTTCCCCCGGCTGGGTCAGCGCCGCACGCAGATCGCGGGCACATTGTCGGGCGGCGAGCAGCGCATGCTGTCGCTGGCCCGGGTGCTGGTGGAGTCGCCCCGGCTGCTGATCGCGGACGAGCTGTCGCTGGGCCTGGCGCCACTGGTGGTCGACCAGGTGTTCGCAACCTTGGGCCGGATCCGTGAGGCCGGCACCGCGCTGCTGATCGTGGAGCAGCAGGTCGGCCACGCCCTGGAGCTGTGCGACCGGGCCGCGGTCCTGGAGCACGGGCTGATCACCTGGCAGGGCCCCGCTGAGAGTGCGGGGGCCGCACTGGAGTCCCGTCTGTTCACCACCGGGGCGGCCCACTGATGGGGGAGCCTCAGGAGCGCAGGGCTGTCATCAGCGGGGCGGCCCAGTCCGACATCGGCCGCCGGCTCTACCGCACCGGCATCGACCTCACCGTCGAGGCCGCGCTGCGGGCCATCGCCGACGCCGGGCTCACCACCGCCGACATCGACGGCGTGTCGACCTACCCCGGCTTCGGCGGATCCTTCGGCGGGGCCATGGGGGCCGAGTTGCACGAGGCGCTGCGGCTGTCGCTCAACTGGCGCAGCGCCGGTGTCGAGACGGCCGGACCGCTGGGCGCGGTCCACAACGCCATCCTCGCGGTGGCCACCGGGATGGCCCGCCATGTGCTGGTGTTCCGCACCGTGGTCGAGGGCAGCGGCGGACCCCTCCGCCCCGGCAGCGGCGGTGGAGGCGGCTCGGCCGGGTCGGCCGGCCCGTTCCAGTTCATGATCCCCTACGGGGCGGCCTCGGCGGCCTGCTGGGTGGCCTGCTACGCCCGCCGCCACATGCACGACTACGGCACCACCCGCACCCAGCTGGGCGCCATCGCGGTCAACGGGCGCGCCAACGCGGCATCCAACCCCAAGGCCATCTACACCGAGCCCATGACCATCGACGACTACCTGGCCGTGCGCATGGTCAGCGACCCGCTGTGCCTCTACGACTGCGACGTGCCCTGCGACGGCTCGACTGCGGTGGTGGTCTCGCATCGCGACTACGCGCCCGACGCCCCGGCCGGCGCGGTCGGCGTCAACGCCATCGGCACCGCCATCCGGGGCCGGCCGTCTTGGGACCAGTTCGACGACCTCACGTCGATGATGATGCGCCACACCGCGGCCTCCATGTGGGAGCGCACCGAGCTGACCGTCGACGACGTGGACACCGCCCAGCTCTACGACGGGTTCAGCTGGCTGACCCTGGCCTGGATCGAGGCCATGGGCTTCTGTGGCAAGGGAGAGAGCGGCGCCTTCGTGGAGGGCGGCGCCAACATCGGGCCCGGTGGACCCCTTCCGCTCAACACCTCCGGCGGCCAGCTGTCGGCGGGCCGGCTGCACGGCTTCGGCCATCTGCACGAGGCGGTGATGCAGCTGCGGGGCACGGCCAACATCGGTGTGGAGGACTGCGAGGTCGTCGCCGTGGGCGCGGGCGGAGGTCCCGAGACCGGCTGCCTGCTGCTCACCAGGGGACCGTCATGAGCGCGGCCAGCCCTCCCCGCTTCGTGCTGGCCTCGCCCGAGAGCGACTTCTACTGGCGCTCCGGAGCCGACGGCCGCCTGCGGATCCAGCGCTGCGGCGACTGCCGGCGCTGGATCCATCCGCCCGGGCCGGCGTGCCCGTTCTGCCACTCGCGCCGCATCGGGCCCGAGCCGGTGGCCGGCACCGGCACCGTCGCCACGTTCACCGTCAACCGCAAGGAGTGGATCCCGGGGTTCACGCCCCCGTACGTGTTCGCGTTCGTCGAGCTCGACGAGGATCCGGCCGTGCGCATCGGCACCAACATCGTGGGCTGCGAGATCGACGACGTGGAGATCGGCATGCGGATGGAGGTCCTGTTCGAGGAGAGCGGCGAGTGGCACGTGCCGCTGTTCCGGCCCCTCGAGACCCGAGCGGCCCGCGGGTCCGAGGGCTCCTGATGCCGCTGATCACCCTCGACCAGCTGCTCGACTGCCTCGAGGTGCGGGAGTCGAGGCCGGGGGTGTGGACCGCGCCGAGCCTGGAGATGGACTACCCCAGGGTCTTCGGCGGTCAGCTGCTCGCTCAGGCGGTGGCGCTGGGCGCGGCCACCACCGAGGGCAAGACCGTCAAGTCCCTGAGCTGCCTGTTCCCGCGTGAGGCCCGCCGGACCGAGCCGCTGGAGTTCGATGTGGAACTGACCCAGACCGGACGGACCTTCGCCGTGCGCCGGATCCGGGCCAGCCAGCAGCACAAGACCGTGTTCGTGGCGCTGCTCTCGATGCATGTACCCGAGCCGGGGACTGCGCCGGAGTTCGAGCACCAGGACCCCGCCCCGGAGGCGGGCCGGCCCGGCGAGGCTGTCGACGCCGACCTGAACATGATCCCGTTCCAGACCCGGGTGGTGGACGGAACCGATCTGCGCGCCAGGCAACGGGGTCCCGCCGACTTCGCCTTCTGGACCCGGGTCTCCGACCGCCGGCTGCCCGACGATCCGACCGTCCACCAGGCCCTGCTGGCCCACGCCACCGACCTGACGGTGGTCGGCACCGTGCTGCGGCCCGTCGAGGGGATCAGCCAGGCCGACGCCGGGGAGCGGCTCCACACCGCGGTCACGAGCCACACGATGTGGTTCCACCGGCCGTTCCGCATCGACGAGTGGTGCCTCGTGGCGCAGCACTCGCCCACGCTCGCCGGCGGCCGGGGCTTCGGTCACGGCCACGCCTACTCCGGCGGCGAGCTGGTCGCCTCCTTCGGCCAGGAGTGCATGATCCGTCCCGTCGCCTCGGACTAGGCACAGACGGGCTCTCATCGTGTCTGCCCGGCCGCGCCCGTACCTGGTCGTCAACGCCACCGTGATGGCCACCGTGTCCACGGTGCTGCCCGGCTTTCTCATCGGAGCGCTGTCGGTGCAGGTCAGCGCGGAGATGGACGTGTCGGAGGCGGTCTACGGGTGGGGGCTCAGCTCGTTCTTCGGGGCGGCCATGGTGGGATCGATCCTGCTGGGGCGGCTGTCGCAGCGGATAGGGGCCCTCAACCAGATGACCCTGGCCCTGGGACTGTCCATCGTGGTGCAGCTGGCCCTGGCGGCGACGGCCCAGTCGTTCTGGGCGATCGTCGGCTTCCTGGTGGTGGCCGGCCTGTGCAACGCCGCCAACCAGACCTCCATCAACCTGGCACTGGGTCAGGCCGAGCTGCCGAGACTCGGCCTGGCGGTGTCGATCAAGCAGTCGGGACTGCCGACGGCGACCCTGCTGGCCGGGTTCGCGGTGCCGTCGCTGGCGCTGACCGTGGGCTGGCGCTGGGCCTACGTGGCCAGCGCGGCCTTCACCCTGGTCTCCCTGGCGGTCGTGCGCTCCGCCGTCATGTCGGCGACGCCTGCTCGCGGGTCCGCACCGTCGACTCCCGAGTCGTCGTCACGCGACCTGTTCTGGGGTGCGGCGGTGGGCGCGTTCCTGGCCTTCAGCGCGGGCTCGCTCAACGCCTGGGGCGTCGGCTCCGGGGTGGACGCCGGGCTCGGCGAGGGTCTGGCCGGGCTGTTCCTGAGTGTCGGCGCGGCCACCGGCATCACGCTGAGGGTCATCAGCGGCTGGATCTCCGACACGATGCGAGCGGCTCCCTTCCGGGTGGGCGGCATCAGCGCGCTGCTGGGCTCGGTGGGCATGGGGCTGCTGGCGGTCCGCTCGCCGGGCACCCACATTGCAGCCATGCTGGTGGCCTTCGGTGCCGGCTGGATCTGGCCGGTCTTCACCAATTTCGGGGTCGTGCGGGCCAACCCTCAGGCCGCCGGCGCAGCCACCGGGGTCACCCAGATGGGCGTCTACGTCGGAGTGTTCGTCGGGCCGCTGCTCACCGGCTGGCTCATCGAGCACTCCGGCTACCAGCTGATGTGGCTGGTTGTGGCCACCTTGTGCGTCGTGGGCGCGACCATCTCGATCCGGATCGCCGACCGCTTCTGACGCCGACCTGACCGGGCGGGCGCGGGGGTCGGCCTCGCAGCGGTGCGGGCGATGGTCCACTATGGGGCCATGACCAGCGACATTCTCGACCGGGCGGCCGCGGCCATCGACGGCAACGTGATGTTCGAGCCCGACGGCCGCCCCTTCGGTCTGGGGCTGCCCAGCGACGGGCTGGGCTCCAGCCACCGGCTCCGGGACGGCGTCACCATGATCGAGTCGTTCGCGCACGTGCACCTGGTGGAGACCGACTCGGCCGCCGTCGTGTTCGACTCCAGCGTCCCCGACCTCGGGCCGCGGGTGGCCGAGCGCATCCGGGCCGGCACCGGGACGCCGGTGAGCCACGTCGTGCTCACCCACGGGCACCGTGACCACGCCGGGGGCGCCGGCGCGCTGATCGCCGGGCTGACCGGTGTCGGGACGCGTCCCCGGCTGGTGGGCCACCAGTCGTTGCCGGCCCGGATGGCCCGCTACCGGATGACCGACGGCTACAACCAGGTCGTCAACCAGCGGCAGTTCGGGCGGGTCCCCAACTGGGACCTGGCCGGCGGCTGGGCATTCGAGGTTCCCGACCTGGACGTGACCTTCAGCGACCGTCTGCAGCTCGACGCCGGCGGCCTCGAGATCGAGTTGCGCCATGTGCGGGCCGAGACCGACGACCACCTGTGGGCGTGGATTCCCGAGCGGCGTGTGGCCGTCACCGGCGACCTGATGCTGTGGCACTTCCCCAACGCCGGCAACCCGGCCAAGGCCCAGCGCTACCCGCTGGAGTGGGCCGCGGCGCTGCGCGACATCGCGGCTGCCGGCCCCGAGCTGCTGCTGCCCGGACACGGGCTCCCGATCGGCGGATCCGAGCGGATCCGGCGCGTGCTGCTCGACACGGCGGCCGTGCTCGAGGAGCTGACCGGGCTGACCCTTGACCTGATGAACCGGGGGGCCGGCCTCGACGACGTGCTGGCCGAGGCCCGCCTGGCCGGCGAGCGGATCCGGCGGCCGTACCTGGCCCCCACCTACGACGAGCCCGAGTTCGTGGTGCGCAACGTGTGGCGGCTCTATGGCGGCTGGTACGACGGCACGCCCAGCAACCTGAAGCCGGCCCGCCAGGCTGCGGTGGCCTCGGAGCTGGCCGGGCTGGCCGGCGGTTCGCTGGCGCTGGCCCGGCGAGCCGAAGCCCTGGCCGCCGCCGGGCAGCTGGCGGTGGCCTGCCACCTGATCGATATGGCCGCCGCGGCCGATCCGGACAGCGCCACGGTGCACGGCATCCGGGCCGACGTCTACTGGCAGCGCCGGGCCGAGCAGCAGTCGGTGATGGCGGCGGCCATCTACGAGTCGGCGGCCCGCGAGTCGGCCGCGACGGCCGGGGTCGACCTCCCTCCCGGCGCGTGACTTCAGGCTGAGGGGCTGGAGCGGGACTCGGTGTAGTGGCCTACTAGCAGGGCGACGGCCACCACCGCCGACACCACTCCCGAGACCGCCATCGTCTGCGCGAACGACGTCGCGAAGGCTTGTGACGTCTCCGCAAGGGTCGCCTGGGCCTCGACGTCGCTGAGCACCCCCGATCGCGACAGGCTGTAGGCGGCTTCGATGGCGGCCCCGGCCGACTCGGCCGCCGGTTCGGCCACCTCCGGCGGAAGGCTGCTGATGTCCACGGTGCGGCGGTAGATCGACGTTGACAGCGCGCCCAGCGTGGCGATGCCCAGCGCAGCACCGAGCTCCCGGGCGGTGTCGTTCACCGCCGAGCCGATGCCGGCCTTCTCATAGGGGGTGGCGGCCATGATGTCGTTCGTGGCCGGAGTCATGGCCAGAGCCAGACCTGCGCCGGCCAGGATCAGCGGCCCCAATAGGAACCAGTAGCTGGTCTCGGTGTCGACCATGGCCAGGGGCATGAAGGTGGCGGCGAGCACCGCGAAGCCGAGCGCCATGATCCGGCGCGACCCAAACCTCGCGGCCCAGCGGGCCGTGAAAGGCGACACCACCATCGACGCCAGCGCCTCGGGCATGGTGGCCAGGCCGGCCTCCAGCGCGCTGTAGTCCAGAGAGAACTGGACATACAGCGCGATCAGGAACCAGAACCCGATCATCACCACGAAGGTCATGCTCACAACAGCCGAGCCGACACTGAAGCGTCCGTCTGCGAACAGCTCCAGGGGCAGCATCGGATGGCGGGCCCGCTGCTGCCACCGCAACAGGACCAAGCCGAACACGACCGCCACCGCGAAGGCCGACAGCACCGGCGCCGACGACCAGCCCTGCTCGGGTCCCTCGATGATGCCGTAGATCAGCGCGGTCATGGCCACGATGGAGAGCCCTGCCCCGGCGGGGTCGAGGTGGCGGGGCCGCTCGTCGCGTGAGCGGGGCAGCCAGATCGCCATCACGATCATCACCACCGCCACGACGGGCACGTTGTAGAGGAAGCCGGCCTCCCATCCCCACGACGGCACGATCCACCATCCGGTGACGAACAGGCCGGTCAGGGCGGGCCCGATGGCGGCGCCGCCACCGGCGAAACCCGACCAGATCGCGATGGCGGTGGGCCGTTCGGGAGGCGGGAAGATCTCGATCAGCAGCGAGAGGGTGGCTGGCATCACGAAGGCGGCCGCCACCCCCATCGCTCCCCGGGCGACCAGGATGACCTCGGCCGAGTCGGCCAGGCCTCCGAGGAGCGCGCCGAGCCCGAACACGAGCAGGCCGCCGAGCAGGGCGCCCTTGCGGCCGTAGCGGTCGCCGATGGCCCCGCCGGTCATCAGCAGCCCGCCGAAGGCCAGGGCGTAGGTGTTCACGATCCACTGGAGTTGCGGGCCGGTGACCCCCACATCGCGTTGCAGGGTGGCCAGGGCCACGTTGAGGCCCGAGACCGACATAACCACCAGCACCAGGGTCAGGCTCAGGACCCCCAGCAGGAACCAGCGCCGGGCGTGCACATCCGGCCGCTCCCACAGGTTCACGGGCTTACGTTAGGTGAGCCTCTGAGCTAGGCCGTCATCGACTCCGGGGTCGCGCCCCTACTCCTGGGACTCCTGGGACTTCTTCATCTCGGTGAGGCCGGTGAGGATCGGGTAGCCGCCCACCGACAGGGCGTTGCCGTGGCCGGTCTGGTGGATGTCGAACACCGACTGCAGGGCCGTGTAGAAGCCCTGGATGTCCATCGTCTGGTTGACGGCCCGCTTGGCCTGGGCCAGCGCGAACGGGTGCATCTGGGCGATCTCGTGGGCCAGCGCCATGGTCTCGGAGTGGAGCTCGTCGAGGGGCACCACCCGGTTGACCATCCCGGCCGCCTCGGCCTCGGCCGCGCCGATCCGGCGGGCGGTGAACAGCATCTCCTTGGCCTTGCGGGGTCCGAGCTCCCACGTGTGGCCGTGGTACTCCACCCCGCCGATGCCCATCCGGGCGACCGGATCCGAGAACATCGCGTTGTCGGCGGCGATGATCAGATCGCAGGGCCAGCAGAGCATCAGCCCCCCGGCGATGCACTGGCCCTGCACCTCCGCGATGGTGGGCTTGGGGATGTCCCGCCAGCGGCGGCTGTAGCCGAGGTAGTGGACCGCCTCCCATTCGTAGATGGCTTCGAGGCCCCGCTCCTTCCAGTCCACAAAGCTGCCCCGGGCCGGGCCGCTGTCGCCGGCGGCCGCCTTCTCGAGGGCTTCGTCGGAGCCGGACAGGTCGTGGCCGGCGCAGAAGTGCTTGCCCACCGAGCGCAGCACGATCACCCTCACGTCCTGGTCGTCGGCGGCCCGGGTGAAGCACTCGTCCATCTCGTCGAGGGTGAGCCCGCTCACCGCGTTGGCCTTCTCGGGCCGGTTCAGGGTGACCACCGCCACCCGTCCGTCCGTCTCGTAGAGCATGTGCTGCATCGGCTGGCCTCCTTCGGTCACCAGGTGCTGCGGATGTAGCCGTACACGCCGGCGAAGTCCTTGGCCGCCTTGTCCGGCAGCGGCCGCACGCCGCCCAGCAGGTGCGCGCCGAACATGATCTTGGCGGTGTGCTCCACCACCAGCGCGGTGTGCAGCGCGTCGGAGGGCGACTTGCCGACGCACAGCAGGCCGTGGTTGGCCATGAGCACAGCCCCGCGGTCGCCGAGATGGCGCACGACCTCGTCGGCCAGGTCCTGGGTGCCGGTGGTGGCGTAGCCGGCCACGGGGACATCGCCGCCGACGTAGATGATCACTTCCTCGATGCTGGCCGGGATGGGCTGGTGGGCCACCGCGAACATCGAGGCGTGGGGCGCATGGCAGTGGACCACCCCGCCGACCTCTGCGAAAGTCCGGTAGCAGGCCAGGTGCATGGCCTTCTCGGTGGACGGCTTGCCGGATCCGCCCAGATGCTCGCCGTCGATGCTGAGAATCGCGAGGTTCCCGGCGGTGACGTCGGGGTAGGGCACCGACGACGGGGTGATGCAGATGGCGCCGTCAGCCCGCCGGCCCGACACGTTTCCGGCCGTTCCCACGGTGAGACCGGCCTGTTCCATCTCTCGGGCCGAGTCCACAACCTCCTGGTGGACGGGATCGACCGCAGCGACATCGCTCACTCGAGGACCTCCGGGTTGGCGCAGTTCAGGGGCGGCTCACCGGCCAGGATGGCCTTGATATCGGCTACCACAAGGGCGGTCTGGTTGCTCTCGACATCGTAGGTGGCCCCGCCTATGTGGGGCGTGAGCACCACGTTGTCCATGGCGGTGAGGGGATGGTCGGTGGGCAGGATCTCGCCCTCGAAGTGGTCGAGGCCGGCCCCGCCGAGGTGCCCCGACTCGAGGGCCGCCACCAGCGCGTCGGTGTCGTGCAGCGAGGCCCTCGCGGTGTTGAGGTAGACGGCGCCCGGCTTCATGGCCGCGAACTCCGCCGCGCCCATCATCCGGACCGTCTCGGGTGTGACCGCGGCGTGCATGGAGACCACGTCGGCGACGCTCAGCAGGTCGTCGAGGCTGTGGGTGGCGTCGTCGGTGTAGGGATCGCTGGCGATCACGGTCATGCCCAGACCCTCGAGGCGCCATCTGGCGGCCCGGGCCACCGCGCCGTACCCCACCAGGCCCGCGGTCTGTCCCGCCACCTGCCAGGCCCGGTAGCGCTGGTAGGGGAGGGTCTTGCCGAACATCGTGCCGGCCCGCACGTCGCGGTCGCCGGTGACCACGAACCGGTTGACCGCCATCAGCAGCGCCACCGTCATCTCGGCCACGGCGTCGGCGTTGCGTCCCGGGGTTCTCAGCACCGGGATCCCGGCGGCGGTGGCCGCGTCGACGTCGACGTTGTCGGGCCGGGCCCGGGTGCATCCGATGGCGATCAGCGGCAGCTCCAGCACCGGTCCCCTGCAGGAGTCGGCCTCGCACACCACGATGTCGGCCCGCTCGGATCGGATCTTGTCGGCGAAGTCCGCGGATCGGTAGAGCCTGATGGGGACATGGTCGATCCAGGGCTCGAACACCACGTCGGCGATCTCACGCAACTCGTCGAGGGCGTCGCCCCGGAGCGGCGCCGTGACCAACACCCGGGTCCGGCTCACGAGGCGACGCTACCGGCTCTCCCGCGGTGACGGGCTGAAACCGGCTATGAACTCGTTTGGACTACTTGTGTACGTGTGGCAGCGCGACGCGGCATCGGTCGTGCAGACTGAACCGGTCGGCGCCTGGAGCGTCCGGCAGGGAGGAAGTCGGCACTGATGGATGCGGTGACGGTAGGGATCGACATCGGGACGACATCTGTCAAGGCGGTGGCGGCCGACGATGACGGCAGCGTGCTGGCCCGCGTCCGGATCCCTCACCGGTTGACGTCGCCCGATCCCGGCCGGTTCGAGCACGATCCCCAGGAGGCGTGGATTGACGGGGTGCTGGCCGCCTGGGGGGAGATGTGCGCCGGCGCGGCCGGCCGGCCGGTGGCCGCGGTCACCGTGTCGGCCATGGTGCCTTCCATGTGCGGGGTCGACTCGGCCGGCGCGCCGGTCACCGGTGGCGTGCTCTACGGCGACGCCCGGGGCCGGACGCCCGAGGCCCGCTCGGGCGGGGCCGCGACCTCCGATGGCGGGTCGGAACCCGGTGACGGTCCCGGCTCTGCCGCCAGCGCCGATGCTGGTGAGGGGTCCATCGGCGGGGAGGCCGCCGGCTTCGCCCGCTGGCTCGCGGGACACGAAGGGGTGCAGGCGCTGTGGCCGGCGCAGGCGGTGGCCAACCGCGCCCTTTGCGGCGTGGATGCCATCGACTCGTCCACCGCGATGGCAATGGCCCCGATGTCCGACGGGCAGAGCTGGGCACCCGGGTTCCTCGACGAGATCGGCATGAGCTCCGACCAGCTTCCCGCCATCAGCCCCGGCGCGGCCCCCATCGGCGACCTCGACGGTGCCCTGGTGTCGGCCGGGACCATCGACGTGCTGGGGGAGCAGCTGGTGGCACCTTGCGGTGACGCAGGCGACGTGCTGGTGATGTGTGGCACGACCCTGCTGCCGTGGGTGCTCACCGACCAGTGGGTCGAGGTCGACGGGCTGTGGACGTTCCCGTCGGCTCGCGCCGGTCTCATGGCCGTGGGCGGGGCCAGCAATGCGGGCGGCCTGTTCATCGACCGCGTGCGGGCCCTGATGGGCGATGCGCCCTCGGCCGAACTGCTCGCCCTCAAGCCTGACGACCTGCCGGTGTGGCTGCCGTATCCGAGGGGCGAGCGCACGCCGCTGCATGATCCCGATCGCAGGGCCGAGCTGCTCGACCTTCATGTCGGCCACACGCCGGCCCATGTGCTCATGGCCGCCTACGAGGCGGCCGGCTTCGTGGTGCGCCACCACATCGAGCTCTCCGGACTCGACGCGGCCCGGATTGTCGCGGTCGGCGGCGGCACCCAGTCGGCGGCGTGGATGCAGGCGCTGGCCGACACCACGGGCCTTCCGGTCGATGTCGCCGCTGAGCCGTGCAGCGCTGCCCTCGGCGCGGCCTACCACAGCCGGGTCACGGCCGGCCTGGAGGCCGACACCTCCGAGGCCCGGCGGTGGGGCCGGGTCTCGCACCGGCTCGAGCCCCGCGCCTCGCACGCCCGCGCCGCCGAGTCCCGCTACCGCCGCTTCCGGGAAGGCACCGACCGGTGAGGGCCTCGGTGATGTTCGTGCCCGCCGAGGTGGTCGAGTTCCGGGCGAGGAGGGTTCGGCGATGAAGTTCTCGGTGACGTACCCGCTGGCTTCGGGCCGGGCCAGCGCCGAGTTCGCCACCCGGCGGGGCGTCGTCGAGTTCGCCCGGACGGCCGAGGAGGCCGGCTTCCACGGCATCGGGTTCACCGACCATCCCGCCCCGACGCACCGCTGGCTGACCGCCGGGGGCCACGACGCGCTCGATCCCTTCGCGGCGCTGGCCTTCTGTGCCGCGGTCACCGAGCGGATCCTGCTGATTCCCAACGTGGTGGTGCTGCCCTACCGCAACCCGCTGCTGGTGGCGAAGTCGGTGACCACCGTCGACATGCTCTCGGGCGGGCGGTTCGTGCTGGCCGTGGGCACCGGCTACCTCAAGGGCGAGTACCGGGCCCTGGGCGTGGACTTCGACGAGCGCAACGACCTCTTCGACGAGGCCATCGAGGTGATGCGGGGCGTGTGGACCACCGACGACTTCCAGCACGAGGGCCGGAACTTCACCGCCCGGGGCCAGACCGTCAACCCCAAGCCGTCGGGATCGATCCCGATCTGGATCGGCGGCAACAGCCGCCTCAGCCGCCGCCGGGTCGTCGAGAAGGCCGACGGCTGGGTGCCCTTCCCGGCACCCAGGGGCTTGGCGTCCACTGCCCGGACGGTTCCCCTGGAGACGTTTGACGATCTGCGGGCCCTTCTCGAAGACCTGTGGCGTCAGGCCGAGGCCGCCGACCGCGATCCCGCCACCATCGACGTCTCCTTCACGACCCTCTCCGGTGGAGCCCCTGCCGACGACGACTTCAACCCCGAGGCCCACCTCGCAGCCTTGGACGACTTGGCCGGCCTGGGCGTCACCTGGTGCATGGTCGGTATGCCCAGCGACTCGTTGCCCCAAGCGGTGGAAGCCCTACACCGCTATGGAGAGTCAGTCATCAACCCCTGAGCTGTCCGGTGCATCCAGCAGCCCCCTACGGGCGAGCACCATGCCGAGCTCGTCGAACTTGGCTTCAAGCCTGTCGAAGCTGTCGTCCAACCTGTCGAAGCGGGCGTCCAGCCGGGCGTCCAGCCCGTTGAAGCTGTCGTCCAGCCTGTCGAAGCGAGCCTCCATCCGGTCGAATCCGGCATGCAGGTCAGACCGCAGCCGAGACAACGAGTAGATCAGCGCGGCATATGACGCCGGGCACAGCACCCCGATGACGATGACGGGAATTGCCGTAGACATCTCAGTCGTCCGCGCCCGAGCTGTCCGGGTAGTCCAGAAGGCCCTTGCGGGTGAGCCCGAGGATCAGGCCGTCCACCTTCGCTTCGAGCCGCTCCAACCGGGTCTCGAACTTCTTGTCCAACTTGTCTAGGTCGGATCGCAGCCAGGTGAACCCGGCGACGACGGCGACGACAGCGCCTGTCAGCAGCACGCCGATGATGGTGGAGGCAACTGTCGGATCCATGGCGGGTAACGTAACAGGTGCCGATATGAAATACAACTAAGATCATGGAATATTCTGACAGTAGTGGTTAATGCAGGGATCACAGAGCCGAGTGGCAGGTATTATCCGGACGTGGCACAGGAGCTGGGGTTTTGGGCGTTTGATTCGGACGAGCACTACTACGAGGCGCCTGACGCCTTCATCCGCCACATCGACCCGTCCATGAAGAAGCGCTGCATGCAGTGGGCCGACATCGACGGCCGGAAGCGTTTCATGGTGGCCGGCAAGGTCAACAAGTTCATCCCCAACCCGACCTTCGACCCCATCGCCAAGCCCGGCAGCCTCGAGGACTACTTCCGGGGCCGCAACCTGGAGGGCCGGGACATCGCGGCCATGTTCGGCGAGCTCGACCCCCTCGACGACCACCCCGAGTTCCGTGACCGGGCCGCCCGCCTCGAGCTGATGGACCGCCAGGGCTTGGAGTCGGTGCTGCTGTTCCCCACCCAGGGCGTGGGCATGCAGGAGGCCCTCAAGCGCGACATCGAGGCCCTCCACGCCGCCTTCAGCGCCTTCAACACCTGGCTCGACGAGGACTGGGGATTCGACCGCGACGGCCGCATCTTCGCGGTGCCCATGCTGACCTTCGCCGATCCCGAGCTGGCCACCGCCGAGCTGGAGCGGCTGCTGGAGGCGGGCGCCCGCATCGTCTGCACCGTCCCCGGCCCGGTGCCCACCGGCAGCGGCTACCAGTCCCCGGGCATGGCGGACTACGACCCGATCTGGGCCCGGCTCGAGGAGGCCGGAGTGCCGCTGGCCATGCACGCCGGGCTCAACGGCACCGTCCAGTACGGCAAGGTGTGGGAGCCGTCCCGGGGCCAGTTCGAGGCGTTCAAGCACATGGCCTTCCCGCTGGTGGCCTTCTCGGACCGCTCGATCTCCGACACGTTCGCCGCCCTGATCTGCCACGGCGTGCTCGACCGGTTCCCCCGGTTGCGGCTGGCCACCATCGAGAACGGCGCCATGTGGGTCCCGGACCTGCTGCGCAACCTGAGGATCTGCCACGGCAAGATGCCCTGGGAGTTCAAGCGCCATCCGGTCGAGGCGTTCGTCGAGAACGTGTGGGTGTCGCCCTACTTCGAGGACGACATGGAGCTGATCAAGGACTGCATCGGCGCCGACCGGATGCTGTTCGGCTCGGACTACCCCCACGCCGAGGGCCTGGCCGAGCCGGCCTCCTACGTCGACGACATCGCCGGCTTCAGCGACGACGAGGTCCGCAAGGTGATGCGCGACAACGCCTACGACCTGCTCTCAGCCTCCGCCCGCTAGCCGCTCCTCGCCTCCCCCGAAATTGATGCCGGTTTTGTGCCTATACGGGCGTTTGCCGCATCAATTTCGGTGCTGGGCGGCCCGATCAGCGGCCGCTAGTCCGTGGCGGAGCTGCCCGCCTTGACCGCGAAGTCCTGGAGCGACGTGTTCTTGCCGCCGTGGCGGCCGGTGTCGCGGGACCGGATGGACACGTCGTGGCCCTCCACCGACGCCCGCAACGCCCCCACCGTGCATCCGGACCGGTCCAGCACCGAGAACGGGTCGTAGCTGAACCAGTCCATGGCGTTGAGGTGGGTGATCCGGTCGATGTCGGAATCGGGCACGCCGTCGAACACCTCCACCAGCTCCTCGGGGGCCTCGGGCCAGTTCGAGTCGGAGTGCGGGTAGTCCATCTCCCAGCACAGGTTGTTGATGCCGATCTCGTGGCGCAGGGCCACCCCCACCGGGTCGGAGATGAAGCAGGTCAGGAAGTTGCGCCTGAACACGTCGCTGGGCTTGAGGTCGCCGAATGACTGGCCGGTCCACAGGTGGTGCATGTCGTAGGTCTTGTCGGCCCGGTCCATGAAGTAGGGCACCCACCCCGAGCCTCCCTCCGACAGCGCGATCTTGAGCCCCGGGTAGCGCCTCGGCACCGTCGACCACAGCAGGTCCGAGGCCGCGATCGACGTGTTCATGGGCTGCATGTGGATCATCACGTCCATGGGGGCGTCGGGGGCGCTCACCACCATCTGCCCCGAGGAGCCGAGGTGGATGGACAGCACCGTGTCGCAGTCCACCAGGGCCTCCCACAGCGGGTCCCAGTACGTGTCGTGGAAGCTGGGCTGGCCCAGCGGCACCGGGTTCTCGGTGAAGGTCATCGAGTGGCAGCCCAGCTTCGACACCCGGCGCACCTCGGCCGCGCACTCTTCCGCCGACCAGATCATGGGCAGGGCCATCGGGATGAACCGTCCCGGGTGGGCGCCACACCAGTCGCCGATGTGCCAGTCGTTGTAGGCCCGGATCAGGTCGGCGGCGAACGCCTTGTCGGGGTGGTTGGCGAACAGCCGGCCCGCGAACCCCGGGAACGACGGGAAGCACATCGAGCCCAGCACCCCGCCCGCGCTCATGTCCTTGACCCGCTCGTCGACGTTGTAGCAGCCGGGCCGGATCTCATCGAAGCTGGTCGGCTCGATGCCGTACTCCTCCTTGGGCCGGCCGGCCACGGCGTTGAGCCCGATGTTGGGGATGATCGAGCCGTTGAACGTCCACACGTCGTCGCCGTTGTCGGTGTGGAGGACCTTGGGGGCCTCGTCGCGCCACCTGGCCGGCAGGTGCTCGTCGAACATGTCGGGCGGCTCGCAGAGGTGGTCGTCGACGCTGACGAGGATCATGTCGTCCATGTCCATCGGCGCTGCTCCTCCTCCGCCGCCCCGGGGCTGCCTCGACCTACTGTTCGACCTACTACTACTCGACTGTCCGGCTGGCCGCTACTCCTCGATGAAGTCGTACTCGGCGTCTCCTTGCACGACCTGCTTGAGGATCTTGCCGGTGGCGTTTCGGGGCAGTGGCTCGGTCCGCAGCTCCCAGTGCGCCGGCACCTTGATATCGGCCAATGTAGCGGCCACCCAGGCCCGCAGTTCGGCGACCAGATCCTCGGCGGGAGTCTCGGAGACGGCGACCACCACCACGGCCTTAACCTCCTGGCCGAGCTCGCGATGCTCGACCCCCACGACCGCCGACTCGGCCACCGCCGGGTGGGCGTCCAGGCGCTGCTCGATCTCGGTCGGGTAGATGTTCTCGCCGCCGCGGATGATCAGGTCGCTGCGCCGGCTCACCAGGAACAGCAACCCGTGGTGGACGTATCCGTAGTCGCCGGTGCGCAGCCAGCCGTCGCGGATGGTGTCGGCCGTGGCGACCGGGTCGTTCCAGTAGCCGGGCGTCACCATCGGACCGGACAGGCAGATGTTGCCGACGGCCCCTTCGGGCAGCTCGGCGCCGCCGTCGTCGGTGATGCGCACACCGACGGTGGGGAGCGGGTAGCCGACCGAGTCGGGGTGGGACTTGAGCACGTCATCGGCTGCGCTGGTGGCCAGGCCCGAGCTCTCGGTCAGCCCGTAGCCGACGGTCACGCTGGTGCGGGCATGGGGCAGGGCGCTGCGGCAGATCTCCTGCAGCTCGGGCGACCACATCGAGCCGCCGCCGCCGATGCTGATCACCGACGACACGTCGTAGTCGTGCAGGCGGGGGTGCTCGACCAGCCTCCAGACCTGGGTGGTGACCCCCGACCAGCGGGCGATGCCGTGCTCCTCGGTGAGGCGCAGGATCTTCTCGGCGTCGTAGCGCCCGGTGGTCCACAGGTGGTTGAAGCCGGCGCCGACGGCCATCACCGCGCAGGCGTGCAGGCCCGACACGTGGAACAGCGGGCTGCACGCCAGGGTGGGTCCGCCGACGTCCATCGACTCGCCCGGGAACCGCACGAACTGGCGGGCGCCGATCATGTAGGCGCAGTTGAGGTAGGCGAAGAAGTTGCGGTGGGTCTGGACGGCGCCCCGGGGCCGGCCGGTGGTGCCCGATGTGAACAGGATGGCCGCCGGATCGTCGACCGCGATCTCGACATCGGGCAGGGGCCGGCCGCGGTAGGCGTCGATCAGGCTGTCTACGGAGTCGGCGCCGCCGGGGTCCGCGTCGCCGGGGTCGGCGTCGCCAGAGTCCATCGTGATGACGGGGATGCCGGGGTCGCCGTCGAGGCGTTCGAGGCGGCGACGGTCCGCGATCAGCACCTCGGGCTCGGTCAGATCGAGGCCGTAGCGGATCTCGTCGCCCTTCCACCATCCGTTCATGGCCACGGCGATGGCCCCCGCGCTGACGGTCCCCCAGAATCCCTGGATCCATCCCGGCTGGTTGGCGCCCAGCAGCCCGACCCGGTCGCCGGGCTCGATGCCGTAGCGCTCGGTGAGGCCGGCCGCCACCGCGGCCGCGTGCGAGATGTTCTCGGCGAAGGTGGCGCTGCGGCCGTCGTCGAAGAGGTAGTAGCGGGTCGAGCCGTCGCCGCCGTGGTTCATGGATGCGGCCAGCAGGTCGCGCAGGCTGCTGTGGGGGCTGGCCACCACGCCCATCTCGACGCCGTTGACGGTCTCGGTGACGATTTCGAAGAAGCCGCCGGGGCCGGTGAGCATGGCGTCGGCCTCGGTGATCGACATCGCAGGCTGCTGGGTCATGCGCCGGACCCTACTGGAGGCGGTCGCTCAGAGGCCGAGCGGATAGGTGCACGAATCCGGCGCATACGGCGCGAGGCCGTGGCCCGAGCGGCCCGTGAGCGCAGCGAACATGAGCGGGAATGACACCGCTGCGACGCGACCAGCTCTCGCCTATCCGCGCGGTCACTTAGGCTGCCGGTGTGGAGGGCGGCGGCAGCATCGATGTGGACCATCAGGCTCCCGACTTCATCGCCCGCCGCCACGACCGCTACGGCGAGCTCCGGGAGCGGTGCCCGGTGGTGTTCAACCAGCGCTACGGCGGCTTCTGGATGGTCACCGACTACGAGTCGGTGGCGGCGGTGGCCCGCGACAACGAGACGTTCGCCCACAAGTACGAGCCCGACGCCGACGACGGGATCTCCTACCACGGCATCTGCGGCATTCCCCGGCCTCCGTACGTGCCCCGCATGGGGGTGTCGGAGATCGACGGCCCCGAGCACGCCGATCTGCGCCGGCTGCTCAACCCGTACATGACGCCCCGGATGGTCGAGCGCCAGCGTCCGAGGATGGAGGCGGTCTCGGCCTGGTTCCTGGACCAGATTGTCGAGGCCGGTGTGGCCGACCTGGTGCTCGACTACGCCACCCCGGTCCCCGCGGTCCTGACGCTGGAGCTGATGGGCATGGAGTCCTCCAACTGGAAGCACTATGCCGACTTCTTCCATGCCACCTCGTCGTACGAGCCCGGCGACCCGAGGTTCCGCAGCGCGGTGGCTCGCCGCGACGACATGTGGGCCGAGCTGGCCGGCTTCGCCGCCTACCGGAGGGACAACCCGGCCGACGACGTCACCACCGCACTGGTGTCCGCGGTGATCGACGGCCGTGCGCTAAGCGACGACGAGATCACCGGGATCATGTGGAATCTGGTGGCCGGCGGTCTCGACACCACGACCTCGCTGGTGTCGTGGGGCCTGCACCACCTCGGCACCAATCACGACGACCGGAGCCGCCTCATCGAGGACCCCGGCCTGATCGGTGCCGCGGTGGAGGAGTTCCTGCGCTTCTACAGCCCCAGCGAGACCCTCACCCGCACCGCTACCCGGGATGTGGAGCTGGGAGGCAGGCAGATCCGGCGGGGCGACGTGGTGTTCATCAGCTGGGTGGCCGCCAACCACGATCCGTCGGTGTTCGACGGCGCCGGCGAGGTCCGGATCGACCGCGCCGTCAACAAGCACCTCGCCTTCGGACTGGGCGGCCACCGCTGCATCGGCTCGTCGATCGCCCGCATCGAGTCACAGCTCATGCTGGGCGACGTGCTGAGGTGTGTCGGCGACTACCAGATCGACCTCGACACCTTCACGCCCTACCCGGGCAACCTGCTGATGACCGGGGTGGTGTCGATGCCGGTCACCTTCACGCCGACGGCCCGATCCGGCGCCACCGACCCTTTCGCCCGTTAGCCGGCAACTCGTCACTCGGCGAGAGCGTGCCGCGTCGAAGTGGTGTCATTCCCGCTCTTGTTCGCTGCGCTCACGGGCCGCCCGGGCCACGGCCTCGCGCCGTGTGGACCGCGTCGCCCGCCTATCCGCTCGGCCTCTGGCCAGCGCGGTGGCCGACCACAGTCCGGGGATCATCGGCAGCCAGAAGGCGAACACCCGGTGGGCCACCACCCCGAGCAGGGCCACCTCGATGGGCACGCCCACCGCAGCCAGGGTGAACGTCGTGGCCGCGTCCACCCCGCCGGTGGCGATCAGGGGTATCGGCACCGACTGGGCCAGGTAGCCCATCACATAGGCGACCACGATGGCCGCCACCGAGACGGTCACGCCGAAGGCCCGCAGCGCGGCCCACAGGCTGACCAGGTCGCCCACCCAGTACAGGAGCGACCAGGCCATAAGGCGCCGCCCGTCGGCGGTGTGGGTGCAGGTCCGCACCCGGGCCGCGGCGGTGACGCCCACGGCCAGAGCCCGGCGGGTCCGGGTGGCGTCCTCGGCCGCGGCGAAGGTAGCGGCCCGGTGGGGCTGCGTGAACCATCGGGCCAGGGCGACCACCACTGCGAAGCCGGCCAGCCAGCTCCCGGCCATGGCCGCGGGCACGGCCGGGTCGACGAGCCCCACCAGCGCGCCCAGCCATCCCAGCCCGCCGAACACGAAGTACACCGCGGTGTTGAGGGTGATGAGCTGCACCATGGCGTTCTTCTTGGAGAACCCCAGCCTGCGCAGGACCCAGAACGTGAAGGCCATCCCGGCCGCTCCCCCCGCGGCCACGAGCTGGGTGAGCCCGAACCCGGCCAGCGCGACCTTCAGCGAGTACCAGACGCCCACCGCCGGGCCTTGAGGGCTCGCGGTGCCGGTGCTGGTCTCGGTGTCGCCGGGTCCGGTGCCGCCAGGTCCGCTGCCGGCCGGCTCGGTGAGCAGGTCGCCGCCGCCGGCCACGGAGGCCCTGAAAGCCCCCGCGTAGCCGACGAACACCCCGATCTGGCCGACCGCGCACAGTCCGAGCCAGCCCCACGAGGCACCGTTGAGGGTGTCGCCCAGCTTCGTGAACCCGGCCAGCCGCCCGATCGACAGCACCAGCACGGCGGTGACGATGGCGGCAACGCCGACTGCCAGCATCACCTGGAGGGGCCGCAGCTGCCGGACGGCCTCCAGGCGGTTGGCGGCAGCCGGTGTCATGGGCTCGTCGGGCAGCCGTTCCTGCGGGTCGGAAGGGGTGCCGCCGTGCGCCGGGGTGCGGTCGCTCACCGGGTCACGATGCGGGCCACGCCCCCGAGGGCCGCTCCCGCGATCACGTCGAGGGTGTAATGGTTGCCGGTCGCCACCACCACCAGCGACACCGCGGCCGGGTAGACGGCGCCGAAGGCCCGCACCAGCGGGTTGCGGCCGAAGCGGGCCATCCCCAGCCCGGTCACCACCGCGAAGGCCACATGGTGGCTGGGCATGGCCGCGATCGGGTTGTACAACCGCACCAGCCACCGGTTGTCCAGGTCGATTCCCCGGTCGAGCAGGGTGTCCACCTGGTCGTCGCGGCTGCGGGGCGGTGCGGTGGGGAAAGCCAGGAACACCGGGAGGGCACCCGTGTAGGCCGCAACCGCCGCTCGACGCTCTCGGGCGAAGGCGGGACTGCCCCGGCGATGGAGCACGATGAGCCAACCGGCGCTGAGGGTGAGGTTGCCCACCGCGTACCCCAGATTGAGCATGTCGACCAGGCGGCGATGGCGCAGCGCGGCTTGCTGGACGGCGGGCTCGATGCGCAGCCCGAGCCTCTCCTCGGCAGCCACCACCCGGTGGGCGTTGCGGTCGGCCCGGCGCCGGCCGTGCTCGTTCCAGACCAGCCGGCGCACCAGGTAGTAGCCGCTCAGGCACGCGGCGCCGATTACGAACTCCCTGAGGACCTTCATCCCGGCTGCCCCCTGCGGGACTCGTGCTCCGTGCTCGGGTCGACCCAGTCGAGGGGAGCGGCCATCGCCCAGTGCTCGGGGTTGGATCTGATCGCCTCCGACCAGCGATCGGCCAGCTGCTGGAGAACCGCCTGCTCGCCGTCCCGTCCCGCCTCCGGGTCCGGCGGCTCGATGGGCGGGTCCATCGTGGCCCGCCACCGGCGAGGGCCGATCGGCAGGATCGTGAACGAGATGATGGGCGAGCCGGCCAGGCGAGCCAGGGCGCCCACGCCTGCGGCCATCTGCATCTCGCTGTCGAGGAAGCGCACCCGGTGGGTGTGTCCGGCGAACTCGCTGTTGTCGCCCAGCAGCAGCACCGCCTCACCGGCCTGGAGCCGCCGCACGCTGCGCAGGGCGGCCGCCTGCCGGTACATGATCCTCAGCCCCACCGAGGACCGCACGTGCTCGATGGCCCAGGCGATCCAGTTGTCGGCCACGATCACGTTGGTGGGCACCGGAACCTTCTCGCCCGGGATGGCGGTGGCCACCTCCCACCCGCCCAGGTGGGTGCCGGCGAGGATCAGGCCCCGGCCCTCGCCGGCTGCCGCGTCGACGTAGTGCCAGTTCTCGTAGACGACCGTGTCCAGGAACTCCCTGGGCCGCCCGATGGCCCAGAGCAGGTCGGCGGCTGCGTGGGACTCGTTGATCATCACCCGGCGCACCGTCCGCTTCACGGCGGGATCGGCGGGAGGCGCCCCGACGGCGTGGCACAGGTTGGCAGCCAGGTCTCGGCGCCGCTTGGGCCGCAGGGCCCACTGGATGTTCCCGCCCACCACCGCCAGCCCGTGCGCCAGCCACGAAGGGAGCCGCGCCCCGACCCAGGCTGCACCGTCGATGACCCGGGCCAGCCCCATGGCGGCGAGCCGCAAGATCCGTATGCGCAGCGGCGAGAACGGCGCACTCCCGGCACGCGGCGCCTCGTCTGCTTCCGAGCAGCGCAGCATGGCAGTCGCGACTCTAGACGGCGATCTTGGGTCGAGTTCTGTGGGTATGCGACCTGGAACACACCCGAGATTCTCGGCCGGCGATCTTGGGTCGAGTTCTGTGGGTATGCGACCTGGAACACACCCGAGATTCTCGGCCGGCGATCTTGGGTCGAGTTCTGTGGGTATGCGACCTGGAACACACCCGAGATTCTCGGCCGGCGATCT